>JADKCK010000008.1 GCA_016718845.1 Sphingobacteriales bacterium
CCTGTTCATCGGTGGCTAGCGTTACGGCAACGGTGGCGGCATGTAGTTGTCCTAATCCGGCAACGGTAACGGCGGCATCTGCGGCTATTTGTTCGGGAGCAACAGCTAACCTAACAGCCACTATTGGCGGCGGTGCAACAACAGCTACTTGGACAACATCGGGCAGCGGTACCTTTAACCCATCAACCGGAACAAGTACTATTTATACCCCCTCGGCGGCAGATATTGCAGCGGGTAGTGTAACAATAACCATCACCACCGATGACCCCGATGGTGCAAATACGCAATGTAGTGCGGCTAGCACAACGCTTGTGTTGACAATAACCAATGGTATAGTGCCAACTTTTGCGGCAATAGCGGCAATATGTAGTGGTGATGTAGCTCCTATCTTACCAACAAGCTCTTTGAACGGCATTAGTGGTACGTGGTCGCCTGCATTGGTGAGCAATACGGCAAGTGGTACTTATACCTTTACACCTTCGGCGGGCAGTTGTGCATCAACAGCAAGTGTAAATGTAACGGTAAATGCATCGCCACAAATTAGTGTTAGCGACAACTGCACGGGGGCAACTGCCGATGTGACAGTGACTATTGTGAGCGGTACGCCAACGACATATTCTTTGGATAGTGGTACGGCGCAAGCCAGCACTACCTTTGCGGGTGTTGCCAATGGCAATCACACGATAGTGGCAACAGATGCGAATGGTTGCTCGGATAGCGAGGCTTTTGCAACGAACTGTATTCCTGGTTGCCCGACGATTACGGTGACAGGTAGTCAGTCGGTTTGTGCAGGTACAACGGCTGTTTATACACAAGCAGGCGGTGTTGCAGGCGGCGTTTGGTCTGTTGTGCCTGTTGCTGCGGGTGCGATAGATGCGGGCGGTAACTTTGCATCGAGCGGCGTATTTGCGGGTAATGCCACGATAACCTATACGGATAATAGCACTGGATTAGGCTGTGCTGGCTCGATAGTGGTGGTGGTAAATGCCAGCAACGTCCCCTACTTTTGCGGCTATTGCCCCAATATGTAGCGGCGATGTAGCCCCTGTTTTACCTGCAACTTCTAGCAATGGTATTGCGGGTAGTTGGTTGCCTGCGGTGGTGAGCAATACAGCAAGTGGTACATATACCTTTACGCCTGCTGCGGGTGCTTGTGCATCAACAGCAAGTGTAGATGTAACGGTTAATCCACAAACAACGCCTACTTTTACAGCTATTGCCCCAATATGTAGCGGCGATGTAGCCCCTGTTTTACCTGCTGTTTCGATAGAGGGTATTGCGGGTACTTGGTTACCTGCGGTGGTAAGTAATACGGCAAGTGGTACTTATACCTTTACGCCTGCTGCGGGTACTTGTGCATCAACAGCTACTATAAATGTAACGGTTAATCCACAAACAACGCCTACTTTTGCAGCTATTGCCCCAATATGTAGCGGCGATGTAGCTCCTATTTTACCTGCAACTTCTAGCAATGGTATCTCGGGTACATGGTCGCCTGCATTGGTGAGCAATACAGCAAGTGGCACATATACCTTTACACCTGCTGCGGGTACTTGTGCATCAACAGCAAGTGTAAATGTAACGGTAAATGCATCGCCCCAAATTAGTGTTAGCGACAACTGCACGGGGGCAACTGCCGATGTGACAGTGACTATTGTGAGCGGTACGCCAACGGCATATTCTTTGGATAGTGGCACGGCACAAGCCGCACTCCTTTGCGGGTGTTGCCAATGGCAATCACACGATAGTGGCAACAGATGCGAATGGTTGCTCGGATAGCGAGTTTTGTAACGAACTGCATACCTGGTTGCCCACGATTACGGTGACGGGTAGCCAGTCGGTATGTGCAGGTGCAACGGCTGTTTATACACAAACAGGTGGTGTTGCAGGCGGTGTTTGGTCTGTTGTACCGGCTGCTGCTGGCTCGATAGATGCGGGCGGCAACTTTGCATCGAGTAGTGCATTTGCGGGTAATGCCACGATAACCTATACGGATAATAGCACTGGATTAGCTGCTGGCTCGATAGTGGTAGCGGTAGATGCGGCAAGCGTACCTACTTTTGCAGCTATTGCCCCAATATGTAGCGGTGATGTAGCCCCTGTTTTACCAACAACTTCTAGTAATGGCATCTCGGGTACTTGGTTACCTGCGGTGGTGAGCAATACGGCAAGTGGTACTTATACCTTTACGCCTGCTGCGGGTGCTTGTGCATCAACAGCTACGGTAAATGTAACGGTTAATCCGCAAACAACGCCTACTTTTGCAGCTATTGCCCCAATATGTAGTGGCGATGTAGCCCCTGTTTTACCTGCAGTTTCGATAGAGGGTATTGCGGGTACATGGTTGCCTGCGGTGGTGAGCAATACGGCAAGCGGTACATATACCTTTACGCCTGCTGCGGGTGCTTGTGCATCAACAGCTACGGTAAATGTAACGGTTAATCCACAAACAACACCTACTTTTGCAGCTATTGCCCCAATATGTAGCGGCGATGTAGCCCCTGTTTTACCTGCAACATCTAGCAATGGTATTACGGGTACATGGTTGCCTGCGGTGGTGAGCAATACGGCAAGCGGTACATATACCTTTACGCCCGCTGCGGGCAGTTGTGCATCAACAGCTACGGTAAATGTAACGGTAAATGCATCGCCACAAATAAGTGTTAGCAGCAACTGCACGGGTGCTACTGCCGATGTGACAGTGACTATTGTGAGCGGTACGCCAACGACATATTCTTTGGATAATGGTACGGCACAAGCTGGTACTGCCTTTGCGGGTGTTGCGAATGGCAATCACACGATAGTGGCAACAGATGCGAATGGTTGCTCGGATAGCGAGGCTTTTGCAACGAACTGCATACCTGGTTGCCCGACGATTACGGTGACGGGTAGCCAATCGGTTTGTGCAGGTGCGACGGCTGTTTATACACAAACAGGTGGTGTTGCAGGCGGTGTTTGGTCTGTTGTACCGGCTGCTGCGGGTACGATAGATGCGGGTGGTAACTTTGCATCGAGTGGTGCATTTGCGGGTAATGCCACGATAACCTATACGGATAATAGCACTGGATTAGGCTGTGCTGGCTCGATAGTGGTAGCGGTAGATGCGGCAAGCGTACCTACCTTTGCAGCTATTGCCCCAATATGTAGCGGTGATGTAGCCCCTGTTTTACCTGCTGTTTCGATAGAGGGTATTGCGGGTACGTGGTTGCCTGCGGTGGTGAGCAATACAGCAAGGCGGGTGGGTTCGTGGTTAATACGGCAAGTGGTACTTATACCTTTACGCCTCTGGGGTGCTTGTGCATCAACAGCAAGTGTAAATGTAACAGTTAATCCACAAACAACACCTACTTTTACAGCTATTGCCCCAATATGTAGCGGTGATGTAGCCCCTGTTTTACCTGCTGTTTCGATAGAGGGTATTGCGGGTACGTGGTTGCCTGCGGTGGTGAGCAATACAGCAAGTGGTACATACACCTTTACGCCTGCTGCGGGTGCTTGTGCATCAACAGCAAGTGTAGATGTAACGGTTAATCCACAAACAACGCCTACTTTTGCTATTGTTGGCGGCGATAGCCTGTTACCTGCTGTTTCGATAAGGGTTTGGGGTTTGGTTACCTGCGGTGGTAAGTAATACGGCAAGTGGCACATATACCTTTACGCCTGCTGCGGGTGCTTGTGCATCAACGGCTACGGTAGATGTAACGGTAAATATGCTGCCAGTAGCAAGTATTAGCGGTGATGTAGATTATTGTATTGGCGATGTGGCAAGCCTAACTGCTAGTGGTGGTGATAGCTATGTTTGGAGCAATGCATCGAACATAGAAACCACTACACCAAGTACTTTGGTAGCAGGTACAACTGCTTATACGGTAACAGTAACAAATAACGGTTGTAGCAATACCACTTCTATAACAGTAACCGTTAGTGATTGCGTGGTAGATTTATGCCCAACGATAGTTGTGGCATTGGATACCATATTGGCATTGTGCGATGGCAAAGACCCTTATTTGGATGGATGGGAAGATTTTATCCAGTTTAACGGAAACTCGAATACCTTTGCAGGTTTTGATTGGTATAGCGATGCTGCTATGACCACACTTGTCACTCCTGCCGATTATGCCTACTCGGGTGATAATTGCGAAGAACAACAAGTTAATGTTTATGTAGGGGCGTTGTGTACGCTTAACCCTAACCCGATAGCTGCTGGGGTGTTACATTTAATATTGTATCCACCATTAGACACTACTTATTTACAAATAAGTAATACGGAATGCAGTGTGCCTGCTTTGACAAGTAGTTGCCCTAATTATTTGATAAGTGCCGAAAATGTACCAACAACAATAAATCCGGGAGATAGCGGTACGGCAACTTGGACGGTATCGTACAACGGAAGTGGTGGTGTGCAGGCGTGTTTTGTGGAGCCATTTGCGGTAAATTATGCTTGCCCCGCTCTTGATTGCCCTATTGCTGCCTTTACGGCTCCGACAAGTGTTTGTTTGGGCGATGATGCCACCCTTATATTTACAGGAACAGCCAGCCCAACGGCAAGCTACACTTGGACAATTGGCAGCCAAACTTTAACAGGCGTAGGACCACAAAATGTAACGTTTAATACTAATGGAATGGTTAATGTGGTGTTATCGGTAACAGATAATGGTTGTACGGATACGGTTAGCCACGCCATTATGGTGTCGAGCGTGGGCGTTAGTTTGGTGGCTGCTAATACCAGTGTTTTGTTGGGCGAGGCAACTACCCTAACAGCAACTGCTACATCGGTACCGCCAAGCAATATAACTTATACTTGGAGCCCAAGTGGTTTAAGTTGTGTAGATGCTGTTTGTTCGGGGGTATTGGTTACGCCTACTCAGAACGCCGTTTACTCGGTAACTGCTACTAACGAATATGGTTGTGTGGCAAGCGATGATGTCAATATCAATGTAAGTGTTAAAAAAGGCATTATTGTACCTAATGCGTTTTCGCCAAACGGTGATGGAACAAACGATACTTTCCAGCCACTTATAACAAGCGGTACGCCTAAAACTTTTGCATTATTTGTTTACGACAGATGGGGTAATTGTGTGTACGAAACTACAGATATAGCTAATGGCTGGGATGGAACTTACAAAGGCTTTAATTGCGAAGTAGGTGTGTATGTGTATTATGTTGCAGTAACTTATATGGATGATAATGACGAAATAATTAAAGGCAATGTATCTTTAGTTAAATAAAGTTTGGCGAATAATGTGTTGCAACTTTAGCTATAAAACGACATTGGTTGGTTCTAGATGGAGCCTACCAATGTCGTTTTTAGTTTACAGAAGGTTTATTTAGTTGTAACGAAAATCATTGTGGATTGTGGTATGTAGGCACTTACTATGCTCTGGGGGTGCCCGCAACCGTGAAAGAGGTGGAAAGCCAAGCATCACCCCCAAAAAAGACATTTTCCGCGTTAAGCGGGCTGCGCCCAAACTGTTTGTTGATGATAAAACTTGAAACAGATAGACAACAGTTGAACTTATTTTTTTTAGCCTACCAAAATCCTTGTTTTGTCGAAAAAAGATTGTATTTTTGCACCCGAATTAAAGCATTGGCTTTGTTGACGATGGGTAACTGCCCTAAGCTAACAACCCAAAGCTAATTTAACATTTCAACATTCAAAGACAAGTATCATGTCAAAAAAAATTGCTATTAATGGTTTTGGTCGTATTGGGCGTTTGGTAACACGAGCTTTGCTCAAAAAACTGCCCAAAGGTGTAGAAATTGTCGCAATAAACGACCTTACCGACAATGCTACCTTAGCGCATTTGTTTAAGTACGATTCGGCACATGGCATTTTTGCCGCCAAAGTAGAGGCTGATGCCAACAGCATTACCATAAACGGCAAACGCATACATGCCTACGCCGAGCGCGACCCCGCCAAATTGCCTTGGGGCGAGTTGGGCATTGATTTGGTAATTGAGTGTACTGGACGTTTTACCAACCGCGCCGATGCCGAACTGCACATA
The DNA here is from genome assembly GCA_016718845.1 of Sphingobacteriales bacterium. GTDB lineage: Bacteria > Bacteroidota > Bacteroidia > Chitinophagales > UBA2359 > JAEUUX01. The sequence continues at coordinate 6,006 of JADKCK010000008.1, forward strand.
AAAGGCGGTGCTAAAAAAGTGTTAATATCGGCTCCGGGCAAAGGCGACATTAAATACATTGTGTTGGGCATAAACGACAACGAACTTACCGACAGCGATGTAGTAGTGTCGAATGCCTCGTGTACTACCAACTGCTTGGCTCCGATGGTAAAAGTGTTGCAAGATAACTTTGGTTTGAAAGAAGGCTTGTTTACTACCGTACACGCCTATACCGCCGACCAAAGTTTGCAAGATATGCCACATAAAGACCTACGCCGCGCCCGCGCTGCTGCCGTTAATATTATACCTACTACCACTGGCGCTGCCGAGGCTGTAGGTATTGCTATTCCGTCGGTAAAGGGCAAACTAACAGGAGTGGCTACGCGTGTGCCTGTTATTACTGGCTCGTTGACCGACCTAAACGTGGTACTCGAAAAACCTGTTACCAAAGCGGCTATCAATGCCGCCTTTAAAAAAGCAGCCACAAAAGGCTCGTTAAAAGGTATTTTAGAATACAGCGAAGAGCCATTGGTATCGACCGACATTGTGGGCAATACCCATTCGTGTATCTTCGACTCGGATATGACGATTGTGTTGGGCGGTATGGTAAAAGTAGTTGGTTGGTACGACAACGAAGCTGGTTACTCGGCTCGATTGGGCGAATTGGCTGTTAAGATGATTAGTTTTTAAGGTAATATTGACAAATACAAACAAAATGGGTCAGGCTATGGAGCTTGACCCATTTTTTGTTTTGGTAGATGAGGTGTTTGGATGGGAGAAACATTTACAACCGAGATACGGCTATTTATCATCTCTGTGTTCTCTGTACCTTGTGTTGTTAAATTGTGGCGGTTAGTAAAATATCCCCCAAAAAACACTACCTTTGCACCCGTTTAAATCATCAATTTATTAGCTGTTATCAACAATTTATTTCGTACTGTAGTTAAGGTGTTGCCTGTCCGCAAGCAGTTGCATTACCATGCGCCCAGTATATGGGTAGGCTCGTGTTTTACCGAGAACATAGGGCAGCGCCTACAACAAGCCAAGTTGCCCACCCACATTAACCCCTTTGGCATACTCTACAACCCTGTGTCGATAGCCCATTGTATTAGTCGCTTGCTCAACGAGCAGCCCTTTACCGCTGCCGATATTAACGAGCATCAACAACAATATTTTAGCTTTTATCACCACCACACCCGCTTTGCCAGCAACACTCCCGAGGCATGTTTGACAAATATCAACCAAAATTTGACAAAATCGGCGGCTTTTTTGCGCCAATCACGCTTTTTATTTGTTACCTTTGGTACGGCATGGGTATACACGCTGTTAAGCACTGGGCAGGTAGTGGGTAATTGCCACAAACTACCCGCCAATAGGTTTGATAAGCAACTGTTGAGCATTGCCCAAATAGTGGATACCTATAAAACCCTACTAACACAGCTATTTGCGCAGCAGCCCGATATGCAGGTGGTTTTTACGCTTAGCCCCGTAAGGCATTGGGCAGATGGGGCAGTGGCTAATCAGCGTAGTAAGGCACAATTATTGGTAGCTATTCACCAAATTTGCGAGTTGTTTCCGCAATCAAGTAGCTATTTCCCTGCCTACGAACTAATGATGGACGACCTGCGCGACTACCGCTTTTATACACCCGATATGCTACACCCCAACACCACCGCCATTGATTACATCTATCAACATTTTGAGCAGGCATACCTACACCCCAACGCCCAACAACTGCAAACCCAAATAGCCAAGATACAAACCGCCGCCCAACATCGCCCGTTTAACCCACACACCGAGGCACACCAGCGTTTTGTGCAAAATACCCTACAACAAATAAAACAACTACAACAACAATACCCCAACCTAAATTTTGACCAAGAAATACAACAATTTTTAAACCCCCAATTATCATCCCTCCTATGAGGAAAGGGACACGGTTTAAACCGTTTCACATTTAAAAGGTTTCATACCATTTAAAATTTACCATTTAAAAAGATGCGTCTTCAGTTAGATTTACCTTCCATTGTTCATTTTCGTACTAGCATAGCCATTCGTATTACCGATATTAACTATGGCGGTCATTTAGCCAACGACTCTATCCTGAGCATTATACACGAAGCCCGCGTGCAGTTTTACAAACACTATGGCTACGACGAGTTAGATGTAGAGGGCATTGGCACTATCATGTCGGACGTAGCGATTATGTACAAAGCAGAGGCTTTTTATGGCGATGTGCTAGACATAGAAATAAGCGCCGCCGAGTTTGTGCGCGTTAGCCACGACCTTTATTACCGACTAACAAGCCGCAACACCGGTAACGAAATAGCCCGAGCCAGAACACACATGGTGTTTTTTGATTACACCGAAAAACGAGTTAAAGCCATACCTAAAAAGTTTCAAGAACTGTTTGTTTAAATTGTAAATGGTAAATTGTAAACTTTACAATACATCGCAACATCACCATATCACAACATCACTACATCGCAAAATAGAACGCTGATTTTTTATGATTTTTACGATGGTTTATGATTTTTTTAACACATAGACGCATAGATTGACATAGGTACATAGAGCTACACCAAAGTATTTTTTTTCGACACACCACACGTTTCGACTACGTTTAACGACCATCACTCCTTCACCCTTTCACCACATCGCAACATCACCACATCGCAACATCACCACATCACCACATCACCACATCGCAACATCACCACATCGCAACATCACCACATCACCACATCATCATATCCCAACATTTTTAATTATGACCAACGACAGAATAGACCTAATGATATACGGTGCAAACGGCTACACAGGGCGTATTGTCACCGAAATGGCAGTACAGCGCGGTATGCGCCCTTTGCTATGCGGCAGAAACAGTTTGGAGATACAAACACTTGCCAGCAAATACAACTTGCCACATTTGATTGTTGACCTAAATAACACCAACGAGCTAAACGATGCCGTATTATTGGCAGATGTAGTGCTGCATTGTGCGGGTCCGTTTATTAACACCTACGAGCCTTTATTAGAGGCTTGCTGCCGCAATCGCACCCACTATTTAGATATTACCGGCGAGATAGAGGTGTTTGAACGCATTGCCGCCGCCGATGCACGCATTAAAGCGGCAGGTATTATGGCAATACCCGGCGCAGGTTTCGATGTAGTACCTACCGATTGCCTTGCAGCTCATCTGCACAAAAAACTACCCTCGGCAACCCATCTTACATTGGCTTTTGCGGGTTTAGGTGGTGGTATTTCGCATGGTACGGCATCTACCATGTGGCTAAATATGGGGCGCGGCGGAGCTGTGCGCCTAAATGGCAAAATAGTGCCTGTGCCCGATGCTCATAAAAAACGCAATATCGTTTTCGACCGCAAACCTGTACAGGCTATTACCATTCCGTGGGGCGATGTATCAACGGCTTATTATAGCACAGGCATACCCAATATTGAGGTGTATATGGCAGTTAACAACACCATGCTCAACATCATGAAAATATCCGACAAGATGAAATGGTTGGTAAGCAAACAGTTTTTCAAAAATATGGTGCAAAAAAACCTTATTGACCGCCTCGATGGACCATCGGAGAAAGACCGCAAAAAAGGCAAAAGTTTAGTGTGGGGCGAAGTAACCGACAACAAAGGCAACTCGGCATCGGCACGCCTTGTTACCCCCGAGGGTTACACACTTACCGCCCTAACTGCCCTTGCTGCCGTTGAACGTATTTTAAAAGGCGAGGTTAAACCGGGTTTCCAAACGCCATCAATGGCATTTGGTGCCGATTTTATTACCACCATACCCGGCGTAAAACGCGAAGATCTTAATCAACGAAACAACATTACCGTTAAATAATGAGCTTTTGTATTGCACAAACTAAACAATGGTTTTTATTTTGTTGCCTATTTATTGTACAAACAAATAACGCATTTGCACAGTCGGGAGGCACAAACCTTGCCGACACCACTAGCCTTGTTGTACAAGCCTTTGACCAACGACCATGGCTGTTTAGCTTGTCGTACAAATCGCCACAATGTCAAGCAAAACAGACTATTCAACCCGAGTTAATGGCTACTTTGCAACCTAAAATAGACAAAAGCCAAATCTGGAATTTTGAACGAAAAAGCCGTATTAAACACTATAACCGCCAAGCTCCTTTGTCGGGCAGACCCACCAATAAATCGCCGATAGCTTTTGTAGTGCAGCTAACCGCAAAAATGCTCAACAACTTTATCCACCCTAACCAAAAACAAGCTTTGTTTAATGGACCCAAATTAAAGTTGTGGGGGGCTAAAAATTAGCTTGGCAAAACTATTCTCTAATCAAATAATTTAGCTAAAAAAGTGGCTGCCTCGTATTTACAAGGCAGCCACTTTTTTGTGTTGATGATGATGTAAACCCTAACTAACAGGTTTCTTTTTATCAGGCACAGCCACATCTTTGGGTCTGCCCTTAAACTCGCTCATCGAGTCGTAGATATTAAAAACTTTACTTGCCAAATAATCGAAGGCACGGGCAGGTAACAAACCACGCAGGGCAGGTAAGGTGCGCACGATAGGTGGTTCCATAACCATAATTTCGTCTTTTTCTACTGCCTCTATAATTCGGTTACTGATGTATTCGGGCTCTAAGATGGGGGTAAGTAATGGTGCTTTTGCTCCCTCGAACATGCCTGTGTTGATGTAGCTTGGGCAAATGGTGGTTACATTTACGCCCGAGTGCGCTTGGTCTTGCTCGATGCGCAACGACTCGGACCAACCTAATACGGCGTATTTACTTGCCACATACACCGACATATTGGGGTTAGGCATTAAACCCGTAGCCGATGCAATATTGATGATATGCCCACGGTGCATTTGTAACATACCCGGCAAAAAGGCATGTGCTACGTGCATTACGCCTAGTACATTAATGCCAATAGTTTTTTCTATGTCTCGGGTAGTGTGTTGTTCAAATTTTTTGCCTACCACAATGCCGGCATTGTTAAACAAAATATCTACAGTGCCAATCTCTGCCAATATTTCGGCGGCGGTAGTTTTTATGTCGTTTAGGTCCGATACATCTACCACATACGAATGTACTTCGTAGCCTTTTTTGGTTAAATCGGTGGTAACTTGCTGCAAAAGGGTTTCGTTTATGTCCCAGATAATTAGCTTAGATGCTCCTTTTTTCAAGCATTTTTCGCCAATTAATTTGCCAATGCCGTTTGCACCGCCTGTTACTAATACGGTTTTGTTTTTTATTTTTGTCATGGTTTAAAATTTTGCGAAAGTTCGGTATAATATGCCATTTGGCAAAACAATTTGGCAATAATAAACGCCTACAGGTAAATTTTGTACCGATAGGGTAGGAGAGTGGCTGTTGGGCATTTCGGAAATCATAGTTCTGCCATCTATGTCTACAACAGTTAATTGCTTAATTTGTTGCGAGCCGCTGTTTTCGATATGCACAAAATTAGTGGCAGGGTTGGGATACAAGCTAATTTTACTGCCGTATACTTCTTCGATGCCTTCGCAACCCCAAGGATTAGGTTCACTAGTAGCAGAGCAACCGTAACTATCAACGGCAACTACCTGCATGAAAGTAAAATAACATTGGGAGCAATCATCAATATAAACACTATCGTTGTCGATACCTATTATTGGCTCAAATAAGGAGGTATCATAATCACCATAATACCAATCAAAATGTTCGTACTCGCTACCATTTACCACATAGCAATAATCGCCACAAAATACAGCATCAACAATTGGTACTGGTGTATTAGCTTGTATAACGGGTATCTCAACACCCAATGAGGTTGGAAATCCGCAATTATCGGTACCCAAAGCGGTGTAATTGCCGGCGGTGGTTACTTTTAGGGTATCATCGGTGGCACCGGGTATTGGGCTGCCGTTGTTGTACCATTGTGGGTTAGCCATGCTGTACATAATTAGCAGTAGGGTATCGGTATTACACAAAATGGTGTTGCCATTGGCATCAATTGTAAAGCTACCTGCACTTTGCGCAAATGGTGGCAAGCCAATAATTTGGTCGATGAGTACCTCGTTAGCCATTAGCACACAAGTATCTTGTGTTACCTCAACGCTAAAATAGTACAACAAATCATCGTTGGCGGTTACGGTATAGCTGGCAGCTATGGCTCCTGCAATAGCTTGCGGTGTGCTACCCGACGGAAAATAAGGGCGTTTGTACCATTGATAGCTATTGTAGGTATCAGGTACGCTTAATACGCTTGTTTGGTTGGGACATAAAATAACATCGCCACTAATAATAGGCAATGGCAAATCGGCACAGTTTATAGCTACTGGCACAAAGTAAGAATTGTATCCTGCCCCGTCGTTGATAATGAGCATGGTGTCGGACACAATAAAGCTACGTGGTGGCTCTTGGTCGGGGAAATCTAGCATCCATAACAAAGCATTTGTGTCGTAAAAAACAAACACTTTGCCCTCGTTGCCAATTATGCCATCGGTAATTATTTTGGCGTTTAGGCTGTCTTCGCCAATATCGCTGGCATCTTGCCACATAACAAACAGTTGTTCGTTAAAGGGGGCATCGGCAATATTGGTGCTGTCACCCATGCCATTAGATACGGCTAAAAACGACCAAGTACCCAACAGTTGCTCAATAAGTTGTTGGGGTGTTTGGGCTTGTAGTGTTATGCTACAAAATACAAAACAAAAAAGAAAGAAAAGGGTTTTCATGGGCAATATAGAGGTTTTGGGTTATTGTATAGGCTTTAGGCTGTTTGTTACAAAAGGTAGTATCTAAAACTTGGTTTGTTATTGTATTATTACAGCGGATAGCGGACAGCCAACAGCCTGTAACTAACTTACTTCTGCGGTGCGCCATAACAGTATCTACATGCGCGTCGGTTTAGGGCTTTGGCTTCTGACAGGGTGATGGTTTTAACTTCGGCTCTACAAGCCTCTAAACCTTTGCATTTGTGGTCGTGATAAACGGTGGCGGCGGCACTTGTACAAACAAGCACAGAATTGGTATCAGCATTGGCATTGCTATTGCTATTGTTGTTATCAACAAGCCTTGGGGCAACTAAAACTTTTGTTTCTTCTGTTGTTTGTTGCTTGGTATAGGTGCTGTTGTTAGTACCAACAACTACTGTTTCTAGGGCAATGCCATCGCCCAAAAACACGTCTACTACTTCTTTGCCTGTAACGTCTATCTCTTGAGGTTTGTTGCCCTCTGTTTTTATTACCAAAATGTGCTCTTTGGGTAGCAACTTTATGCTAAATTTGCCGTCGAGGTTGGTAATAGTACCGGTTGATTTACCTTTGGCAATAACTTGCGCACCAACAACAGGACGATTATCGATTGCCGATTTAATGGTGCCTTCTAGTTTTTGCTGGGCAATTGTTTGTAGACTTAATGCCATGCAAAAAATAAAAGCGAAAAGAAATGGGGTAGTTTTCATGATGAATTGTTTTTTTGGGGAAATTATTGGGAATATTTGTAAGCAAATACGACGGAAAGTTACAAATTATTTTGCAAGACACCATCATTGTGTCAAAGAAAAATAAAGCCTACATTAAATATTGGGCAATTAGGGGGCAACAAAAAAACATTTGAACATTATTTGGTTTTGTAAGTATTTATCTAATAAGTACTTGCGAGCAGTAATAGTTATTATTTGATTGATATTGGCTAATTCATCTTGACAATATCTTGCTGATACTTGGCGGTTAAAAAATTGGTTAATCTAGCACCAATAGCTTTAAATCTTTACCAAAACCAATGTTGCTTGGTGTTACCCATTTTTCGTTGAGTAACACTTGGGTGGCATTGGTTTTTAGGGCTATCAATACGCGCGGTTTGTAGGGTAAATTGGGATAAAAGGCAACAGATATGCGTTGTTGGCTATGTATTGTTATGTTTTGCACCTCCGAACCAGCAAATAAATGCCCGTTAATGCTGCCTACCACCGAAATTGGTTTTGATACATCAATCAACAAAAAACAAACGGTTTGGTAGGGTTGTAGTTGTATCCATGTGCCGCTAAGTTCAAAGGTTTGGGTTTGGGTGTTAAAAAACAAATCGCTGTTTTTTAGCTCAACAGGTTGCACATAGGCGGTGTGGTTGCTAAATGCTTGGTATTGTAGGTTGTTTATGCTAAATGCAATATGGTACACTGCCCTGTTTTTTATTTGCGTGGTGTGGTGTATTTGTTTGCTTAGTAGCGGAAACTGCGATTTATATAGCTGCATAGTTTGGGCATCGTATAGGGCAATGTTGTCGGATATAAACTGTACCGAGCCAAACAATTGGTTGATGAAAAATAGGGTAAAACGCTGTTCGGGGTTTAAAAAGTTTTTTTCTTTTCGCAAGATAGCCACATCGGGGTCGTTGCCCCATACCAAGCCATTTAGCGGTTGCCTAAAAATGGTGTTTTGTAGCGCATTAACGGTTGATACCCGCTCGCGACTTTTTAGTTTTTGTAGAGCCCCCATTTCCCAATCTAAATGCACATCGGCACCAATGCGGCAATAATCTACCTGCCCAATGGCACTACCTAATGGCACACCGCAACCCAACAACAGTTTGTTTGGGGTGTGTTTGCGTAGCCATTGCATTGCCTCGAACATTACTTCGCCGCGTGTTTTGTTGGGCGGCGGTTGTAGGGCAACGGCATACAAAAAATCAACTTTAAGCAAGTCAAAACCCCATACGTTTAAAAGCGTATGCAGTACCGTTTTTAGATATGCCCGTACTTCGGGATTATAAAAATCGAGTACGTAGATGCTGCTTTGCCACATAATGTTGTAGCCTGCTGTTATAGCTTCGCCTTTGGCGTTGTGCAGTAGCCAATTTGGGTGATAACGATAAATAGCCGATTGTTTTTGGCACACAAACGGAGCTAACCACAAACCTGCTTTTAGCCCTGCTTGTTTTATTTGCTGTGCCAAGTAGTGCATACCTGCTGGAAACTTGTGGTTAAATTGTGTCCAATCGCCCACAAAAGTTTGCCAACCGTCGTCAATCTGAAACACATCGATAGGTATGTTTTGTTGCACAAAGTTTTGCAAATTGTGGGTAATAATTTTTTGGCTGATGGCGGTATAGTAGTTGTACCAAGTAGTAAAACCGCTAATTTGTGGGGCAGTTTGGGCAAGCGTATGGTGGGTGTTAGTCGGCAAATTGGCTTTAAACTGTTGGGTATAGCTTTGCCAAATGTGTTGTTCGGAGCCTTGTATCATCACCACATCGAGGGCAACAAAAGATTTATGGGGTTTTAGGTGTTTGCCTTTTAGGTCTTTTTTAAACAAAACGGTGTTATTTGGCACCTTAAACTGCACAAGGGTATAGCCACTTTGCTCGTTGATAGAGCCAAACAAAAACTGCTGTTGAGGGCTGCGTTGGGCAATGCCGTATGTCCAGCCGTGTAAAATGCCTTGTTTTTCGGGATAATCGTATAGGGCATAATCGCCCATAGGTGCGGCAATATAGGTTAATAAGGGGTGAATGGCTAATTGGGTGTCGGTGGTGCTAAACACCTTGGTATTTGTCCAGGATTGAAAGCCATTGCACAACAAGCCATCGGTGGGCATAAATGCAAAGGCAAGCTCAAGTTGGCACTTGTAGAGGCTTATTTTTTGGGTGGCTTGTAAAACAATACGGCAATGTTGCCCGCTTAATTGGCAATGCACCTGCAAACCTTGTAGGTTGTGCGTGCCTGTGGTAGGCACAAACAATGCTTTTATGGTTTGTTTGCTTTTGCTGCAACGATACTGCAACGATAAATTTAAGGTTAGCAAGATTTGGAAGATTAATGATGTTTAATAAAGGCTTTCGGCTTTGGGCTTATGGGCTACCAAACAAGCTCTTCGATTGAGAAAAACATTCTGTCCACGGTGCTTTGGTGCGATTGTAGGTATTTTTTGATAGGTAACGGAACATCTTGTTTAATTTGCTGCATAAAAACCTTGTCGGAGGGCATTTTTTGCAATACGGCTTTGCCCGATACAGGTGAATCGCTGCGAATGCTTACGCAGTTGTATGTACCTACTAAACAGTTAAGCTTTTGCAGGTTGCAGCCCTTAGATGCGTGTAAAATGAGCAATGATATTTGCGGGGCATGTGTTTGTACATACAAATTATTGTCTATGTGTGTGACGATAGCAGGGGCTGGCTTATAAACAATCTGTTCTTTTGAGGGGTCGTAAAATGATAGTTGAGCTTGTTTAAAATCGGGCGAAACCTCCCAGCGGGCTTGCATTATTTGGTGGCTTTTGTTGCTGTAATAGTAGTAAAGGTAAATAAAACCCGCCGAACTCCCGCTCGTAGCGTAGTTTACTAAGCGACGAAAGTTGTAGTTGTTGCTTTATTTTTTGGGCGGACATGTTTTGCTCGGTTTTAAGGTACTTTAATAACTCGTCGAGTAATGCCCTAAGTTGTAATAGGGGTAGGTTGTACCAATTGTTAGTCGCCATAATAAAGGTAAAAAATAAGATAAATAATTGGGCTAAAAACAAGTGCAAAGATAAAGCAAATTAATTGGTTTTGCAGATTTTTGGGGAAAGTTTTGGAACAGAAAAAATTTCCCAAAAGTTTTCTGTTTATTATTTGTAGAATTGTAGATAGGCAAGTTATCTTTGCAACAAAATCACAAGCTATAATAAAAACATTGTACAAAACCGAACAAAAGAAATGCTAATTGGGTTATACAGAATTTGTGTTTAGCTATGATTTCAATGTGGGCGGTTTAAGTCATGCTAATACAAATGGTGTTTTGGAACTGTCAATCCTATGTGGTTTCAACGACGGTATTATTGAGTTATTTAAGAATGGTAAGCCCAATTCCAAATATAGGACTAAAAAATGTCCTTCTTGGGGTGAAAATGCTTCTGCTCGGACATAAAAAAATACAATATTAGTATATATAACCAAACAGCGGCATGTCTAAAAAAGACATGCCGCTGTTTGGGAGCGTAATAGGATAGGAGAGGAGCCAGCCTAAATTTTTGCAATTTTTAAGCCTTCTATCAGCTCGTAATGGGCGCGGTTTAGTGTCATGATGGGTAAATCGTTTACAACGGCGGTGGCGGCAATTAAAATGTCGCGCAGCTCAATGGGTTTTTGTTGCCGTTTTAAATACTGAAAAATTTTGGCAGCATTAAGTGCCACATCGTCGGTTAAGGGCAATACCAAAAGCTCTTTGGTTAATACCTGTACATCACGCAATTTTTCGCGCGTGGTGGCTGCCATATATAACTCGTATAGGGTTATAGCCGATATGGTTAACACACCTTCTCCTGATACCGATTGTAACAATGTTTGCGACTTGTCGGCAGCTCCTAGGTATTCTAAAAATACCCCCGTATCAACTACCATTTTTCTATCTGCCATTGATTAAGTAATTTTGCGTTTTCGTCAAAAGTTAGCATGTCGGCTTCCGACCATACCGATATATTCATTATTTTTCGTTTATACCCATCAAGGTCAAATTTAGCTTCTTTGCTTTTTTTGTACAACAAAAAATCTAAGAAATCAATTACCTCTTTTTGGTCTTCCTTGTCAAGCAAATTATACTTTGACATTACTTCTTTCATTAAATTAGTTGTATTTATTTGTTTAAAAATGTAGTTTAACAATCTTAGCTTACTAAAATACATAAGCCGCAAAGCTAATTGTGCTTAACAACAGCTAATTAAGGCGCAAAAGTACGTTTTTTTTGATTGGTTTGCTTACTATTTCAAAAAAGTTTTTTTTCTGTAATTTGAGGTATTTGTGTCAAAAATGGTCAATTTTCGATGCTCTATTTAACATAATGTAAATTATCGGACAAATTATAGTGAGGCAACCGCCATTTAGTAAGGTATAAATAATTCTTTTTAAAAAAATATCTTCAATTATACTCGTCATTTGCTTTTTTTGCAGTATCTTTATTCCCAAATTAAACTTTTTGTTGTTACAGTTGTCTTAGCTGTATAAACTAATCTGATTACTTTATTCTTTAACAAATAAAAAAAACAATCAAATGGTTGCTAAGTTTTTGTCTTTATTGACAGTTATTATGTTTTTTACCTATACTAGCATTGCTGGTTCGGGGCCGGATACCATTGTTGGTACATGGATGGTTGGCGAAAAAGATGCCAAAATCGAGATTTTTAAATGTGGTGCCAAATACTGCGGAAAAATTGTTTGGACCAGCACAAAACGTGTTGACGACCACAACCCAGATGCCAAATTGCGCAGCCGCGATGTGGTAGGTGTTCAGCTCTTAAATGGTTTTGCTTTTGACGCCAAAGCTAACGAATGGAGCGGTGGTACGCTGTATAATACCCGCGATGGTAAAACATATAGCGGATACATGATGATGAACAAAAATGGCACTTTGTTTCTAAAAGGTTATGTAATGGGTATCCGTTGGTTAGGTAAATCCGATACTTGGACACGCATAAAATAGTGCCGCAAAAAACGCTTTATTGAGTAATCAACAAAGCGTTTTTTTTACAAAAAAAATATTCCATTTTTTTTTATTTTTAAAAGATATTCATTATGCGTAATTTACTGGCTTTAATTTTATTTTTCAGCACTACTTTGCTATACGCGGGCGACGGCAACCCCGATGCAATTATAGGCAATTGGGTAACTCAAGATGGCGATGCTAAAATCGAAATCTACAAATGTGGCGATAACTATTGCGGCAAAATTGTATGGCTAAAAAATCCTACCGATAAGAACGGAAAACCTAAATTGGACGACAAAAACAAGGATAAATCTTTACGTAATCGCCCTTTGATAGGCTTACAAGTAATGGATAATCTTGACCATAATTATACAAAAGGACACGACGTTTGGACGGGAACTGCTTATAACCCTAAATGGGGCAAAAAAGCATCGGGTATTGTACGAACAAAAAAAGATGGTACTTTGGCTGTGAAAGGTTGGGAAAAATCGAAAAAGAAAGTAGGCGCTGTATGGACGCGTGATGTTAAACAAACAGGCGGTATAAAACCATCAAGAGGAGAATCTATCCCTAAATCGGGCGGAAAGTAATTTTTCCGAACTGCCTCTCTCCTACCCTCTTGGGTTTTATTGACTTACTATCTAAAGCCACAAATCGGACATACGCATTTGAGCTATGTCCGATTTGTGGTTTTTTGTATCCCAACTAAAGCATAAATACCCTATATGCAATACTACCTAAGAGTATCAATACTGTTAGTATAATATATACTAAAATCAACCATTTCGAGGTACCTTTTTCTGTTTCGGTTATTTCTTTGTCTGCCAAAACGTTTTGAATGCTTTTTTCTACGTTTTGCTTATTTTTGTGGACTACCCCCGAAGGCATAAACAAAGGCTCTTCAATTGTCGATTGTCCAGCGGTGGGTAATGGCATTTCTAAATCGGGTGCTGTTTGTGGTTGTATAGGCATTACGGTTTCGGGCAATTGGGTATCAGTTTCTATTTCTTGGTTTCTGAAAATATCTTGACCCAGTTCGTCGGTGGTTAGTGTGGCACTAATAATCTGGCGAACCTCTACGCTATCTAAACTTTTTTCGCAATCAATATGTAATTTACCTCGTTGTATAAAGCGTTGTAATACATCAAGTCGGTAAAAATGCGGTTCGGAGCTATTTTTACATGCCAAACATTGGCACTGTAGCATTTCGGCAACTGCCACATTATTATACGATTGATTAATGGCTTGTATCGTGTCGCGCACCATTTTTAGCAATTCTTGTTTGTTTTCACCTTCCACAACAATGCTTATTTTACGGTCAAAATACATCTCTTTGACAATAGCTCGTGTGTTATCTAGCTCTAACACTACGCCATATCGCCAATAAGTACTTTGGTAAATGTGCCGATGTAGTTTAACAATAAAGCGCGTTAAAATACCTTTGGGCATAAACTGATAACGGTATTCGTAGTGCAGTTGCTCGGGGGTGTTGTTCCAAGGATACTCAATTTCGTCTACGGGCAATAGTTGCGGAGCTAAATAATGTCCGGGTTTTAGCTCAAAGCAAAGCTCAAATTTTTCGTTACGCATTAAGGCAAACAACTCTTTTTGGCGATGCCGGTAGCGGTCGTCTTGCCAAATATGCTGTAAATCTTCGTCGGTAAAATTGCCGTTTCGGTTTTTTATAATTTGGTTATCCAACACACTATATACGCCTTGTGTTACCCATTCGTGGTTTAAAAACAAGGTATTTTTTAAGATGGGGTCGTCCTGAAAATGCAACATTACACCCAAATCGTGGAAAAACTCGCTCAAAAACAAGGCACTATCTTCGTTTTGGTAGTATTTTTTGCAAATTTTCAGATAGTCTTCGTAACTAATATATTCGTGTCCTTCTTGGCGCAATTCGTCCAATTTAGCCCTAATATCTACCCACACTTTGGGCAAGGCAGTGCCCAAATGGGGTAATATATCGTGGTTTTGTAGTAATTGTTTAATTTTGCGTTTTAGGCTACTTATGGTACCTTTGTACTCGTCTTGGCAACTTATTTTGCTAAAATCCACAATATTGGCAAACGCACGCCTATATTCTTTAATGGGTAGGTCTTTGGTAGGTTGGTCGCATTTGTTAAGCACCAAAATAACGGGACTTTTGCCACCCAATAATCTAATGATGTTTAGCCAATAATAAAAATCCTCGTGCCTATCTTCTTTCCTCGATTCGGTTACTAATAAATAAACCGAGCGTTTGGTTAAGAAAAATTGATGTGTAGTGTGGTAAATTTCTTGTCCGCCAAAATCCCAAATATTTATTTTAAAATCTTTACTAATACCCAATTCTTCTTTGGGTACTATCCATGTTTTTATGTCAATACCTTCGGTACTTTGGTGGTCTTCGAGGCTATAATCGGGTATAGCAAGTGCTTTTGATAGCGATGTTTTGCCCACGCGCCCCTCTCCTACTAACAGCAATTTTATTTCGTACAAATAATCTTTTTCGTTCGATTTATCCAACTCTTTAAAATAATTGCGGATGGCGGTTAGTCCACGGTTAGCAATTTCGGGCGGTGGCGAGTCGAGTGGGTTTTCGTTTAGGTATAAATATTGTAAGTTGGGCAAATTAGCAATAGTGGGCGGCAGTTGCGTAATAACATTATCGCGCACATCTAACAATTCGAGTTGTTTTAGTTTAGATAACCACTCAGGCAGGTTAGAAATTTGATTTTTACGAATATCAAGATACGACAATTGTGTCGTATCTTGCAAACATTCGGGTACTTCGTCGAGCAGATTATTGCGTATGTCAAGTAGTTGCAAATTTTTTAGTGCCGAAAAACCACTTGGCAAATGGCTTATTTGATTGTTGTTTAGATAAAAACGTTTTAGGTTTTGCAAACCGCTCCAATTATCGGGCAACACACTAATGTTATTGTTGTTTAGATAAAGTATTTTTAGTGTCTTTAACTGGTTAATTTCGGCGGGCAAATCGGCAAGTTGATTGGCGGTAATACTTAATTGTTCTAGCAGTGGCAGTTGTGCAATTTGGGTTGGAAACTTAACAAACAAATTATTGCTGACGTCTAGGCGCTGCAAACGTTGCCAAGCCGATAAGTCGGGTGGCAATGTACTAAGTTGATTTTTGCTTAAATTAAGCCGTTGCAGGCGCGGCAGATGAGACAAACTTGCCGGAACTTGGCTAATTTGGTTATTACTTAAATCGAGTGTTTGTAGATTAACCAACTGTCCAAAAATATTGGGTAAATTTGTTAGTCTATTATTGCTTGTTTCTAAGGTATGCAACTGGCGTAGTTGTGCCAATGCGTTGGGCAGCTCGGTTAATTCGTTGCTACTTACATCAAGCTGTTGTAGTTTGTTTAGTTGAGCTATGGCAGGCGGTATAACAGTAATATTGTTTTTGTGTTGTTTGCCGTAATCCGACCAATGCCCCAATTTAAGTTCGGTAAGGTGGGCAAGTTCAAATACCTCGGCGGGTATTTCGGTAAGCGAACAATTGGCAATGTCGAGGGTAGATAGTTGGCTTTCGCGGGCTTTTTGAATGCGCGATAAGGCTTCTTGCAGGTTCATATAGTTAGATATGTAAATTTCGGGTAATGAGTTTTGTATTAGCACAAAGCCAATAGACAAGCGCAAATATAGTGTTTTTTGGCGAAACAAACGTATTTTTAGACAACGACACACACAATTTGCTGCTTTTAGTAGTGCAATCGGGCAAAAACGCTCGTTTATAAACAAAATGGCGTATCTTTGTACCTAATTATTGTGTTTGATAATAGCTTACATGTTAATATTGCTATATAAAAATAGCTGCATTTTAGCTGGTTTGCTATAATTTGGGAGCGGCATTGTTGTACATAATCATCGCCAAAAAAAAACGACAATAAGACAAGTACACACCTTGCAGCTAAACTAAAAAAATAGCCACTATTGTGCAAAGTTTGGCATGTAATCTAATTATAATTTTACGATTGCTTTGTATATGATTGAATTTATCCTAAATCAACAATCTATAAAAACCGATTTTTCGAGCGGAAGCACGGTTTTAGATTTTGTGCGATACCATAAACACCTAACAGGCACCAAAATTGGCTGCCGCGAGGGCGATTGTGGAGCTTGCACCGTGTTGGTCGGCGATTTTGAAGCCGATAAGCTCGTTTATCGGTCGGCAACATCGTGCCTTATGCCATTAGGTAACGCCATGGGCAAGCACATTGTAACCGTTGAGGGCATTAATATGGAGCAACTTACGCCTGTGCAGCAAGCTATGGTTGATGCCAATGGTACGCAATGCGGTTTTTGCACCATTGGGTTTGTGGTGTCGCTAACGGGTTTTGTGCTACATCAACAAAACAAAAACTATACCGAAGCTATTGCTGCCATAGATGGCAATATTTGCCGTTGTACCGGTTATAAATCTATTGAACGAGCAGCCCAAGTTTTATCAACACATATACAAGATAAACCTCAACAAAATACCCTTGAGTGGCTCATCGAAAACCACTTTATACCGCCCTACTTTAAGCAAATAGAAACCCGTTTACTAGATTTAAAAATACAAATTAGCACACAAAACACAAACCATACAAATACCCTATTAATAGGCGGCGGAACGGATTTGAATGTGCAAAAACCCGAAAAAATTAAGCATACGGCTTTGTATCACCTATCGGACAACAAACAATTGAAAGGGATTTTTGCCGATGGCGATAATTGCTACATTGGGGCTTCGGTAACGGTAAGCGAATTTGCCGAGTCGGAGCTGATGCAAGATGTGTTTCCTAATCTACAAAAATACATTAAATTAGTGTCCTCTACGCCCATTCGTAATATGGCAACAATGGCGGGTAATTTGGTTAATGCTTCGCCAATTGGCGACATGAGTGTGTTTTTTTTGGCACTAGATAGCTCGCTTTTGCTAAACCATAATGGACAAAAACGCACCATAAAACTACGCGATTTTTACAAAGGATATAAACAATTAGACAAAAATGCCGATGAATTTATTGAGCAAATTAGCTTTAAAAAACCAAATTCAAACACTTTGTTTAATTTCGAAAAGGTATGCAAACGTACACATTTAGACATTGCCAGTGTAAATACCGCCTGCCAAATGAGCTTAGACGATACCAACACCATTACCCAAATACACCTTTCGGCAGGCGGAGTAGCCCCTTTTCCTAAATACCTACACAATACGGTTACTTATCTAACAGGCAAAAAAATAGACGAACCCACCTTGCAAAAAGCCATCGAAATAATGCAAACCGAGGTTGCACCTATTAGCGATGTACGCGGTAGTAGCCATTATAAACGACTGTTGTTGCAACAACTTTTTAAGGCACACTTTTTGTTAATTATTGATTATTAATTATGAATTATTAATTGAGCTTAGTTTTATTGCTTTAATTTGATGCTAATTAGGGCTTTAATGTACTTTATTTGCACTAAATAAGCCTATTTTTTACAAAATAAAAGAAATTGTACAATTTTGTCGCAAAAAGTTTGTACCTTTGCACCGCAATTCAGAATTTAGAGGCATAAAATATAATAAAAAATAAAAATCCCGTGTAAGTATTGGTCAAAGCCATTGAATAGTATTTTAGGGAAGATAACAATATCATGATAAATAATAACATCCGCAATATAGCTATTATTGCGCACGTTGACCACGGTAAAACAACACTGGTCGACAAAATTTTGCACCAGTGCAAGCTGTTTCGCACCAACCAAGAAGTGGGCGAACTTATCTTGGACAACAACGACCTTGAGCGCGAACGCGGTATCACCATTTTGGCAAAAAATGTATCGGTACAATACAAAGGCGTAAAAATTAACATCATCGACACACCTGGTCACGCCGACTTTGGTGGCGAGGTAGAGCGCGTACTAAACATGGCTGATGGCGTATTGCTTTTGGTTGATGCCTTTGAAGGTGCCATGCCACAAACACGCTATGTATTGCAAAAAGCCATACAATGCGGGCTTAAACCTATTGTGGTTATCAATAAGGTAGACAAAGAAAACTGCCGCCCCGACGAAGTACACGAAAGTGTATTTGACCTTATGTTTAACTTAGAGGCAAGCGAAGAACAACTCGATTTTCCAACCTCTTACGGCTCGGCAAAACAAGGTTGGATGAGCGACGACTGGAATGTTGTTACCACCGACGTTACGCCATTGTTAGACATGATATTGAAACACATACCCGCACCCCGCTTTACCGAAGGCACCACACAAATGCAAATTACCTCTATCGAACATTCGCCTTATATCGGGCGTATTGCCGTTGGTCGTATCTCGCGTGGTATCATCGAAACAGGTCAAAACATATCATTAGTAAAACGCGACGGTAGCATCGAAAAAAGCAAAGTTCGCGAACTATATACCTTTGATGGTTTAGGCAAAATAAAAACCGAAAAAGTTGAATGTGGCGACATTTGCGCCGTAGTAGGTATCGAAGGTTTTGATATTGGCGATACCATTGCCGATTTCGAAAACCCCGAAGGCTTAATCCCTATCTCGATAGACGAACCAACCATGAGCATGTTGTTCACCATCAACAACTCACCATTTTTTGGCAAAGAAGGTAAATTTGTTACCTCGCGCCAAATACGCGACCGCCTATTTAAAGAAGTAGAAAAAAACCTTGCCCTACGCGTTAAAGAAACCAGCAGCGCCGACTCGTTTATGGTATTTGGTCGTGGTGTATTGCACTTGTCTATCCTTATCGAAACTATGCGCCGCGAAGGCTACGAACTACAAGTAGGCAAACCCCGCGTTATTACCAAAGAAATAAACGGCAAAAAATGCGAACCTATCGAGGTACTAAGCATAGATGTGCCAGAAACCAAAGCCGGACGTGTAATTGAATTGGTAACAAAACGATTGGGCGAAATGTTGGTCATGGAACCCAAAGGCGACCTTATGCACCTCGAGTTCGAAATGCCCTCGCGTGGTATTATTGGGCTTCGTACCCAAATTATCAACCAAACACAAGGCGAGGTAGTAATGGCTCACCGCTTTAAAGAGTATGCTCCTTGGAGAGGCGACATTCAAGGACGTATCAACGGAACCCTAATTGCCCACGAAGGCGGAACCTCTATCCCTTATGCTCTTGATAAATTGCAAAATTTAGGCTTCTTTATCATAGAACCAGGCGAACCTGTTTATATGGGACAAATTGTTGGCGAAAGCAGCCGCTCGGGCGATTTAGTTGTTAATGTTATACGCGCAAAACAACTAACAAACATGCGTGCATCTGGTTCTGACGACAAAACCAAATTGCCACCTGCCAAAAAAATGTCACTCGAAGAAGCAATGGAATATATCGAAGACGACGAATACGTAGAAATCACACCCCAAAGCTTACGCCTACGCAAAGTGTTCTTGTTTGAACACGAACGCAAACGCAACAGCAAAATGACACCATTAGAAGTAGAAGTATAGTCACTACTGTCTAACAAACAAAACGGGCAGTCGAAAATTAATTTCGGCTGCCCGTTTATCTTAAGTACAAATGCTGTAAAAAATAAAAATACTGTAAAAAAATTTTATTACATCCAACTAACAAGCTATCAAACTAATACTAAAAGCTTAGGCTTGCCCCGCTTGACGCGGTAAATGTCTTTTTTGGGGGTGATGCTTGGCTTTCCTCAACTCAAAAAGCTGCTGCCACCCCCATTATCATTGTAGCACAAATACAAACACTTAGATTATACGCATAAAAACAAACACAAAAATATGATTATCCCCCCAGCCAACCGCCTAAATACCGTCGAAGAATATTATTTTTCGCAAAAATTACGCCAAATACGCGAGTTACAAGCATCGGGCAAAAACATTATTAACCTAGGCATAGGCAGCCCCGACCTTGCCCCTGCTCCACAAGTGATAGATGCCCTGTACAACACCGCACAACAAGACAACACACACGGCTACCAAAGCTATACTGGCATACCCGAACTGCGCTATGCCATGAGCAATTGGTATAAGCGTACCTACAAGGTAGAGCTAAACCCCGACAACGAAATTTTGCCACTAATGGGCTCAAAAGAAGGTATTATGCACCTTTCTATGGCATTTTTAAACACCCAAGATGCTGTTTTGGTGCCAAATCCGGGTTATCCAACCTATTCGTCGGTTAGCAACCTGCTCGAAGCCAAGACTATTTATTATCCATTATCCGAAAAAAACAATTGGCAACCCGATTGGGATTTTTTAGAAAACACCGACTTGTCGGGCGTTAAGCTAATGTGGACAAGCTACCCCAATATGCCAACAGGTGCAAACGGCAGCCTTAGTTTGTTTGAGCAATTGGTGCGTTTTGCCCATAAGCACCGCATTTTATTAGTAAACGACAACCCATATAGCTTAATTTTAAACCCCAAACCCATCAGTATTTTACAAGTCGATGGAGCGAAAGAAGTAGCATTGGAGCTTAACTCTTTGAGCAAATCGCATAATATGGCAGGCTGGCGGGTAGGTATGGTAGCAGGCTCTGCCGACTACATCAGCAATATATTAAAGGTAAAAAGCAACATGGATTCGGGCATGTTTTTGGGCATTCAACAAGCTGCCATAGCTGCATTACAACTACCTTTGAGCTGGCACGAAGAGCAAAATAACATTTATCAAAGCCGTAGGTACTTAGCCAATCAAATTGCCGACGAGCTAAACTGTACCTATGATGCTCAACAAGTAGGTATGTTTTTGTGGGCAAAAGTACCCGATTCAGTAAACAATGTGGGCGATTTTGTAGACAACATTTTGCACAATGCACACGTATTTATTACACCCGGTTTTATTTTTGGTTCGGCAGGCGAGCGATACATTCGTTTGTCGTTGTGTAGCCCCATCGAAAAATTTATAGAGGCACACCAACGCATTAAGCACATAAATAAAATTTAAAAAACTACTTAATTTATTGATAATTAGTTACTTATTGTTTCGCAATTTAGCTAGCATATCTACCCGTTGTTTGTTATCTAGTGCGTCGCTTAAGTTAGGGTCTAATGCCAAGGCTTTATCAAAATCGGCATTGGCATCAACATATTGTCTAAGTTGTTCTTTTGCCAAACCTCTATTGTTGTATGCTTCCGGAAAAGCAGCATCGGCGGCAATGGCTAAATTGTATTGTTCTACAGCCTCTTTATATTTACTTAAATTATGGTACGACAAGCCACAATTATTAAAAGCTTCGGCAAAACTGGGGTCCATTTTAGTTGCTTTATTGTAATCTATTATTGCTTCGGTATATTGTTTTAAGTTAGCTTTTGCATCTGCCCTATTAAAAAACAGTTCGGGTGTATTTAGGTTTAATTTTTCGGCATGGTCGTAATCTACAATAGCATCATCGAGGTTGTTTAAGCTAAGATGCACATTGGCACGGCTATAGTAAGCCATAGCAAAATCGGGTTTCGTTTCGATAGCTTTACTGTAATCGGCAGATGCTTCGTAATATTTATTTAAATCAAACTTTACATTACCTCTGTTGTAGTAAGCTTCGGCAAAGTTATTTTTTAAGTATATTGCTTTGTCATAATCGGCGGTGGCTTCCTTGTATTTTTTTTGTAGGTATCGTACATTTGCTCGATTACAATAAGCCTCGGGCATGTCGGGTACAAGTTCTAGTGCCTGATTGTAATCGCTAATGGCATCGTCGTATTTACCCATGGCTTTTGATACACTACCGCGATACAAATATGCTTTTTCGAGGGGCTTATATTTCGATTCGATGGCTTTACTAAAAAAATAGAACGCATCTAAGTATTGTTTTTCGGTATAGGCACTTTCGCCTTTTTTAAACCATTTTTCGCCATTTTGTGCTTCGGTGTTTAGGCTTATAAAGCAGCAAAATAATAATAAAAGAAAGCGTATCATGTTTTTATTTTTATTTATTTGTTAATACAATAAAATTAATATTTTATTTAGATTATCGATTTTGTCTGAATTAAGCCGTTTACTTGTCTAGCTTTTTTTAGTTATCGGTTATAATATCTGCCTTAAGCCTGATAGTTGTATGCTATCAGGCTTAAATAATTTTGTTAAGTATAGTAGTAAATATACGGAAATTTGGGTATTATTTATAAATAGCCTAGTATAAACATTACACTATATAGAAATAAAGCGAAAAAGTTATTTTATTTCTAACAAGTAGCTCAATATTTCGATACCAATATCATCTATTCGTTGAGATGTATTGGACATAACAACAATACCAATCTTTTTTTCGGGCGAAAAAGCAACATAATGGCTGTATCCGCCTACACGCCCGCTATGTGTATAAACAAGCGGGATACGTTTAGCTTGCTTAATTTGATACCACCCTAAACACGCAGATACATTGTGCATTTGGGTTGCCGCATAAGGTATTTGCATTTTTAAAGCGATATTTTTTAATGGATTATTTGGGCTATTATCTATATTAGTATAAACAAACTTTAATAAATTATCAAGCGATCCATATAAGCCCTCCGAAGCATATAAAGTGCGGTAATGTAGTGGTTCGTTCGATTTTCCAACAAAGTTATGCCCAGCAACAATACGGCTTTGTTGTTCTGCATTAGGTTCTAAAAATATATCCTTACAATCAATTTTATTAAATATATACACATTTAACAACTGTTGATAACTCTTGCCCGAGGCATTTTCGAGCAAATGCCCCAATAAACCAATACTTAGGTGCGAGTAAGCAAAGGTATTATTTTTATTTCTTTTATTTTTTTTAGCAGACTGCGGACGATAAGTACTTAAATAAGTATACAAATCTGTAAGCGTATAGTTATTGTACGGATCATCGGGGTTACTGTTAGTGTTTATTATATTGCTAGGTTTTGTCGGAAAACCCGCTGTGTGTGTAACCAATTGCAATAATGTAATTTGGTTAAGTAGCGGATTTTGCAATGCCAACGAATCGGGTAAATATTTGGTAATTGGGTCGTTGAGCTGCACGCTGTTATCTGCCACCATGGCGGCTAAAAGGGCAGCCGTAAAAACCTTGCTGATAGAACCTAATTGATATAAGGTTGTGTTGTTGGGCGATACAATGGGTGCATCGGTAGCTAAATTACCGCAATGAAACGTATTTATTTGTTTGTTTTGTATAATGCCAATACTTAAACCATGTAATGGCTCTGATGGATAATGATTTTCGAGTATCTGCCCTACAATTTTTTGCAGCTCGGGCGCAACAACTTGGGCTTTGATACTTGCGCTCAAAACCCAAAATAAAATAAAAATAAGTATTTGTATAGTGTTGTTCATGCAAATTAACAGGTTATCCTTAATTAATAAGGAATACCTACTTTACGATAAATAAAATGCAATAACCAGGCTGGACCGATAAGTAAAAATTGCAAATCCTCGAAAAAAGAAGGTTTTTTGCCCTCTATTTTATGCCCAATAAATTGCCCAATCCATGCCACTACAAATATCAACAAAGATACTAATGGCAACGAACCGCCTCTTTGAGCTAGATACTCGGCTAACGAATGATTACCCCATAGCATTAGCCCACCGATAACCACAAACCCAACAAATATGCTAAACGATAATCGGAGGTAAAACCCTAAGGTAAACAACAAAAATAAGGTTGCCCAATTCAACAAAACAGTTTTATCCATCGGAAACGGAATGCTGTAAAGTAAGCCAAACAAACTAAACATAATTGCCGGAATGCAAATCCAGTGAATGAGTTTGTTGGTCGAGTTTTTGTGGCTCACACCATAAGCATCGAGCCAATTGCTGATAGTACGCATGTTTTTTGATTATTGATTATTGATTATTGATTATTACCTGATGTTATACACAATAGGAGATGGATTTTACGGATTAGATACAGATTGATTATTGATTATGAATTATTGATTATTTGTTATTGATTGTTGTTACGCACAAGAGGACACGGATTTTTACGGATTAGATAAAAATTATAATTTACAATTAATAATTTATAATTAACTTAGTATTGTTCTTTTTCGTTCGGAAAATCGCGGGTTTTTACGTCTTCTACGTATCTGCTTACGGCTCCTTTTATGTCGTCGTAGAGGTTAAGGTAACGGCGCAAAAAACGCGGGTTAAAATCTTTGGTGATACCCAACAAATCGTGTAACACCAACACTTGCCCATCAACGTGTTGCCCTGCGCCTATACCTATAATGGGTATACTCACCGATTCGGCAACTTGTTTGCCCAATAATGCGGGTATTTTTTCGAGAACAATCGAAAAACAACCAATTTCTTCTAATAATTTGGCATCATCTATCAATCGTTGAGCTTCTTGTTCTTCTTTGGCACGCACGCCGTAGGTACCAAATTTATAGATAGATTGAGGTGTAAGTCCTAAATGCCCCATAACAGGTACGCCTGCGGTAAGTATCCTAATAATTGATTCTTTTATTTCGATACCACCTTCGAGTTTTACTGCATGAGCGCCCGACTCTTTCATGATTCGGATAGCTGACACCAATGCCTCTTTTGAATTGCCTTGATACGATCCAAAAGGCAAATCAACAACCACAAAAGCGCGGCTTACTGCCCTAACAACCGAGGCAGCATGATAAATCATTTGGTCGAGGGTGATGGGTAAAGTTGTTTCGTGACCTGCCATTACATTAGATGCCGAATCGCCCACCAAAATAATGTCAATGCCTGCATCATCAACAATTTTTGCCATCGAGTAATCATAAGCGGTAAGCATCGAAATGCGTTCGCCACGTTCTTTCATGGCTTGTAATACATGGGTAGTTATGCGTTTAACTAATTGTGGATTATGAACAGACATTTACCTGTTTGTTAAAGATGAATGGAAATGGATTTATTTGGGAGCAAAGGTACTTTAAAATTACAAATAGTGGACAGTTTATACACATAAAAATACCACAAAAACATTATTGCCTTTGTGGTATTTTTTTTGAGGAATATTTTTGCCTAATTTAGTGCTTTTTTGTTGGCATATAGGAGTGTTAAAATATATGCAAATATAATTACTTTTATTTATGAGCCTCACTCCTACTCTATTCAAAAATATTTTATGAACTGTAAAGCGGCGTGAAGTCCGCCAATACTGGCTGTAGATTTAGGGAATGCCAAAAACCTGTACTACTTAGGGCAGCAGTTTTGTTTAAAAGTTGGGCAAATTTTTCCCAAAAAAGCATTTTTGCATTTTAATAATTTATACTTGGTTCCAGCTTGGATTTTGTGCCACAATTTGTTCGCGAACAGGGCAGTCTTCGTCGTGTGGGCATGGCAGATAGCCAATACTCATCAAAAATTCGTTGACAATTTCGCCGCCTGTAAATTTAAATATTTTTTTAAATATCTTCACCCATTCGTCTTTTGTTTTTGGATGATGATTATCCAACCAATTTTTAAACGACCCAAACTGCGATTGTAAAACAAGTATAGTTTTTGCATTTTCGATGGCGGCATTTATTTTTAATTTGTTTCGGATAATACCAGCATTGTTTAGCAGCCTATTTATATCTGTTTGGGTATATTGTGCAACAGTTTCAATATCAAATTGATGATACGCTTGTTTAAAGTTGTTTTGTTTGTTCAAGATGGTTGTCCAGCTCAATCCTGCTTGGTTAATTTCGAGCATTAAGCGCTCGAACAGTTCATTGTCGGTGTTGATTGGAAAACCGTAGGCGGTATCGTGGTAAATGCGGTGAACATTTAGGGCATCTAAATGTCGCACCGCTTTGCAATAAGATTTGGGATTGTCCATAAGTGGGTGTTATACGCGTACTAAAAAGAACGGATTTAGCAAGTTTTCGCGGTTGTATTGTAGGGGTATAGCGTCGGGATATACCTCTACGGTGGCTCCGGCTTCGGTGGCTATAACTTGCCCTGCGGCGGTGTCCCACTCCATGGTGGGGGCAAAACGTGGGTATAGATGTGCTTTGCCTTCGGCTACCAAGCAAAATTTTAGCGAGCTACCCGACGATACAAAATCGACGGTGGCGTATTTTTGGCGTAACACCTCCACATATTCTTGGGTTTCTTGGCTTAGGTGCGAGCGGCTTGCTACCACTAAAACGGGCTGATTGGCATCTATTGGGGTGGCGTTTATGCGTTGGGTATTGCCCGATGCGTCGGTTTTAAAGCTACCTTCGGCTTGGCGTGCGTAATACATTTCGTTGCGAGCAGGCACATAAATAACGCCCAAAACAGGCGTACCATTGTGTACAAGGGCAATATTTACGGTAAATTCGCCATTGCGTTTAATAAATTCTTTGGTGCCATCGAGTGGGTCAACTACCCAACAGTACGACCAATGGCGGCGGGTTTCGTAGTCGGTTAGTTTGTTTTCTTCCGAGATAATCGGAATTTGAGGGTATTTGTTTTTAAGTGCTTCGACAATAATGGCATTGGCTGCACGGTCGGCAAGGGTTAATGGCGATTTGTCGTCCTTAATTTCTACCGCAATGTCGCTTTGATACACTTGCATAATAGCTTCGCCAGCTTTGCGGGCGGTATCTAACAAAAAAGGAATGTTAATTTCTGAAAGCATTATATTGATTATTGATTATTAATTATTAATTATGAATTATGAATTATGAATTTGGGTTGTTTTAGGGTGCAAAGGTAGTATTTTTTGGGTAATTTTTTGCACAAATTGCCTGATAGTTATTTTGCCAATGGTATTGTCAATCCCTTACCCCCTACCCTACCCTACTTTGATACCTTTTGCAATTAGTAAGTAAAGCTGAGCGAGCCAAGCATTTGGAGGTATTTTTTTGGAATTATAGGTATATTTACTTTGAATTTCAAAGTAATTTTTAATTCAAAAAACTGTTTTACCGCTTGCATCCGCACTTTTATCTTGCCACTCAAGCCTACTTTGCACACTTCTCTCCCACCCTACCATGATTTTGCTTATTTCGGGCAGATGAAACACAAACTAAACTTTGTATTTCAAAGTTATTTGCAATAAACACAAAATACTCCGTTGCAAATAAAATGACCACATAGATACATAGAAAATCATAGGATCATAGAAAAATTACCACATAGACAGATAACTGTACCTATTAACTATGTCTCTATGAAAACCTATGCTACTATGTGTCAAAAAATCTCCGGATCATAGAAAAATGAACACATGGACAGATAACTACCTATAAACTATGTCTCTATGAAAACCTATGTTACTATGTGTCAAAAAATCTACCCTTAAAAAAAAAAAAAAAAAAACACCCCCCCCCAAAAAAAAAAAAAAAAAACCACAATAAATAAAAACACAAAATACTCCGTTGTAAATAAAATTACCACATAGACAGATAACTGCCTATTAACTATGTCTCTATGAAAACCTATCCTACTATGTGTCAAAAAATCTCTGTGTTCTCCGTGTCTCCGTTGTAAATAAAATCACCACATAGATAGATAACTGCCTATTAACTATGTCTCTATAAAAACCTATGCTACTATGTATCAAAAAATCTCCGATCATAAATAAAATCACCACATAGACAGATAACTGCCTATTAACTATGTCTCTATGAAAACCTATGCTACTATGTGTCAAAAAAATATCCATGTTCCGTGTCTCCGTTGTAAATAAAATCACCACATAGATAGATAACTGCCTATTAACTATGTCTCTATAAAAACCTATGCTACTATGTATCAAAAAAAAAATCCATGTTCTCCGTGTCTCCGTTCCGTTATTTTTTTATCCTCAAAAACAAAAAAATGCCACAGAAATGACTTTTGGGAACTTTATTCGTCTTACCTTTGTTGTTTAGTATCAACACACAGCACAGGCTATTATTTCTCCACATTTAAACCTTATTTTTGTTTGAACGAAGCAATTATTTACATCGACGGCGTTGGATTGATTGAATTTTTTGGTGTTAATAACAGCAAATTCGATATTTTACGTCGTTCTTTTCCAAAGCTCAAGTTGGTTCCGCGTGGCAATATGATTAAGGCAATTGGCACCGAAGCCGACATTATCATCTTTAAAGAAAAAGTAGATACCATTTTAGATTTTATTGGCAGATACGGCACCATAGACGAAGCACATGTCGAAGAATTAGTGGCAGGCTTGCAACCACCCGCAGCCCCCAAAGCCAACGACGACGTAGTACTGTATGGTCCGCATGGCAACATTATCAAGGCACGCACACCCAACCAAAAAGTAATGATACAACAAGTTGATAACAACGACATTGTATTTGCCATTGGACCAGCGGGTACAGGCAAAACCTATACAGCGGTTGCCTTAGCGGTGCGGGCGCTAAAAAGTGGTATCATCAAAAAAATTGTATTAACACGCCCCGCCGTCGAAGCAGGCGAAAACCTTGGCTTTTTGCCCGGCGACCTAAAAGATAAAGTAGACCCCTATCTACGTCCACTCTACGATGCCCTCGATGATATGATACCTTTGCAAAAGCTCAACTTTTACATGACCAACCGCATCATCGAAATTGCACCACTGGCATTTATGCGCGGACGAACCATAGACAACGCCTTTATTATCCTCGATGAGGCACAAAACGCCACCAATTTGCAAATGAAAATGTTTTTGACCCGTATAGGTCCATCGGCAAAATGTATAATTACCGGCGATTTAACCCAAATTGACCTGCCCCGCAATCAACGCTCGGGCTTGCACAAAGCCTTAGCCATTTTGCGCGACATAGACGGCATTGGAATGGTATTTTTAACCGAAGAAGACGTTGTACGCCACCGATTAGTCAAAAAAATTATCCGAGCCTACGACCGCATCGAAACCCAAGAAGCCGAAGAAGAAGAAGCCGAATACCAAGCCCGCAAAGACCGCCGACAAATGTTTAACCAAACCAACCTAAACAAACCAGTGGCAAATACAAATAACAACAACGATACCCCACCGCCACCAGCAGCCATCTAAAAAACAAGTTCCTTCTATGTGCATACCATAGAAGGAACTTCGCTTTTGTCCAATTATGCCTATTAACACCATACACCAAAGCCTGCGCCTGCCCCGCTTGACGCGGTAAATGTCTTTTTTGGGGGTGATGTTTGGCTTACCCAAAGTTGACTAGTTGCTGGCACCCCCAAAGCACTGTTTGCGCATCACCAACAAAAAAACACCCCAACACAAACACAACAAGCCACAAAACACCCCATTTTTAGCAAATTTATTGTACCTTTGTGGCTTAATTTTTACACATCACCATATACATAAACTATTCATTTCTGTTCAATGAATTGCTTAACAAAACTCTCTCACCCCAGTTTTCCAACCTTACACAGCGGCAAAGTACGCGATAGTTTGCGCTTCGACGAGCATAGCCGCCTCATTGTTGTCACCGACCGCATATCGGCATTTAACCTAAAAATCAAAACGCCCATTCCGCACAAAGGCGCAGTTTTAACGGCAATTGCCAATTTTTGGTTTTCGCAAACCCAACACATCATACCCAACCACATCATCCGCCAAATAGACCCCAACATTACTTTGGTAAAAGAAGCCCAACCTATTAAGGTAGAAATGGTTGTGCGGGCTTACCTTACCGGCTCGATGTGGCGCGGATACCAAGACGGACAACGCACTTTTAGCGGCGTAAGCGTACCCAACGGCATGCAACAAAACCAAGCCTTTCCAACACCCATTATCACCCCAACCACCAAAGACGATTTCGACACCGAAGTCGACGAACAAATGATTATAGAAAACGGTTTGGCATCGCCTCAAATCTACGAACAAATGAAACAAGCAAGCCTTGCTTTGTTCGGCTTTGGCAGCCAATACCTTGCCCAACGTGGTATTATTTTGGTAGATACCAAATACGAATTTGGTTTGTTAAACGGTCAGCTTATACTGATTGACGAAATACAAACACCCGACTCGTCGCGCTTTTGGCGCACCACCGACTACCAAGCCAACCCACAAACCGCCGAACAAATAGACAAAGAATTTTTGCGCCAATGGCTACTTAAAAACACCATAAACGGCGAAATACCCACCACCTTGCCCGATGAAATTGCCAACGAAACCAGCCGACGCTACCAAGAAATCTACCAAATTATAACAGGCACCCCCTTTGTGCCTCCACAAGGCGATATCATGGAACGCATCAACCAAAACTTGCAAAAACTGCTCGATAACACCATTTAAGGTCTTTTAAAGGCTTATTTAGCCTTTACTCTCTACAAAACCCTTACTTTCTTTTTAGCACATTACGCACCAAATAACTTATCACTCTCTTATCTACTCCTTACTTTCCATGCAAATTTCGCCCTTAGATAGCCGCTATGCCGACCGGTTAGAGCGCGTAGCCTATTATTTTTCGGAAGAAGCCCTGATGCGGTCGCGTTGCGAGGTAGAATTGCGGTACGTATTAGCACTCAACCAAACAGGCTTGTTCGAGGCATTGAGCAAAACCGAACTCGAAAACATTAACGATTGCCTATCGTATTTCTCCGATGCCGATTATCAACGCATAAAAGCCATCGAAAGCACCACACGCCACGACGTAAAAGCCTGCGAAATATTTTTGCGCGAGCGCACCCAATTACAAAACGAAAACTTATTGCATTTTGCACTGACCTCCGAAGATGTAAACAACTTAGCCTATACCTTTTTGCTCCGCGATTATTGGCAAAATACCCAAATGCCGCAACTAAAACAGCTCATAGAAAAACTATGTGCTTTGGCAGAACGCTGGAAAACCATTCCTTTTCCGTGCCGCACACATGGGCAAAAGGCATCGCCAAGTACGGCAGGCAAAGAGTTAGCCGTGTTTATCAATCGCCTATTACGCATCTACGAACAGTTAAAAAATTTCCGATTTTCGGGCAAAATTAACGGTGCTGTGGGCAATTATTCGGCTATGTTAGCGGCTTTTCCAAACTACGATTGGTTATCGTTTGCCCACCAATTTTTGCAACAAAACCAATTAACACCCAACATTGCTACCACACAAATAGAAGACCACGACACTTGGGCAACTTACTTTAATCTTACGCGCCAAGTAAATAATATTGTAATGGATTTGGATACCGATTGTTGGCTGTACATTTCGTATGACCTTTTCTCGGAAAAAGCCAACGCCAACGAAGTAGGTTCGTCGACAATGCCACACAAAGTTAACCCCATTAACTTTGAAAACAGCGAGGGCAACCTATCTATAGCCAATAGTTTGCTAACTCTTTTGTCGGACAAACTTTGCCGCTCGCGTATGCAGCGCGACTTGTCGGACAGCACCGTACAACGAAACATTGGCGTGGCAATGGGGCATGGCTACTTGGCTATTGCCGAAACTATGCGCGGTTTGGATAAACTGCAAATTAACGAACAACGCTGCCTAAACGAACTAGCCGACAGCCCCGAACTACTAACCGAACCTATCCAAACGATATTAAAAACGGTTGGCATTAAAGACCCCTACACCTTGCTCAAAAACGCATCGCGGGGGCAGCGCCCTAGCCGTCAATCGCTACTCGATTTGGTCAACACCTTGCCTATTGATGCTACCGTAAAACAACGCATTGAGCAACTTACACCCGCTAATTATATTGGCGATGCCGTGCGCATTTGCGATTTGGTGTTGCAACAAGCCATAGCAATTACTTCATCTGCCAAACAATAGCAAAAGTGTATCATCTGCCCTAATTTGATACATATCTTGAAAAGTGATAATTGGTATACTTGCGCTTAATTGCTATGGGGGTGCCAAAGGCTGCGCAAATAGGGTAAACCAATCATCACCCCCAAAAAAGACATATTCCGCGTCAAGCGGGGCAAGTACTGGTTAGTTAAAAAATAACTAATGCGAAATAGACGATTACGACTTACTTAAGTCGGCATCAAAATAATAAAACGCAGGTAGCCGATATACTTGCATTAAAAATCACTATTCAATATAAATTAATATATCATGGATTGGTCAGCTTATGGTTATGCAGGCTTATTTGTCAGCTCGTTTATATCCGCAACAGTTTTACCAATGAGTTCGGAGGTGGTTTTTAGTGCTTTTGTTGTTGGTAAGTTTAATTTATTATATTGTGTACTTTGGGCATCGTTAGGCAACTTTTTAGGCGGCATGACAGGCTACTACTTGGGCTGGCTTGGGCGCTGGGATTGGATTGAACGCTACTTAGGCGTAAAACATGCCTCGGTAGAAAAATGGCGTGGTTTTTGTGAAAAATATGGCATACTTTTGGCTTTTTTTTGTTGGTTGCCTTTTATCGGCGACCTGTTTTGCGTGGCATTGGGTTTTATAAAAGCCAATGTTTGGCAAGCGTCGGCAGGTATGCTTTTGGGCAAAATGGCACGCTATACGGTATTAGGTTATTTATTGAGTAAGTATGGTATGGGGATACTTCAGTAAACTTTAGTCTGTCCGCTTTAGTCTAAAAATACAAATTTTTCAAAAAATTTAAAACTACACCCTTTGAATGCTGCTTATCTAATCAAACAAGAAGCCTACCGTTTGGGGTTTTCGTATATAGGCATATCAAAAGCAGCTTTTTTGGAAGACGAAGCTCCGCGTTTAGACGATTGGCTACAACGCCATTACAATGGGCAGATGAGCTATATGGCTAATCATTTTGATAAACGCCTTGACCCACGTTTGCTGGTCGAAGGGGCAAAATCGGTGGTTAGCTTGTTGTACAACTACTATACCCCGCACACACAAACCGACCCATCTGCCCCCAAAATATCGCGCTATGCCTACGGTGTTGATTATCATTTTGTGGTAAAAAACAAACTAAAAGAACTGCTGCATTTTATCCAAACAACTATTGGCGAAGTGGGCGGGCGATGCTTTGTAGACTCGGCACCTGTGATGGAACGCGCTTGGGCAAAAAAAAGCGGTATAGGCTGGATTGGCAAAAACTCGTTGTTGATAACACCCAAATCAGGCTCTTTTTTCTTTTTGGCAGAGTTAATCATCGACCTTGACTTGCCACCTGACTCGCCGATAAAAGATTATTGCGGCACCTGCACACGCTGCATAGATGCTTGCCCAACCAATGCCATTTTGCCCAACAAAACGGTAGATGGCAGTCGGTGTATATCGTATTTTACCATAGAACTAAAAGAAGCCATACCCAACAACATGGCAGGCATGTTTGACAATTGGATGTTTGGTTGCGATACTTGCCAAACGGTATGCCCTTGGAACCGCTTTGCCACACCGCACAACGAACCACAGTTTAACCCACACCCCAATTTACTAAACATGACCGCCAAAGAATGGACAGAAATAACCGAAGATATTTTTAACACATTGTTTAAAAATTCGGCGGTTAAACGCACCAAATTTGCAGGATTAAAACGCAATATTGCTTTTTTAAACCCTAATAAAAGTAGTTTTTAGTTTTTTTAAAACTTTTTTTGTCATTTTTTGTAGTATTTTGCTATTTTTAGTGTATATTTGCGCGGTGTTTAGGAAATCTTTATGGTAATACGCTTTTTTTTTGATTACAAGCAACCTTTTAACGTTGTTTTGCGTCTACTATAACAAACTAATACATCACTCATTCTATAAATAGAAAACAAAAAAACCATGAAATACTATTCGATATTTTTCGTTTGTTTATGGGCATTTGTAATGCATCTTGCCATAGCAGGCGAACAAGGGCAAGAAAGTGCTGGTAAACAAAAACCACAACCACAAACAAAACAAGATATTTCGCCTATAGCCCGCCTGCAAAGCAAATCGGCTTCTGAGAGCATTATCCACAACAAATATTTTCAATCGAGCCCTACCGACTGCGATTTTACCGAGTTGGAAGAGAAAATGATGCTTTACTACGAAAACAAACCGGGCTACAAAATTACACAACACCAAGTTATACCCATCGAGAAAAAAGTAACCGACCAATCTATTTACTACTACGGTTTTTACGAAATTAGGGGGCTTAACAACGGATGTCCATTTGGACCTATGCGCAAATTGTACCTAATTAGCTGTAAAAGAACCCGCGACAACGGCTGGCATACCGATGTGGAATTATGGGACTATACAACCGCTGAACTACCACGTACCCAAGATACTTACTTTTTTTAAACACCAAGAAAAAATAAATACCTATTTGTATGGCATTGGCAATTAAAAATAAAGTAGCAATTGTAGGCAGTACCACTTTATCTACCCCATTAGGTACGGCAACTATTGCTACTACCTCAAAAGGTATTTGTAAAGTAGCGTTAAACGAAGCAACAATTTCGCCCAGCTTTAACGAAAACCACCCGTATTTACAGCAATGTAAAACGGAGTTAGAAGAATATTTTGCCCACAAACGCACCAATTTTGACGTACCTATAGATGTATCGTTTGGTACGCCTTTTATGCAACAAGTGTGGGAACAGTTGTTGGCAATTCCGTATGCACAAACAAGTACTTATGGCACGGTGGCAAAGCGCCTAAAAAACGACAAAGCCATGCGAGCCGTTGGTATGGCTTGCGGACGCAACGAATTGTGGATTGTTGTTCCATGTCACCGCGTAATTGGTAGCAGCGGCAAACTAACAGGTTATGCTGGTGGTTTAGCTATAAAAGAGTGGTTGTTGACACATGAAATAAACAAATAAAAAGTAGGAGATTAAAATCACCTGCCGAATTAACTACATTTATTTTTTAACACCAAATACTCACAAATTTGTGTATTAGTGAGTTGGCGGTTACTATAGAAACCACACATAAAAATAAAAATGCCAGTACCAGACTTTCAAAAATTCTTTTATCCAATTCTGAAATTTAGTTCAGACCAAAAAGAACATTCGTTAGACGAAGTTCGGGAACTTTTGACCAATCATTTTTCATTGACAGCCAAAGATAAATCAGAACGAGTTCCCAGCGGTGTTCAAACGAAATTTGACAACCGAATTTATTGGGCAAAAAGTTACTTTAACAAAGCAAAACTCATAGAAAACACAAAACGTTCACATTATAGAATTACGGAACGTGGACTTAAATTCTTGCAAAACTTCACTTCCGACATTTCAATAAATGACCTAAGAACTATTTCAGAGTTCAGAGAATTTAGTAATGGAATTGCAACAACAGACGAACAAAACCCAAATGTTTCAAACACGACTGAAACAAGAACACCGTTGGAAAAACTTGAAGAAAGTTATCAATACATAAAACAAGAATTAGCTTCTGACCTTTTAGAAAAAATTCGTGGAAACACTTGGCAATTTTTTGAAGACTTAGTTATTGACCTAATGGTAAAAATGGGTTACGGAGGTTCACGAAACAAAGCAGGTGAGTCAATCAAAAGAACAAATGATGAAGGAATTGACGGAATAATAAATCAAGACAAATTAGGCTTAGACGTGATTTATCTACAAGCAAAATTGTGGAAAGAAGAAACAACGATTGGACGACCAGAAATTCAAAAATTTGTCGGGGCATTACACGGAAAAAGAGCGAAAAAGGGCGTTTTTATTACTACAAGTTCTTTTGCTAAAACTGCTATTGATTATATTAAATCCATTGACCCAAAAGTTATTCTCATTGACGGAAAAACTTTGACAGACTTAATGATAGAATACAACGTTGGGACAACACCAATAGAAACGTATCAAATTAAAAAAATTGACTTGGACTATTTTGAAAAATAACAGCCGCTAACATCGATTTGGCAATATAGCGGATGAAATGCTTTTATGAAACATTTGTTTAAGGTTCAACAGTTGGAATTCTATTGAACTTTTATACTAAAAATCCGCCACATCGCCAATACGTAAACCGTTTTGCCTCATTCCATCAGAAAAACAGTACTAAAAAATGTATAAGACAATAGACATAGACCGAATTAATCTTACTCTTATGGGAGTACAATTTACTGACCTGAAAACATTGGAAAGTACTGCAAATGCTATTGGAAGTAATATGTTTGAAGGTTTTGAGCCAACCCCAAAAGGAATTGCAATTATTAGGGATTATGTAATTGGGGAAATTACTTTTGCGGAATTTATAAAGTTTGCAAAAGAAAAAGCGTATGTCTAATTACTACAAATACTATGCACAGGACAATAAATAGTGATATAAAAACATTAACCAATTTATTCTTTGAACTAATCAATGAATAAATAAATAACAAAGTATCACAAAAGGATTGCCATTGATTGTTACTTAAAGCACTCTAACAAATAATATTTTCTATGGATTTACAAACTGCCGAAAAGCACATATATACTGGTTATATAGCAGGTTTTGTATCTGCTATAATAACTTTTTTAATTATACTACTATCTGCAAGCGGAAACGACCTAGGGTATCATCTGGATTGGTGGAGTTTGTTAGATGTGTTTCTTATGGTAGGATTGTCTTTGGGTGTTCGAGAAAAAAGTAGAGTTTGTGCTGTATTAATGCTTATTTTTTATTTATTTAGCAAAGGAGTTATGATTGTCGAAACTGGTAAATTATCAGGCATGGGGGCTGGTACATTTATTTGGATATATTTTTTTGCACAAGCTATTAGAGGTACATTTGCATACCAAGACTTTTATGCCGATGCAGAAAATGAAAAAGAAGACGACCTTCCGATTATATATTAATACAAAAAACGCCCAACAAATTATTTGTTGGGCGTTTTTTTGTGTTTTAGATATTTAACTCTTTCTGTATCTTGGCAAATTTTTGCTCAATGTCTTTATACGTAAAAGTTAGGTCGTCGAGTTGTCGGCGTTCTTCGGCAAGAAAAGTATCGAACTCAAAAAAGTTGTTATCTATTTTAGTTTTTATTTCTCGCACATAAGTTTTGAGTTTATCTTCTAGTTGGTCGTCGAGTTTTTGTCGTCCTTTGGCTATTTCGTCGGCAAACTGTCGCACAATTTTGTTTTTGCTAAAAGCTGCCGCTACACCTGCAATAGTTAAACCCACCACCGACAAGATACCGCCCGTTACGTCCAAAGCAGTGCCATGTGTAATAGCTGCCAATACTGCCCCAATTACTGCCAAAGCGCCGCCGGCTTGTACTTGTGGCAACAAGCTATTACTTTGGTCGAGCAAATCAGACGCTACAAAATTGTTGGCATTGCTTGCCCATTCGTTAAAATTACGGTGTAGTTGCTCAAATCGCTCTTGGCGTTTGTTGGCAATGTCGGTAAATACTTGGTTATTACTTTTTATGCCCGCTTTGCTTTTCAAAATTTCGTTGTCTATGCTCGTTGCCATGTGCTGAATGCTATCGGCAAGGCTGCCCAAACCTTCGCGAATTTTGTTTTCTAACGATGGTCGCAACTCGCTTTCTATACGCCCAGTTATTTTGTTTGTCCATTCTTTCATGCCCTCCGACGAGTCGAAGATGGACAAGATAGATTTTTTGAGCAAATTAAAAAAGCCCAAACCCTCTTGAAAATCGCGCTGTATGCTATCGGTAATGCGGTCGTATTCGTTAATCAACGATTCGTCGAGGTCTTCAACTTGTTTCCACGATTTTTTCTCGGCGCTGTCTAATAGTATATGTATACGGTCGCGGAAGGTGGTATCGGCTTTCATTTGCTCTTCGCGCAGTGCCAAGCCTTGCTTAATGGTATCGGTGATATTCAACGATGTATTAAGTAAACTTTGGATTTTTAGCCTAATAACATTTCCGCCTGTTACATTGTCGTGTATGTATTTGCGCATCTCGGCAAAACCGCTATTTAGTTGGTCGCCGCGTTGTTCGCGTTTGGCAGACACGCAAAAAATACGGGGCGATTCGATGCCTCGATTTTTGGCATAATCGGTCAATCCTTTTATGTTTATTTCTAGGTCTTCGGCATCAATCAAATCGGCTTGTTGCAGTACAAAAATTACTTTTTTGCGCCATTCTTTGCTAATAAAATCAAAAAACTGCCATGCCGATTGTCGGTACGGGTTTTTTGCTTCGAACACAAAAATAATTAAATCGCTAACGGGTATAAAACGTTCGGTAATTTCGGTATGTTGTGTGATGATGGTGTTGGTACCCGGTGTATCTACAATGGCAATATGGCGCAAAATTTCGCTCGGAACCGTTATTTTACGCAAATAATCGTTGATAGGTATTACCTTTTCTTCTTCGCCATATACAATTTGTTGGATAGTGTCGGTACAAGGGTCGGGGGCAACTTTGCAAATTTCGCGGTCGGCTTGCAACAAGGCATTTACAAAACTACTTTTACCTACTTTTACTTCGCCCACAATCACAAACAAAAATGGTTCGTTTAGGCGGGTACGTATCTCATCAACAGTATCTGCCATTTTGGGGTTGTTAAGTTGTGTTGTTAAACCATACA
The DNA here is from genome assembly GCA_016718845.1 of Sphingobacteriales bacterium. Taxonomy (GTDB): domain Bacteria; phylum Bacteroidota; class Bacteroidia; order Chitinophagales; family UBA2359; genus JAEUUX01. Next base: position 44,649 of record JADKCK010000008.1, read on the forward strand.
ACTCTTTAAATAGCTCGTCAATAAGGGTTTTATATTGTTCTAACGAATTGTCTATTAATATGTTTGACACTTTTTTTTGATTATTTATTATTAGTTATTGATTATTTATTTGCGTTGTGTTATCAGCTACTAATAGGTTAGAATGATAGTTTGTTGCCGCATTTACATTACGAAAAATGTTCTATTAGCCCATAAATAGGCGCTTGGATAATTCTGCCCAACTGTATTTGTCGTTTTTGGGTAGCAATAGCTAGCATATCGGCAAAGTAATGGGCAATAGAGCCAACAAAATGTACGGGTATTTGACGGTAATTGGGGTAACAAGTAACGCGGTAATCCAAAAATTCGTCGAAACAGTTTAAAACAATTTCTTGTATTGCTGGATTTTCTTTGTGCGTGTGCATAAATTTGGCAAAAGACGATAAAAATGCCTTGGGATGCGACTCGCTGTACACTTTACGAAGTACCATCTCTTTGTCCAAATGATAGGTATTTAGTAGCTCATTGTGTAGGTCTTTGGGCAGGCGGTTGTACATATACTGCCGGATAAGTTCCATGCCTAATTTGGTACCGCTACCTTCATCGCTCAATATAAAATCGAGCGAAGGCACTACTTCGTGCAGTTCTGTTCCATCGAAATAGCACGAGTTAGAGCCTGTACCTAAAATGCAAGCAATGCCCGCATTGTTGCCACAAGTAGCAATAGCAGCGCCTAATAGGTCGTGTTCGATAAAAATATGGGCATGAGAAAACACCTGTTTTAAGGCATCATGTATTTTGGCATTGCGCTCGGGGCTTGAACAACCTGCACCAAAATAGCGCACCTGAGTTATTTGCAATGCCCACATCATCAAATCGCCATTGCCATTTAAGGCATTGGTAATATCGGTTTTAGAATGAAAAATAGGGCTAAATCCCATAGTGCTATATTCGCCAACTATCTGTTTTTGAGCATCTACTAATGCCCAGCTTGTTTTAGTGGCTCCGCTATCGGCAATTAAAAGCATTTTTAGTTGTTAGTGGTTAATTGTACTGATTGGTAGTTATCCAAATTTTGTGGCTTACGTAATAAATTGCTGCAAAGATAGTGTATTTTGGCTATTTGAGGTTAATTTAATGGACAAAGATAAAAAAAAGTGTGTTTTTGAAAAAAAAAACCACCTAAATGAACTAAATCTGTCACAAAAACGTTTTACCTTTGTGCGCCTTAGTGTAAGATGCACGCAATCAGTTCAACAACTACTTGTCGTACAATAATACCTATTAAACATGATACAACAAACTCAAAAGCCATTAAATAATTTACAGCTGGAACTCCTAAAGATTTATTCTACAGGCATTTCGGACGAGACACTCATCGAGTTGCGCAAAGTTATCGCCCACTTTTTATTAGAAAGAGCAAGAGATGAGGCAGATAAAGTATGGGCAGCAAAAAATTATTCGGAACAAAGTATTGAACAATGGTTTTGATTTAATTTCTCACAACAAATACACGCAGTAAATTCGTTTGTTTATTTTTTTACCGCTACTTAGTGTAATAAAAACACCAGACTAACCCTTCCAATCATCTGCTAAAAACAGCTATTTTTTTTACACCTACTTAGTGTAAATTAAACACCATTTTACATTACAATCAATCATCTATTCCAATGAACAACTATTCATCACTTGCCTTGCTTACCGATTTGTATCAGCTAACAATGGCTAACGGCTATTACCGAACGGGTATAGCCGACCGCGAATCTATCTTTACGCTTTATTTTCGCAAAAATCCGTTTGATAATCCTTACACCATTACAGCGGGTTTAGCACATGCGATTGATTATCTTCAAAATTTCCATTTTTCGGGAGAAGATATTGCTTATTTAGCCCAATTGCAAGGCAACGATGGGCAGTTGTTATTTAGCTCGGCGTTTTTAACCTATCTTAGTCGCTTGCAGTTTTCGTGCGATGTTGATGCCCTGCCCGAAGGAACAGTAGTTTTTCCAAATCAGCCCATGTTGCGCATCAAAGGACGATTGATTGAAGCCCAATTGTTTGAAACGGCTTTGCTCAATATCCTCAATTTTCAAAGCCTGATAGCCACCAAAGCCACCCGCGTGGTTCGTGCTGCACAAGGCGACACCGTATTAGAGTTTGGTTTGCGCCGAGCCCAAGGTATCGACGGAGGTTTGGCAGCAAGCCGAGCAGCCTATATTGGTGGTTGCCATGCTACGTCTAATGTGTTGGCAGGCAAATTGTTTGGCATACCTGTCAGGGGTACACACGCACACAGTTGGGTAATGTGCTTTGATAGCGAACCCGAAGCCTTTATGCAATACGCAAAAGTAATGCCTAATAATTGTACCTTTTTGGTAGATACTTACAACACCATCGAAGGTGTGAAAAATGCTATTGAAGTGGGCAAATGGTTGCAAACACAAGGGCATAAATTAGCAGGAATAAGATTAGATTCGGGCGATTTGGCTGCACTAAGCATCGAAGCACGAAAAATATTGGACAATGCCGGCTTTACCGACACCCGCATTGTTGCCAGCAACGACCTCGACGAATACAGCATTGCCAAACTTAAACAAGCAGGCTCGCCAATAGCCGTTTGGGGTGTAGGCACCAAGTTAGTTACCGCTTTCGACCAACCTGCTTTGGGCGGCGTATACAAACTAACCGCCATAAAAAACAAATATGGCGAATGGCAAGCCCGCATCAAACATTCCGAAACCCTCGAAAAAGCCTCGACACCCGGTATGTTGCAAGTTAGGCGTTTTCATAAAAATGGCGCTTGGGTGGGCGATATGCTCTATAACGAATTTACCTCGCCCTTCGAGCGTACCCCAAATATCATCACCGAAAAAGGCATCTCTTTTACCTTCGATGCCCAACTACAATCAACCGATTTGCTACAACCCATATTTAGAGGCGGAAATTTAGTGTATCAAAAACCCGACATACACAGCATACGACAACATACTTTGCAACAAATGCAAAAAATACATGCCACACAAAATTATCCCGTAGGCTGGGAGCAATCACTCTACGAACTACGACAAAACTTACTAAAAGGTAACTTTTTGTTTCAAGACCCCAACATTACCCAATTACTAAAAGGTACTAATATCAGGGATAAAATTATTAATGGTTAATGGCATCAAGCAATAAATTATACTTTAGCCAAACCCAAACGGCTTGTGGCGCCCCGCTTAACGCGGTAAATGTCTTTTTTGGGGGTGATGCTTGGCTTACCCTAAGTTGACTAGCAGCTGGCACCCCCATTATCAAAGCACTAAAAACCTAGCCCACAGCAAAAGTTATTAAACACTTTATCATCAAATCCACCAAAACAAACAAAACCCTTTAAATTTTTAAAAATCTTACAAAAATGAAAAACTTAACCGACATAAACCACGTTTTAACCCAAGTAAGTTACAAAAACTGGCAGTTTGCAACAGGCAAATTAGGCAACGGATTTTATTTGCAAACCAGCAACAACCCCAACAACACCTATTTAGAGGACAGCAAAAAATGGTACCTAAGTCCTGCCATTACTAACCACGAGATTATCCAAACTGCACTTTTAGCCATCTTAGCCGCCGAAGACCATGCTATTTTTGCCCAAATAAAATACCAAGGCAAAACCTACGACAACCCAACAGAATCTACCAACTATCAGCAAAACCTTAGCCCCATTGCCTACTCTATGCACGATTTGGATTTTTGATTTTTTTAGGCTTTTGGCTGTTCGCTGTTCGTTACACACTGTTCGCTTTTTTGTACGCAACATCAGCACATTGCAAAATAGTTGGCTGATTTTTTATGATTTATACAATCACTCCTTCGCCACCATCATCTATGTTTCTATGAAAATCTATGTTCCTATGTGTCAAAATAGAACGCTGATTTTTTATGATTTTTATGATGCCTTATGATTTCTAACCACTTCACTAATTCGCCACATCACCACATCACCACTTTCACCACATCACCACATCACCACATCACCCCTTAAACCATGTTTTCACTTCGGGTTTTAGCACTTTACCCATAGCATTGCGCGGCAAGTCGGGAGCAATATTTAAAACCGAAGGTAATTTGTAGTTAGCCAATTGAGTAGCGCAAAAATCGCGCAATTGGTTTATGGTAATCGTTTCGTTAGGATTTTGCAATACCACCGCCGCCGCAATACGCTCGCCCCAAGTGGTATCGGGTATGCCTACTACGCAGCAATCCAAAATATTGGCATGTGTGCGCAGTGTTTCCTCTATCTCTAAAGCCGACACTTTGTAGCCTCCAACCTTAATAATATCGGTTGATAATCGCCCAACAATTTTATAGCCCTCGAGCAAACGCATCACTACATCGCCCGTTTTAAACCAGCCATTTGTAAAAGCTTTTTCGGTTTCGGCGGGGCGGTTCCAATATTCCAGAAACACGTTGTCGCCCTTTACCCACAACTCGGCGGGGGTGTTTAATGTTTCTATAGGTATGCCTGCATCATCAACTATTTGCACACTTACACCCGGCAAAGGCTTGCCCACTAAGCCGGCGGTGCGTTTACCTCTGTAAGGATTAGATAGTGCCATGCCAATTTCGGTCATGCCGTATCTTTCCAAAAGCACATGCCCACTTATTTGTTGCCACTGCTCCAATACACTAATAGGCAAAGCCGCCGAACCTGACACCATCAACCTTAAATGTCCACATGCTGCCGACCACTGCTGTTGCTGGTCGGCAGGTGCTTTTTGCCATTCAGCTATCAACTTGCTGTAAATAGTTGGCACTGCCATAAACAAAGTAAAAGGTATGTTTTGCAAAGCGTTCCAAACTTCGTGTGCATCAAAACGGGGCAGCATATAACAAGTTGCACCCGCCCACAAAGCACAACACAGTTTGTTAACAATGCCATGTGTGTGATGCAAAGGTAAAAAATGAGGGATAACATCGGTATCTTGCCACTCCCAAGCACTTATTAAACAGGTAATTTGGGCAATTAAGTTGTGGTGTGTTAGCACTACACCTTTGGGTTTGCCTGTTGTACCGCTGGTATACAACATCATGGCTCGCCGATTAAGGGCAATATCGGGCAATAAAATAATAGGCTCAATGGTATTGGCAGTAAGCATTAGCTCATCTACCCAAAAAATAGGGTATTGTGCAGCAATAGGTGCTAACAATGCCTCGAACTGTCGATGTGCCACCACCATTTGGGCTTGGCAATCGTTGATGATGTATTGTATTTCGGCAAGCGGATGCGTAGGACAAAGCGGCACTGCCACTCCCCCACCCTGCCATATTGCCCATTGTGTTGCCACATAGCTGTAATTTGATGGGCAAAGAAAAGCTATCCTTGCCTCGCACAAATCGGTAGTACCATTGAGCAATGCCGCAGCTAATTGCCCCGAATGGCTAAGTAATTGATAATAAGTGTAAGACGTACTGTTGTCAATAATGGCGGTTTTGTTGCCATATTGTTTGGCACGCAATGCAATAGGTAATTGTTGGCTCATATTTTGATATAAAAAGTTTTAGTTTGGCAATATTTTTTCTGATAGCTTACACGGCTTAATAATTATTAGCGGTTTTTGAACACAAAACTAGCTGCTTTTGCGGTTAAATTCCGCATTTTTCGTACCTTTGCCCTACAATTTTTATCCATGCAGTTACTAAACTTTGCGTCTTATGCGTTTCAGGTAAAAGAAACGATGCCCGGCAGTCAAAAATACACCATTTTCGACCCTATTCGCAAAAAACAGGTAGCACTTACCCCCGAAGAATGGGTGCGACAACATGTCATACAGTATTTATTGACTGACAAGCAAACACCAAAGGCTTTAATAGGCATTGAGGTACGGCTTATACTAAACGACCTACAAAAGCGTGCCGATTTGGTAGTGTATAGCCGCAAAAATGCTACCCCGCTACTGCTTATCGAGTGCAAAGCGCCACACATTACTATTACTCAAAGCGTTTTTGAGCAAATAGCCCGTTATAATATGGTGCTAAAAGTACCTTATTTAATGGTAACAAATGGCATAACGCATCATTTTTGTTACATTGATTTTGACAATCAAAACTACACATTTTTGTCCGATTTACCTATTTATGACCAACTTTAAATTAGTTTTTTATTGCCTTTTTTGTTTTTTATTGGCATTATCTGCCAAAGCAGGCAATATGCCCAAAGATACTAGCGTTATTAGCAATTACAAAAAATTGGTGTACCAAGATAAACTTAACCGAGCCAAAAGTGCAAAACTTAACTTTGTACCCATTTTGAGTACCATAACACCACTGCCACCACGCCGCAAAACACCCTGCGAAATGTTTAACGAGTTTAACAACTTGGTACACACAGGTTTGCTCGACGAGTACCACGGCAAAGAACAATTGCGTTACCTAATACCCCTTATCGAAACTTATTACTATGCCAAAGGTGGCATTAATTACGCCCAAGAAGGTTGGGTTTTTCCGGTGCAAAACTACAATAAAAATGCTATTGGCGGACATGGCTCGGGCTTTAAATCGGGGGGATACAACTATTTTACCCGACAAGTAGCACACCCTGCTCACGATATTTTCATGAACGACAACGACCAAGACGAAATAGACGACCGAACATTACAACCCGTTAATGTGTTATCTATAAGTGGTGGCATTGTGGTAGCAGCCGAACCTTTTGGGACAGCAGCAGCACCCGAAAAGGCGGTATTTATTTGTGGATATACGACCCTGCCACCAAACGCTTATTTTACTATGCACACAACCGCAATTTGTGTGTTGGTTTAGGCGATTTGGTTAAACCCGGTCAAATAATATCGCAGATGGGGCGCACTGGCTTTAATGCCAACAAGTTTCGGTCGCCAACACACCTGCATACCTCGTGCCATTTAGTAAGCGAAGACGGTAGCGTAACCGCTTACAATTTTTATACCGATTTGTGCAACGCCCAACCCAGCTATAAACAAGGCGGCGGCTGTTGGTAATTTGCTAGTCAATACCTTTTTTTAGCCTAGGTTGTTGAATAAGTAAATCCCATAATCAATAATTAGTAATTAATAATCAAACTTATGACTATAGTAAACAGAGTTGCCGAAAGTGGCATCATTACCCTTAATCTCGAAGACTTTTACCCCAGCCCCGACAATTGCGTAGTGTTTGACCTAAAAAACTTTTTGTTTAGAGAGTTGATTTTGAAAGAAAAGGATTTTAGAGAAGCACTAAAACAACACGATTGGACACAATATGCCCAAAAACATGTAGCCATTGTTTGCTCTACCGATGCCGTTATACAACTATGGGCATATATGCTAGTTACGGGCTATCTGCAAGCACACGCCGCCACTATAGTTGCCGCCCCTATGCAGGTGTTACAAGATACCCTGTGGCTGCGCAACTTATCGGCAATAGATACAGAACAATACCGCGATAAACGAGTAGTGATTAAAGGTTGTGGCGATAAACCCGTACCACCCATAGCATACGCCGAAATAAGCCGATTGTTGCGCCCCGTCGTAAAATCGTTGATGTACGGCGAACCCTGCTCAACAGTACCTATCTATAAAAACTAAACGCCGTTTCAAGTACACTTCACCATATCCCCACATCGTAACATCACCATATCCCCACATCTCCCCTTCACCACATAAAAGCATTGCCATGCGTTTTTTTCAATCTGTTTTACTTACCTTTGCCGCTATTGGCATTTATGCTGTTTTTACAAACGGCAGCATTTATTTAAACCCCGCCGGAGAACGACTAAACGATGAATCGCCTATTGCCATTGCCAAGCAATTGCCTATACCCGCCAGCATTACCTTGTTTGGCGAAACAATACCTTTAAACGACCCCGATGTGCGCGAACGTTTAGATTACGAGCTAAACCTTATTGTTTACAGCAAACAATACCAAACCATCGACATTATGAAATCTATGCACCGCTTTTTTCCTTACATGGATCAAGTGTTGCAGCAAAACGGCGTACCTACCGACTTTAAATACCTTGCCGTTGCCGAAAGCTCGTTAGAATCAACCGCCACATCGCCCAAGGGTGCAAAAGGTGTTTGGCAATTTATGGAGGCAACCGCCAAAGAATTTAACTTAGAAATGAACGATGAAGTAGACGAACGTTCGCACACCGAAAAAGCCACCGAAGCCGCCTCGAAATACCTAAAAAATGCTTTCCGCAAATTTAACAATTGGACATTAGCCGCCGCCTCGTACAACTGCGGTATGACCGGTTTGCAAAACCAAATTGATGCTCAACAAGAGTGGAATTACTACAACTTGTTCTTAAATCCCGAAACAGCTCGCTATATATACCGCATTATTGCCTACAAACAAGTACTCGAAAACCCAGGTTTGTACGGCTACAAATTCTCGATGCCCGATAGATACAACAACTACAACCTCCGCGAAACAATGGTTACATCGGCAGGCGACCTGCCTACCTTTGCCCGAACAAATGGCACTAACTATAAAATGCTGCGTACCCTAAACCCATGGCTGCGCAAAAACTCTTTGATAGGCAACGGTAGCAAAGCCTATATCATCAAATTACCCAACTAAGCAGGTCAATCGTATTGACTGCCCAAGAATGAAAACAAAAAGGCTTGTCTCTTACATCAAGAAACAAGCCTTTTTTTTGCCAAACTTTATATAAGCAAAAGCATTTGTTTGCATAAGCATAAATGCCTAATTTTCAATACTTTATGCTTGATTAAAAAGAAATTTTATAAAAAGTACTGAAAATCAGCACATAACACTTTGTCATGTCAAAATTATGTTCTACTTTTGCTTTCAGATTTGGGCTAATTGACCATTAGCTGCTAATTGGCTTGTTTATTATTGCCCCTTATCCATTTTCCATTATCCATTAACAAAATGCACCACATTAAAAACGATTTGCTATTGCGCACCATAAAAGGCGAGCGCACCGACCGCAAACCTGTTTGGCTTATGCGACAAGCTGGACGCATACTCCCCCAATATCGCAGCCTGCGCGAAAAACTGCGCGATTTTAAAGAACTAGTAGAAACACCCGAACTTGCCTGCGAAGTAACACTACAACCCGTAGACGAATTAGGAGTAGATGCCGCCATTATCTTTTCGGACATTCTGGTAATTAGCGAAGCTATGGGCTTGCCTTACGAAATGGCAGAAAAGCGAGGTCCTTATTTTCCTAAAACCATCGAAACGATGCGCGATGTGCAACAATTGCGCATAGCCAACGGAGAAGAAGATATTGCCTACACCATCAATGCCATTCGGCTAACTAAGGCTGCCCTTAACTTTCAAATACCATTGATAGGTTTTGCGGGTTGCCCTTGGACATTGTTTGCCTATATGGTAGAGGGTAGCGGGTCAAAAACTTTTTCGAAAGCTAAAAAAATGTTGTTCGTCGACCCTACTTTGTCGCACGCCCTGCTACAAAAAATTACCGACTCAACCATATCATACCTCAAAGCACAAGTAAAAGCAGGTGCCGATGTTATACAAGTCTTCGATTCGTGGGCAGGTATTTTAGGACCCAAAGAATATGCCGAGTTTTCGCTGCCCTACATCCGTCAAATCTGCGAAGCAATTACCGAGGTACCCGTTACAGTATTTGCCAAAGGTGCGTTTTTTGCTTTGCAAGATATTGGGCAACTGCCTTGTGCCACCGTTGGTTTGGATTGGAACATGGACCCCCAAAAATCGCGAGAACAAATTGGCAATAATAAAACGCTACAGGGCAACCTTGACCCATGCGTATTGTATGCCAACCATGCTACCATACAAGCCCAAACCCAAAAAATGCTCACCGACTTTGTCCTACGCGCCACATTGTTAACCTTGGGCATGGCGTATACCCCGACACGCCACTCGACGGTGTTAAATGTTTTATTGATACCGTAAAGGCATTTAAAATAGCAGAAATGGGATAAGGGGGTAGTTTCTAAAATTAGACTAAATCAATAAAACTACATCATTTATGCAGCAAATGTTAAATATCGAAGAAATTCGTAGCCAATATCCTAACGAATGGGTATTAATAGGTAATCCTTTGTTGAAAAACCCCGAAATACAAGCAAGTATTATTAGCCAACTTATTTCGGGCATTGTACTTTTTCATAGCAAAGATAAACGCGAATTGGCGTATAAAGCCCGAGAAATTAAAAGTAGTGTTGAGAATATCACCCTAATATATACAGGTGAGATACCTAAAGGACGAAAATTTTGGTTATGAGTGTCTACAAATTTGAATTACCCGATGAAGATAGTTTAATTATCCTCAAAGGTAAAATTGCTAACGATAATTTATCTTTAGCACTTGATACAGGTGCATCTCATACCGTTATAGATCTATCTACATTATTATTAGCTGGCTATAATCTGCAAGATTCAATTGGCACCGTTTCGTTAGAGACTGCTAACGGAGCAGTAAATGCTTTCGTATTTAAGCTAAACAGTATCACTGTATTGGGCAAAACAATTTTGGACATGGAGGTTTGTTCTTACGATTTTTTTTTAAGTAATGTACTGCTTGATATTCATGGTGTTTTAGGTCTAGATTTTTTTCAAGACTCCGATTTATTAATTAGTTTCAAACGCTTTGAAATAACCCTCAATTAACCTCCATCTTCATCCATTAAAAAAATGCCCAATTACGCCTATTACCAGTCCATTTTTGCCGCCGAAAAAATGCCTTTTGCCTATGTTGATTTGGATTTGTTTGACCAAAACATTCATCAAATAGCCGCGCGTGCAGCCAAAAAACGTGTGCGTATTGCATCAAAATCTATTAGGTGTGTAGCCCTTATGCAACGCATTTTGGCATCGGGCGAGCCATATAAAGGCATTATGGCTTATACCGCCGCCGAAGCAGTTTGGTTGTCGCAACAGGGTTTCGACAATATACTAGTGGCTTACCCCACCTATAACCCAAGCGACATACAAGCCATTTGCCAAGAATTGCAAAAAGGCAAATACATTGTGTTGATGATAGATAACGAGCAACACATCACACAAATCAACAACATTGCCAAACAAATAGGCGTTATGGCATTGGTTTGTATGGATATAGATATGTCATCGGATTATTTAACACTGCATTTTGGCGTTTATCGTTCAAATATTAGAACCACCAAACAAGTACAACAGTTATTGGGTGTTTTAGACAAAAACATAGCCGTAAAATTAGTGGGTATTATGGGCTACGAAGCACAAATAGCTGGCATAGGCGATACTACATCTACCAATTTTATCAAAAACGCACTTATTGCACGCCTTAAAGAACGCTCTACCAAAGAATTGGCAAAACGACGAAGCGAAATAATGATTTTTTTGTACAAAAATGGTTATATCGTAGATTTTTGCAATGGCGGCGGAACAGGTAGTTTAGAAACCACCACCCTCGAAAGGTCAGTTGATGAAGTAACAGCAGGTTCGGGATTTTATAGCCCTACCTTATTCGATAATTATCAAAACTTTAAACACCTACCCGCAGCAGGTTTTGCCCTCGAAATTACCCGACAACCCAAACGCCATATTTATACTTGTTTGGGTGGCGGCTATGTAGCATCGGGTAGTGCTGGACCCGAAAAACTACCGCAACCTTATCTGCCCCAAAACTGCCAACTGCTGCCCACCGAAGGAGCCGGAGAAGTACAAACACCTATTATTTATAAAGGTAAAGAAAAACTAACATTGGGTAGTCCCATTTTTATGCGCCATGCCAAAGCCGGCGAACTTTGCGAACATTTTAACGAACTTATTTTAGTTGCCAACGGCAAAATTATAGACAAAGTACCCACTTATAGAGGTATGGGGAAATGCTTTTTGTAAATTGGCTGTCGGCTACACGCTTTTGGATACAGCTTATCCCATACTTTCACTCTTTTCACTCTCCTTCACACTTTCACACTTTCACACTTTCACTCCTTTATACATACAATAAATATTTATTAACCACCAAAACCGACATTACCTTATGGTTTGGAGAATACTTTTGGTAGAAGACGAAGAAAACCTTCAAGAGGTCATAAAAATGAACCTAGAACTGGAAGGTTACGAAGTTATTGCCGTTGATAACGGCTTAGATGCACTACGACTGGCTAAGGAACAGCGTTTTAATTTAGTTGTTTTAGATGTGATGCTACCCGAAATGGACGGTTTTCATGTTTGCGAACAAATTAGATTAGACGACCCCAACATCCCCGTTTTGTTTTTGACCGCCAAAGACTCAACACAAGACAAAATTACCGGGCTAAAAAAGGGCGGCGATGATTACATGACCAAACCTTTTCACCTCGAAGAGTTTTTGTTGCGTGTGCGCGTTTTATTGCGCCACAGCGTAAAAGGAACAACCGAAGAAAGTAGTTTGCGGACTTATCAGTTTGGTAAAAACGAAATTAACTTTGTTACCTACAAAGCAACAACACAAAATGGCGAGATAGACTTGACACGCAAAGAAACTAAACTGCTAAAATTGTTAATCGAAAGAAACAACGAAGTGGTATCGCGTGAGCATATTTTGCAATTTGTGTGGGGCTACGATGTCTTTCCATCTACCCGAACCATTGATAATTTCATTCTGGCGTTCCGTAAATATTTCGAAGACGACCCCAAAGAACCCATCTATTTTCACTCTGTAAGGGGTGTGGGGTATAAGTTTACTAACCCTGGTAATTAAAAAAATCAATCATCCGAACAAAATACCTAAAAAATCCGCCCTTTTTTAATGGCGGATTTTTTAGGTAGTAAACTCAACATACTTACTTTTTCTACCATCCAACACTACACCCTATTGCCACCGACCGCAGCGGAGCAGGGCGATAATTGACCGGATAATAGGTTACATTTAGCAAATTATTGACCGATAAATTAGCCTTGATAGTTATTTGCTGCCACCTCCATTGTGCCATAGCATGTAAATTGGCTAACAAATAAGGAGCTAAAGTATTACTTGTGCTGTTGTCGGTAGTGGTATAACGTTGGCTAATTAAGGTATTTTCGTACAGTAACCCATAATTTTTGCGATTTATTTGAGCCCTAACATATAGGCTGTGCAAAGGCACATAAGGCAATTGTTTACCCACCGAGTTATCAATACTGCTGCTTGCTTTTAAATTAATAGAGCGGCTAAAAGTGTAGCTAATGTGAAGATTATAATCAAGGGTTTTGCGCTTTATATTGGCATTTGTTTGCCATTCTATGCCACTTGCCGCAACAGATTTGCGATTTTGGGCTTGCCATATCGCCCCATTAATAGGTAGCCAAACTATTAGGTTATTAATATGGGTGTAGTAAAGGGTTATGTGGGTATCAAAATGTATATTTTTCCGCATTTTTTGGCGATAAGTAGTGCCTATTTCTTGGGTAAAACCACTTTCGTGTGTTAAATTAAGGTTGCCACCCGGGTACCAATACCTATCGTTGAGCGTAGGAATACGTGCATTTAATGCCGTTGATACATTAAATTGCCACTGTGTATTGGGTTTTGTTGTAGGCATATAAGCTACTGCAAATGCAGGTAAAAACAATATCGGTCGATTATCAAATTGTTGTGACCTAAGCAACAACTCGGCGTTAAGGCGGTTGTTTGGTTGGTAGCTGCACTTAGCAAAACCACCAAGCTGTTGTTGTATGGGCGGTTTGTTGTTGCCATAGTTGTTAGTATAAACGGCAGATTGTTGGTACGAAACCTGTGTGTTTAATTGCCATTTACTTGCTAATCGGTGTTGGCTTGTTGTTTGTGCAAAATAAGTACGGCTATGATTCTGCGATTCGATGCTAACGGTATCGTTGTTGTACCACAAATAATCGTTGAGTAAAGCGGCTGTAGCTTGTAGGTGATGATGCCGTTTGCTATTAGTCCAACCGTCCCATTGTAGCATTAGGCGTTGTGCTTGGTCGGTTTGTTGCTCGTTAAAATTACTACCCACAATAGGCGGTTGTAAATTTCGGGTGGTGTAATTGCCCCAATATCGCGCAGCTAAAGTATGCAAAGGGCTTATTTTATGATACAGTTCGGCATTTAGATTATATTGTTGGGCATTTTCGGGCTGCTGACGCGTTAGTGGTTTATTGGGTAACAACAAATTATGGTACAAATAATCGTTAGCTGCCCATCTGCCCATAACATTTACGTTACCATACCATTTTTTAGTACCTGCATTTAGCTTTGCCAACGCCTGATAATTAGCAAAACTACCCACTTGGGTGTATAGCTGTGTGTTTAGTGTTTGGTTAAATTGTGGTTTAGATTGTAGCACAATGGCTCCGCCTGTTGCTCCATTTTGCTCTTGCAAAGCCGCATTACCATAACACACTTGTACTTTGTTGTTACCGCCTGCGGGCAACAACGACACATCAATTAAACCCAACATAGGCGAGTTGATAGGCACCCCATTCCAAGATACTTGTGTGTGTTGTGCCGACAAACCGCGTAAACCTACGGTTGCCAAACTACTTCCACCATAATTTTTAACATACACCCCCGCCGACCTACTTAAGTAATCGGCAACCGAAGCTGTAATATATAACTGTTGTTGTGTACTGTCAATGATTTGTGTATTGCCCCAAACCAACAACGGATATTTATCGGTAATAATTACTGTATCTATTTGCACATTAATGGGTTGAGCACATGCCCAAAAATAATTAAAGGTAAGTAACAATAAAAAGCATTTAGGCAATTTATGTTTTGTAAGATTTAAGGAAATTTGGAAAAAATTTAAAAGTTCAGAAACGTGAATGTACATAGCTATAAAAGTTCCGTGATGCTGTGTTATCGCCAAAAATGCATTATTTACCGCATCTGCCTAAAATTGTGACACAAAGGTACGTCAAATTTAGAGCTAATGACATAAAATTGGTTAAATACCCTTATCTTTGTCACGTAAAAAACGGCTTACTAATTTGTTAAAACAGTTAGCAGAGCAAAAGAAAACACCCAAATTGTTAAAAAAGCTTATTTTGCAAAATCTTACCAACAAATGGCACTATTTGTGTGTTGTTTATGGGTAGAGATCAAACTTATTATCATTTCGTTACCTACTTTTCATCTATTAATCAAATAAAATTTACTTACCATGCGCATTCTCGTTGCCCTTATTACATTTGGTTATTCGTTTGGCTTATTAGCTCAACAACCAGTTACTTACAATAAATATTGGGTGCAATTTAGCAGTAAAAACGGCACTCCATATAGCACCTCACAGCCCGAAGCCTTTTTGTCGCCAAAGGCAATTGAGCGACGTGTGCAATACAACATTCCTATTGTTCAAAGCGATTTACCCGTTACACCTAGTTACTTAGAAGCAGTACGTAATACGGGTGTTAACGTATTATACGCCTCTAAATGGTTTAATGGTGCGGTGGTACAAGTTAGCGACAGCAGTCAGTTGGTCGAGATTGGCATGTTGCCTTTTGTAAGCACCGCCCGCCCAGTATCTATGCAAAAACCTAAAGCACCTAAAATGTCGAACGGTTTGGCAATGAACAACAAAAAAACTAAATTAAGTGTTGTTTTAACCGAAGATGCTCAAACGCAAACAAGTGGTGGAGATGTGTATTATGGCACAGCTTTTCATCAAATAAACATGCTTATGGGCGATTATCTACACGCTTATGGCTATAAAGGCGAAGGCATGACAGTGGGTATTTTAGATGCCGGTTTTGTAAACGTAGATATTAATCCTGCTTTTGAAACCATGCGCAGCGAAGGACGTTTGTTGGGCAGCCACGATTTTGTAGATGGTGATACCAATGTATTTGAAAGCAGCGAACACGGAGCCAATGTGTTGTCTATTATGGCAGCAGACATACCCGGCACTTATGTTGGCTCGGCACCCAAAGCAAGTTATTGGCTGTTGCGCACCGAGTTTGCCAATACCGAAACCCTTATCGAAGAATATAACTGGGCTGCTGGTGCCGAATTTGCCGACAGCGTTGGGGTAGATGTTATTAACTCATCGTTGGGCTACAGCACCTTCGATTACGCCGACATGAACCACACCTACGCCGACATGAACGGAAACCAAACGGTTATTACCAAAGCCGCCGACATTGCCGCATCGAAAGGCATGTTGGTGGTGACAAGTGCAGGCAACTTAGGTGGGCAAGATTGGCGCTATATTAGCGCACCCGCCGATGCAGATAGCGTTTTAACCGTAGGCGCCGTAGATTCGAGTGGTGTGATTGGCTATTTTAGCTCAAATGGACCCACAGCAGACGGACGTGTGAAGCCTAATGTGGTAGGACAAGGCGTAATGACGGCTTATGTAAACGTGAACGGTAACACATCGGCAGGCAATGGCACGTCTTATTCGTCGCCTTTAATGGCTGGTTTAACTACTTGTTTGTGGCAAGCCAACCGCAACAAAAACAATATGAGCATTATCCGAGAAGTTGAACAAAGTTCTAGTTTATTTGATGCCCCTAATGGCGAATATGGCTACGGAGCACCTAATTTTTATAATTCTATGTTGGCATTAGGCGTTTATCCAAACAACCAAAATATCAATAATACTCGCTCGTTTTTGTATCCCAATCCTTTTAACACCGAGTTAAACGTGTATTACTACGCATCGGGGGCAGGTTTGGTAAAACTCGAATTTATGGATGTATCGGGTAGGGTGTTAAGCTCGCAACAACAAGAAGTATACAGCAACATTCCGTATCGTTTTATGTTTAACGAATGGCAAAATTTAAGTCGCGGCGTGTATTTTGTTCGCATAAGCAATAATAGCGGACAACAAATGCTAAAAGCTATGAAAGTAGATTAAAATAAAAGATTAAAAAGTTCCAGCACATAAATCTAAAGAAAAAGTGGCTGCCTCGTACTTTCGAGGCAGCCACTTTTTTGGGCAGAATACATGCAAATTATCAAAACATAACCCTATCCCCTACCCCATATCTTACGAAACAAAAAGCGGTAGCCCGCCACGCTCCAAAACAATACATTTAGCACAATTAGACGCATTAGCCAAGTACCTAACAAATTATATTGGGCAGCAAATGTATTTTGTGGTGTTGTTTTTCCGTCGTACCTAAAAATAGGGTTTAAGTACATTTTAGTTTTTTTGTTTTTTATTTCGGCGCACATAGGTATCTTCGGGGGCAAATATGTATTTTATGTGGTCGCTGTTTAGTATAGATGCCCGCAACAAACCATTTTGACCAACTAGGCGTATTTCTTTGGCTTTCTTTTTTAGCTTAACAACTACCGCCATGCTATCGGTTGTTACACTTTCAAGGTAATTATCATTCTCTGCATTTGTACCATCTACCCCATAAGCATTACCTTTTACCAAATTGTCCAAAATATTTTTACCTGTTGATGTATTATCGCCCACCATTGTCCATTTCACGCCGGTTTCTTCGGGTTTGCTTATGTTGTGGCAATCATCATCGGCAATAATCCAAACGGGTTTGCCTGCCGACAGTGCTATGTCCCAATACTTATCCGACAAGCGATAATGATTCAACACCTCTATCAATTCGTAACCTGTTAGCCACTTAAAATCGTCGAGGGTATGTCCGCCGCCAAACTTGGGGTGTGCCACAGCAATATACGGCGAGGTATTACGCAAACGCTGTATAACATATTGCCTATCGTGTAGGGTATGTAGTAAACTTACATCGTAATACGATACATTGGTGCTACCTAACGCCAAGCGGTGTGCTTTAAACAAATTGTGTCCGTGCTCGTAAACGGGTACAAAAGTGCTATCGGTGGTGTTTTGTTCGGGGTTAATGCTATGATAATCAGATATGCAGGCCACATCGTAATTCATCGAGCAATATTTTTCTAGCAAATCTTTGCCTGTTTGTGCATTGCCATCGGTTGTGCCGCCCCATGCGTTGGCGTGTGCATGAAAATTGCATTTTTGCCAAATGGTATCTACATCTTTATAGGGATTGTACAAATATTTGCCACTAAATGGTTTAGGTTCGGGAAACGAGTATCGGCGGCTTTGAAAATGTTGAAAACACGATACAACAACAACCACCAAAAGCAGCGAAAGAATTATGGTGGCTAAAAATTTAAATAAAAATTTAAACATGGAGTTATAATATATTGAGCATTTATGGGTAAATAAAAAGTGGTTTGTGTTTGGGTGCAAATGTACGAATAATAAGCCATTTGAGGATAAAAAAAGTCAATTTTATGAAGATTTGCTAGGCTATTTTATGTACAAGCAATTGGCTAAGTAGGTAAAAATAACAAAAACGTTGACTATTTGGTGATTGCACCCAAATGGTCAACGTTTTTGTTAGTGATTAAAAGTTAATTAGTTAGTTAACTATTTTATTCTATTTTAACAAGGTTTTTTGGGCATTGTTTGTTCGGTTGGTGTTTTTTTGAAGGTATTTTTGTAAATATCGTTACCAAAAGCAAATACCATCAACGACAACAACAAAAACATACCTACGCCTTGTGCTTTTTCTAGGATAACTTCGGGTATTTTGCGGCGAGTAATCATTTCAATCAACAAAAACACAATATGTCCGCCATCTAATGCTGGTATCGGTAGTAGGTTCATGATTGCCAACACAAACGAGATAAGCCCTGTCAATCGCCAAAAACGTGCCCAATCCCAAGTGCTACCATACAATTGAGCAATACCAATAGGGCTACTCACCGATTCGGTGGCTTTTACTTTGCCCGTAAACAACATACCTAGGCTAACAATTTGGGTGGCGGTTACTTCATATCCTTCTTTTAAGCTGTATTTTATAATGTCGCTGGTTGTGTATATTTGGTTGGTATATGGGTACTCCATACGCGGTGCAAAACCTATCTTGCCATTTGCATCAACTTGTGCCGTAAGTATTTGTGGTTGATTGTTGCGCAAGATACTAACTTGTGCTGTTTCGTTGCTTTTTTTGCACAATGCCATTTGCAAATCGCTGAAACGCTGTATGGGCATACTGTCAATTGCCATAATTTGGTCGTTGGGCAACAAACCTGCTTTTTTGGCGTTGGTATCGCCGGGTAGTTGGTCAACGTAAACACTTTCGCGCATAGGTGTTACAAAATCTTCGCGCAGGCGTTTATAAAAATCGGCTGGCACTTTTATGTCCATTTGTTTGCCATTGCGGTCAACGCTTATAGTTCCGCCCAATATTACGCCCATCGATTTTACATCTCTGAAACGTTCAATAGGTTTACCATTTACAGCTACAATTTTGTCGCCTGTTTGCAAGCCAATATCTTGTGCTGCCTGATAAGCATAAATGCCTTCTTTGTTAACCTCCGATACGGGCAAAAATTCTTTTTCGTAGGTATTTAGGTAGTAGGCAAATATCAAAAAACCGGTCAATACGTTCATTACCACACCGCCTATCATAATAATAAGGCGTTGCCAAGCTGGTTTGGCTCTAAACTCCCATGGTTCGGGTGTGGCGCTTAGTTTCGATGCGTCTTGGGTTTCGTCTACCATACCAGCTATTTGCACATAGCCGCCCATCGGAAACCAGCCTAAACCGTATTCGGTATCGCCACGTTTAAATTTAAATAACGAAAAATTTAAAAGGGTTGGAATTGGAAACATGAAATCGAAAAACAAGTAAAATTTTTCGACACGGGTTTTAAAGGCTTTTGCCGCCATAAAGTGACCCAACTCGTGAACAAAAACAAGAATAGATAGTGCCAATATTAATTGACCTACCATGATTAAAGTACCCATTTATTAATTATAAATTATGAATTATAGATTATTTTATAACTATACCGCTTCTTACCACTTTAATACTAGCCCTATGCCATTTGGTGTAACACCTAATATTGGGCGATATGCGGTAAAATTGCGCTGTGTATTATATAGGTGTGCTGTTTTTTTAAATTTATTGTCTTTGATAAATCAACCAAAGCGGACAGCCGACAACCAAACTACGGCATCTGCAAGGCATTCAAATCAAATGTAAATTCGGGAAGTACGTTTTCGCCCGATAATGTTTGGTTAAAATCATCGATTTGTGTGGTACTGCCATCTGCCCTATAAATATAAGCTTTTTGTTGTGTAGGGTCTATGAGCCACGCCAATAATACGCCATTTGCTATCCATTCTTCCATTTTAGTTTGTAAGGCAACTAACGAATCTGTTTTTGAACGAACCTCTACGATAAATTCGGGGATAAGTAATGGAAAAGACTTACGTTGTTTGGCATTCAGTAAATTATGTTGGTTTAAACTAACCCAGGCTGCATCGGGCGACTTGATAGAACCGTCGGGCAGTGTAAAACCTGCCGAAGAACCAAATGTAACGCCTAATTGGTGCTTTTTGTTCCATACAGTGAGTTGAAAACTTGCTTCGTTTTCGTAAAAACTTGACTCGTAAGTTAAAGGCGGCATAATAATAACGTTTCGGTTTTTGTCTCGTTCGATGCGCAAATTGGGGTTGGCAACACAAAATGCCAAAAATTCTTCGTCCGATAAATTATCGGCTACATTGCGAATCTCTCCTATGTTTTCGACAAGAAGCATGGCTTTTTTGATTATTAATTATTGATTATTAATTATGCAGCATATTAACGAATAGTTCTAAAACTTATCGACAATATCTCTATCGTTTGACAAACGCGGCACTTTATTTTGTCCGCCTAATTTACCAATGCTTTTCATGTATTGTTGAAAAGCTCCACTATGTAATGCCCTAATTTTTAGAGGTTGCAAGATATTACCTTCTTGCAAATCGGCATAATAAATATTGCGTTGTTGCATTGCTTGGTCTAGGGCGGCGGCAAAAGCGGGCAGATTAGTGGGTTTTTGGTCAAACTCTACAAACCACTCGTGATAAGGTTTTTCGTCCTTGGGTGGTGTCACCATAGGGGCAACTGTAAATTCGACCAAAGACACTGGTTCGTGCCAGTTTTTTATAACGCTTAAAATGGCTTGTTCAACTTCTTCGGGGATAACGTGTTCGCCAAACGCCGAAATGTAGTGTTTTATTCTGCCAGTTACTACAATTTTATAAGGGTTGAGCGATACAAACCTAACGGTATCGCCAATAATATAGCCCCACAAGCCAGCATTGTTGTTGATAATAAGGGCATAGTTTACGCCCATTTGTACTTCGGCAAGCGATAGGCGCGTTGGGTTAGCATCGTGGATTTCGGTGGCAGGCACAAATTCAAAAAATATGCCCGAATTGGTGTTTAACAACAATCCTTCGTGTGTTTGCGAGTTTTGATAAGCTATAAACCCCTCCGAGGCGGGATAAGTTTCGACAATATCCACTTTTTTGCCAATAGATGCTTCCATTTTGGCTTGATAGGGTTTAAAGTTAACGCCACCATGTACCAAAACACTAAAATTAGGGAATAGTTCGCCAACCGACCGACCGCTTTGTTCGGTCAATCTGTCGAAATACATTTGTGTCCAAGGTGGTATGCCACTAATTAGACGCATGTCTTGATGAATAGTTTCTTCGACAATTTTAGTTAATTTTTCTTCCCAATCTTCGATGCAGTTGGTGGTGTAGGTAGGCAATTGATTGCTGCGCAGCCATTGCGGTATGTGGTGATTAACAATACCCGACAACCTGCCTGTGTGTATGCCTGCGGTGCGTGTTAGCTCGGGGCTGCCCGACAAAAAAATCATTTTGCCGTCAAAAAATTGGCTTTTGCGGGTTTCGGCGATATAAGCAAACAGGGCATTGCGAGCCGAGTTAAAGTGGTTAGAGATAGAATCTCGGGTGATGGGTATGTATTTGGTGCCCGATGTTGTACCCGATGTTTTGGCAAAATATAAGGGTTTTTGGGGCCACAACACATCGGCTTTGCCTTGTATTAGTAGGTCGAAGTAGGGTTTTAGCTGCTCGTAGTCGCGCAGGGGTACTTGCCGTTTATAGTCGGCATAAGTACGAATATGGGCAAAGTTATGCTCTTTGCCAAATTTTGTTTGTTGAGCTTTGGCAATATTAGCAAACAAAATGCGCTCTTGTAGATGTGGCGCGTTTTGGGCATCACGGTTTATACTCTGTGTGATGAATTGAGCAATTGGCTGTACAGCAATAGATTTGAAACGCATATGGGCGCAAAGATACGGATAAATTGCCAAATATGCCTAATGTTGCGTAAATTTGTGCGATAAAGGGTGTAAAAAGGTGTTTTGGGGTGATAGAGGGGTTTAGTGCAAGTGGCTTATTGTGTAATAATTAAGTGGATTTGTGTGTTGTTGTTGTGTGCTTACTTTGATAAAGGGGGTGCCACCAACTAGTCAAGTTAGGGAGTGCTAATCATCACCCCCTAAAAAGACATTTACCGCGTCAAGCGGGGCTGTGCATGGGTGGTGTAGGGTTACTTTTTGAGGTTGACAGGCAAGTTGTGGCTTTAAACAAATGGATAGCTTGCAAATTACTTAACAATTAGTTAACGCACTAGGCATACAAGGTATTGGGATTAGTCTTACCTTTGCGTGCCTTATTAACACTTGTTTAATTTGCTTTTTATAACTTTTTTATGGTTTCATTAACATTAGGCTTAATATTTGGCTTAGAAACAAGCATGGGTTTGTTGCTTATTACTTGCATTGCTATTGTTTGTATTTTTGAGTTTATCAATGGTTTTCATGATACGGCTAATGCCGTTGCTACGGTTATTTACACGCGGTCGTTGCCACCACAAGCAGCCGTAGTTTGGTCGGGTTTGTGCAATTTTGCGGGTGTAATGACAGGCGGCATTGCAGTAGCAGTAGGCATTATGAACCTGCTACCTATTGATATTTTAATTGAACAAACAGTGTCTTTAAAAATAGCATTGGTATTGGCTGCCTTGTTTTCGGCTATTATCTGGAACTTAGCAACTTGGTATGTAGGCATACCTTGTTCTAGCTCTCATACGCTTATAGGTTCGTTGTTAGGGGTTGGTTTGGTGTTTTCGTACCTGCCCGAAAACGTTACCGGAGTTGGTGTAAACTGGACTAAGGCTAAGGACATTGGTTCTTCGTTGTTGTTATCGCCTTTATTTGGCTTTTCGATGGCTATTGTGCTGATGTTTATTTTGCGCTCTTTTATTCAAGATAAAACTATTTTTAAGGAACCTGCACCCGATGGCAAACCACCACGTTGGATTCAGGCAATTTTGATTACTACTTGCTCGTTGGTTAGCTTTTTTCATGGCTCTAACGATGGGCAAAAAGGCGTAGGCTTGATGATGATTGTTTTAATGACCTTTTTGCCTATGCAATTTGCCCTTAAAAGTTTTGAGCCCGAGGCAACCATGAAAAGCCTTGCTGTAATAGAGCAAAGTATGCAAACCTATACGCAAAGCGGGCAAATAAGCTCGGAGGTGTTAAGTACCCAAGATGCTGTAAAAAAACTAAAAGAAGATATTGTTGCTTTTGATGATACCAATACCAAACAAAAATTTACTATCCGCAAACGTATCAATATTTTAGCCAAAAACGTACAAGCACTGCTCGACGAGCCGAGTGTTATTACCGCTACTGCCGATAGGTCGGCTATAAAAAAACAACTATCGTTGCTTAAAGCCTATACCGATTTTGCACCTATGTGGGTTATTTTGCTCATTTCGTTGTCGTTGGGCTTAGGTACTATGATTGGCTGGAAACGCATTGTGGTTACCATTGGCGAAAAAATTGGTAAAAACCACATGACCTACGCACAGGGTGCAACCGCCGAGTTAATAGCCGCCTTTACCATTGCCTTGTCTACCAATTTTGGCTTACCTGTTAGTACTACCCATGTTTTGTCGTCGGGGGTAGCAGGGGCTATGGTGGCATCTAAGGGGGTAAAAAACCTACAAAAAGGTACTATTGGCAATATTGCCCTTGCATGGGTGCTTACCTTGCCTGTTACCATCATTTTGTCGGGGGCATTGTTTTATTTGTTCCACTTGTTGGCAAAGTAAAATTTCATAAACAAAATTTAATTTATTGCACCAATATAAATTTATCTAAAAAAAGGCGTTTCCAAAGTTTGGAAACGCCTTTTTTAGGTATTTTATACCTGCATATTTAGTCTTTTTTCTTTTTCTTCTTAGCATATAGTTCTTGTAGTTTAAGGCTATAATCAAGGGTATATTCGTATTTATCGCCCCAATTACTGCCTTTAAATACCAGTGGTACTTTAAAACTGCGGTTTCCTTTTTGTATAGCTTCTTGGCTCACTTGGTGTAGGTCTTGCCCTAACAAGTCGTCGTTGTCCAAAAAACTAACTACCTCAACAGCAATGCCTGCTATGCTAAACGATGTTTTAATAACTTTGATAGCCGTGCCCACTTCGGGTAAAAGTAACTCAACAGCATCGGGGAAATGGATAGAATTACTTACTGTTTTGAGTTTGTTAACGGTTTGTTTGGCTTTGTCGTAATCGTCAATTTCGGTTAATGCCACCGCCATTACTACCCTACCTCCGGGCGGCACTACTGCCTCTATGGGCATAAACGACTCGCGGGCATAGCTGCCCCCATTTTTCATTTCGGTGATACCCCATGTGCCATTTACCACCGAAAACATTTTGTCGTTTTTGTTGTAGATGGTCATGCTATAGGTTAGCAACACCTCATCTTCGCCCGATAAGGTTTCTTCGATGTTCTGTGCTTTAAGCGATTCGATGCTCATTTGGGCAGCTAACGAGCGTTGTGCAGGGTGTTTGCAACTACTTGCCGAAACAAGTAAACAAACAAAAACAAAAGAAAATAATATAAAACGCATGTGGAGATATTGTGAAGTGGTGAAGGAGTGAAGGAGTGAAGTGGTGAAAAGAGTGAAAAGAGTGATGTGGCAAAACGTCATGTTGAGCGTAGCCGAAACAGAGTGAAAAGAGTGAAGTGGTGAATGAGTGATACCTAAAACAATTTATAATTTATAATTAATAATTTATAATTAATAAAGCAAACTACCAATACGCACCATTGTACTACCTTCGTTGAGGGCTATTGGGTAGTCGTCGGACATGCCCATTGATAGTTCGCAAAACGAATCTTGCAAGGCAAAATAGCGTTTTTTGCACTCATCGAATAGTTGTTTTAGTTGTTTAAATTCGTGGTGGATTTGGGTTTTATTGTTGGTAAATGTAGCCATACCCATTAAACCTATAACCGATACGTGGTGCAAGTTACTTAATGGATTTTGCTCAAGCCAAAGTAGTAATTCATCGGGTGTAAAGCCAAATTTGGTTTCTTCGGTGGCAATATGCACTTGCAACAAACACTTAATAATACGATTGTGTTGCTTGGCTTGTTTATCAATTTCGGTTAATAATTTAGGGCTATCTACCGAGTGTATACATTTTACAAACGAGGCTATTTGCTTTACTTTGTTGGTTTGCAAATGCCCAATTAAATGCCAATCTATGTCTTTGGGCAATTGTTCGTATTTAGGTAATAGCTCTTGCACTTTATTTTCGCCCATAACGCGCACACCTGCATCGTAAAGTTGTAATATAGTTTCGATGGATTGTTTTTTGGTAACAGCTACCAACTGTGCGTTGTATGGGGCTAATTGTTGTTGTATTAAGTGTAAATTTTGGTGGTTGAGCATGTTTATTTGGTTATAAATTCGTCGGTAAAATGGGCATTGTGTTTGGGTTTGGCAAATTTTTCGGCATTGTATGTCTCCGATTTGCCTTTGGGTATGGATAACGAAACCCAGTTTTGGTTGCACATCATCTTGCCAATAAAAACCATTTGCCCGATATGATACGGATAATGTGCCAATTGCCTATTGATAGCCTCGATAACCGTATGCCCCATGTTGCGGATATAGATTGTTCGGGATAAATCATTGTCGGTTAATGTGTTAAGGGCATCAAAAAAACATGTCCAGCCTTCGTTCCATTTTTGCAATACTTCGTCTTTGCTTGTTAGGTCGTTTTCAAATTCGGCATCTCGGTTACGCCACTCTTTTTCGCCGTCGGTGGTCAAAAAATTACTCCAACGCGATAGCATATTGCCCCACAAATGTTTTACAATGGTGGCAATGCTGTTGCTTTCGGGATTATATTGCCAAAACAACTGTTCTTCGGTTAATTGTTCTATGGTTTTATCGCCTAGTTGTTTGTAGTAAACAAACTGTTTTTTTACGCTGTTTAGATAATCTAAAGACATAGGGTGGTTATGTTTTGGGTTGTTTTATTTGTTATCGAGGGTTAAAAAGTTGAATGCTGCACTATCCACACTTTTAATTAATTGTCGTGATTTTTGGCTACTATCAGTAAAACTTAACACTACAAATCGAGGGTAAATTAAGGCGCTAAACCGGTTACTTGATAAAACTACTTTACACGAGACAAACGAAACTACGGAGGATTGCCATTCGGTGCTATTATTGTTTAACCATTGTTGAAACAATCTAAATTTCGGAGAATCGGGCATTATTTGTTCCGTCGATACACAACCAAATTCTTCGCCAATTTGGATAGTTAAGGTTATGGTATCGTTTGGCTTTAATAAATAATTGGGATTGATGTTGGATTTAATAATCAACCTCGATACTTGTTCGGGGTCTATGTCAGAAAAACAAGCACTTATCATCAACCCAAACACTAAAAGTATGCTTGTGTATCTTTTCATCTTGTTTGGTTATTTTTTTTTGCTTCGTAGATAAAATACTTACTATGCTTGTTTGATACGTGCTACAAACGCTTTAATTGTTTCGGTTAGATTGGGTGTATTGGCAATGGCGCGTATAAAAGCACTACCAACAATAGCCCCGTTTAGGTGTTGACAAACCGTATCGAAGGTATTTTTGTTGTGTATGCCAAAGCCTACCACAATGGGGTTTTGCAATTGCAGGGTTTTTAGTTTTTTGAAATAACTGATTTGCGTATCGTCGAAATTATCGGTATTGCCCGTTATCCCCGACGACGAAACGGCATAAATAAATCCATTACTCAACATATCTATTTGGTGGATGCGCTCGATACTAGTTTGTGGTGTAACCAAAAAAATGTTTGACAATCCATATCGCTCAAAAATATTTTGGCAATGTGTTTCGTATTCTAACAAAGGTAAATCGGGCAAAATTAAGCCATCTATACCTACGGCTTGGCATTGCTCACAAAAACGCTCGATGCCGTATTGCAAAACGGGATTGTAGTAGCCCATCAGCAACAATGGAATTTGCACACTTGTACGTATATTTTTGAGTTGCTCGAACAATAAATCAATATTCATACCATTTTGCAAGGCTTGTTGACTGCTTTGCTGAATGGTTAAACCGTCGGCAAGGGGGTCGGAGAAAGGCATACCTACCTCTACCATATCTACCCCACAGTTTTGTAGCTGCTCGATAATGGTTTGCGTATCGTTGAGTTGTGGAAAACCCGCAGTCATAAATACCGATAAAATACCACTGGGTTTTTGTTTAAAAAGTTGCTGTATGCGGTTCAAGTTTATTATTGATTATTAATTATTGGTTGTTATTGATGAATTGTGGTGATTGTAACCTTTAATATATTTTTAATTTATAATGACATTTTAATACAAAAAACAAGATAGTATCACAAGATACGATTAAGGGCTTTTAAAAAGTGAAAGTCGTTATTAAAAGATGTTGATCATAGTGACGTTTTCGAACTAAAAAATTATCATTACGGGAGACTAGAACGGAACAAGACCAAGCAGGACTTAATCGTTCGTGGGCGAACAACTAAAAATAGTCTCAATAATTTGCCATAGCTTGCACTGTAGAAAAACGGTTCTGTCTAAACGATAAGTTTTCATTTTGTGTGTTTTAATTATCAAATTATTTGTTTTTTTTAATAAACAATATATGTTGGTTTACCACTCAAAACTATTCATGTAGGTTTGCATATCTTTATCGCCACGCCCCGATAGGTTAACAACTACTACGTCGGTTGGTTGTAGGTTCATTTGGGGTAAAGCGCCAAAGGCATGTGCCGATTCTAAGGCAGGGATGATGCCCTCGGTGCGCGACAATAAAAGTGCCATTTCGAGGGCTTGGGCATCGGTTACGGCATAGAATTTGCCTCTGCCTGTTTCAAATAAATGTGCATGAAGAGGACCAATACCCGGATAATCTAAGCCTGCCGAGATGCTATGTGGCTCTACAATTTGTCCATATTTATCTTGCATCAACATAGTTTTGCTACCATGTATAATACCAACGCTACCCTTTGCCAACGATGCGGCTGTAAAATTAGTATCTACACCCATACCAGCGGCTTCGGTACCAACAATTTGCACATTGGGGTTATCTAAAAAATGATAAAATGCACCTGCCGCGTTGCTTCCGCCACCTACACAAGCCACTACATAATCGGGGTTTGAGCGCCCAATTTGGCGAGTTAGCTGCTCTTTTATTTCGTGGCTTATCACCGACTGAAAGCGTGCTACCATGTCGGGGTACGGATGAGGACCCACTACCGAACCAATAATATAATGCGTATGTACGGGGTCGTTCATCCAATTTCTGATGGCTTCGTTGGTAGCATCTTTTAGGGTGCGGCTACCCGACAAAGCAGGCACAACGGTTGCTCCTAACATTTTCATGCGGGCAACATTGGGGGCTTGTCGTTCCATATCTTTTTCGCCCATAAACACCACACATTCAAGGTTCATTAAAGCGCAAACAGTAGCCGTAGCTACGCCATGTTGCCCTGCACCTGTTTCGGCAATAATACGGGTTTTGCCCAATCGTTTTGCCAATAAAGCTTGACCAATAGTGTTGTTAATTTTATGCGCACCTGTATGGCACAAATCTTCGCGTTTTAGGTAGATTTGTGCTTTGAAAATTTCGGACAATCGGGCAGCGAAAAACAGCGGTGTTGGTCGCCCAACATAATGTTCTAGCAAATAATCAAACTCGGTTTTAAACGACTCGGAGTTGATAATGGATAAATACGATTGTCGTAGTTCTTCGACATTGGCATATAGCATTTCGGGGATATACGCACCGCCAAATGTGCCGTAAAAACCGTTTGGATTAACTTGATACATGGGTTGATGGTGATATTTCTGATTGTTTTACTTTCAACTTCTTTTTGTTGTTCTAAATACCATAAATTGGGATAGCAAAACCTGTTTTACTATCCCAATTTATCATTTGTTAGCTATTGTTGTTTTCTTACAAGTGTATTACCTCGCCATAGGCGGCAGCGGCGGCTTCCATGATAGCTTCGGACATGGTAGGGTGCGGGTGTATACTTTTGATAATTTCGTGGCCTGTTGTTTCGAGTTTGCGGGCCACTACTACTTCGGCAATCATTTCGGTAACGTTAGCACCAATGAGATGAGCGCCAAGCCATTCACCATATTTGGCATCAAAAATTACTTTTACAAAACCTTGTTTATGCCCGGCAGCGCTAGCTTTGCCCGATGCGGTAAACGGAAACTTACCAACTTTTATGTCGTAGCCTGCTTCTTTGGCTTTGGCTTCGGTATAACCTACCGATGCTATTTCGGGTTGGCAGTAGGTGCAGCCGGGTATGTTGTTGTAGTTAATAGGCTCCACGTGCATACCTTTGATATGTTCTACGCATAGTATGCCTTCGGCTGATGCTACGTGAGCTAAGGCGGGGTGTGGGGCGTTGTTAACTTTAATTACATCGCCTATGGCATAAACGCCTTTTACGTTGGTTTGGTAATATTGGTTGGTGATGATAAAACCTTTATCGAGCTGTATGCCTAGGGTTTCTAAGCCAATGTTTTCGGTGTTTGGTGTTACGCCAACAGCCGATAGTACTACCTCACAATCAATCACTTTGGTAGCACCGTCTTTGTTTGATTTTAGCGTAACTTGGCAGCCTGTTGCGGTAGTTTCTATTTTTTCGGCGTTGGTATTGGTGTATACATCAATGCCCAACATTTTGTACTGTTTTTCTAGTTCTTTCGATACGTCTTCGTCCTCAACGGGTACCATGCGCGGCATATACTCAACAATAGTTACTTTGGTACCTAACGAGTGGTAGAAATAAGCAAACTCAACACCTATTGCCCCCGACCCTACGATAAGCATGCTTTTAGGCTGTGTAGGCAGTGTCATGGCTTCGCGGTAGCCGATGATTTTTTTACCATCTTGTTTTAGGTTAGGTAATTCCCTCGAGCGTCCGCCAGTGGCTACTATAATATGAGGGGCGGTGTATTCGGTGGTTTGGTTGTTGGCATCGGTAACGGCAATTTTGTTGGCGGCTACTAGTTTGCCATTGCCCATAATAACGGTAATTTTATTTTTTTTGAGCAGAAACTGTACGCCTTTGCTCATGCCATCGGCAACACCACGGCTACGTTTGACAACGGCGCCGAAGTCGGCTTTGGCACTCGATACCTCAATGCCATAATCTTTGGCGTGGTTGATGTAGTTAAATACTTGTGCGCTTTTTAGCAAGGCTTTTGTGGGTATGCAGCCCCAATTAAGGCAAATGCCACCAAGCGATTCGCGCTCAACAACAGCTACTTTCATGCCCAACTGCGAGGCACGTATGGCGGCTACATATCCTCCGGGTCCGCTGCCCAATACAATTAAATCGAAAGAATTCATTTTTTTAATGGTAAGTTGTAAATAAATTCCCCTCTTGGGAGGGGCAGGGGTGGGTTAAGGTAAGTTGTAAGTTTGGACTTGTGGCTGTTGGTTTCGGGCGTTTGGTTATTGGAGTTACAGCACAAGGGTAATAAATAGGTTGCAAAGGTACGCTTTTTAGTTGATTTTGGCTATATTCATTGTTATTTCGTGCAAATTATACTCAAAAAGCAAACCCAATCATTACGCCCAAACGTAGTTTAATGCCGCTTGGTGCTTCGTATCGCAAGGGGTTGCGGGTAAGTATGTCGCCATTAAGTTTTGAGGATACATACATTGGATTGACAAACAACTCGGCGGCAAAGTGTTTGCCCAACACCCATTGATTACCTATTAAAATACCTGCACGCATTATATTGGCATTGCCCGATGTGCTAAAAGTATCAACGGTTGCTGTTTGGGTAAGTTGACGTTTTTCGTAAAAATAGTTAGCTCCCACAAACAAGCCACGTGGGGCTGCCTCGTAGTTGCTGGTCAAATAATAGCGCACTTCTGGAAAAACAGAAAATCCTGTTTCTTTTTGACTAACATTAAAAAAGGTGCTATCGGCAAAAGCATCTTCGTTGTTCGAGGTAAAGATATAGTTACCACCCAATCCAACACTTATTTTGGGCGACACAGCCAATTCGTATTGCAAGCCATAACTATGCGAAAACACGCCAGCTAAATTGGTTTTAATAACGCTAGTTTGGGCTATTGTTTGGGTTTGCATAAACAGCAAATGCAAGGCGGCGATGAAAGCAATATTTAGTAATTTCTTCATTTTTATAGTTAGTTGTAAATTAAACAGCAAAAGTAAGGCAAAAAAAATAGTTTTTAGGTAATAAAAGTTAAAAAATGCAAAAGAAAAAGGCAAATAATTGTTTGCTTTTGTAAAAGCGCTACATTTGCAGCCGTTAATACAAATAATAACACTAAAACATTCATCAAATGAAAAAAGCATTACTTTCGGTTCTCGGTTTTGTTTTTGCTTTTAATTCTTTTTCGGGTGTTGCACAACCTACTAGTTGTGCATTGGCAGGTGGTGCACCAACACCAGTAGCTCCGGTTTCTGTGGTTTGTGCCAA
This sequence comes from Sphingobacteriales bacterium, assembly GCA_016718845.1. Classification (GTDB taxonomy): domain Bacteria; phylum Bacteroidota; class Bacteroidia; order Chitinophagales; family UBA2359; genus JAEUUX01. Next base: position 76,197 of record JADKCK010000008.1, read on the forward strand.
CAACTTTAATGCCAACGATTTGGCTATCACTTCGTACAGCTCGCAAGGTTCGCTTAACATCATTCAGGTGGTAGTGTCGCAGTTGCAACCCAACGACTCGTCGTTAATTGTTGGCTTGTCCGACGACGGAGCATTTGATTTTACTACTGCCAACGCAGGTGCTGCCCTTGCTTATGGCGATTACCAATTTAGGATATTTGCCTGCAACCAAGACGAATTAAACGTATTAGCTGATCAACTTAACCCATTGTCGCCTTTATTGTGTTATTGTCCTTCTACTATGCCCTTCGATGCCAACGGCAATGCTAGGCTTATTGATTTATTTTCGACCTTAGCTTTGGTGTTTCCGGGCTTAACCGTTGAAGATGTAGAGTATGCTATTTGCTCGTTTTTACCAACTTTGGGAGCAAGCCTTCCATACGGATTGAGTGACCCATACACCGTAACATGGCAAGCAGATGGTTGCCTGTCGGGTATCAACGATGCACAAGCTAATGCCATCAATGTAAGCACCAACAACTCAACAGCTGTTGTTAGTCTTAGCAACTCGGCTGCTACAACAGTTGGTATTTTTGACCTCAACGGCAAAGCCTTAGCTATGCAAACCGTAAATGGTACAGCTACTTTCGACATTTCGGCTTATCCGGCAGGTATGTATGTTGTGCGTGCCAACAATGGTGCAACTACCACTACTACTAAGTTTGTAAAATAGCAAAAGCTAAACGGTATGGCTTTCTTTATCCACCCCAAAATGATTTAGCATTGTTTTAAAATCCACAAAAAAGCAACTAACATTTTAAGGCTAATGGTAAATCAAATAGCAAAAGTAAGGCAAAAAAAATAGTTTTTAGGTAATAAAAGTTAAAAAATGCAAAAGAAAAAGGCAAATAATTGTTTGCTTTTGTAAAAAGCGCTACATTTGTAATCGTTAATACAAATAATAACACTAAAACATTCATCAAATGAAAAAAGCATTACTTTCGGTTCTCGGTTTTGTTTTTGCTTTTAATTCTTTTTCGGGTGTTGCACAGCCTAATAGTTGTGCATTAGCAGATGTTGCACCAACACCTGTAGCTCCGGTTTCTGTGGTTTGTGCCAACAACTTTAATGCCAACGATTTGGCTATCACTTCGTACAGCTCGGAAGGCTGGTTTAACACCATTCAGGTGGTAGTATCGCAGTTGCAACCCAACGACTCGTCGTTAATTGTTGGCTTGTCCGACAACGGAGCATTTGACTTTACCACTGCCAATGCGGGTGCTGCCCTTGCTTATGGCGATTACCAATTTAGGATATTTGCCTGCAACCAAGCCGATTTAAATGCATTAGCTCATCAACTTGATGACCCACTTCCATGGGAGCCTTCTCTGCCCTTCGATGCCAACGGCAATGCTAGGCTTATTGATTTATTTTCGATCTTAGCCTTGGTGTTTCCGAGCTTAACCGTCGAAGATGTAGAGTATGCTATTTGCTCGTTTTTACCAACTTTGGGAGCAAGCCTTCCATACGGATTGAGTGACCCATACACCGTAACATGGCAAGCAGATGGTTGCCTGTCGGGTATCAACGATGCACAAGCTAATGCCATCAATGTAAGCACCAACAACTCAACAGCTGTTGTTAGTCTTAGCAACTCGGCTGCTACAACAGTTGGTATTTTTGACCTCAACGGCAAAGCCTTAGCTATGCAAACCGTAAATGGTACAGCTACTTTCGACATTTCGGCTTATCCGGCAGGTATGTATGTTGTGCGTGCCAACAATGGTACAACAACAACTAAGTTTGTAAAATAGTAAAAGCTAAGCGATATTGATTCATCCACCAAAATAAGCAAATGACATAGCATTGTTTTAAAATGCACAAAAAGCAACTAACATTTTAAGGCTAATGGTAAATCAAACAGCAAAAGTAAGGCAAAAAAAATAGTTTTTAGGTAATAAAAGTTAAAAAATGCAAAAGAAAGAGGCAAAAAGTTGTTTGCTTTTGTAAAAAGCGCTACATTTGCAGCCGTTAATACAAATAATAACACTAAAAACGTACTCTGATGAAAAAAGTATTACTTTCGGTTCTCGGTCTTGCTTTTGCCTTTAATTCTTTCTCGGGTGTTGCTCAACCTACTAGTTGTGCATTAGCAGGTGGTGCACCAACACCTGTAGCTCCAGTTTCTGTGGTTTGTGCCAACAACTTTAATGCCAACGATTTGGCTATCACTTCGTACAGCTCGCAAGGTTCGCTTAACACCATTCAGGTGGTAGTGTCGCAGTTGCAACCCAACGACTCGTCGTTAATTGTTGGTTTGTCCGACAACGGAGCATTTGATTTTACTACTGCCAATGCGGGTGCTGCCCTTGCTTATGGTGACTACCAATTTAGCGTATTTACCTACAACCAAGTTGAATTAAACGCATTAGCTGCTCAACTTAACCCACTATTGCCTTTATTGGGTTATCCTACCATCCCTACCGATGCCAATGGCAATGTTAGCCTTTCTAATGTATTTTCGACCTTAGCTTTGGTATTTCCGGGCTTAACCATCGAAGATGTAGAGTATGCTATTTGCTCGTTCTTGCCAACTTTGGGCGCAAGTCTTCAATATGGCATCACCGACCCTTACACCGTAACTTGGCAAGCGGCTGGCTGTCCGTCGGGTATCAACGATGCACAAGCTAATGCCATCAACGTAAGCACTAACAACTCAACAGCTATTGTTAACCTTAACAACTCGGCTGCTACAACAGTTGGCATTTTTGACCTAAACGGCAAAGCCGTAGCTATGCAAACCGTAAATGGTACAGCCACTTTCGACATTTCGGCTTACCCAGCAGGTATGTATATTGTGCGTGCCAACAATGGTGCAACAACAACAACAACTAAGTTTGTAAAGTAATTAGCCATTGCTTTTAGCCCATTAATATAAAAAGGTGTCGAACAAACCGTTCGACACCTTTTTTAATGACTAGTTTTAAGAGCTGCTCTATTTTAGGGCATTTATTGAGGACACCCTATACTTTGGGGTTAGATTTAGGTTTTAAATCAACATTAAATCATTTTCTAAAATCCGTGTCCAACCCGTAAAATCCGTGTCCTCTTGTGCGTAATATGAGTTATTGACACTTGTAGGTATCAACCATCAAATACGTCATCTGTCCAGTAGGGCAAGGATTGTTTCCACCGCCGCCCAACTCTTTAGTAACGTATTTGCCACTTACTTCTATGGTTTGGCACTTAATGTCCGTTTCATCGGCAAAACAAATAGCAATTTCTTGCTTGCCAACACTTAAATAGCCGCCGTTGTAACACACACAACTCAAAGGAGCCATTACGCCTTTAGTACTTCTAAAAGAGCCTTTTAGGGTTTCGACAGTTGGCTTTTGTGGTGGATTACAAGCCAACGAAAATAACAACAACCACCATGTTGTAGAATAAAAATGTTTCATGATTATTTTTTTGAGATGATGAAAAGCTAACAGCCAATTACGAAAAATGTGTTTGGGCAAATAATAAATCATTTAGCGCCCAATTTTCAAAACAAAAACCTAACTTTGCGGTTTATTTATCAGCACACAATTATTGTGCAATAGTTTACTTTAATTTACAAAAAAACATGAGCATCAAAAATCTTTTCGTAGCCATTTTATTAGTGGGAACACTACATAGTTGCCAAAATAGCCAAACAACCAACGAGCAAAAACAGCAAAACACCGAAAAAGCATTAGGTTTAGACGGCAAAGGTACAAATATTATGCGTGAAGCAATGGTTATTCACGACGAAGCTATGCAGCATATGTCCGAAATAAGCCAATTTCGTAGCCGCATAAGCACCGAAGCCGCAAAACCTAAAGCCGACAGCAAAAAACTAAAAGAACTAGAAGCACAATTAGCCGCCGCCGACCAAGCTATGCTCGATTGGATGCACGCATTTAAAAAACCTGCTAACCCCGAGGATTCTATCGAATACCTAAACACCAAAAAAATGGAAATCGAGCGGGCACAAAAATTGATAAACGATGCCGTTGCCGCTGCTAAACAACAATTTGGCGAAACAAAATAAGCTAGTAATACAATTATTGATTATGGATTATGAATTATCCTGCTTCTGCTGTTGATAACCATTGCCTTAAAATTGTTCATTTACTATCATCAAATTTTATGAAACAATACCTTTCTTCTTTTTTATTACTCATTGTTGTGTTTGCATTAACTATCTATGGTTGCCAACCTGCCAATACTACATTACCCATTATGGGCGAGCGCGAAGTGATAACAAAAATAGTAGACGGCAAAGAAGTAACCGATACCGTATATCATCAAATACGCAACTTTGCCTTTTTAGACCAAGACAGCGTGCTGATAACAAACGAAACGTTTAAAGACAAAATCTACGTTGCCGATTTCTTTTTTACTACCTGCCCTACCATCTGCCCTATCATGAAAACGCAACTGTTGCGCGTATCCGAAAGATACAAAAATAACCCCAAAGTAGGTATTTTATCGCACACCATCGACCCTGGTCACGATACTATTCCGCTGCTAAAAGAGTACAAACACAACTTAGGCATAGATAACCAAAATTGGCATTTTGTGTGGGGCAACCGAGACACAATTTATAGCATCGGCGAAAAAGATTACTATGTACCTGCCTATGCCGACTCGACAGCACCGGGTGGATATGTGCATAGCGGAGGTTTTATTTTGGTAGATAAAAATAGGCATGTGCGTGGCATTTTTAACGGCACCCAACAACAACCTGTTGATAGCCTAATGATGGCAATTGATAGATTATTGCTCGAAAAATGATTTTAATCAGAGCAGGTAAATGGCGTTAAGTATCTAAATAGCGTATCTCATTTATTACTTCTTGATAATGTTAAATTAGGGCTTTTTGTGTTTATAATTGACTGAAATTCAGGCAGTTACGAACATTTGATGCTTCAACACGAAATATTGCCCTTTTTATATCTAACTATCTGATAATCAGTTTGTTATAAGTGCTTATTTTGCTAATTTAACATTATCAACACTTAATTTACCACATACAATTTATAATTTATAATTTACCGTTTATAATTTATAACTTACCGTTTACAATTTACCATTAAAACTATGCCTTTTAGTAATAAGCGCCAGTTTTTCTTTATCATTTTAACAGGCTTTTTTGTAACAAATGCCATTGTTGCCGAAGTAATTGGGGGCAAGCTGATACAGTTGGGTCCGTTTGTATTAAGCATGGGCATTGTCTTGTGGCCCGTAGTGTTTGTATCAACCGACCTTATCAACGAGTTTTATGGCAAACAAGCCGTTAGGCAATTAAGTTATCTTACTGCCGTACTAATTAGCTATGCGTTTATAGCCTTGTTATTAGCTATGCAAGTGCCTTCGGTTAGTTTCTCGCCCGTATCTACCGAGCAGTTTAATGCCGTATTTGGACAGTCTATGCTTATTATTGTGGGCAGTATTACCGCATTTTTGGTCTCGCAGTTGGTCGACTCGGGGCTTTTTCATGCCGTAAAACAACGTACAGGCGACAAAATGATTTGGTTGCGCAGCACAGGCTCTACTGTAATCTCGCAATTAGTAGATACATTTATTGTGGCGGGCATTGCCTTTTGGCTGCCGGGTAAAGTAACTTTTGCTCAGTTCATCAATATGTCGGTTACAGGATACACCGCAAAGTTAGGTATTGCTATACTCATGACACCCGTTATTTATGCCTTCCATTCGTTTTTCGAAAAACAATTGCACCTGCATCATCTAACCGAAAAAAACAACGAACAATAAAAATCGTTTTTTTTCAAAAAATTTACAACACTATGCAACCAATTTATGTCAACTTGCGTCTTTGTAACAGTTGTTCATAAAGTTTAATAGTGTTTCCTCGTCGGATAACGTTTGTTTGTCCGACGAGTTTTTTATTGTAAATCTCTCATACATCTTTCATTGTTTATTTACTTAACTATGATTAAACAGATTCTAATCTCGACCATACTTTTTGTAGTATCTTACTCTCTATCTGCCCAAAAACGCATTGGCGATTGGCAAACCTATTTACCCTATAACTATGCCAGTTGTTTGGCACAAAAAGGCAATGTTATTTTTGTAGGCACACAAACCGCTATGTTTAGCTACGACAAAACAGATGGCTCTGTACAAACCTACGACCGTACCAATGGCTTGTCGGACATGAACATTAGTTGCTTGGCTTACAGCCCTAAAAACGATGTTTTGATAATTGCTTACAGTAATAGCCTACTAGATTTATTTACAAACGGCAAAGCTACCCCTATCTACGATATTAGCAAAGCCAGCATTTTGGGTAGTAAAACTATTAACAACGTTTTTGTAAAAGGTGACACCGCGTATATTAGTTGCGATTTTGGCATGGTACTGTTCGATATTGTCAAACGCGAGGTGCGCGATACCTATATAATAGGCAACAACGGCAACAATATAGCTACCTATGGGGTGGCACTAAGCCCGCAAGAAATTGCCATAGCCACCGAAGAAGGTTTGAAAATTGCCAATGCCAATAACCCTAACTTAGCCAATTTTAATAACTGGCAAACTATTAACGCCCTACCAATGGGTACAGCAAAAAAAGTGGTGTATTGGAACAATCGTTTTTATGCACTTATTGGCAATAAAATTTGGACATACGATAGCAACAACAACACCTTATTGGTGTACACCGCTCAAACAAATTGGGCTATTAAAAACATGGAAATATCGAACAACAAAATGTTGCTTTGCGAATACCAAAACAACTCGTCGGCAACCCGCGTTTTAACTTTCGACGAAACATTACAAAACCCCGCAAGCGTTAGTATTTGGGACATGAACTACCCCACACAAGCCCTACTCGACGAAACCAACAATATGTGGGTTGCCGACGATAAAAAAGGGCTTTATCGCATCATCTCGCCCGATTATGGCGAAGTTGTGGTGCCAAATGGACCCGTTTCGACGCGAGTAATGGGTTTAGCGACCGACAAAAACGACAACTTATGGCTAACGGCAGGCAACGTCAATCAGTCGTACAATACCTTATCTATCCGCGACGGTATTAGTATGTATGCCAATAACACCTGGACAAGCTACAACGAAAACAACATACCACTTATGAACGATGCACTCGATTTGTTGACGGTTTTACCTAACCCGTATCAAAACGAAATCTATTTCTCGTCGTATGGCGGTGGCTTGTTGCAATACGATTACACCAATTTTACCCTATATAACGAAACAAATAGCCTGTTACGTACCCCTTCGGGCAACTCGGGGGCTTGCTTAACCAACGGATTAGTATTCGATAACGAAGCTAATTTGTGGATAGTGAACTCGGGCGTGGATAAACCCATTGTGGTAAAAAAAACCGACGGTAATTGGCTTAGTTTTAAACCCAATATTAGCCTTACCTCCGACCGCCTTAAAACCATATTGATAGACGACTACAACCAAAAGTGGGTGGTTGTTTTTAGAGGCGGTATTTTGGTGATGGATAGCGGAGCAGACCTTAACAGCACCGCCGACGACAGATACAAAAACCTAAAGCTAGGAGCCGGACAAGGTAACCTGCCAAGCAACGATGTTACTTGTTTAGTTAAAGATAAAGACGGCTATATTTGGGTAGGTACATCAAACGGTATTGGCATTTATTATTGCCCTTATGCCGTATTTGATAATGGCTGCGATGCCGAAAAACCCTATGTAGAGATAGATGGTTATGGGGCTTATTTGCTCGAAAACGAAATTGTAAATTGCATTGCCGTTGATGGAGCTAACCGCAAATGGATTGGCACCGAAAACGGCTTATTTGTGGTTTCGCCCGATGGCACAAAAACCATACACTATTTTACCACAGCTAACACCCCACTTTTGTCAAACGTAATTTTGAGCCTAATGATTGATGGTAAAAAAGGCGAAGTATACATTGGTACCGACCAAGGGCTTATGTCGTACAAAACCGATGCCCTCGAAGCCACCAACGTACACACCGATGTGTTAGTATACCCCAACCCTGTTCGCCCCGATTATAGCGGTAATATTATGGTAAAAGGTTTGGCATACAACAGCAGCGTAAAAATTACCAACATAAGCGGCAATGTAGTATACGAAGGTGCAGCATTAGGTAGTCAGTTAATTTGGGACGGTAACGACCACACAGGCAAACGCGTGCGCAGCGGCGTATACCTAGTGTTTAGCTCAAACAACGACAATACCGACCACTATGTTACCAAATTTGTAGTAATTAATTAGCACCATTTATCCCCAAATAAGCGGATATTACATGGTACTAATATACCCAAATACTCAAAAAAGGGCTGTCTCGCAAATGCGAAACAGCCCTTTTTTGTATCACTAATCGAAACTAAACCATTGGCTAATTTCTAGGGTATCAAGAGGCTTTGCAATAGGCTGATACTCGTTGGTGTGGCAATCGTATTGATAATCCTTTGCCCAATCGGTGTGGTTTTGGGCTAAGGCAGCAATGGCATCTAAACAATAATCAAGCTCTTTGTTGGTGGTAGTTGGGTGTATGGATAAGCGTATCCAGCCGGGTTTTTGCGATAAATCTCCACTGTCAATTAAATCGGTAATTTGATGCGAGTAGTTAGGGTCAACGCCCAGTAAATAATGCCCGTAAGTACCTGCACACGAGCAACCGCCGCGCACTTGTATACCATATCTATCGTTGAGCAACTTAACACCCAAATTATAATGCAATCCATTTATATAAAACGACACAACGCCCAAACGGTCTTCGATATGCCCGGCTAATACATTTAAACCGGGTATTTGTTTAAGGCGTGGCAAAAAATACTGCACCATTTCGTGTTCGCGGGCAATAATGTGGTTAATACCCATGGCATCTTTTAGCTTAATAGCCAATGCCGTTTTAATGGTTTGCAAAAACGGAGGCGTACCGCCATCTTCGCGGGCTTCGATATCATCAAAATAACGATGCTCGCCCCAGGGGTTTGTCCAAGCAACAGTGCCGCCGCCGGGTTGGTCGGGGGTGCGCAATTTATACAAACTGGCATCAAAAATTAACACACCGGGTGTGCCAGGTCCCCCTAAGAATTTATGCGGCGAAAAATAAATAGCATCTAGCTTTTGCCATTTGTTGGCAGGGTGCATATCTATTTGCACATAAGGCGCCGAGCAAGCAAAATCAACAAAACATAAACCACCCGCGCGGTGCATTAGTTCGGCTATTTGGTAATAGGGTGTTTGTATGCCTGTGATGTTAGAGCAGGCAGTGATAGCAGCAATCTTAAGCGGACGATTTGCATATTCATCGAGCAATTGGGTAAGATGATTTACATCTACCAAACCCTCGGGTGTTGGCTCAATCACGCGCACATCGGCAATTGTTTCGAGCCATGTTGTTTGATTAGAGTGATGCTCCATGTGCGTAATAAACACAATGGGGCGTTGGGCTTCGGTTAGCTGCACTTGGTTGTAAAATTGTTCGGGAATGCGTAAACCCAAAATACGTTGCCATTTGTTAATAGCTGCCGTCATGCCCGAGCCAACCATTATCAGTACATCGCCCGACGTAGCATTGACATGTTGTTTGATGATACAGCGAGCCTCGTGATAGGCATGTGTCATAACCGTACCTGTATGGTTGGTTTCGGTGTGGGTGTTGGCACAATATTGCCCAAACTGTTGGCTTATTTTATCCTCGATGGGTTGATAAAGTCTGCCGCTGGCTGTCCAGTCGGTGTATAAAATATTTTGAAGTCCATAAATAGATGAAAATTGGGTGTTATTGCCAATAATGTGTTGTCTAAAAGGAGCAAAATGAGTGCTTAGGTCGAGTGTTTTTGGTGTAGCCATGACATTGTTGAGTTATTTGGCACAAAGTTACGCTAAAAACAAACGCGAATCTTTATTTTTTACTAAAAATACAATACGCTAAAGCGTTTTATCATTGATGAATAGGCAATGAATAAGCATTTGCCATAGAAAAAAAACTTAACATGCACTTAACGTAGCTAACTAGCATAACTTGTAAAACAGTTGTACCTTTGCGGCAAATTTAAGTAACTATGCCAAGTCAGGAATCAATCTTTCACCATAAATTTATCGTTTGATGAAAAAGGTTTTACAGTTTATTGTTTTAGGTTTAAGTCTTGTTTTGTTCAGCAACCAACAAGCACTTTTTGCTCAGGGAAGTACAACGGCGGCATTAGGGGGTACTGTATCTGATACTAAAGGAGAAACTTTAGTGGGTGCGTCGGTAACAGCTACACATACCCGCACGGGCGCACAGTATGCCACTGTTAGTAATATCGACGGACGTTATACACTGCTAAACATGGCAGTTGGCGGACCATACACCATTACTGTGTCGTATGTGGGTTATACCGACCAAAAGTCCGATAATGTGTATCTTAGCTTAGGACAAACGCTAAGATTGGATATTATGATGCAAGAAAATGCTCAAGAGTTACAAACTGTTGAGGTTCTTGCCGACAAAAATGCGGTTATTGACGGCGGACGAAACGGGGCAGAAACCAATGTGGGCAAACGTCAAATTGCTACTTTGCCTACCCTTAACCGCGACCTTACCGATTTTACGCGCCTAACACCACAAGCATCGGTTAATGGTAGCGGGGCAATATCTATTGCTGGGATGAACAACCGCTACAACGCTATTTTTATTGATGGAGCGGTAAATAACGATGTGTTTGGCTTGTCGGCAAGTGGCACAAACGGCGGTCAGGCAAACTCATCGCCAATTAGTATCGATGCCATCGAACAGTTTCAGATTGTCTTAGCTCCCTACGATGTGCGTTATGGTGGTTTTGCCGGTGGAGGTATCAATGCTGTTACGCGCAGCGGTAAAAACAATTTCGAAGGCTCTGTATATGGTTGGACACGCAACCCCTCGTTGGCGGGCAAAACACCTACCGACAACCCCGATTTTGAACGCATTAAACTACCCGATTTTAACGCCAACACAGTGGGTTTTAGAGTAGGTGGGCCTATCATCAAAAACAAACTCTTTTTCTTTGTAAATGGTGAGTTTAGCCGCGAAGAAACCCCACAACCCTACGATCTTAGTACTTATAGCGGTGCTTCGCGCGATAAAGATGCCACGCTCGACACCCTTACTCAAGCCATCGAAAGCCTAATTACTAAAGTAAAAGGCTATGGCTACGAGCCAGGTAACTACGCCAGCAGCACACGCCAAACCAATAGTGATAAGTTTTTAGCTCGTTTTGATTGGAACATCAGCAAAAAACACAAACTATCGTTGCGCCATAGCTACACAAAAGGCGAAGCCATTAAACCAGTAGCCAACAGTATTACTAATATCAACTTCTCGAACAATGGCGAGTATTTCCCGTCGCTGACCAACTCATCTGCCCTTGAACTAAAAAGTATTGTGGGCAATACCATGTCGAATAACTTGATTTTGGGTTATACCACCGTTAAAGACGACCGTGACCCTATTGGCGGAGACTTTCCATCGGTAGTAATTCGCGATGGTAATGGGCGTATATCGTTTGGTAGCGAGCCTTTCTCAACAGCAAATGCCCTCGACCAAAATATTTTTACTATTACCGACAACTTTAACTTCTACAAAGGTAAACACGTATTTACAGTAGGCACACACAACGAGTTCTACCAGTTTTACAACCTATTTATCCGCCAAAACTATGGGGTTTATGAGTATAACTCGTTGGCAGATTTTATGAACGATGCCAAACCGCGTCAGTTCGACCACTCGTATTCGTTGGTAGATAACCTTACTGGCGATGGCTCGGCTGCTGCTGCCGACTTTAAAGCCGCTCAGGTTGGTGTTTATGTGCAAGACGAATTTGATGCAGCTAAAAATTTCAAGATTACAGCAGGTGTACGTTTAGACGTGCCCTTATTTACCGACCAACCTGTTGCCGATGCCTATTTTAACGACACCGCTTTGGCAAAAATCAAAGAGGCTTATGTTAATATAACCGAGGATTACGCAGGTAACGATATCAAAGAATTAATAGACGGTATTGAAGCAGGTGTATTACCAAACGCACAACTTATGTGGTCGCCGCGTTTGGGCTTTAACTGGGATGTTAAAGGCAACAAAAAAACACAACTTCGTGGGGGTATTGGTATCTTTACAAGCCGATTGCCATTTGTGTGGGCAGGTGGTGCTTTTACCAACAATGGTTTAACTATTGGTGGTGTACGCAAAACACAGGCACAGTTGCCCGATGGTTTTGCATTTAATCCCGACATCAACACCCAAGCTACCCAAGCTACCTTTGGCGGAACAGATGCCAAACCCGCAGGCGAACTAAATTTGTTTACTAATAACTTTAAGTACCCACAAATTTTACGCGGTAACATTGGTTTCGACCAACAATTGCCATGGGGTTTAACCGCTACCGTTGATGCTATGTACAGCAAAATAATGAATAATGTGGTGTATTATAACATCAACAATCGCCCATATACCGAAACATTGGGTGGCAACATTGACGACCGCCCTGTAGTAGACCCAACAGCGATAGAAACCAAATATGGCGGCGATATTTACATGGCTGCCAACACCAACAAAGGCTATAGTTACAACCTTACTGCACAACTACAAAAACAATCCAACAATGGTTTGTCGGGAAGCATTGCTTATACCTTTGGTCGTTCGATGGTGCTAAACGATGCTACTTCATCGCAAAACTCATCGCAATGGCGCTTTATGGAAAACGTAAACGGACGGAATAACCTCGACCTATCTATATCCGATTTTGACATGGCTCACCGAATTGTTGGTTACGCCTCTTATCGTTTCGATTACCTAAAACACGCAGCTACTACCCTTACTTTAGTGTATACGGGGCAGTCGGGTTCGCCTTTCTCGTATGTATATGCAGGCTCATTAAACCGCGAGGATAACTCGGACAACGACCTTATCTACATTCCCGAAACACAAGCCGATATTAACCTAGTGCAATATGTTGCCAATGGCGATACCATAACTGCAGCCGAACAATGGGCTGCCCTTGATGGTTTTATCAAAAACGATTCGTACTTAAATAAAAACCGTGGTGGATATGCTGCCCGCAATGGCGGTCGTATGCCTTTTACTAATGTATTGGATTTGCGCGTGGCACAAGATTTTTACATCGAAACAAAAAATGGCACTCGTCACAACCTCCAAATTACCTTCGATGTGTTTAACTTTACCAACCTACTTAATCCAAAATGGGGTAGACAATATTTTGTAAGCAACGACAATTACCGATTAATTGATTTCAAAGGCTTTAAAAGTACCGACCCTGCTAGCGCCGATTATTTAGTGCCAACGTTTAATTTTACCAAAACTGCTGATACTGACATTAAAACTATCGACGACTCGGGTGTTACTAGCTCGCGTTGGCAAGGACAGATTGGTTTGCGTTACTCATTCTAAATAAATATTTCGATAAACTACAAACGCCCACAAGCTTTAAAACTTGTGGGCGTTTTTTTTAAATAAATTATAAAAACCCATAACTGTTTGTAATTAAAGCGCTTTTTTTACAAATGTTACAAAGTATAAATCGAATTTTATTCTTCCTTGTAATTCCTAAAAATGGCAAAGCCTGCCAAGCAGCCCAACATAGCTAAGGCTGCTGTTAGGCGTATACCCAAGTCGTTATCGGTGCTTTTGCCCAGCAGCAGCAGCCACGAAAACGACATATTGGCAACAGCTACGCCCAATTTCATAATCAATATCCTAATGCCAAAAAACATACCTGCTTTGTGGTCACCTGTTTTTTGGGCATCTTTGTCGGCAATGTCGGCAACAACAGCATTAGGCAAGATGCTAAAAACACCCATCGGAAACAAAATAATAGCCAACAACAACAAGGCTTGTGTGTTGGTACTTAGTGGCAGTTTGCCCAACAAAGCCACAAAACCATAAGCAAAAGCAAATAATAAAAACGAAATTTGGAGCAATTGTTTTTTGCCGTATCGAACCGCCAAACGCATTACAGGATAATACAACGCCAACAACAATATTAAAACAACAGGTGTAAAACTAGAAATAAGGTTTTTATCTAAACGCAACAACACCGTAATGTAATACACTATGCCCGACTGAATGAAGGTGAGGGCTACCCAATAAATGCAATCGGAGAGGGCAAAGGCGCGAAAGTTTTTGTTTGCCCACACCGATTTTATCGCCTCGAGGGGGAGTTGTTCGGAGGGGTGAGAGAGGCTATACCGCTTTTCATCAACAAACAATATTGGTACTAACATAAACACCGCCGACAAGAGTGCAAAAATGCCAACAGCCGCCTGAAATGCCTGCATTGGCGGCATGCTTTGCTCAAAATAACTTTGCAAACTGTATGCCTGATTGCCTATGGCTGCCCCCAAAGCAAAAGCAAGCGACACGTATGCGCTGATGTTTAAGCGGGCAGATTTGGTGTGTCCTAACTCGCTAATCAAAGCGGTATAGGGGGTGGTGTACATGCTCAAAAACAGGTGAAAGCCAAACAACATAATGCCTATCCAGACGGTGTTTAGGGTGCTTGGGTGGGCAACAGGGGGCATAAAAATTAAAAACGAGAGGGCAGCAAAAGGCAAAAAAGCGATTAACATAAACGCTTTACGTTTGCCTATTTTTGCTGTTGAGCGGTCGGATAGGTTGGCGATATAGGGGTCGATGAAGGCATCTAAACCGCGCGTTACCCCATTGATAAGCCCAATAAGTAAGGGCAAGGTGATAAGCAACGGAAAAAGAATTTTGCCATCTTCGGGCGGCAAATAAAAGTAGTTGAGTAAAGACGAGGGTGCAAAAGCAGCCAACGACCAGCCCATCTGCCCTACGGCATAAAGCAGCAAAATACGTGTAGGTGGCGTTTGTATGGTGGTAGGCGTTTTATTCATGATAAAGGTGTTGTTTTAAGCATAGACATGTAGAGCTAAAACAGATTATATTACCTTAGTAGTAGTAAATAGTCGTTTAAGTTATTAACTATCTAAAAGAGAGTAATATTGATTGTCAGCAAACAGTGTATTTGGACAAAAAATAATTTCCTGTTCAAAATATTATTGAACAGGAAATTAATGGCATTTTGGTTATCTTTTTTTGGCAAGGTATATTTATTGTACTTTAACTAAATTTCCAGAGCCTGTAATAGTTACATTTTTAATAGGCTCGCCTACATAACGCACATCGCCCGAGCCGCTTAGTGTTCCTTTAAGCGTATCGCTTGGGGCAACCTCTATGTTACCCGAACCCGAAAGCATTATATCGGCATTTTGACAGGGATAACTAATGGCTTTTATATTGCCCGAGCCAGTAACTTTAGCATTTAGGTTTTGGGTGCTGCCCGATAATACAATGTTACCCGAACCCGACATAAGTGCATCGGTTAAGCCTGCAATTTGAGCCGTAGCCGTTATTTTACCCGAACCAGAAAGCGTAGCCGACAATGTTGGTGCAGTAAGTATGCCACTTGTAGTTATTGTGCCACTACCCGACAAAATTAAGTGGTTGATGTTGGGCGTAATTACGTAAATTTCTAAACTGGTGGGGTTTAGGTTTATGTTATCTTCGGTGGATATAACAAGGGTATTGCCTACCGTATTGATGTTGATGTACTCTTGAACGTTATCGTCGGTGATAACTTGGATATTGGTAGTACTTCCTTTTTCAACAAATACATCGCCAACGCCTCTTAGGTCAATTTCGTTGAAGGTGGCTGTTGGACGTTCTTGGGTTATTACATTGCCCGAGCCTTTTATTTTGGCATCAAGGCAGCCTAAGTTGGCCATTATTAAGCAACACAATAATGCGGTAACAAGTAGTTGTTTCATGGTAGATGATAGTTTGGTGTGTGTGTTTTTACACCAAATGCAGGTGTGTATTGGGGATATGTGTTAATCGGCGCGTTATTAGGTCGTAGTGGTATCCGCGCGGAAACATATCAATGCTCATGTTTTCGATGGCTACCATGCCTTTTTGTTTTTGAGCTTCGGCAATGTTGGTATGCAGCATTTCTTGACCCTCGAAGATACACACTAAACGCGAGCCTATTGCCTCTAAGTATCTACCTTCGGTAATAATTACACCGGTATCTTCGCTTAAGCCAACGCCTGTTAAGGTTGGATGTTGGGCTACGGCTACTGCCAAGCGCCCAAACCTACCACGCACTACAAAATGCGAGTCGATGATGGCAGTTTTTATTAAGCCTAAACCTGCCTGAATGCGGGTTGTACCTTTAAACATTGCCTCTATCGAGTCGCCTCCGGCTATCATCACCTCCGACATGCCCATAGCACCTGCACTAGTGCCAGCTATTACAAAGTTGGGTTCGTTTTGGTATCGTTGGGTTAATATGTCCATAAATTCGGTGCCGGCAAAGGCGCTTACAATTTTTCGTTGGTCGCCGCCTGTAAACATAATGGCATCGGCTTGTTTCAATCGCTCCAAATATTCTTTTTTATCTGTTTGCAATTTTGTACGAATATTCATTACGCCTACTTTGTGTGCTTTTAGATAGGTGTATGCATCTAAATAATCGCCGGCAATTTCGTTGGGTATTGCCGATGCGGTAGGTATAATTTCGATATGGGTTTGACTACCTTGGGCTTCTTGCAAAATACGATGCAAGATTTCCATTTTCACTTTAATACTTGCTCTGCCCGATGCGGTTTTTTCTTTGGTGGCGCGTTTTGTTTCGTTGCCACCTACTGGAATTAGTTTGCCTTTAGGATTCACTTGATAATTGATAGTTAACAATAGAGAACTAATAATGAAAAATTAATAACAGGAAACTGATAGTGGCGACTATTGCCAATAACCAATGTTTTAGCTGTATTTTTATTTTCGAAAAATACCAAATAGGTTATTTAACCACTTAACAGCGACATTTGCTACCTATTAAAAATTACCCATTAAATAGGAGGTGCAAAGGTAGTGTTATTTTTTGATAAGTTACGATTATTTGATTGCCGATTTTGTTTTTAGGCACTTATTTAGATGCCAACAGTAAAGTAAACTCAAATCTGCTACTAGTTGTTGATTTTGAGTTGCCCCAAACTGTGGTTATGATAGGCTATAAATGATTTTTAGTGTCTGTTTTTCTCCCCCAAAAACCTGTTTACACTGTTTTTGTTTATTTGGGCGGTTGCAAATTGCCATGAATTGCCAACCAAATGCAAGGCGGTTCAAAAGAGGTATACACAACACGGTGTTTGCGATTTTTAGGAATCAGTACATAATCACCGGCAATTAGGTTTAGGGTTTCGCCCTTGTCATGGTCAAATAACAAACCTGCCGAGCCTTGTACAAGCATCACCCATTCGTCGTTATCTTGGTTATACCATTCGTTTGGTGGTGTTATTTGCCCCATCGACACGATGCGTTCTATCAACAAACCCGATGTGGTTAGGATTGGTTCAAAAATTTCTTCGGTTAAGGGCAAGTTAGGGGTTGCAAAAATGTTGTTTTTCATTTAAAATCCAGTATGTTCTAAAAATCTTAAATCCTTCTCCATTAAATAATGGGTGATACCTACCTCTATAAATGGCTCGCCGATGGTTTGATAAGTTAATTGCAGATAAAAAGGTACAGCTAGGTCGCGTGCATGGCATTCGATATGTGTAAAACCATTTTGCACTGCCCATTGTTCGGCATCAAGCACCATTTTGTTACCAATACCTTGTCGTTGGTAGTTGGCATCAACGGCTACTTGTCGCATTTTTAGGTAGTTTTTTTGTTGGTTTCTTGTAATATCAGGCAGCCTACCAAATCACCTGTTTGTGTGTAGGTAGCAAAATGATGTTGGTTGCTTTCGGCGGCTAATTGTTCGGGGCTATATTGCAAACCCAAGGGTTGGCGCAAAACTTTGTCTCTTAGTGCTACGGCTGCCCAATATGCTGCCGAGTTGTGGGCAATTATTTGTGTGTGGAGGTTGTTGTGCATTGTTATAAAAATGTTTTTGTTTAGATTTAGCGTTGCAAAGATACGTAATGTTTGGGATAAAAAAACAAAAGCCACTTTCCGGATTGCTTGGAAAGCGGCTTTTGTTTTTGTTTGATAAGAGATTGCAATTTATAAAAAAATTACTCTATTTTTTGTAAAATTTCGATGGCATCGTTTTTATGTATGTGGCTATCGGCAAGTGCTACTTTTTCGAGGTATTGGCGAGCTACTAAAATATTTTCGTTGGATAGGTAGGCTAAACCAAGGTACCAATAAGCGGTATTTTTCCATGCCATATTTCCACCTTCGGTACTTTTATTTAAGTAAACAATAGCTTCGCGGGGTTGACGAAGAGCCAAATGACAAATGCCTGTAAAAAAACTGTCTATAAAATCGTTTTTAGGTTGTTGGTTTAGTATATTTTTAAAATGAGTAGTAGCTGCTATATAATTAGGCGTTTCGTAAGCAAAAACTGCTTTATCCCATTCTTTTTTTTGCTCGTCGGATACAAACGAACGCTCGATGGTTGAAATAGCATAGGGTTTAAAATACTGTTCTGCCATAACCAAATGGCTATGATAAAACATACGATAAGCCACTAACAGCATTGCTATTGTAATAAGCAAAACCACCCAATAGGGCAATTGGTGCAAAAAGCGTTCGCGAGCATTAATAGGCTCAAGGGGTGTTGTAAAAATTTGATTAGGCAAAACCTTACGTGTATTAGGGGCTACCAAAATATCTACGGGTAGCTCAATTTTTTCGAGTAGGGCGTCAATATCCTCGTCTTTGTGTTTGTTTTCTAGTTGAAGGTGCATGTTGCGCATCTCTTCTTCGGTAATCAACCCATCTAGGTATTGATCCAAAATTTCGTCTATGGTAGTAATTGTTTTTTTCATGAAAACATCATTTTTGTTGTAAAAGCTATTTTGTTTTACACAAACAATTTTAGTGGCAAATTGTTGTAAACCAATACCGATTGCAAAGTTAAGGAGAATAATTGACTTTAAGACACAAAAAAGTAAAAGTAGTTACTTTTTTAAGCATCGAAGCCGCAAAGCATTAAATAATGTGGCAAAATTAGGCTAATTTGTGTGCAATATGTTTGCTTATAAAGCTTGTTGTTGTTATGTTTTACGTGTAAAACCCTGATAAGTTGTATGGTTTTAGACATCATGATTAGCTATGTGATTGCTTATTTGTTAAATCGAAGTGCCAAAATAGGCAAATTTATTTACGCAATTAATCTACCTAAAAATTTATTTTAGCGGCTTTTTTTAAAAATTGAGCCTTGTTTGGTATTTTCTATGTCCAAATCTACTCAACTCACAAATTATTTGCGTAACTTTGCGCTGCTTTTTACTGGATTATATTATCATAACATCAACTGTATTTATTTTAACCGTTAAATGGATAGAAATACCATAACTGCTCTTGTGTTGTTGGCACTTTTGTTTATCACTTTTAATTGGATGACTAGACCATCTGCCGAACAACAAAAAAACACCGTAGCCCAAACCGACACTTCGGCTGTTAAGAGCAACAATTCGACAAAACCAACATTGGCTCCACTCGATTCGAGTGTGGCAGCTTCTTTTGGTCAAGCAACAGCAGCCGCACAAACAGTAAGTATCGAAAACGAAGTACTTAAACTTAACTTATCGAACAAAGGCGGGCGTATAGAACGCACCGAACTTAAAAAGTACAAAACCCACGATGGCAAACCACTTATTTTAGCCGATGGCTCGAACACCATGAGCTATAACTTTGCGATAGGTACTACCCCCATCGAAACACAACAAATGTACTTTAAAGTACAACAAAGCACCCCAGAGTCGGTTACTTTTAGGTTATACGCCGATTCGTCGGCTTACATAGAGCAAACCTATACCTTAAAGAAAGAATCGTACCTGCTCGATTACCAATATAATATGGTAGGGTTTGATAAAAAATTAGCCAATGGCGCACCTATTAAGCTAAATTTGCAAACCGAAATACGCAAGCAAGAACACGACATGAAAACCGAGCGTACCAACTCGGGTATCTACTTTAAACCTATCGATGATAAAGCCGATTACTTATTCTCTGCCTCAGATGCCACCAAACAAGCTAGCACTCAAACTAACTGGGTGGCATTAACACAAGAGTTTTTCAATCAAACACTTATCGCCAAAACACCTTTTAAAACAGCCGATTTTGCCCTGCAAGTACCCACCACCGACGATAGCCTAATAGTACAAACCCAAATAGCAAAATTAGCTTTCGATTACCAAGCACAACCTACCTTTAGCTATCCAATGCAATGGTATATTGGACCCAATCATTACCAAACGCTAAAATCATTAGACAACGATTTAGAGCAAATTGTGCCGCTTGGTTGGGGAATATTTGGCTGGGTAAACAAGTTTTTAGTTATCCCTATTTTTAACCTACTAAGTAAATTTATTAGCAACTACGGTATTATTATACTATTATTAACCGTAATTATTAAATTTGCTTTGTGGCCTCTTACTTATCGTTCGTACTTGTCGTTTGCCAAAATGAACGTGCTAAAACCCGAGCTAGAAGAACTACGCAAACAACACGAAGGCGATGCACAAGGCATGCAAGCTGCACAAATGCAATTGTATAGCAAGGCAGGCGTAAATCCGTTGGGTGGATGTTTACCACAATTATTACAGTTCCCTATTTTGGTGGGTATGTACCGTTTCTTCCCTGCCTCGGTTGAGTTGCGCCAAGCATCATTTTTGTGGGCAAAAGACCTTTCGTCTTACGACTCTATCCTTAGCTTGCCTTTTACCATTCCGTTTTATGGTAGCCATGTTAGCTTATTTGCACTTTTAGCAGCAGCAAGTACCTACGCCTACTCGAAGCTAAATAACCAAATGACACCGAGCAGCAGCCCCGAAATGGCAATGCAAATGAAAATAATGCAAAACTTTATGCCTTTTATGATGATATTCTTATTTAATAGTTTTGCAGCAGGTTTAACGTATTACTTCTTTTTATCCAATATTATCAGCTTTGGGCAACAATGGGCTATCCGCAAATATTTTATTAACGAAGCAGCCCTACACGAAGAAATACAAGAAAACCGCAAAAAACCAGTACAAAAATCGGGTTTCCAAAAACGATTAGACGAAGCTATGGAAATGCAACGCCAAGCAAAAGAGCAAAAAAACAAGAAAAAATAAAAACACTTAAAACGAAATATTGCGATAAAATTGCCCAAATTAGTATTTATTTGTTACATAAACTACTGATAAATAATTTATTACAATAGCATGTGGTATTTTTAAAGAAGTTTTTTTTGCGATAAACATCTAAAAAACTATTTTTTAACCGTTCGTTTTATCGCGTACTTTGCAGCATTATTTACACAGATAGCTATACTACCACAATAACTATTAACGCTCAACGTTTAGGTATCTTGTTTAATAACCCTATAATACAACTCTCTAAATTCTTTTAATCTATAATTTTTCCAATTTTAAACTTTACAGTAATTATGTTACGAACTTTACTGGTAATGTTGGCGGCAGGTTTGTGCCTTAACGTACAAGCACAAACAGCAGTACAAAAACTGCCTACCAACACAACAAAGGCTACCAAAGCCAACATTAAACCACAAGGCTTAACCAACAAGGTTAAGGTAGTAAGTGGCAACGAATCGGCACAAGCAAATGCCAATGTGCATCCAGCTCCTGCTGCTGCAACTAACTCGAGCAGCCAACGTAGCGTAGGAACCGTTATCGGTACAACCTACTACGATTTGCAATCGAACTACGGTATGGGACGCCGCGTATGGAACGACAACGGAACCATATACGGTGTTTGGACACGTAGTAACGCCAACGACGCTGCTTGGGCAGACCGTGGTACAGGGCTTAACAAATCAACCGACGGTGGTGCTACTTGGGGTCCTGCTCCAACAGCCCGCATCGAAGGTACCGAGCGTTGCGGCTGGCCCACCATTGGCATAACAGCAACTGGTCGTAAATTTGTTACTACCCACACAGGTGCAAAAGGTTTGTTGTTTACCTACCAAGATGCAGGTAGCACTACCTGGACCAAAAAATACGTAGGCGAAGAACAAGGCGACCTTACAGGTGTATGGAACCGCGCTACAGTAAGTGGTAATAACATTCACGTTATCATCTCGCGTCAAGACGAATTTGACGGAATGGTTGGCGGTTTGGCTTACTTCCACTCTGCCGACGGTGGTGACACCTGGACAGGACCTACAGTTATTGCCGATGCAGCAGGCGAGTCGCTTATTGCCCGACACATGCCAAGCGTAAACGCCGATGCATACTTTATTGATTCAAAAGGCGACCATGTAGTATTTGTAACAGGCGAGTATAGCCGCCAAGTGGTGATGTACGAATCGATGGACAATGGTGCAACATGGACAGACCGTGTTATCAAAAGCACCTCTAACCCTCTTTTCCCTGATGCACCTACCGACGAAGATGACCTTGACCCAGCAGCCGTTTCGGGCGGTGGTCAAACAATTATTATTGATGCAAACGATGTAGTACACGTATGGTACGACCGCGTATTTACCTACGACGACGCTGGCGATGGTCAAGTTGGTCCTTTCTATTTGCCAAATAGCTCGTGTATCATGTACTGGAATAGCAACATGACTACCGACCCTATTGTATTAGGTAAAACAGTACGCCAAGATTTGAACC
This sequence comes from Sphingobacteriales bacterium, assembly GCA_016718845.1. Classification (GTDB taxonomy): domain Bacteria; phylum Bacteroidota; class Bacteroidia; order Chitinophagales; family UBA2359; genus JAEUUX01. The sequence goes on from JADKCK010000008.1 coordinate 98,820, forward strand.
AAGATGGCACTACAGCATTAGATACACAAGTAGATGAAACACAAAGCTACGGTGTTAGTATTGTTGGACAACCTTCGGGCGGTATTGACGCACAAGGTAATTTGTATGTAGCTTACTCATCGGCTAACGATGGCGAAATACAAGCTAACCACGTAGGTACAGAATCACAACGTATTTATCGTGATGTTTACATGATCAAATCAACCGACGGTGGTGCTACTTGGGTGGGTCCTTATAATGTAACAAACACACCAACCAGAGAAGACGTATTTCCGTCTATCTCGCGTTTGGTTGATGGTACCGTACACCTTATCTACCAAGAAGACGACTCAACAGGTACTGCACTTCAAAACACAACCGGAACTGGACAAGCTGCCAATACTGTAAACAACATTGTTTATGTAGGCGTGCCTGTTGGCGACATTGTTAACCCATCGCCAATTGTAGATACTAACCCCGAAATTAACTACCTAAGCGTGCCTTACGCCATACAAGGTTGCCCTGTAACTGCCGACCGTTTCGACGCTCACTCCTTAGACTATCCTGATGGCGAATTGCCAATAGCTGTAGGTGGTACCGTAAATGTTGCCGTACCTAACGATACTGGCGATGGCTACTATTGGTTACTAACTTCTAGCGACTCTGATGGCAATACAACTACCCAAGACTTTATTGATACCAACACAGGTACCGATGCAGCCATTATTGTATACACCGACGAAACACCACCAGATGTATTTGGCGGTCCGTTTACCTACGATGATTTAGGACAACCACTAGAAACTTTATTTGGCTTTTTTAGCGAAGTAGATGTATTGCAAAATACAACCTACAACGACTATGGTGCTATCGTATTTGACGATGCCGACACCTTTGGCTGCCCTGCAGTACTTACTACCGACAACCCTGTTAATACTGCAACGCTTGGCAACTATACGGTTACTTACAACGCCGTTGACAATGTAGGTAATGCCGCCGAACCCGTAACACGCGCCGTAAATGTAATTGGTGCCGATGTTGATGCACCAGTTATTTATGTGTACAATGCAGATAGCAGCGATGTATATGCCGACGGAACAGTTCTTGACTTGCAAGCCGACCCAGGTGGCGATTATACCGTGCCAGGACACACAACAGCGGACAACGTTGATGGTCTTTTAACAGCCAACACAACCGTTACTAGCAACGTAGATTTAAGCACCCCCGGTACTTATACCGTTGTTTATACAGCTACAGATGCAGCAGGTAATACTTCTACATTAACCCTTACCGTAACCGTAGCCGATACCCAAGCTCCTATCATCACATTAGGTGGTCCTTCTACCATTGTATGGTCGCAGTGCGATGTAGTATTTACCGACCCAGCAGGTACAACCGCTTTCGATGCTGTTGATGGCAACCTTACTAGCTCTATTGTAGTTACTGGTACTGTAAATACTTCTTGCGGTGGCTCTTACACTCGCACCTATACTGTAACCGATGCTGCGGGCAACGTAGCTACCGTTACACGTACTGTTATTGTATCGGCTACTTGTACAGGTAATTGTGGCTTCCCTATTGGTTTAAACAATGTTGAAGTTTTAAATGGTGTTTCGGTATATCCTAACCCAGTACAAGGTATCGTAAATATTGCTATACCTAATGTATCGGGTAAAGTTACGGTTACTATCTACAACGCAGCAGGTGCTGTTGTACGCAACATTGAGCAAAACCTAAACAAAGGTGGCGTAATTTCTACCGACCTTTCTAATGTAGCTGCTGGTACTTATGTTGCCACTATCACTGCTGCCGAAGGTACTACTACCCAACGTTTTGTTGTAAGTAAATAATTTTAGTTGCAAACTACGTTTAGGCAATAAGCTAATACAAAAACAGCCCGATACTTTGTATCGGGCTGTTTTTTTTGTGTACCTAATTATAGCATCTGTCTAAAATACTTATTTAATGGCTCGGCATTAACAACAGGCAAGCTCATTTGCGATGCTGCTAAACGGCAATTTGGGTAGTTAGTTTGCACAAATGCTTGAATTTCGGGGATAATGGGTATTACAAAACCTTCGTCGGCTGTTTCTTTTTCGATGAGCAATTGATTGATTTTTTGCAATACCACTTCATCTTCGACCAAAGGCAGTAGGTGTTTAAATTGTATGGGGGGCGGTGTTTGGTATTTGGCTGCCCACATAGCTGCTAATAATGGTCGGAGGATATAAAAGTACTTTTTTATTTTTATGTGATCATCAACAATCGAGGTTTTTTGGGTGCTGTGCATAATGCCCAAATAATGGTTAATGGCTGTTTGTGGCGCAAAATAAGCTTGTGCCAATGTCCATAAATCTTGTTTTAGTTGGTAGGCATTAAAATATTCTATTGGCGACTGTAGCCACTCGAACATAGTGGCATTTGAGCGTTTAATGTGTTGCAATACTTTACGAATATCCCAGCCCGAAAAATCGAGCACTTCGCCTCCTTCTTCGGTTGTCATTAGCTCAATGGTGTCTTTAAAGTCGGATATAGATAGGTATTTTTTTTGCGGATGTGCATAAATAAACCGAATATCGTAGTCGCTATCGGGCGAGGCAAAGCCCCAACCACGGCTGCCTGTTTCGCAGGCATACAATAGTTTAACGTGGTGTTGTTCGGCTATTTGGTGTAATTTTTCGACGATGGTGTTTTCTATCATTGGTTTATGTTTGTTTTTCTAACTGCAAAAGTAGCATAAAAGTTCCCATTGTGCAATTATTTTGAGGAAATAGCTCACAAAAATGTTGTTTTTATGTTTTGGAAGCCTTATTTAAGTGTATTGAATAGGTAAATAAAAACTTTGTTGATACGGACAGGTGTGTTTTAGGTTGTATTGCGCTTACTTTGCTGCGGGGGTGCCACCAACTAATCGAGTCAGGGAGTGCTAATAATCACCCCCCAAAAAGACATTTACCGCGTCAAGCGGGGCAGGCGCAAGCTGTTGTTAAATGGGCATAATGTTAAATGGGCATAATAAGCAAAATGCCGTTTCTACCTTTGGAGCAGAAACGGCATTGTTATACTAGCTAATCGTGGCAATTGTTTTTTGGGATTAATATCCTCAATACCTAACCTCTGGTACACCAATTTGGCTGGCGTTTGGCAGGTAAAGGTTCATATCTTTTACGGATACCATGCGGTCGAAATTACAATCGGCGTCTATGTATTGGTTAAGGATAGATGCTTGGTTGATGTATCGGGCATTGTCGCTTACGCTAATAACGCCATTGGCATTAAAATCGCCTGCATACATGCCGTATCTGCCATTGCCCAAACTTACTTGTTTGCCATCAACGGCTTGTGTTGCCATTAGCGTAAAATCGTACTCCCAGGTACCATTTGATACCATAATAGGGGCACTCATGATAGCCAAGTGATTGCGGTGTCGGACAATTAGTCGGTACAAACTGCCATTTTGTAGGTGCTGAAAACGCACTCCGTTGGTACTAAAACCGTAGGTATCAACAACACGTCCATCTTTTAGTAAAAATGCGGCTTTTTGTTCTACGATAGTAGTGCCTGTTGCGTCGCGCATTTCTAAAAGTATCCAATCTACGGCGTCGGTGGGTATGTTATCGGTGGTAGCTATGTTTTCTACGCCTGCATAGTTCCAGGGTAGGCGGTTGTAGGGTTGTGCTACGGGCAATAGGTTAACGGTGCGCAGGGTGGTAGACATATTGTCGGTTTGCGGGTTGTAGGGACCTTGTAGTAAAGCTTTTGCTTGTACGATGGTTGTATTGCCGGGCGGTAATATGGCGGCGGCGTATTGCCCCATGGGTAGCAATTGATTGCCATTTAAGATAGCTCCGTAGTTAATGTTTATTGCCAGCAACACCGAGTCTATTGACGGAAAAGAGTCCTCGTCTTCGATGTATACATCTAATACGGCTTTTCTACCTGCCAAATCAAAATCGCCGCCTGTGTGTAGGTAGCCAATGTCCACGATACCTCTGTTGAGTGAGGAGGAGTGGAAATGGGAGATGCTCCACGAGTTTTGGTCGTTTCCAAATTCGGTGCCAAAGCGTACTCTTGCCGAGTCGACACGGACGGCGCTTAGGGGTTGTCCTACGGCATTGGTAATGGCTAGCTCAATAGAGGCGGCAAATGCCCGTCCGTTAACCATTGAGTTAGGTGCGATGATATTGGCAAGGCTTAGGTCAATGCTTATGGTTCCGTTATTAAATTCAAAGCTACCACCTTCGGGCAGTATGGTTAGAGGGCTGTTGTTTAGGGTTGGCGTTGGTGTATTGTCTATGTGCGTTAAGCCATAGTTTAGCTCAATGGCTTGCAGGTCGTTTCGGTTTACAATGCCGTTGCCGTCGGTATCGGCGTGTTTAAAGTTGGTGCCGTCGGTGGCAAATGAGTTCCAATCGGAGCTAAACCACGAGTCCCATTGCATAGATTGTATGTCTCGGGCGTTTCCTTGGAGGTCAAAGGCACGGGCTACGGCAAGCACGTCATAGTTGTTACAGATGCCGTCGTAGTTGGCATCGCCCGGAAAAACGCAATCGTTGTCGAGTGATACAGCTACGGCAGCCGATGCAGTACTGCCACATTCGTCGGTGACGATTACGGTGTAGGTGCCAATTTGGCTTACTTCTAATGCCCTAACGGTGCCAATTTGATAGCCGTTAAATAGCCAGTTGTAGCTTGCCATTTTGTCTATATTGGCATCTAGCAATACGCTATTGGTGCCGCAGCTAATTATTTGTGGGGCAATATATAAGTCGTTGGCGTTTGGATACACTTGTATGGCTTTGCTAATGCTATTTTGGCAAGTGCCGTTATCGGCAATTAATGCCACCATGTGTTTGCCTGCGGTAGTAAATTGGTAGACGAGTTGTTGGTCAGCGCTTACTTCTTGCCCATCTACTAACCATTTATAAGTAGTACTTTGGGTATTTACAACCGATGTATTGTTAAAACTAACACTTTGTGGGTTGCAAATTTTTTCGATGGTTGGTGTAAAATCAGGTATAATGCCTGTATTGTTTTGCAAGATACCAATACCGTTGTTGCTAGCAAAAAAGGCGTTGCCTTGGTGGTCTATGGTCAGTCCGTTTATGTTGTTGTTGGGTAAACCCGAGTTATAGGCGGTTAATGTTTCCCAGTTTTCTTGTTTATTAAGGTAAGATATGCCATTTTGTGTTAGCACATATAGGTTTCCGTAAGCATCGGCGCTTATTTTGTTGATATTGTTGTTGCACAGACCCGAGTTTTGGGTGGTGTAATATTGCCAGTTATTGCCGTCAAATTTTACTAAGCCATTTAGGGTAGCTATCCAAAGGGTGCCGTCGGGGGCAAAAACAAGGTCGTTTACGGGCGTAAAATTATTTAGGTAGCCGTTATCAGCCGTAAAATATTGCCATTGCGAGCCATCGAACTTGGCAATACCATTTGAGCCACCAACCCACAAATTGCCTTGAAAATCGAGGGCAAGCGAGCTAATGCCTATGCCATTGTTGGTATTGTTAATGGTGTTTAGTGGGTAAAGTTGTTGTTCGCCGGTGGCTGTATCAAACCTTAATAAGCCATTTTCTTTGGCTGCTGCCCAAATAATGCCGTTAGCGTTTAGCACTATTTTGCTAATTATTAAGTTAGGCAGTGTAATGGGGTAGGTAGTAAGGTCGTTGTTGTTGGCAATGTTATCGGGCGTGTATTTTACAAACTGACCTGCAAAGTTGCTGTTGGCAACATTTTTAACAAACCACAAATTACCTGTATCATCGCCAGTTAAGGCGCTACTAGCATTGGTGCTGATGTTGTTGGTAAATGTGCCATTTTGGTAACACCATACGCCATTAGAGGTAGCAAAGGCAGCTTGGTAATGCGAGTTGGTATAGGTATCGTTTATTAAGCCATTAGGTAATGTGTTTGGATTGCTAATATTTAGGTCTGTCCATTCGTTGGTGGCGGTTAAGTTACGGCTAAGTTTTTCGCCACCTAACCAAAGTGTTTGTTGTGAATCGTAATATATAATACTTGGGTATTGCATATTTTCGATTTGTACTGTCCATGTATTGCCATTATAATGGTATAGCGGGTCGTTTATCGATGCGATAGATACATATCCTAAGTTATTAGGTGCTAGGGCGGTAATATTACCTTGTCGTTCGGTGTTAAATGTTAGGGTGTTTTCGTCGAAAACAATAACTGATTTTTGATTTGGATAGCTCACCAACAACCATTTATTATTGTGTTGGTCTATCACCAAATCCCGAACACTTTGAGCTGCGGGTAGGCTACTTCCATCAAACAAATAATGGGTAAAAACGCCATCGGTGGTCATTTTACTTAACGAGGCGTGGTCGGTTACATTAGCGCTATTGGCAATGCACCACAAATTACCTGCCGTATCGAAATATATTTTTTCGATATTGGTATTTACCAAATTGCTATTGGTATCGGTATATTGTTGCCAATTGTTATCTCCGTCAAATTTTATTAAACCATGGTTATAAATAGCCAGCCAAATATTACCATTGTTGTCTATTTTAAGGTCGTTAATTTGCAAGCCGCTTAACTCGTTGTTTGGGTTTAAGTTGTTTGGCAGGGTATAGCTATAAAAGGTATTGTTTTCGTATTTGCCAATACCGCCTATATTGGTTGCAAACCACAAGGCGTTATTTTTTAAGGCTAATGCAGTAATACTGTTACCCGACAAGTTATTGGCAGACGTAAATACCTGTTTGGTGTTGGTTTGGGTGTTGTATTTTACTAATCCGCCTGATGTAGCTATCCACATCAACGAATCATTTTGTTGCAATAGGGCTTTTATGTCGCGAGTAAGTGTATAATTTACCCATGTACCTGCACATACATCGGTTTGTGTAATAAGTGGAGCAATGGTAATTGTTTTACATTGATTATCTACATTGCATATACCAATAACATTTAAGCATACTTCGTAAGTGCCTGCATTGGTGTAGGTGTGATTAGGCGTTTCTTCGATGCTGTTTGTTCCGTCGCCAAACGACCAACTATACTGCATGTTTAGTTGGTTTTGGGCGGCATAAAACTGCACTTGGTTGGCATCGTTATTAATATAGCTAAATTGAGCATTTGGTTGCGGATTTACGTAGATGTATCGTGTAAACTGGTCGGTACAATCGTTGTTATAATGAGCAACAAGGGTAACAGTTTGCCAATTGGTATTGAGTGTGTTGCTAAAGGTATACGAGAAATTAGTAGTTGATGATACTAATTGTTCGTTGATATACCATTCGTAATTAGTTGCCCCTGTAGACGTATTGGTAAAAGCAAGGTTTTCGAATTGGCAGATATCGGGGATAACGCTACTTGGTGTGTCGCTAATTTTAAAATACGCTGTTGTGCCACAACCTGTTATTTGAAAAGGATGAACAGATGTTGCAATTAAGCCTTCGTTTTGTGTGCTTTGCACGCGCACTATGGCATTGTTAGTGTTTACGTTAGGCAATAGCCAATTGTAAGTACCAGTGTTAGGTGCTGCGGGGTTAATGTATTGCCAGCTCAAGCCGTTATCTATAGAGTAGGTAAGGGCTACTGTTGGCGCGTTAATTTGTCCTAACCAATTAATGGTTTTAATTTGTCCTCCCTGATATTGTTCGTTTGCTTGTGCTCCGGGTGTTGTTAGGGCAATAGTTTGGTTGTCGCAGGTACCAACACCTACGGCACACCAAGCGGTGCGCACGGCTGCATACTCCGAGCTAACGGTTCCCCATAGGTTTTGGGCAATAACAGTAGAGGCACTTTTGGCATCCATATAACTAGCATTAGCTGGCAGATATTGCAACATTTGATAAGCAATTTGAGCAGCACGGTCTATACCAATACCATCTAGGCTATACACGTCTCCGTTGTCGTTGGTAATGGTTCCGCCGTTTACTAATAGGTAAAACCAATAGTTTTGTATGCCGCTATTAACATGCACGCCACAATAATCGCTCATTGACCAAGCAAAGCAATCAATAGGGTCAACCCAGTATTCGCCGCCATAAGTAGTAGGAGAATGGTATTGTTTGGGGTTCGACATCGAGCGAAATCCTTGTCCATTTACGTTTACTTGTTCGCCAATCTCCCAATTTAAGTTTCCGGTGGTGTAATAATCCACTACTACGCCAAAAATATCGCTAAACGATTCGTTCAAAGCTCCTGCTTCGTAGGCATACACCAAATTAGCCGAGTGTTGGGTATAGGCGTGTGTTATTTCGTGTGCTACAATATCGAGCGACACAAAAGGGTTATACAGCAACGGGTCGCCATCGCCATACAACATCCAAAGTCCGTTCCATTGGGCATTGTTGTATTGATTGCCATAATGTACCCAACTTAATATTTTGGCGTTATTGTCATCAAAGCTCGAGCAGTTTTGGTATTGTTCAAAATAGTTAAAAGTGCTTTCGGCTGCCCAATGTGCAGATATAGCAGTGGGGTCGTTTTCGAAGGCACAATCGTTGCTATTTACCCAATTGGCTGCAAAGCTGTTGGCATTAGCGGCATTAAAAGTTTCAATTCCGCCGCCAGCTTCGCAGTTTCGTAGGTTGTAGTTTGTACCGCTGTTATAAGTACCAATATTTACAACACCATTATATAGTGATTGAGCCGAGCAGCTTTGTTCGCCGTCGCACATAGGCGATTGGTTGATGCGGATAATTTCTTCGCCTGTGTGGGCATCAATATAGTAAATGTCGTGCGATTGAGGTACGTCGGTATAAATATCGAATTTGTAGGCAAGTTTAAAATTTTTGGCATTTCGGTCAAACCTCGATGATACCAATACCAACTGCCCCGATGGATAAAAAGTAGCATCGGGTTTATTGGTGGCATAACGCAGCATGTTTTCCATGTCGGCATTTTGCCAAGCAAAGCGGTTTGCTTTGGTGGCAATAAGTGCATTTTCGAGTGCGTCAATTTCGGTAAGTGTGGGTGTGATAGATACGTTTAAACCATTAACTAAACCGCTGTTCGTTGATTTAAGTTGATTGTCTTTTTCGTGCAATAAAAACTCGGCTCCTTCAACGGGTAGTTGTCGGTAGGTTTGTTGATAGCGGTAGTGAGTAAAACCCAATTTGTCGGTTTTGGTGCGCACCAATTTTAAGCCATTATTGGCAGGCAGGGCTAAAAAGTCCTTTTGCCTATCCAAAAAGCTTTGAGCAGTTAAGGGGGTATTGGGTTTAAAAATGAGCCAATCGGCTGTGCTTTCGGGTGTAGTAAAGGCGTTCAGAGAAATTGTTTGAGCGGGTAAAGTCAAACAAAATAAGAGTGCGAGTGTAATGGTACAGTAAATTCTCATCATAATATAAATAGGTTAGGAGGCTAGTAAAACAATAAATCGCTATGTTTTGTTGTTAAAGTTAAAGTAACTCAAAAATCGTAAATCAAGGAACAAACATAGCGCTTCTATTCAATGTCAAAGGTACAACTTTTTTTTGACATAGCATAGGAAAAATTAAGGCGATTATTAAAAGAAAATTGCTTTTTTTTTTCGTTTAGATAGTTAGCTGCTAAAAAAAGCATTCGTACAAGGCTTGTTATAAGCGAAAAAGACATCGTTAAATAAAGTATTTAATTTAAACACCTTACTTATTGTTAAAAGAAAAAGTGTATTTGGAATTATTTTTTATCTAAAATGACTAAAAAAAACATTTTTTTAGACGAACTTTGCGGCATTTATTTGCTCAATTACTATTAATTAACAAAATTAAAGTACCTTTGTTCGGTTTGTTACCAATAGCATAGGTTGGTAGATTGTCACTGTTTGATTATTTAATAATAAATACTCGGTAATAAATGTACAATAGCACTCTTTTTCAACTTATAAAAACATTAAGCGATAAAGAATTTAAGCAATTAGGCTTATTTATGAGGGCGCACCTACATAATAACAGCCAAATGTGTTTAAAGTTGTTTTCGATAATCGAAAAAGCTTATCCACATTTAGATGCCCCTATTTTGGCAAAAGAAGTAATTAATAAAAAAATATTTCCGAAGGTTGATAACTATGATAGCTCATCGTTACGAAACTTAATGACACAACTGAAAGAATTGGTTGAGGAATTTTTGACTTATTTAGAGTTCAAAAGTCAAGAAGAAGAGCATTACCGAAAATTTTTATTGTTACGAGCCTATTTTAACCGCGACCTCTCTAAACAATTTGAACAATCTTATCGCAAAGAACGTTCGTTATTAGAAAAAATTGTGCTAAAAAACGATGATTATTTTCATCATCGGTATCTTGTTGAACAATTAGACTACCGTTTTAAGATTGGGCAAGGAAATAAAACTAATATGGGCAACAAATTACAAGAAGTAGTGTTTCATCTCGACACTTTTTACTTGTTAAATAAGCTCAAATATAATGCCACATCTAAGCTTAACCAACTAAATATTACACAACAGCAAATAAATGCCGATGATTTGCGCAAAATTATCCAATCGGATAAAATGCACGAGTATCCTTCGCTGCATTTGTATTATTACATTTCGCTGTTGTTTACCGAAAACGAAAACCACGAAGCTTATTTTCAACAATTTAAAGAATATCTATTTAAATATAGTGACAACAATTCGCTATCGCCCGACGATGTAGCTAATATGTTTTCTTTTGCTACCGTATATTGTACGCGACAATGGAAAAAAGGTTTTATGAGTTACCTCGACGACATTTTAGAATTGTACGAAAAAATGTTGGACAAAAAATTAATGCACAACAATAACTATATTACGCTTGTGCATTTCAAAAATTTAGTTATTGTGGGTTTGCGCGCCAAACGCTACGATTGGGTAGATAAATTTATCGAAGAAAATATAAACGAAGTAGCCCCTAATCATCGCGAAGCTATGCACTATTTTGTTCGAGCTTTGTGGCATTTTTATCAACACCAATACGAAGAAGCCTTAGATGTGTTTAGGCATTACGATATGCTCGACAGCCTTTATCCACTCGACCGCCGTACTTTTTTGTTGCGCATCTATTACGAAACCAATGCCGTTATCGCTTTCCACGATTTTACACAATCGTTTGAGCGCTTTGTACGCGAAACCAACAAACTGCGAAACCAACAAAATCGCCGCTCGTACCTAAACTTTATTAGCCTTGCTCGCCAACTGTTTAATGCCAAAGTTAACCCAGGTACCACCAAAGAACAAATAGAACGTATTAAACAAAAAATAGAGCAAACATCGCCTATCAGTGATAAACAATGGTTGCTCGAAAAATGGAAAGAGTTTTCTTGAAACTGTAAGTTGTAAATTATAAATTACAAAAAATACACTATCAAATAGCCCCGCTTGACGCGGAATCGGTTTTTTTTGGGGGTGATGATTTGCTTTCCGTGCTTTGCACAGTTGCGGGCACCCCCAAAGCAAAGCAAGCGCAAACACCCCATCAAAATGTTTAAATGTATCAAAATTTACCATTAATAATTAATAATTAACCATTAACAACTAAGCTAAAGCGTGTTCGGTATCAAATTGTGCTTTGTAATTATCTATTCTGCGGTTCATAACATAAAACCACGCAGGCGGGAAAAGCGACAATAAAATCATGCCCGGATAACCTAAAGGCATTTGCGGAGCATTGGCAAAATGGCGCAATACCTGATATTTGCGGCTGGCTCGGTAGTGATGGTCTGAGTGACGGGTTAACTCAAACAACAAAACGCGCCCTACTACATAATCCGAGTTCCACGAATGAACGGGCATAACTTGCTCGTAAGTACCTCTATCGGTTTTTTTGCGGCTTAAACCATAGTGTTCTACATAGTTAATAGTTTCGAGCAGCAAAAAACCTATCACCGCCGACACCACAAAATACAACATTGCCATAACACCAAATGCCCAAGCTATAGCACCTAAAAAAGCTAACTGAATAATGCTAAAACGAATCATCTCGTTGTGCAAACTAATAATTGATAAGCCTTGTTTTTGTAGTCGCTCATGCTCTAAATGCCACGCCGACAAATAACTACCTACCACCGACCGTATCCAAAAAGTATACAACAACTCGTTGCGTTGCGACGATGCAGGGTCGTTGGGCGTAGACACATTTTTGTGGTGTCCGCGATTATGCTCAATAAAAAAGTGCATGTACAACGATGTAAGCAACAGTGCCTTTGACATATTTTGCTCAGATGTTTTCGTTCTGTGTCCTAACTCGTGAGCAACATTAATGCCAATACCACCACAACAAATACCAAAGCTAAGTATCATGCCCGCCAACTCAAAATTGCTTAAATCGGGGCGTTGAACCGCAAACAAAAACAACACCAACAAAGCATATTGTATAGGCAGGGTGCTATACAGCAAATAATCGTAGATTCGGTCAGTTTTAACAATTTCTTCTTCTGCCTGCGATAGATTTTTGTCGTCTATCGGAAAAATAGCATCTAACAAAGGTACTATACCAAAGGCGTAAATAACCAAAGCATATGTCCACCAGCCACTACCCGTTAAGGCAATATAGGCTGCCAATGGCACAGTGTAAATAGGAAGATACTTAAGGAAACGGTACCTGTTCATGATAAGCGGTTTTAGGTGTGAAAAAGAATTTTTGTTTGAATAATGGGGCAAAATTACACGCTATTTATGCCGCTTTTGTTAACAAAAGATAAGTTCGTAAAAAAGCCCTACACTTAAACCCAAAAATCGATATAAATTTTTCCTAATTTTTACAATAACTACCCCTAAGCTAAATTATTTAACTCCCCAAAAAAACATTAACATTTAAAAACATGAGTGCATTAACAAAAATTGTTGCCGATAAATACTTTGCCGTAGAACAACAAAAAGGGCAAGTACCTGTTAGTTTATTAGAGCGCTCCGTATTTTTTGAACAGCCTGCTGTTTCGCTCAAAAGTACCTTGTCCAATCCACAAAACTTGGGCATTATTGCCGAGTATAAACGTCAATCGCCCTCAAAAGGCATTATTTACACACCCAACGATGTGCGCCGTATTACAACAGGCTATATATCGGCGGGTGCAAGTGCTTTATCTATCTTAACAGATGTAAAATACTTTGGCGGCTCGAACGACGATGTAACTATTGCCCGAAAATACAACGAATGCCCCATTTTGCGCAAAGATTTTACAATAGATGAATACCAAATCATCGAAGCAAAATCAATTGGTGCCGATGTTATTTTGCTAATTGCCGCCGCCTTAGATGCCAAACAAATTAAACAATTTACCAATTTTGCCCACAACTTAGGCTTGAGGTAATTGTTGAAATTCACGACAGCGAAGAGTTAGACAAACTGCCGCCCAACGTAGATGTAGTTGGCATTAACAACCGCAACCTAAAAACGATGCAAGTAGATATTACCCAGTCGTTTGAATTAATTAACCTATTGCCACCAAACGTAATGAAAATTTCTGAAAGCGGCATCACACAACCACAAAGTATTGTTGATTTGCACAAAGCAGGTTTTAATGGCTTTTTGATGGGCGAGTATTTTATGAAACACCAACGACCAGAAATTGCCTGCGCCGAGTTTATCAACAATGTACAATTATTGATGAATAGCTAACAGGCTACAAAAAGCTACAAACGAAATTTACATAATCAATAATCAACAATCAATAATTGACTTTTGAACCCTATCTTTATTAAAGTATGCGGCATGAAACAACCGCAAAACATAGCCGATGTGTTAAGTTTGCACCCGCAAATGATGGGTTTTATTTTTTACCCAAAATCGTCGAGGTTTGTTGATGATACCACCCTTACCGCAGTTAAAAATTTACCTTTTGACAGTACCCAAAAGGTAGGTGTTTTTGTAGACGAATCTGCCCAAACAATTACCCAAATTGCCCAACAATGGGGGTTAAATGTGCTGCAACTACATGGCAACGAAACACCCGAACTTGCCCAAAAATTACGCGAAAATTATACCGTAATAAAGGCGTTAGGCATCGAAACAACCAACGATTTGCAACAAATTACGCACTTTAAAAACCATTGCGATTATATTTTGCTAGATAAAAAAAGCCCTCAACATGGTGGTACAGGCAAAGCTTTTGATTGGCAGTTGCTAAATAACCAAAACTTTGAGGTACCAATTATACTTAGCGGCGGTGTTTCGTTGGATAATGTAATGCACATTAACAACATAAAATGCCCAAATTTAGTGGGGATAGATGTTAATAGCTGTTTTGAAACCCAACCGGCACTAAAAAACATGGCAAAGCTACAAACATTGTTCGAGTTACTACCCATATTACACCCCTAACGGGGCTTGAAATACTCAACATCACCACATCTAAACATCGCCACATCTAAACATCACAATATCTCACACAATATCTCAACATCACAATATCTCAACATCACAATATCTCAACATCACAATATCTCAACATCACAATATCTCAACATCACAATATCTCAACATCACAATATCTCAACATCACAATATCTCAACATCACAATATCTCAACATCACATCTCAACAACCTTTTTTACTTTGTCTATTAGCACTAACTAGTGCTACCCTAACAGCACAAAACCAAGTACCAAGTGTTAGTATCGCATCGGTTGTTGCCGACACTACACAACACCGCATAACCATTGATTACCAATGGGCCTAAAAACGATATCTAACTTAAAGCATACCCATCGAAAGTTTAACGGGCAAACTTAACAGGCAACTATGGCTACCCCATATACAATGGTATTAAACAATTGGTGTATAGTTATGGTACTAACCTAAACAACAACAATGTTGCCAACTGGAAAGTAAAAATTGTTGCCGATGATTTTCAACCCATCAACCTGCAAGATGTTGTTAACCAAGTTGACCCAAACAACCTAATTAGCAGCATGGAACAGGTAGAAGGCATACGCCATTATATAGCCGGCTCTACACATCTACAAGCCGTAAAAGATACCATAAAACAACGCTTTACCAACGCAGGTTTAAGCCTTAGCACCCAAAACTTTACTGCCTTAAACGCCACCGGCGAAAACATTATTGGAACCCTGCAAGGACAAAGCAACGATAGCAAAGTGGTAATTGTTGATGCCCATTTTGATAGCGTGGACATAGCCCCGGGTGCCGACGACAATGGCTCGGGCGTAGTAGGTATGCTCGAAGCTATGCGCATCTTATCCCAATACCATTTCGATAAAACGATTAAGTTTATTGGCTTTGACCTAGAAGAAGCAGGACTAATTGGCAGCAGCTATTATGTAAACGGCGGCGGCATACAAGCCAACGAACAGGTAGATGGCGTACTAAACTTCGAGATGATTGGTTATTACTCTAACGAACCCAACAGCCAAACAGCTCCCGCAGGCTTTAACATTCTATTTCCTACGGTGTATAACGATTTGGTAGCCGACCAATTTAGGGGCAACTTTATTACCAATGTTGCCAATACCGCCTCTAACCCTTTGGGCGTTAAGTTCGATAGTTTGGCTAACATTTATGTACCCGACCTAAAAGTAGTAAATATTACCACTCTCGCTGGTGGTATCCCCGACCTTAGACGCAGCGACCATGCTAAGTTTTGGGACGCTGGCATACAAGCCCTGATGCTTACCGACGGGGCTAATTTTAGAAACCAAGCCTACCACACCCCCAACGACGTAAGCAGCATTTTAGATTACAACTTTATGAGCAATACCGTAAAAGCGGCAGTTGCTACCGCAGCTCATTTGGCAGGCATACGACATAGCGGCGAGGCAAGCAGCAGCCCATCTACCATTACCAATATCCACAATGCCTCCTCTCCTACCCTATCGTTGGCTTTGTTGCCTAATCCAGCCCAAAACCAAACTACCTTGCAAATTAAAGGCAATACCACCGACACCCAATTTGCTATCCAAATTTACAACACACAAGGTAAATTAATGGATAACTATATCTTGCAAAATAGCTATACCCAAACCATAAACACCCAAAACCTACCAACAGGCATGTATTGGGTAAAAGTTGCTGCTAATAACATGTTTGGCGTTACAACATTGGTTAAATTTTAGTTGCACCTTTATCATTATTAACTAAAAAAAACACTTAGGCTAATTTATCAATCAAATTATTGCTCGCTCCACCTAAACAAAATTGTCCTTTTTGTGGGGTAATAATTGTCTTATCACATAGTCGCAATTCAACTTCACTACATCATAACACCTTATTTATGACAAAAAACATCCTTTTCCTTCTGCTCTATTTTGTTTCTTCGTACTCAGCAATGGCACAATCTGCCAATAGTGCCTCTGCAACTACAGGGCAAGCCATTACGCTCGACGATATTTGGCTTAAGTACAGCTATTACCCCGAAACTACCGAAGGTTTTGATTTTATGAAAGATGGGAAAACCTATTCCCGTATGGAGCGTTTTGACAACAACACCAAAATTACCATTAACCAATATGACATTGCCGACGGTAAGCGGGTAAAAAATTTACTTGAGGCAGATGCTAAACTAGATATTGGCGGATATGCTTTTGATAGTGCCGAAACACAATTGTTGCTTAGTACCCAAGAAGAAGCATTATATCGTCACTCGTCGGTTGCCAACTACCAAGTGTATGATATTAAAAGCAAACAATTAAAGGCTGTGTCTGATAAGGGCAAACAGCGTATTGCCACCTTTGACCCAAGCGGCAATAAAATAGCTTTTGTGCGCGATAATAATCTGCACATAAAAGACATAAACAACAACACCGAACAGGCTATTACCACCAATGGTAAAGCAAACGCTATTATTAACGGAGCGCCCGATTGGGTGTACGAAGAAGAGTTTAGCATGGACAGGGCTTATTATTGGTCGCCAAGTGGCAGCAAAATTGCCTATTTGCGTTTCGACGAGAGTGCAGTACCTTCGTTTTTGCTAACCGAGTACGATGGCGGTTTGTATCCCACTTACTCGTCGTTTAAGTACCCAAAGGCAGGCGAGCCAAACTCAAAAGTATCGCTACATATCTATGATTTGGCTACCCAAAAAACCATTGACATAGCCATTAAAGACACTGCCGAGTACTATATACCTCGCTTTAAGTGGTCACCCGATGGTAATTTGTGTTTTTTTAAACTCAATAGGCATCAAAACGACCTTAGCGTTTACAAAGTAAATGCCACAAGTGGCGAATTGCAATTGTGGTTTCGCGAAAAAAATCCGTCTTATGTAGAGGTTGCACCCGGCACCGACGTAATGGACAACTTTTTGTTTTTAGCCAATGGTAATGCCATTGGTTTAAGCGAAGAAGATGGCTTTAACCACATCTACCAATATAATGCCAACGGCACTAAAAAACAACTAACCAAAGGCGGTTGGGAGGTAACAAAACTATATGGAGTAGATGAAAAACGAAGTTTGATTTATTATCAATCAACCGAAGAATCGCCACTGCAACGCCATATTTATGTGGTTGATGTAAAAGGTGCAAACAAAAAATGCCTAACCTTAACACAAGGCTGGAACGATGCCGAGTTTAGCGCTACCTTCGATTATTTTATCCTTACACACTCGACCATCAACTCGCCCAGCGATATTACCGTTTACGACTATACCGGACGCAAACAACGCGACTTAGTAAGCAATACCACTTTGCGCGAAAAACAACGCACTTGTAATGTTAGCGATGTAGAGTTTTTTAAATTTACTACCCCCGACAATGTTTTGTTAAACGGCTGGATGATAAAACCGCAAAACATGCAGGCTAACAAAAAGTATCCGGTGTTGATGTATGTATATGGCGGACCCGCAAGCCAAGAAGCCGTTGACCAATGGAATACGTTTGATTATTGGTGGTTTCAGATGCTTGCGCAACAAGGTTATATTGTGGCTTGTGTTGATGGACGTGGCACGGGCGGACGTGGCGAATCGTTTAAAAAATGCACCTACAAACAATTAGGCAAATGGGAAACCAACGACCAAATAGAAGCAGCTAAATGGCTGGGCAAACAAAGCTATATTGACCCCGCTAGAATTGGCATTTTTGGTTGGAGTTATGGCGGTTATATGTCGCTGTTGGCAATACTTAAGGGCAACGATGTGTTTAAAAGTGCTATTGCCGTAGCCCCCGTTACTAACTGGAAATGGTACGACAGCATTTATACCGAACGCTTTTTGCAAACACCCGAAGAAAACAAAGGTGGGTACGAAAACAACTCGCCCATTAACTTCGCCGACCGCTTAAAGGGTAATTTATTAATTGTACATGGCGATGCCGACGACAATGTGCATTATCAAAACACCGCCGAAATGGTTAAAGCCTTAGTTGATGCCAACAAACAGTTCGATTTTATGGCTTATCCCAATAAAAACCATGGTATTGCTGGCGGATATACTCGCTATCATCTATACACCAAGATGACCAACTTTTTGAAAGAGAAATTATAGCCTAGCGCTTATTGTGGCACTAATGCTAAACAAAAAAACAACACCTATTGGGTTATTTAAAGCCCCATAGGTGTTGTTTTTTGTGCGATGATGTTAAGTGTTGTTGCTTATTCGAGTACCAATGTTCTGTCTTTGGGATACTTGACTTGGTATTTTAGCAACAATTTCTTTTCGGTAGATGGCGGCAGGTCTAACTCCCAAGTAACAGCTCCTGTATCGTTGTTCTTTTTAGCTTCTTTATCTGTTTCAACTTCTACCTCTATGTCTTTGTCGGTAGATAAAGGAACTTGGTCTTCGATGGTTAGGTGTATGGTTTGTGTTTTTTTGTTGCGTATAGCAATCTCAAAGGTGCGGGTTTCGGTGCGATTAGCGCCAATGAAGGGTCGTTTGTTAAAGTCCTTTTGTTTAGTACGTTCAATAACAATGCTTTTATCTCGCCCTAACGATAAAAATAAGGTATCTTGGGTGCGGTTGGGGTTAAGGCTTGATTTACCCACAAATGTACCCTCGAAAAACAAATTAGCTTCGCCCGGTAGTAAGTTTAGCTCTTCCCAGTTAGTAATTTCGGCGGTTAAGAAAGCATCAGGGTCAATCTTAGGCACGCAGTAATAGCGGTATGTAGCTGGCACGTCGTACTGATTTATATCCACCACATAAGTTTTGCCATCGTTTGGAATGGTATAAGGCAGTTTTATGTCGAAGCTAATGTTAGTGGGGTTTTCGTTTATGTCGGCTTGAGATATGGTGGGTGCAGTTGGTTTTTGTTTTTTATTGACATTAGTGCTTTTAGTACTACTAGCTCTACTCTCTCGGTTATAAGTACTTCCTGTACTTGTTTGGTCGGCTTGTAGCAAGGGTACTTTATAGAACTAATTTCACCTCTCCAACATTTGAAGATTCGGATGTTTGTTAAAATCCAAAAAGTATTTTGTCAGCCCTTACCAACAGCTTTATCCGTTTGTTGTGTCGTAACCCACATAAGATGCTTTCACTGAATACTCGCCTGCAGGAATGGGTTTAATAGAGTAATAGCCCTCAAAATCAGTTTGTGCACCTGCCATTGAGCCATTTATTGCAACACTAACATTTACAAACGGCAATGGTTCGCCGGATTGGGCATCGCGCACTGTTCCCCTAATTTCGCCAGTTGTTGTATTTGTTGCTGCACCAACTACCGCTTGTGCTTTGCTTGGGCGGTAGCCTGTGTAAGTATTGCCAAAGCGCAATTGCCAAGGGGGTAAGGTAGGTTTTATACCACCCAACGAGGGGTTGCCTGTTGATAAGATGAGTTTAACATCTGTCCAATCTTCGCCCGATTGTTGTTGTACATTGGCTTTGTATTGTAGGTTAATGGGCTGCGAGATATTTTTTGCTCGCACATCGTAGGTGGCATACCACGATGCCTCTTGCACCAAATAACTAATGGTAAATTGGGCTGTTGAGGGTGCATTAGCCGTTACTATTACGTGTATTTCGGAGGTTTGTTTGTTTTTACGCTCGTTTAGTTCTGCCAATTGTTTATCAATTTTGGCTATGGTATCGTTTAGTTGTTGTATGGTGGTTAGCAAATCAATCATTTTTAATTGGGTTTGCTGCATTTGTGTGCTTTGGTAGGCTATTACTTCGCGCAAATCGGCGGCTTTCATGCCTGCATTGCTTCCACCAACTGTTTGGTTTTTGTTGAGCAAAGCTTGTTCGTTTTTACACACTTCTAAGCCCACATTTTGTAGTCGGCGTTTATCCATTAGTTGCTTTTGGGTAGTTTTTAGTTGTTCTACCTCGCTACGCGGTTTTTGTTCTTCGAGGTAGTTTATTTGGTGCTGCACCGATAGAATGGTAAACGCCCCGTCGCCTTTTACCTGTATGCTTTGTGGGTCTATTTGGGGCGATATCCCCCTAAAAACCAATTCTGTTTTACCCAAATCGAGGGTAGTAAGTGCATTACGCGTTACTTGTGCGCCTTGCAAAAACACCGTAACCCCCATAATATTCGAGGGTACAACTTTTGGCGGAGTAATGGTGTGTGCCTGTGCAACCATGCTTAGGCAAAGGAAGGTAAAAAATAGCTTTGAGTACGGGGGGGTGGGGCAGGGTGGGTTAAAAGTTGTAAATTGTAAGTGGTAAATGGTGTGCATGTGAAAGTTTATTACCACAAGGGCATGTTTTTGTCCCCGGCATTATGTAAGTTGTAAAGGGCAAGGGGGCGGGGGGGGGGGGGGGGGGTTAAAAAATGGTGCACCACAAGGGCATATTGCGTATGTCGTAGTGGTTGTAGGTATAGCCTGTACTTGTTTCGTCAGGTTGCATTAAAGGTACTTTGTAAGCCAAATAACAACCCCTAAAAGTATCAGGATAGCTGGAAGATTCAGCTATCTGCATATCTACAAAAGTAATTTTGCCAGCCCTTACCAACACTTTGTCCGTTTGTTGGCTGTCATAGCCTACCAAAGATGCTTTCACCGAATACTCGCCCGCAGGAATGGGTTTTATGGAGTAATAGCCCTCAAAATCGGTTTGTGCGGCTGCCATTGAGCCATTTACTATAAGGCTCACATTTACAAACGGCAAAGGTTCGCCACTTTTTGCATCGGTTATTTTACCTTGTATTTCGCCGGTTTGTGCCTGTGCAATAATGCTTAGGCAGAGGAATAGAGAGAAGAAAAGTGTTTTCATGGATGATGAATTGAAAATGGTGATTTGTAAAACTATAACATTGTAGCATTATGGTTTTAATTGTTTAGCTTTTTCTACCAATTGCACAAAATCTTTTCGGTAGTTTTCTTTGTCTTCGCCTATGGCATTTTTTGCTAACAACAATACGGTATCCCAATTGGTTTGTTTGGTAAATTTAGAGTTGTTTAGTTGCATAGCAAACAAAGCAACCGACGAGGCAAAACGGAAATTACTACTTGTTTGGTCTAAAGGTTGAGGGTTAAATGCTACCTCTTGTACCATTTCTACGCTTTTGTTTCCTTGCGGGCGTTTGTACCTAAACTTTATGGTCATTAGGTCGGTGCTTTGTGTAGCTGTTTTTGAGGTAGTAGTTTCTTGATACTTCAATGGAGTAATAGGCTTTACAAACTCGGACTCTATGCCTACCGGAATAATTTCGTAAAAAGCCGTAACGGTATGCCCCATGCCTAATTCGCCTGCATCTTTGGTATCATCTGCAAAATCTTCGGCAGCCAATAGGCGGTTTTCGTAACCCACCAAACGGTAAGCCTGCACTTTGGTTGGATTAAACTCCAGTTGTAGTTTTACATCTTTGGCAATAGGCACTAATGTTCCGCCCATTTCTTTCACCAAGGTTTTTTTAGCCTCGTTTATGTTATCAATATAGGCATAGTTACCGTTTCCTTTATCGGCAATGCCCTCTAGCATATTGTCTTTGTAATTGCCCATGCCATAGCCCAAACAAGTGATAAAAACGCCTGTTTTTCGTTTGTCTTCAATCAGTTTAAACAGTTCGGCATTCGATGAAGCGCCCACATTAAAATCGCCATCGGTGGCTAAAATAACCCGATTATTACCACCTGTTAAAAAGTTTTTTTGGGCGATACTATACGCCAATTCAATACCAGCACCGCCTGCCGTCGAGCCACCTGCCTGTAATTTATCTATGGCGGCTAAAATAGTTGCTTTGTCGCTACCACTTGTCGAGGGTAATACTTCGCCTGCTGCACCCGCATACACCACAATGGCAATGCGGTCTTGTGGGCGCAATTGATTAACCAACAAATGCAACGACGCTTTAACCAATGGCAACTTATTTTCATTGCTCATAGAACCCGACACATCTATCAAAAACACTAAGTTACTGGCTGGTAATCTTTCTGTTTCAACGCGTTTGCCTTGCATGCCAATCATTAGCAATTGGTGTTGCGGGTTCCAGGGGCAGCTCGACAATTCGGTGGTAAAACTAAATGGGTGTGTGGTTTTAGGATTTGGATAATCGTACTCAAAATAGTTCACAAACTCCTCCGCCCGAACAGAGCCAATAGGTGGTATTTGGTCATCATTTAAATAACGCCTTGCATTGCTGTACGAAGCCCTATCTACATCGATAGAAAAGGTAGAGAGTGGGTTTTGGGTGGCTGTTAAAAACTCGTTTTCGATAATTGGCGAGTAGCTTTCGGTATTATGGTCTTCGTCTTTGGGTTCAAGGTTTTTTTTCTTACCCTTTTTAAGGTGTTGGCTCGGTGCTTTTCCGTCAATATAGTAAGCCGTGCTTGTATTGCGCGAACCTCGTATTTTTTGAGTGCCATATGATGATTTAAGTGAGCGGGGTGTCCCCAAACCAACAATTAATACGTCATTTAGTGACCTTGTGTCTTCCGATAGCTGAATATTCACAATAGTAATTGAGTCAGCCTTTACCAACACTTTGTTTATTTGTTGAGTGTTGTAGCCTGTATAGGATACATTAATCGAATACTCGCCTGCGGGAACTTTTACTATGTAATTGCCGTCAATGTCAGTTACGTAGCCAAAAAATTGCTGATGTGCCGTTACTCTGATAGCTGCACCTACTAGCACTTCGCCCGAAGCATCGGTTACTTTACCTTGTATTTCGCCGGTTTGTGCCTGTGCAATAATGCTTAGGCAGAGGAATAGAGAGATGAGAAGTGTTTTCATGGATGATGAATTGAAAATGATGAATAAAATGGTTGATTGATGGAGCAAAGATAGTAACTTGTTTTTGTGTAAAAAAATAGAAATTTTGCCGTTTATCGCACCTTTTTATTTGCTGTAAAAAAAAGTTTCGCCCCGACAAAATAAATTAGCTACTTATTGCGTCTAATAGGCAGACGACAATTAAGCGTTACCTTATTTATCTTTCATCAAAAAAATTTATCCCATGCAATTACGCAAAAGTGTTTTATTGTTTGTGTTGCTGTTGGCGAGTATGCCCTTTGCTATGGCGCAAACTCAAGCCGCTGCACCGCCCAAATTTGACCCCGAAAAACGAGCCGAAAAAGCGACGGAACGAATGACCCAAGATTTGCAATTATCGCCCGAACAAGCTGCCAAAGTAAAGGTTATTAACGAGCAATATGCCCAAAAAGAAAAAGCATTGCACGACAACGCCCAAAAACAACGCGAAGAAAAGAAAGCTTTGTTCGATGCCAAACAAAAAGAAATTGAGCAAGTGCTAACACCCCAACAACGCCAAAAACAACAAGCCCAACGCCAACAGTTTGAAGAACGTAGAAACGAAATGAAAGGCGAACGTAGGGGTGAGAGGAGAGATGGACGTAGAGACGAGATGCGAGAACGCGCCGAGAAAATGCGCAACATGCCTCCCGAAGAACGCGCCCAACAAATGACCGACCGTATGAGCAAAAAACTACAGTTGGACGAGCAAAAAACGAAACAACTAAGCGGCATAAACGAGTATTTTATGCAAAGACGCAACAAAATACACCAAGATGCCACGCTTAGTAAAGAGCAAAAAATGCAACAAATGAAAGCAGCTATGGACGAAAAAGAGCAAAAGCTAAAAGGCTTGCTTTCGCCCGAGCAGTATCAACGCCACCAAGAAGCGGTAAAACGCATGGAAGAACGCCGCTCGGACATGCCACCGCGTAGGGGTCGTTTTGATAAGCCACCTATGCCAAATGGCAATCAACCACGCAACGAAATGCCTCCTCCTCCTCCATCACCCAAAAATTAAAACTAAAAAACACCTGCTACCATTGCGTAGCAGGTGTTTTTTGATGGCACAAGGTGTAGCGCTTATCTTTTTGCTATTTTGGTTATGGTATACCCTTCTTGTGAATTGCCAATTTGCAAAACGTAAACACCTGCGGGCAGTTCGTTGCCCCATGTCCAGGTGTTTAATCCGGGTACAAGTGTTTTTTCTGTTTGTTGTCTGCCCCAAACATCGTACAAAATAGCTTTGGTTGTGCTTATGGTACTTTTTAGATTAGTGTGTATGGTTATGGTGTTATCAAACGGATTTGGGTAGGCATATAACACAACTGCCTGATTATCAACACTTGGTGTACCTAATGGCTGGTTGATGATGGTAAATTTATCTATTGCCACGTCTATAAAATCGGCACTATTGGTTGAGGTGGCAGCCACCACAAATTGCCAATTGGCAGTAGCTGTGGGCAGGGCAATAGGTAGATTTATGTGGCTCCAATGCCCTAGGTTTAGGCTATCGAGTGGGGTGCTGGGTAGCTCGTAGGCGGTAGCTCCGTCGCTCAAATAAAACCTAACGGTGCCTGTTTGTGGGCTACTGTTGCAATACCAAAAATCGAATTGCAGGGTGGCGTTGGTGGCTCCATTTAAGTTAAATGGTGGCGATGTAATTTGGGTGGTGCCGCCATCAAGGTCGTTATCTTCTACGTTGGTAGTTTCGTTGCCGGTTACATAGCACCAATTACCAAAGTCGGTGGGGCTATCGGCAGCGGGGTTACAAGCCACATCGCCCCAAAGTGTGCCTTGCGGAATGGCTCGTATCCAAGCTCCTGTTACGTCTGGGGTGTTGTTTATTGTCCAACCTAAATCTTTGTAAAAATCGTCGTAGTAGCCGCGTTGTAAATAAATGGTTTGGGTGCTGTTGGCATTGTTCAGCAATTGATTATCCAATACAAGCGGCAAATATCCCCATTTGTGTACTATTATTTGGTAGTTGTCGGCAAACAAATTGGGGGCATTGGCTATACCTGCCATGTTTGTTGTTTGATTTTGTACGCCCTCGTTGTTGTTGGTTGCCCACGAGTTGCGCACCTCAACAAGGGCATTGTTGATAGTTGCCCCATTGGTGGCATCTAAAACGGTTAAGGCGTAGTTAAATGCCGTTGCGGGCTGCAATTGCACATCAAGTTGGGTAATTTGAGCCGTGTTTAGCACCACATTATCTACAGTTAGTGGTTCGTAGCCATACTTGTAAAAACCGATGCTATAAGTACCTTCGTTGGCGGTTCCGGTTTTGTAGTTACCATTAAATTGGCTTTGTTTGGTGGCAGATGTGCCGTTTATAGTAACGGTTACGTCGGCAATAGGTGTGCCGTTGGCGGCATTGGTGATGATACCTTGCAAATAGGCAGCACGTTTGTAGGTTGGGCGAGTGATAAACATGCCCTCTTGTCGGTCGGAGCCAAGCAAAATACCCGATGCAAAATACGGATAAACGCCCCAACAGCCCGCCGACCCCATACCACTAAACGGCGAGGTGTCGTAATATTCGGTTTCTACTAAGGCATCGGGTTGGTGGGCATCAATTATTTTCATACCCTCTACGTAGTACGACATCACCACAAAATCGTTTTGTACATGCACATTATGCGGCATGGCTGCGGTGCCAATGGCGGCTTTATAGCGGTCGGTTTCTTTAATGTCCGATAGGTCGGAGATGTTGTAGGCGGTTAAAAAGGCATCGTTTTTTTCGTCGGCAACAAAGGCATGTTGGCTATTGTCCGACAACCAAACATTGTGCGTAAATGCCGATGTGGTAGTTTGGGTAGCCAACAAAACAGGATTTTGTTTATCGGATACATCAACAACGGCAAACTGCCCGGCATAAATTTCGGCGGTATACATTATGTTGTTTCGCACAAAGGCATCATGTACATAATTGGCGGCATACTCGCCCACAAATACGGGCTGCATGGGGTTGGGGTTAAGGTCAAACATCAACACGCCGCGCTCGTTGGTGGGTATGGTACCTGCATAGTTGCGATAGCCCATAATGTATAGGTATCCAAATTCATCTACCCAAACCGTATGGGCAGATTTTATGCCGCCATTGTAAGTAAAATGTACGGTGTCGATGGTTGCAGGTAGGTTTTGCAAGTCTATAATCAACACACCTTCGTCTACCTCGTTGGTTATGTAGGCATAGTGTTGCCATGTTTTTAGCTCGCGCCAGTTGTTAAACGGACCCGGCACAAATTGCACTTCTTGCGGTTGTGCAGGGTTCGATAAATCGACAATAGATGTGCCCGATTTTACGCCAACTAAGGCGTACTCTGTGCCATTGGGTGCAGTGTAGCCCCATATTGAGCTTAAACCGTCGGGGTAATACAGTTGGCTTACCAACTCCATTTGTTGTTGGGCAGTGGCAGTGCAAAACGATACTACAAGTAAAAAAAAAGACAGTAATGGTTTCATAAACAGGTAATGCTAAATGGTAAAAAGGATTTAAATGTCAAAAGAAAATCGTGTAACCTTGGGCAAAGTTACACGATTTTGGTGTTAGTTGTTGTGCTGTGTATTTTATCCTTTGTGGATAATGTACACGCGGTGAGAGGTAGGCAACGATATGCCATTTTGCACTACTACATAATACACCCCATTCGGATAAATAGAAGTGTCTATGCTTATACGTCCTTCGCCTGATGTTTGGTAAAGTACCTCGCCTAAGTGTGTGCGCAAGCTAATTTGCGACAAGGTGTTTACTTCTACATATAGTATATCATCGGCAGGGTTAGGATATATGTTTATGCCGTAGGGGTCTAATATATCCTCCACCACTACCACTCCTTGCGAGTACAAGGTATTTTGGTTGGCAGGTGTTGGCGTTGGTGTATTGCTGGTTGGGTTAGGTGCATAAGGAATAGGACTAGCGTTAAAGGCTGGTCGGTTTCCGTTTTGTGCAAAAACCGCTGTGGTAAAGGCTATTGATAGCCACGCAAGTAATAATAAATTGCGAATATTCATGATTTAGGTTGTTTTGGGTTATCGGGTCATTTTGGGCTGTTTTCCATCGCAAATTTAAAACTTTTTTTTGAACTAACCAAAAACATTTTTTTCGATTTTCCACCCATTTTTAAACCCTTGTACCAATACAGTTGTTTGATTGTTAATGTATAAACGCCTATTTTATAACTACTTTCGGGCATCGATTAACAAAAAAAAGATAGCCCCAAAAAAAGGTTTCCGAAAAAAAGGGGGTTTAAACTTACTAAAAACTCTTTTTTTTTGCCAAATTAACTTAGTTGAGCATCAAATAATTGGGCAAAATGGTTTTTTATGTGTTGTTTTACGCCTTCCATATCTATCAAATTTACGTTTAACTCTTGGCACATAGATGTCACCTTTTTGTCTTTAATACCACAAGGCACAATTTGGTCGAAATAATGCAACGAGTTATTTACGTTTAGCGCCCAGCCGTGCATAGTTACCCAGCGGCTACAGCGTATGCCCATGGCGCAAATTTTGCGGGCGTTAGCAGGTGTTTCTGGTTCTATCCAAACACCTGTGGCATCGGCAAGGCGGTTAGCGGTAATGTTGTATTGTTGCAATGTTTTAATAATTACCTCTTCGCAGGTGCGCATAAAACGCGAAATATCGGTCATAAAATGGTGTAAATCCAAAATAGGATACACCACCACTTGCCCAGGCACATGGCAAGTTATATCGCCACCTCTATCTACTTTATAAAACGATACGCCTTGTTTTTCGATTTGTTGTTGGTTAATTAACAAGTGTTCGTATTTGCCACTTGTGCCCAAAGTGTAGGTTGGCGGATGCTCGCAAAATACCAAATAGTTGGGCGTTAGGTGTTGTTGTTCGGGTGGTAGGTTGCGGTTGGCTAATTTCAAATCAATGGTTTGCCGATACAGGGTTTCTTGTTGCCGCCATGCTTGGGCATAATCAATCAAGCCCCAATCGAGTATTTGTACAGTTGGCATTTGATGTGGAGATATTGCGATGTGGGGATGTGGTGAAGTAGCGATGTGGTGAAGTGGTGATATTGTGATGTGGTGATGTTGTGAAGTTGCGATGTGGGGATGTTGTGAAGTGGTGATGGAGCGAAATTGTAGAGACGTAGCACTGTTACGCCCCAAAGAACCGATACAACAGCAAATTTTTTAATGTGTAGTTTGCAAACTAAACGATAACAAATGCCATAGAACTGGCAGAAAATGGCTGTGTTCTCTGTGTTTCCGTTGTAAATAATATTGGGTGATTTGAGCAACCATTTACTACTTTTCAATGTTTATATCACACCTAATCGTTAGCAATTTTTTTAAGGGTTATTGTCCATTCGGGTCCGCTAAAAACTTGGTTTTTTTCCGAAAAATTGCCCATATTAATGGCTATCGAAAAACACATTAAACTATTTAGGTAACACAAATTGCTGCCCTCTGGCACAGCGCCAAAAGTACGGCTATAGGGCATTTGTCCGCTAAAAACAATTTTATCGCCTTGTTTTATTGTCACATTTACTTGTTCGTCAAAGGCTATTTTTAGCTTTTTGAAGGTATCTGCATCAATATTTGTCCAGATGTTGCCATATTGCACATCTAATATAGGAATGCTGCCTATTGCTACACCTTTATCAAAAGTAGGTTTTTGGTAATCAATACCTACTACTTTTGCAAGTAGTTTTTTGCCAATGTCGGCAAATGTAATTTTTTTAGCCGCCAGCCTTGCAGCCGTATAGGCATACACATCGCGCCCATGAAAAGTGTACGATTTTTCGCTATTTTTACGCCTATTAGTAGCTTCGTCAATTTCGCGCACCTCGTCAATGCCTAACGACTCTGCCACCAAGGTAAGGGTACCGTTGTCGGGCGTTACAAAAAAATGCCCCGATTTGGTTTTTAACACCACCGATTTACGCTCGGTTCCTACACCCGGGTCAACAACCGATACAAAAACAGTACCTTTGGGCCAATACACTGCCGTTTGTTCTAACCTATAGGCTGCCTCCCAGATGTTGTAAGCAGGTATTTCGTGTGTAAGGTCAAACAATTTCAAGTCGCCCGACACACCCATTGCTACCCCTTTCATGGCAGATACGGCTCCATCTTTCAAACCAAAATCGGTCTGAAAAACAACTATGCCATTTTGAGCCCGCACACAAGGTGTAAAACTCATGGTGCTACTAAACAGCAACAAAAGTAACAATAAAAAACGATTCTGGTTCATAAATGTTGTTTGTTAAAAAATAAATCGCCTAAATAACTACCTATATTACACCCTTAATAAAGAACTAAAATACCTCTTCTTTGGTTTTATCAAACCTAATTCAATTGCCCTAAATATTTGTTGTAGTGCCAAACATTTGGAGCAACAAAGGTACAACATGTATTTTATAATAGTGCTATTTTTTACCCATTTTCACCCAAATAACACAATTTGTGCTATAATTATGCCTATAATCATGTCCATAATCAACAAAGATTGCGGGTAGAATGATAAGGTCGTATTACAAGCATTTTGTTTATGGGCAAAAACTTTTTTTTACACTTAGACGATAAAATTGCAAAATAAATTTACCCAAACGCGCCAAGTTTTAATAAATGAGGGTATCTTTGTGCTAAACTATGCAGGTGCAAGTTTTTTTTACAGCATCTAATCCCCCTAACTCCCTTTTTCTAATCCCCCTAGCCCCCTTTTTTCAAAAAGGGGGACTATGAGCAAACTTGTAAATCTTGTTTGCAAAGCAAGCAAGTGTTTGAACTCTCCCTTTTTTCAAAAGGGAGACGATTAAAAGTTTCGCTTGCGAAACCTTTTAATCAGAGGGATTTTAACACGCACAACCATAAAACACCAAACATGTCTCAACAAGCCAAAAACCTAATTGCCCAAGCCCGCACCGAGGGCTGGAAACGCCTTGACCTAGGCAACTGCAACCTAACCGACCTACAAACCCAAGTACCCGAACTGTTTGAACTAGAACAGTTGGAAGAATTGGTGTTGAGTAATACGTGGTGGGATATGGATAAACAAGAATGGATAGAGAGTGCCAATACAGGACAAGCCAACAAACTAAGCCAGCTACCCCAAGCTATGGCACAACTAAAACAACTAAAAGTTTTAGTGTGTGGAGGAACTTGGGATGAAAGTTGGGCAATCAGCGATATTGGCGTATTGCAATCCCTCACCCAATTGACCACCTTAAACCTTAGCAACAATAAAATCAGCGATATTGGCGTATTGCAATCCCTCACCCAATTGACCACCTTAGACCTTAGCTACAATAAAATCAGCGATATTGGCGTATTGCAATCCCTCACCCAATTAACCAACTTAAACCTTAGCAACAATCAAATCAGCGATATTGGCGTATTGCAATCCCTCACCCAATTGACCACCTTAGACCTTAGCGACAATCAAATCAGCGATATTGGCGTATTGCAATCCCTCACCCAATTGACCACCTTAGACCTTAGCCACAATCAAATCAGCGATATTGGCGTATTGCAATCCCTCACCCAATTGACCAACTTAAACCTTAGCGGCAATCAAATCAGCGATATTGGCGTATTGCAATCCCTCACCCAATTGACCAACTTAAACCTTAGCGGCAATCAAATCAGCGATATTGGCGTATTGAAATCCCTCATGCCTAGCCACAATCGCTGGATGCGATTGCAATCCCTCACCCAATTGACCACCCTTAGCCAATCAAATCAGCGTATTGGCGTATTGCAATCCCTCAAATGCAGCGACAATAAAATCAGCGATATTGGCGTATTGCAATCCCTCACCCAATTGACCAACTTAGACCTTCGCAACAATCAAATCAGCGATATTGGCGTATTGCAATCCCTCAATTGACCAACTTAGCTACAATCAAATCAGCGATATTGGCGTATTGCAATCCTCACCCAATTGACCGACTTAGACCTTCGCAACAATCAAATCAGCGATATTGGCGTATTGCAATCCCTCACCCAATTGACCCACTTAGACCTTAACAACAATCAAATCAGCGATATTGGCGTATTGCAATCCCTCACCCAATTGACCAACTTAAACCTTAGCAACAATCAAATCAGCGATATTGGCGTATTGCAATCCCTCACCCAATTAACCTACTTAGACCTTAGCAACAATCAAATCAGCGATTTAAGCCCTTTGTTAACACACTATAAAAAAGGTGTTCGCATTTATGTAGATGATAACCCGCTTGTATCTCCTCCTTTAGAGATAGTTAAGCAAGGCGATGAGGCAATTATTCGTTGGTTAGAGGAGTATGCTACCAACGATAATTTACCTTTGCAGCAGGCTAAGTTATTAATTTTGGGGGCGGGTGGGGTAGGCAAAACATCGTTGATGCACAAACTCTGTAATCCCAACAGTTCGTTACCCGCGCAAGCAGCTACAACTGTGGGTATTACGGTAGTAACACAGCCTGTTGTCTATACCATAGAGGGCAGCGAGTATACCCTATACATCTGGGATTTTGGCGGGCAAGATGTGTATCACCCTACGCATCAGTTCTTTTTAACCAAAAACTCGGTGTATGTGCTTATGGAAGATGGACGCGAAAAGAAAACCGACTTCTATTATTGGTTACAAGTACAAGAGCTATTGGCAGACGATAGCCCTTTGTTTGTGTTGCAAAACATTCGCAACAAATCGCGCTCACCAATACCTATCAACGAGCTAAAAGCTAAGTTTGGCAACATAAAAGAGTATTTTGAGCTGGATTTGAGCGAGGTAACCGACACACACAAAGGTTTTGCAGCTATGGTAGCAGAGCTACAAACCAAACTTAAAAACCTGCCACATATTGGCGAGCTGTGGCCCCGCAAACGCTACGAAATACGCGAGGCATTGCTCAACAAAAAAAACGAGCAGTACATTAGCCTTAAACAATACCGACAATTGTGCAACAAGCATAATTACCCCGAAACCGAACGCCAAAACGATTTGTTGCAACAGCTTCATTTTTTGGGCGTAGTACTGCACTTTGCCAACGAACCTTTTTTGCAAGATATTGTTATCACCGACCCACAATGGGCAACCGATGCCGTATATGCCATATTAGACCATACCGAGAAACACTACGAGAAAAAAGGGCATTTTACCTACAACGACCTCTGCACAGTGTGGCACAAGGACTGTTACGAGGGCAAGTTTCCGCAGTTGTTGGCATTGATGGAAAAGTTTGAGTTATCGTTTCCGCTTCCCGATGCCCCACATACCTACATCACCCCTTTGTTGCTGCCCGACGATAAACCCATCTATGATTGGGATACCGCAAACAGCCTACAACTGCGCTATACCTACGATTTTATGCCCAAAGGTATTTTGGCACGTTTGATTGTGCGCAAACACGAGCTTATCAAAGACCACTTGTTTTGGAAACGAGGCGTAGTATTGCACTACCTTAACACCGAAGCCCAAGTTACCGAAGATTACGAAGGCAAAAACTTATCTGTGAGCATAAAAGGCAGCGAGGCTAAAGGTTTGATGTACGAAATTAGCCGCGAGATAGACCGCATCAACAGTACGTATCATTTCTCGGAGCACATACGCGCCATTAAGCGCGTGCCTTGTAGTTGTGCAACCTGCAAAACTGCCAAAGAGCCACATTTTTACAACTACGAAGAGTTAAAAGGAAGGCAAACAAGAGGCAAACAAACCATTGAGTGCAAAAACCCGCCTTACGATGATGTAAATGTACAAATGCTGTTAGATGATAGCGGTGTAGAAGGGCAAACAAGACTTGGCGGTAATGCCATTAGCATCTTCATCTCCTACGCCCAAGAAGACCACGAGCATTTACAAACGCTCAAAGACCACCTCAGCTCCTTAACAAGGCAAAGCAAAATAACAGTTTGGGACGACCAAAAAATATTAGCAGGTAAAGATTGGAACAAGGAGATAGAACAACATTTGCAAAATGCTGTTGTAGTAGTACTACTCATCAGCTCCGATTTTTTATCCAACGACCATATCATGGACGAAGAAATACCCATCATCATGCAAAAACACAATAATGGAGATTTAGTTATTCCAATAGTAGTGCGCGATTGTAATTGGGAATGGGAAGAACAATTGGCTAAGATACAAGCTGTAAATGGGGGTAAAGCATTAAACAGTGAAGCAGATAAAGATACTGCCTTTGCTGCTGCGGCGCGTCAAATAAAAGAAGCAATAGCCAACCTCTCTAACTAGTTTTTCTAATCCCCCTAGCCACCTTTTTTCAAAAAGGGGGGACTGATATGCTAGATTGTAAATTTGTTTGCAAAGCAAACTTGCTCTCTCTTAAATTCCCCCTTTTTTCAAAAGGGGGACGATTAACATTTTTGCTTGCAAAAGTGTTAATCAGGGGGATTTTAAAATAATTAAACATGAAACATACCATCACCTTCATTTTCTTTTGCTGCATTATCGCCCAAAACCTATTAGCACAAGACGCTAATGTAATATCGGGTGAGTTGATTGTGCGATTATATCCACAATCGGACATTAAACAATTGCTTGCCGATTTTAGTCGGTTCGAGGGCAAGACTACGCAGTTGCGCATAAAGCGCAGTCTAATTAAATCGCTCAACACCTATCAGTTGTTGTTTGATGCGCAACACATCAACCCCAAAAGCCTTTTAACTGCAGTACGGGGCAACAAAAAAGTGTTGTTGGCACAATTTAACCACACCATTGAGCTGCGCAACACCCCCAACGACCCCTTGTTTGGCGACCAATGGCAGTACGAAAACAATGGCATAAACGGACTTGTAGCAGATGCCGATATTGATGCCACCGCTGCATGGGACATTACCACAGGCGGCAACACCGTATATGGCGATACCATTGTGGTAGCCGTGTTAGACGATGGGTGTAATGCTTTTCACCCCGATTGGGGCAATAATATTTGGGTAAACCGATACGAAATACCTTTTAATGGCATTGATGACGACGAAAATGGCTACATTGACGATTACCGAGGTTATAACACCTATACCGACGACGACGACATAGGCGGCGGGAGTTTGGGCGGCGACCACGGCACGCCCGTAGCAGGCATTATTGGTGCTAAGGGCAACAATGGCATAGGTGTGTCGGGGGTAAACTGGAACGTGAAGGTAATGATAGTAGTGGCATCGGGCGACGAGGCTGATGCTATTGCAGGCTATGGCTATGTGTTAGCCAACCGCGAACAATACAATAGCACTAACGGGCAAAAAGGGGCTTTTGTAGTAGCTACCAACGCATCGTGGGGCGTAAACTTTGGGCAGCCCGCCGATGCCCCCATTTGGTGCAGCCTATACGACGACTTAGGCAATGTGGGTATTTTAAGCGCCGGAGCAACCGCCAATGCCAATACAAATGTAGATACACAAGGCGACCTGCCCACGGCCTGCCCCAGCGATTATTTAATTAGCGTAACTAATATGTTGAGCAACAACACCAAATATTCAAATGCAGGCTACGGAGCCACCAGCATAGATTTAGGTGCATACGGGCAAAATGCCATTACCATAAACGTATCGGGTAGTTACGGCATTTTTACGGGTACATCGTCGGCAACGCCACATGTAGCGGGTGCAATAGGTTTGTTGTACTCGGTAGGTTGTCCGCAATTTATTGAGGTGGCTAAAACCAATCCAGCCCAAGCGGCTTTGCTTGCCAAGCAATTTATTATGCAGGGCAGTGTACCTAATCCAACCTTAGCGGGCATTACCGTATCGGGTGGGGTATTAAATTTGCAGGGCATGTTACAACAAGCCTTAGCTTATGGCTGCTCGGTGCCGGGTTGCGATGCTCCTTTTGGTTTGTTTGCCAATCAGCTAAACGCCACCGATGCCACTTTTACGTGGTATGCCGACCCCGCCGATGGGCAATCGTTTGTGGTATCGTATGCCACAGGCTTCCCCGACCCACCTTATACCACTCTAATATCAACAAGCAATAGCATTACCCTAAGTGATTTATTGCCTTGCACCCTATACGAGTTGCATATAGCCACTATTTGCGGCACCGACACCAGCGAATATACCAACTTACTGTTTAATACAAAAGGTTGTTGTCTGCCACCCGAAAACATTACACCCACCAATATGTTGTATAACTTAGAGCGTTTGTCGTGGGACCCTGTTTTTGCTGCCTTTGGTTATAATGTGCAATTTAAACCATCGGGAGGCAGTAATTGGACAAACATCTCTACATCTGATACCACTTTGGTATTAAGCAACTTATTGGGCTGCACCACCTACGATTACCGCATAAGCACCAACTGCTCGACAGGTGTACAAAGCGAGTTTTCGGATACGCTACAATTTACTACCTACGGCTGCGGAGCTTGTATAGATTTTACCTACTGTAGCGCCAAAGGGCAAGATTCGGGTTCGGAGTGGGTTGCGGGCGTGCAGATAGGTAATTGGCAAAACCAATCGGGTAACGATGACGGTTATAAAGATTACAGCAACGTATCTTTGCAATTAGACAGGGGTGTGTCTTATCCTATATCGCTTACACCAGGTTATATAGGTGGCACCTTTGCCGAGTATTTTAAGGTATGGATAGATTTTGACCAAAATGGCAGCTACCAAAACGACATCAACGAATTGGTGTACGACTCGGGCTTTCCGCAGCCTAATATGGTTTCGGGCAATTTTGCAGTACCCGGCAATGCTATTCCAGGGCAAACGCGTATGCGTGTAGTGATGAAATATGTAGAACCTAACTCATCAGAACCGTATCCTTGCGGCACCTTTACTTTTGGCGAAGTAGAGGATTATTGCATCAACATATCCAACAATCCAGTGGGTATAAACAACGTGTATAGTAGCAATTTTGAACTAAAAGCCCATATCAATCAACAAAATATGGCGGTATTTGTAGTTAGCCCAATTAACCAAACAGCCACTTTATTGTTAAGCGATGTGACGGGCAGGGTAATAATGCGTACTAATACCGTGTTAGATAAAGGCAATAACAAACTAAACCTAAACGCTGCTACATTAGCATCGGGGGTTTATATTTTGACACTACAAACACCTAATGGCAACAATACAAGCATAAAAGTAGTAAAAGTTAACTAAAAGTTGTACCTTTGCGGGCGGCTTTTGGCTACTGGCTTTTGGCTGTACGCTGCTGGATTTTGGCTGTCCGCTGTTGGCTTTATGGCTATGTTGCCATCTTGCAACGGCATCTTGCAAACGTGCAACAGCATCTTGCCATCTTGCAAACGTGCAACAGCATCTTGCAAACGTGCAACGGCATCTTGCAAACGTGCAACGGCATCTTGCAAACACGCAACAGCATCTTGCAAACGTGCAACAGCATCTTGCAAACACACAACAGCATCTTGCAAACATGCAACAGCATCTTGCAAACATGCAACAGCATCTTGCAAACACGCAACAGCATCTTGCAAACACGCAACGGCATCTTGCAAACAAATAGGAGTAAACTACCAAGCAAACGAACAGTTTGTAGCCAAAAGCCAGTAGCGTACAGCCGACAGCCAAAAGCCAGCAGCCAACTCCTCATCTTACCAAACATTTCCGCAATTTATACAATGGAATCAATCATTGAGTTTTTACAGCTTTATTTGGGCAACGACCTAAAAGCGGCAGGTATCATTATTTTAAACCTAATTATCATCGAGGGTTTGCTTTCGATAGATAATGCTGCTGTGTTGGCAACCATGGTTATGGATTTACCCAAAGAGCAACGCGCCCGAGCCTTACGGATAGGTTTGGTTTTTGCTTACATTTTTAGAGGATTAGCCTTGATTTTTGCATCGGTATTGATGGGGGTAGTTTGGCTTAAAGCATTAGGGGCATTGTACCTTATCTTTTTAGGCTACGATTACTTCAAAACCAAAGCCACACCCAGCACCGAAGACGATATATTGAACAAAAACGAAAACTTCATCTATCGCAACTTAAAAAAATACTTAGGTTCGTTTTGGGCAACCGTAGCTATGGTCGAAACCATGGACATGGTATTTTCGATAGATAATGTGTTTGCTGCCGTAGCGTTTACCAATAATATATACCTAATTTGTTTTGGCGTATTTATTGGTATCTTAACCATGCGTTTTGTAGCAGGTATTTTTGTTACTCTAATGGAGCGTTTCCCACTGCTCGAGCCATCGGCGTTTATTGTAGTTACTCTGTTGGGTTTAAAACTGCTAATTGCCTCGTATTGCGATACATTAACTACCCACAACTGGCTTTGCGAGTTTTTAGAAGGACACAATGCCGATTTCTATTTCTCTATCATCACCGTATCCATATTTTTGTTCCCCATTTTAGTGTCGTTTATTAAAAAGAAAAAAGATGCTTCTGTCTAAACGCAGCTATCTATGAAGATACAATATTGCTCTGATTTACATTTAGAGTTTACGCTCAACAGAAATTACATTTTGCAAAACCCCATTAAACCAGTGGGCGACGTGCTGATATTAGGTGGCGATATTACCTTATTAAATGGCATGTCGGGCAGTTTTGAACGAGATTTTTTTGACAGATTAGCTAGCGAGTTTGAGCAAGTATTTTGGATTTGCGGCAACCACGAGTTTTACGGCGGCTTTGATAGCGAAATGATGGACGTGTCGTTTTGCGAAGCCATACGCCCCAATGTTTGGTTAACTAACAATCATACCCAAACCATTAACAAGGTGCGGTTTATTTTCTCTACACTTTGGAGTCACATATTGCCCTCGCAAGAGGTGCTTATACGGCAATTTATCAACGATTTTAGGCTTATCAAATACCGCAACGAGGTGTTAAGCGTTGAACAGTACAACCGTTTTTTTGAACAATCGAAGATTTTTATAGCCACCGAGCTACAAACACCCACTACCTGCACCAAAACCATTGTAGTTACACATCATCTGCCTAGTTATCAATGCCAATTGCCCAAATACAAAAACAGCCCAGTAAGTAGCTTTGTGGTTAGTAATCTCGATGATTTTATTATTGATAAACCAATAGACTATTGGATATATGGACACTCGCATGGCAATATGCCACCTATTACTATAGGCAATACACAATTGATAACCAATCAGTTGGGGTATATTCAAAAAGGCGAAAACACAGGCTATCAAAACAATGCTTTTATTGAGGTGTGATGCGCTCAAAACTTATCTCCTCTCCCATTTAAAACAAACATAAACAATGACCAACAAAATCATTTACCTTCTTATTGTTTTTTTGTTTTTTGCAAAAATAACAACTGCACAAACGGCTGGCACACTCGACCCTACGTTTAGCGATGATGGGCAATACACCCTCAATTTTGGATTTACCGACAACCTGAACGATGTAAAAGTACAAGACGACCAAAAAATACTACTTACTGGCGTGGCACTTAACGACAGCTACACAGGCGTGTTAAAAGTTATTAGACTGCTACCCAACGGAAGCCTTGATACTAGCTTTGGTATTAATGGCGTTTTTTCGTTTTTAACCACCACCGAAACCTACGGCTTTGAAAGCTACCCCTTAAGCAACGGAAAAATTATTGTTGCCGGATTAGCCGCCGAAACCTTTGGCTACTACGACATATTATTACTGCGCATAAACCCCGACGGAACATTAGATACTAGCTTTGGAACTAACGGCTCGACGGTAGCTAATTTTAGTATCCGCGACGATTTTGCCTATGCCATGACCGTACAAAATGATGGCAAAATTGTAGTTGCCGGCACCATAACCGATACCCTCAATTATTACAACAACCCATCAATAGTGCGTTTTAGAGCCGATGGCATGTTGGATACCACTTTTGGCAACAATGGCGTAGTTACCGTTTCGGGCGTAGATATTGACAACGAACTGACTAGTATTGTAGTGCAAAACGACGGCAAAATTGTGGCAGCCGGACACTACTCTGATGTGTTTGATGGCTCGATGGATTTTGACGTGCTACTAATACGTGTTGATGCCAATGGCACCTTAGATGCCACCTTTGGCAACAATGGCGTAGTAAAAACCGCTATAAACGGAGGCATAGACGACTCGTTTGGCATAGCCCTAGATAACAACCAAAATATTGTTGTTGCCGGATTTACAACCCTACCATTTACCTTAACCTTAGATATGGTGTTATTAAAATACACCCCAAATGGCATCCTCGACCCAAACTTTGGTACTGCTGGTATCGTAACCTTTAATAACGGCGACCAAGATGTTGGTGCTGATGTAAAAGTTCAGCCCGACAACAAAATTGTGGTAGGTGGTACATCAGGTTTTGGCGGACAAGGTCCACGCGATTTTGCTGCGTGGAGATACCTACCCAACGGAACACCCGATAACACATTTGGTACCAACGGCTTTGCATCTGCCCCCATTGGCATCGATTTTCAAGATGCAAACAGTATGGCTTTACAAGCCGATGGCAAAGTTGTTCTTGCCGGAAAATCAAGTAACGGAACCAACATCGATATGGCAGTAGTGCGCTACCTTGGCGATATTGCCAACGCAATAAACAATACATCTACCAACAATGCCTATCTTATCACCCCTAATATAGTATCGCCTAGTTGTTTAGTTACTGTTCATGTCTCGCCCAAATACGCAGCTAACGGTACAATTAAACCTTGTAAATATGCTGGGCGA
Organism: Sphingobacteriales bacterium; assembly: GCA_016718845.1. Classification (GTDB taxonomy): domain Bacteria; phylum Bacteroidota; class Bacteroidia; order Chitinophagales; family UBA2359; genus JAEUUX01. The sequence goes on from JADKCK010000008.1 coordinate 138,439, forward strand.
AACAAGTTTTTACTACAACCCACACATCTAACAACAACAGCATATCGTTTACCCTCCCAAGCTCGCTAAAAAGTGGCATCTATTTATTAACTATTGGAGATGGTAAAACACAACAAACACAAAAAATTGTAGTGCAGTAAGTAAATGAATAATTAGGTATCCAAGCTAAAAACACCTTTATTATGCCCATATTATGCCGCTAAGTAGACATTCAGCTTAATACTGTCAGGTAAAAAGTGGTATTTTAAGCTCCGTTAGGTGCGTAATATTGAGCAAAAATTGGAAAATCGTATTTTCAGCCCCGTTAGGGGTGTAATATGGTTATTTATCGATGAAAAAGCAAAACCCAAACCCCGTCGGGGTTAAAAATACAGCTATTACCTATTTTCTATAATCATTTCACTCCTTCGGGGTTATAATACCTTGCTTTAAACCCCGAAGGGGTGCAGCCTGTAGCCAAAGCCTGCAGCGGACAGCGTACAGCCAACCCCACCCACATCATTTATAATTTACACAGCCCTTGAACACTTTTATCTTCGAAGAATACCCCGTTTGGTATCTAGCATTTTGCGTTTTAGCGGGTTTATTATACGCTGGTTTTTTGTATTTTCGCGACAAATCGCTTGGCGATACTACCACTACTGGTAAGCGTCCTTGGCTATTGCCATTGGCATTTTTACGGTTTTTGACCGTGTCAAGTATTTGCTTTTTGCTATTATCGCCCGTTATACGCTCTAAGTTTGTAGAGGTAGTAAAACCCTACATTGTAGTACTACAAGACCACTCGGAGTCGATGAAACAAGCATTTAATCAAACCGATTCGACGGCTTTTCATAGCAACCTCGAAAAGCTAGTTGCCGAATTGGGTAAAGATTATCAGGTACAAAGTTATAATTTTGGTTCGGACGTGAAAGAAGGTTTAACTAGCATCTACGACCAAAAAACCACCAACATATCCGATGCCCTTGATTTGGCGTACAATGTATATGCCAACCAAAATTTAGGTGCCGTAGTGTTGGCAACCGATGGTGTGTACAACCAAGGTAGCAACCCACAATACCTAACCACCAAAATTGGCGTACCTATTTATAGCATAGCATTAGGCGATACAACACCCAAACGCGACCTACTTATCGAGAAGGTACTGCATAACCGCATTGCCTATCTGGGCGATAAATTTACCGCACGTGTAGATATATCTGCCAAAAATTGCCGCGGCGAAAACGCCGTTTTAAACATCTACAAAGGCAAAGGCAATACCAACAAAGTGTTTAGTAAAACTATTAGCATTGCAAAAGACGATTTTGTAATTAGCGAAGATGTAATACTAAATGCCGAACCTGCAGGCGTACAGCAATTTACCGCCTCGGTAACGGTACTAAAAGACGAGGTAAATGCCAACAACAATCAGCAATCGTTTTTTGTAGAGGTGGTTGATAATCGCCAAAAAATATTGTTGTTAGCCGCCAGCCCGCACCCCGACTTAGCATCGATACGACAAGCCATTGAGGTAAACAAAAACTATGAGGTGACAACCGATTTTGCCAGCACTTTTAAAGGCAACGTCCGCGATTTTAATGTGGCAGTACTGCATGGTATGCCCGCTAAAAACGCCAGCTCCGAAACCATTATCGGGCAATTAAAAACTGCCAGTATACCTATATTATATGTACTGACAGAACAGACAGATATTGGTGCCTTTAATAGGGCGCAAACATTAGTGCAAATAAACGGCAATGGCAACGCAAAACCCAACGATGTGCGGGTAAAAGCCAACGGCGATAAGTTTACTATTTTTACCGTTGAGCCACAAACCCTTGCCACCCTCGAGCAATTGCCGCCACTTAAAGCCCCCTTTGGCAGCTATCAAACAGCCCCTAACGCCCAAACTTTGTTGTTACAAAAAGTAGGTAGCACACCTACCACTTATCCGCTGCTTACCTATACGGGTGCATCAGATGCTAAGGTAGGCGTGTTGGCAGGCGAAGGTATATTTAGGTGGAAATTTTATGAGTACAAAAGTTCGCAAAACAACAATTCGTTTAACGAGTTAGTTACTAAATCCATACAGTATTTATCTGCCAAAAACGACAAACGCAAGTTTAGGGTCACGATGCCCAAAAGCATCTTTACCGAAAACGAAAACATTACCTTTGATGCCGAGCTGTACAACGACAGCTACGAACTAATCAACACCCCCGATGTTAGTATCAATATCTACGACGAGGCAAGCAAAGCCTACCCGTTTTTGTTCAACAAAAATGGCAAGGCGTATAACCTAAATGCCAAGTTTTTTCCGCCGGGCAACTACACCTACGAAGCAAAAACCGTATACAACGGCGTAGAACACAAAGCAACAGGCAATTTTACCGTAGTTTCGATACAACTCGAAAGCCAACAAACAGTAGCCAATCATAGGTTGTTGCGCAGTATGGCAGAACAATCGGGCGGTTTGGTGGTATCGGCAGATAGCATTACTACACTTGTCGAAAAAATAAAAAGTAAAGCAAGCATCAAACCTATTCAATACAGCACCTTTAAAAGCCGCTCGATTATTAATTTGCGCTGGATATTCTTTTTGTTAGCCCTGCTTTTGGCTATCGAATGGTTTGTGCGTAAATATGTAGGAGGGTATTAGTGCAATTATTGATTGTGGATTATTGATTATCTTTGCCAATACATAGCAGATAGATTATACAAAAACAGGCAATTATGCCTGTTTTTGTTGCTTTAGTGTCCATTAGTGAAGTATCATCAATATCTTTGAAGTCTTAGTAGACCATTCAAACAGGCTTGACACTAAAGAGGAGCAAATTGCGGTAGAAAAAGAGGCATTTGGAGTCCGTAAATATAAACCACAAACAAAGTAGTTCTTTGGTTTTTTCTTTATTTTCAACATTCATCTAACTTGGTCGAACGTTCATCTAACTTGGTCGAACGTTCATCTAACTTGGTCGAACGTTCATCTGACTTGGTCGAACGTTCATCTGACTTGGTCGAACGTTCATCTGACTTGGTCGAACGTTCATCTGACTTGGTCGAACGTTCATCTGACTTGGTCGAACGTTCATCTGACTTGGTCGAACGTTCATCTGACTTGGTCGAACGTTCATCTGACTTGGTCGGGTGATGAAATTTGAGCGTTTTAGTGTTTATTCTACCATTTTAATCCAAATTTTGTGTGTAATGCCCCAAACAAATTAGCGCATGGCTATTAGTGAGTTAGTTGTAATTCGGAAAATTCATTATGATTACTCTACTCCAAAAACTATAAACCAACAAGACATAGAGCGTTTTTTCTGAATTTTCCGTGTTTCTGTTGTAAAGATGCTAATTTGCACAGATGGAAAATAAAATTGTGGTAGTACGCAATTATTTTACACCAAGACTTGTTTTTGTCAATTATCAATAGTAACTTTGCATCTGAATCTTTTATTTACTAGTCTAAAAATGCAAATCAAATGCAAATCGCTATTTCTGTTTTTATTACTAAACTTGCTTTGGGGCGGGTTTAGTGAGGTGGCTGTGGCACAGCCCGATATACCTGAGATGGAGAGGCACGAACTTACTGATATAGAAAGGCACGAACATCCTGAGGGGATAATGTCTCCATTAATGCTTAAGGATATGTTCAGTGGTGAGGTGGAGTATGACATACGCCATTACTCTAACCTTTTTCCACGCTTAATCTATTTTAAAAAGTTTGTTTTTGACTCATTAAACAATGCAATAGCCTACGATCTTACAGCAAAACTTAAATTTACTGATGTTTGTAGGTCGATAGAGGACGGTATTAATTATCATCTTCCAGGATATTACAATAGTGCTAACCACGCAAGGCCTAGCAAAGATGATTTTTATCGCATGTCTTCGGGCAGTACTTATAAAAACTACATGGCTTGGAAAAAAGTAGCTCAACTTAGGCAAGGTGCCGACGGTAGTTTTGTGAATGCCGCCGACCGTATGTGGAACGAAATAGAACGCCTAAACACCATTGACCAACGAAACAAAACCCGGCGCGAAGCAGGCGAACAACAAACCGATTGTTTTGCAGGTACTTGGGCTAACATTGGTCCGTTTTTTAATAGTACAACCGATGATGCAACTGCTGCAAATCATAACAGCATAACGCCAGGTATAGGGCGGGTAGCGGTTTTGCGCAAACACCCTACCCAAGATATTTTGTACATGGGTGCAGCTACGGGTGGCTTGTGGAAATCGGTGCCAAATGGAGCAACAGAGCCTATTGGTCACCGTTGGCAGGTAGTAGGGGCTGGTTCGGGCGATTTGTTCCCTACCATGGGCATTGCCGATATTGCTTTTAACAGCACAGGCAGCACCATGTATGTGGCAACAGGCGACCGTACTCGAGGCTTTGATGCACTTGGGCAAAACTCGTATAGCATTGGTGTGTTAAAAAGCACCGATGCAGGTACAACTTGGCAGCGTTTGTCCAATAATGTTACCTGGCGCATGTTGGTAGGCACTACCTATCAAACGGTTACGCCTAAATACCTCAAAATTAACCGCTTGTTGGTTAATGCCAATGGCGATTTGTTCATTGCTGCCAACATATTTGTAGATGTATTAGAAAAAATAGTAGGCGCTAGTACCAATACTGCCAACAACAACGTTTATGGTGTTTGGAAATACAATACTGCTAATAACAGTTGGGAACAATTAGTTCATTTCGATAACGAAGTATGCGCTATGGAATTTGGCAATGCTGCCCAAACAGCCATAGTAGCAGCCTCTGTGCTTGGACAAGTTCAGCGCACAACCACCCTAAATACCACTTGGACAAGTGTACTGTCTGCCGGAAGCAATGTTACTAAAGGCGTTTCATTTTCGAATGTGGTACAAAACGGCTCGGAAAACATACTGTATCTAATGACCACTTCACCTTTTACTTTGAGTAAATCAACAGATGGGGGAGCTACTTTTACACCTACAAACCTATCAATATCGAGCTTTCCTCTTCCTCCTCCCAATGATGGTGATATTACGTCTTTTGAAGTATTACCCACAGGGCCTCGCTCGGTAGTTACTATCAACCCAAGCAATGTCAATGAGTTGTATTTGGGTGCAGCGGGGAACACAGCAGGGAGTGATGCAAATGGCGGTAAATTAGTGTTTAAGGTAATTATGAGTGGCAACAATGTGGTGAGCACTACGGCAGTGTCTTTTTCGCCTAAAGATTCGCCCAATGTAGGTGCTAGTGCTAATAAGTATATGCACACCGATTTAAATAATTTTTTGTGGATAGGCAATAAGTTGTTTATTGCCCACGATGGGGGTTTGTCGTATACATCAGACGGTGGCACAACGTGGAGCAAATGGTACGAAACTACCCGCGATTTATGTATCACCGAAGCCCTATCGGTGAGTAGCTCAGTAGCCGCCCCCACGCCAGGTTTGGGTACAAGCAATACCGATTGCGTATATGCCGGAAGTTGGGACAATGGTTTGTTTAGGGCAAAACGCAATGGTAATGCCTTTGAGTGGTTTAATTCCTTTGGGGGCGATGCAGTCCAGATATGTATGAAAGGGGATAACAGAATAGGGTATACATTGCTCCCTAATGGTGGTATTTTTAGATACAGACCTGCCATACCCGATAATCCGGTTACTGCCGAGAGATTTAAAGGACTTTCTATTTTTCCACCATTAAGTACCGCCAGTGTCTTTGCCGAGTACATACCCGACATAAAATTGTTTGATGGACTAGAGGTACTTGACCCTGCTTCTCCGAATACCCCCAACCAAGGTGGTTTAATGTCGGGCTATCCTGACTTGATTCGTATTAACCCAAATATTACTGCCGAATGGTTAGGTGAAACTACAACGTGTTGTAATTATAGTGCCTTTAACCCACCTACCGGTTTTCAAGAAACAGAATATCCATGGGCTGCTTTAGATATGGTAGGCTCGGTGGCTTATGCAGGGCGTATAAGGTTACAAAATACTGGGTTAAACACTGATTACGTTGCTCGCACTATCATTACTCGTAGCAACGATGCCAACGTTGGTTATCCGCCTGCTAATCCGCCTCCTACTACCGAACCTTATCCTACCTGGACATTAAAAGATGGCACTAATTTACCAAATGCACCAGGTAAGTTATTAACCGATATAGTGGTTAACAAATTAAACCCCGACATGCTCTTTGCCACCTATTCGGGTTTTGATATTAACGGAGAGATGACCGTAGAAACTATGTCTAATCCACAAACAACTTTGCAGTTGGGCAAGGTGTTTATGTCTACCAATGGTGGCGATACATGGACCAATATTACCTTTGGAGCTATTAAACCTGCCGCACCAAACAGTTTGCCCAAAAATATGTTACCCGACCTACCTGTTTTGTGCGCTGCCTTATATACCCCCGATGCAAGCACCTGGCATTTGTTTATAGGCACCGATGTTGGGGTTTATTACACCAATAACACCCTAACTAATTGTACAGGTACGGTTAATTGGTTTCCTTTTTCGGGTGGTTTGCCGCGCATATCGGTACAAGAATTGGAAGTTGTAACAAGTGGAACAACACCTATTTTACGTGCTGCTACTTTTGGCAGAGGCATTTGGGAAACAACACTTACGGGTATAGGTGGAGCAAATTGTGCTTGTGCAAGTTGTGGCAGCGATGCTTATCCGCTTATCGCAAACATAACGGTTGTACCTAATCAGATGGATGATCACCCAGAAAACTATTTAGCACCTGATTGGACGAGTAACATATCATCAAATACCGAAATTAGGTTATTAAATGGTTCATCGAGTACCTTTGGCAACAATGCTTGTACATGGAGTTTTAGTGGGGCTTTTGTACAACAATCATTAACCGACTGTTCGGGCAATCCAATTACGTCATTGGCAAATTATCATGGCGATTGTTTGGTGGCTATATGGACTAACGACTTCGCCATGCCACAAACCATAACTGCCACCCTACAAGTAACCGATGTAGGGGGTTGTACAGCAAGCACCACCACCAATTTGGTCATCAATCCGTTTGACCCTGATTGCGAAATAGGCAATTCGGTTAGTTATGAGCTTTTGCCTTCGCATACTATTTGTGACAACGATGGGCTTTGTAAAACCTTAGTACCCGCAGGTACAGGTACCGGAAGCGTAAAAATTACACCCAACATATTTGCAGGTTCGGGCGAGTTTCAATACCAACTTGACAAATTAGACGGCACAGGGGCTATTGTCAGTACGTATCTGGACAATAATGTTAGGGCAATATGGCAACCCAATGGCAATTTATCTTTCGAGTGTTTAGAGCCAGCCAATTATAGTTTATTAGTTACCGACCAAGCAACCGCTTGCACCGATGAACTAAACTTAAGCATTACCAACGATGGAGCAATGACAATGGCACTAACCGATGAAGTTAAAAATTCGTATCGGGTGTGTTTGGTATCCGCAGGGCAATCACCCGATAAAAGAACGGGCAAAATAACCATTAGTGCCATAAATGGTACGCCTATCGAAGAGCTATACAACGATTACACTTTTGCGTGGAGCGATTGTGCAAGTTGTACCCAGCCTATTCGCGACAACTTAGCCAAAGGTACTTATACCGTAACGGTTACACATCGCCCAACAGGTTGTACCTACACCAAAACCTACGAAGTAGTCTATAATAACATACAAGTAGTGAGTGGCGGTTTTGTGGTTGATAATGGTGGTATTAGTATCAACGACCCCGAGCCAGCCCTTAGAATAGACGCTCCATCGGTGTTTGATGACCAAGCACAAGTACGCTTAGAGCTACCCCAAGACATGTACCTTAACCTAAAAGTGTACAACACAAATGGTGTTATGGTCAAACAAATATTAGACAACGAACTCAAAACAAAAGGCGTTCATTTTTACATGCACAATGCCACCAACCTACCAAACGGCTTGTATACTTATGTAGTAAAAGGCTGTGAAGAACAGAAAACAGATACTGGATTTAAGTACTAACAAAATTTGTAAGCAACAAAAACAGGCAATTATGCCTGTTTTTGTTGCTTTAGTACACCCTAAAAGTAGCAATATTAAGCTGTTGTCATAAAAACGTTAGTAAATCTTAATTTTCGTTAAAATAAATCAAGCAATATTTTGCAAATGCGAAATTAGGGTTGTACCTTTGCGGCGTTTTAGAGTGCTTTTGTTTTCGAACTTTCAGAACAAATTGAAAGTTAGGTTGTTATTATCAAGCAACTTTATCAACAAAACATAAAAACAGCTTGTTGGACAAGCTGAAAAAATGTGCATAATTACAACGCTGCTCTCTAATTTAGAACTGTTCTAAATAGCAAAAAAATAGCACCATTATAGTTACTTTTTGGTAACAACTTACTAACTTTGCGGCTTGAAAAAGCCATTACCTATTTTAACAGCTTATAACTACTGTTTTTTAGCCTTAACAAGTAAAAACAGCACCTTTCATTGCCAAACAAACCTTAATTAGCTACTTAAATATTCGCATCTATTAATTGATAGTTAATCAAACACACAACAAAGTATCCACAACATCTACAAAAACGTACTTAAATATATGCTGAGAAGTAAATTTTTACTACCTCTTTTCGCCCTTCTACTTGCTCTCAACACATTAGGTGTTGCTGCTCAAGACCCGCGCGCTGATGCCGCCTACAAAGAAGGAGAAGGACTATTCAAAGCCCAATGTACCAGCTGCCACGCTGTAAACAAACAAGTGGTGGGTCCGGCATTGGCTAAAGTGTACGAGCGACGCGACGCCGATTGGTTACGCAGTTGGATTAAAAACTCGCAAGCTGTAATTAAATCGGGCGACCCGTATGCTGTTGAACTTTTTAACAAGTACAACAAATCGGTTATGACTTCTTTCAATTTGTCGGATAAGCAAATTGATAATATCTTGACTTACATCAAGGTAGAAACAGAAGTACCTGCTGCCGCTGCCCCTGGAGCAGCCCCTGCCGCTGGTGGTGCCGAAGCCACTGGCACTAATAGCAACATGACCCTCTTTTTAGCTATCATACTTACCTTATTAGGTGTGGTTATGTTGGTGTTATCGCGTTTAACGGGTACACTTAGTAAATTGGTAAAAGAGAAAATGGGGCAGATAGTACCTGACTCTATTCCGCTTGGTAAAATATTGAGTAGCAAAAAAATGGCTGCCTTATTAATCCTTTCGGGCTGTATCTTTTTGGGTTACGCCACCGTTGAACAAGCACAAATGTTGGGTCGTCAGAAAGATTATGCTCCAACACAACCCATCAAATTTTCGCACAAAATACACGCTGGAGCCAACAAAATTGACTGTCAATATTGTCACTCTGGTGCAAGCAAAGGCAAATCGGCAGTTATCCCGGGTCCAAGCCTTTGTATGAATTGCCACAAAGCCATTAAAGAAGGTCCCGTTTATGGCAAAACCGAAATTGGTAAAATTTATGCTGCCACAGGTTGGAACCCCGACAGCATGAAATACCTAAACAAAACAAAACCTGTTGAGTGGATACGCATACACAACCTGCCCGACCACGTTTATTTTAATCACTCGCAACACGTAGTAGCAGGTGGCGTAAAATGCCAAACTTGTCACGGCGAAATTCAAGAAATGGACGTTGTAAAACAAAATGCCACACTAGGTATGGGTTGGTGTATCAATTGCCACAGAGAAACCGAAGTGCAATTTAAAGTCAATAATTTCTACAAAGATTACGAAATTTTGCACGAAAAACTAAAATCGGGCGCTATTTCAAAAGTTACCGTAGAAGATATTGGTGGTACTGAATGTCAAAAATGCCATTACTAAATCGTAAATTGTTAGTCGTAAAAACGCTGATTAACACTTTATAGAGTCAACCATTCATTTGGTTTTTCATTTACAAAAATTCTTGTTTTACAATATATGAAACAGCAAATTTGGCAGGGTTTAGAGCAATTGAACAACGACCCTGAGTTTCTTCAACATAAACGCAACGAATTTCGCGAGGATTTGCCTTTAACAGGGGGTATATCTGCCGATGCACAAACTTCGCGCCGCGACTTTTTGAAAATATTGGGTTTTAGCGTAACCGCAGCTACCATAGCTGCAAGTTGCGAAATTCCAGTACGTAGGGCTATCCCTTATGTATTTAAACCCGAAGAAATTTCACCAGGCATTGCCAATTATTACGCATCATCGTTTGTTGATGGTAGCGACTATTGCAGTGTATTGGTAAAAACTCGCGAAGGTCGCCCTATTAAAATAGAAGGCAACAGCCTTTCGGGTATCACACAAGGTGGTACATCGGCACGCGCGCAGGCATCTATCATTTCTTTGTACGATACGGCTCGTTTACGTTACCCGAAAAAAGAAGGTAAAAAAACAACGTGGAAAGATATTGATGCCGAAATTGGCAGCAAATTGGCAGGTACAAACGGCACTATAGCCCTTGTTACAGGCTCAATCCTTAGCCCCTCGACACGTCAAGCCATCGCCGAGTTTAAAAATAAGTATAGCAATGCCAAACACATTGTATACGACCCCGTATCAAAAGCAGGTATCTTAAATGCCAACGAGCGTAATTTTGGCAAACGTGTAGTGCCTTCGTACCGCTTTGACAGAGCTAAAACTATTGTTAGCTTTGGTGCCGACTTTTTAGGCACCTGGGTGTCGCCTATCGAATTTACCAAACAATACAGCAGCAGCCGCAAAGTAAGCCGCGAAAACCCAACAATGTCGAAACACTGGCATTTTGAGTCAATCATGTCGCTTACAGGTGCTAATGCCGACAAACGCTTTACGCTTTTACCCTCGCAAGAAGGTATTGCTGTTGTTGCCCTATACAACGAATTGGCAGGCATGTTGGGCAAATCTGCCCTTGCAAACGCAACCTTAAAAGATGCCGAAGCTCAAAAAGCTATTAAACAAGTAGCCCTAGAACTAAAAAGCAGCATGGGTACGTCGTTAATAGTATCTGGCTCGAACGATGCTAATGTGCAAGTTGTGGTAAATGCCATTAACGGCATGTTAGGCAATTATGGCAATACACTTTCGTTAGATAGAGTATATGCACATCAATCGGACGACAAAGCGATGGCTGAATTGGTAGCTGGCATGGGCAATGGCTCGGTTGGTGCAGTTATTTTATACCACGTAAATCCCGCCTACTCGTATCCCGAAGCAGGTAAATTTATGGACGGTTTGAAAAAAGTTCCTGTTTCGGTATCTTTCAACGACCGCGAAGATGAAACATCGGTGGGCGTAAAATATTTATGCCCCGATAATCACTACCTAGAATCGTGGTGCGATGCAGAACCTAAAACAGGTTTTTATAGTCTATCACAACCTGCTATCTCTCCGCTGTTTGACACTCGTCAAGCACCAGAAAGTTTATTAACTTGGGCAGGCAACCGTACAACTTTTTACGATTATGTACGTGCTTATTGGCAAAACAATGTTTTTGGTAAACAAAGCAAATTTGGCAATTTTAAAGGTTTTTGGGAAGCTGCCTTGCACGATGGTATTTTTGAGATAGACAATCCAAATAAAACCAATGGTACCGACATTATGCGTGCCGAATATACCCCAACAATCGCCACTACCGATACCACAAGCATTGTAGCATTAGCCACTACTGCCACCGAAACTATTGCTTGGGCACCCACAGTAAGCACTATCAACATTGATGCACAAGGAGCATCGGGCTCTATTATGCAAGCTGTCTCTGCTGCTAAAGGTATTGAGTTAACTGTATTTGAAAACGTAGTAATGGGCGATGGGCGTTATGCCAATAACCCATTTTTACAAGAAACACCCGAACCTATCTCAAAGGTATGTTGGGATAATGTGCTGTCGGTATCGCCTAAATATGGCAAAGAACAAGGCTGGGAAGAATACGATGTGGTTGAAGTAAAAGTTGGTGGCTATGCCATTCAATTGCCTGTTGTTTTCCAACCTGGTCAGGCTTATGGTTCTTGCTCTATAGCCCTAGGCTACGGACGCACAAAAGCAGGCTCGGACAAATGCCATGTAGGTAAAAATGCCTTCCCGTTTGCTTCATTTAATGGCGAAACATTCGATTATGTAAAATCGGGTGTAACTTTGCAAAAAGTGGGCGGACGATACGAAGGTGTAGGTGGCTATGGTCTGGCTCGTACACAAACGCACTCAACTATTGATGACGAACGCTTTATTGTAGGTTTGGCATCTTTAGAATCTTATAAAAAAGACAAATTTGCGGGTAATCACTACTCGCTCGAATGGGACGAAAAAGCCAAAGAAGGTGAGTTTTTCACCCTGTATGGTAATGACAACTTATATGGTCCGCACGCAGATGCCTTTAATCGCGGACAGCGTTGGGGTATGGCAATAGACCTAAGCTCTTGCACCGGTTGCGGTGCTTGCGTACCTGCCTGCCACATTGAAAACAACGTACCTGTTGTTGGACAAGAAGAGGTTGCCCGCGTACACGAAATGCACTGGATGCGCATCGACCGTTATTATTTGGGTAAAGATATGGAAAACCCCGAAGTAGCGTTTATGCCTATGATGTGTCAGCACTGTGCAAGCGCCCCTTGCGAAAACGTATGTCCCGTTGCAGCTACTAACCATAGTGGCGAGGGTTTAAACCAAATGGCATATAACCGCTGTATTGGTACACGTTATTGTGCCAACAACTGCCCTTATAAAGTACGTCGTTTTAACTGGTTCGATTATCAAGGTTCGGATAGTTTTTACAAAGACACCATTTTTGATAATGACGAATGGACAACTGCCGATGAATTGTCGCGAATGGTGTTGAACCCTGATGTAACGGTTAGGTCGCGTGGAGTAATGGAAAAATGCTCGATGTGCGTACAACGTATTCAAGAAGGTAAATTGGCAGCAAAACGCGAAAACCGTCAAATGCGCGATGGCGATGTAAAATCGGCTTGTCAAGCTGCTTGCCCCGCCAATGCCATTGTTTTTGGCAACCTTAACAGCCCTACTTCAGAGGTGTCAAAACTACATAGCAACGAGCGTAACTACTATTTATTAGAAGAATTGCACGTTGTACCGGGTATTGGTTATCAAACACGTATCAAAAACCGCGAAGCATTGGCAGGTATTGATTCGTATAGCGGCGATGGCACAGCACACGAAAAAACCGAAGAAAAACACGAAGCAGCACCCGCCGAAAATGGTCATGGTGGATAAAGTAGACATACAGCCATTGGCTATTTGTTTGAAATATTTTTATCCCAAACAAATAGCCATTAGCTAAAAACTATTAGCTTTTTATAAAACATCATTTTCAAAAAAACAATCAACTATATATGCATTATAGTTCACCTATAAGAGAACCGTTAATAAACAATAGCCGAACCTACGGCGATATTACCGAGGATATAGCCAAAGGCACCGAAGGTACGCCAGGTATGTTGTGGACGGTTGCAACGGCAATTTCGGCTTGTGTTGCCCTCATCGGGGTGCTTAGCCTTGCCCTTACCGTTTGGAAAGGGATTGGTATGTGGGGAGCCAACCGTACTGTTGGCTGGGCATGGGACATCACCAACTTTGTTTGGTGGATTGGTATCGGTCATGCTGGTACGCTTATCTCTGCTATCTTGTTGTTATTCCGTCAAAAATGGCGTACAGGTGTAAACCGTGCTGCCGAAGCCATGACCATTTTTGCGGTAGTTTGTGCGGGCTTGTTCCCTGTATTTCACATGGGACGTGTTTGGTTGGCATTTTTCATTTTCCCGCTGCCAAATACACGCGGTATGTTGTGGGTAAATTTCAACTCACCACTTTTGTGGGACGTGTTTGCGATTAGTACCTACCTAACCGTTTCGTTGTTGTTCTGGTATACGGGTTTATTGCCCGATATTGCCACCGTCCGCGACCGCTCAAAAGACAACTCATGGCGCCAAGCTATCTATCGCAGCCTAAGTTTTGGCTGGACAGGTACTGCCAAACAATGGCAGCGTTTTGAGTCGTTGAGTTTAATTTTGGCGGGTTTATCTACCCCCTTGGTACTCTCGGTTCACTCGATAGTAAGTTTCGACTTTGCTACGTCTATTGTACCGGGCTGGCACACCACCATTTTCCCGCCTTACTTCGTTGCGGGTGCTATCTTTTCGGGTTTTGCTATGGTATTAACCCTTATGTTGATAGCCCGTAAAGTAATGAACTTAGAAAACTACATTACTATTGCCCACATCGAGTCGATGAACAAAGTAATTGTATTAACGGGTTCTATTGTAGGTATTGCCTATATCACCGAGTTTTTTACGGCTTGGTACTCGGCAAATATTTACGAGCGTTGGGTATTTATACACAATCGCGTAGCCGACCCATATATATTTGGACCCTTGTTTGGCGTTGAACCAGCACCTTATTGGTGGGCATATTGGATGATGATGTCGTGTAACGTTATCTCCCCTCAATTTTTCTGGATAAAAGCTCTTCGCCGCAATTTATACGTTACATTTGCCTTATCGTTGGTTATCAACGTAGGTATGTGGTTCGAGCGTTTTGTAATCATTGTAACTTCGTTGCACCGCGATTATATTCCATCTAACTGGACAATGTACTCGCCTACCTGGACAGAAATTGGTATTTATGTAGGTACTATGGGTATTTTTATGACCTTATTCTTGATTTTCTGTCGTACATTGCCCGTAATAGCTATTGCCGAGGTAAAAAGTATTTTGAAAACAGCAGGCGACCAATACTTAGCTAAAATTGGCAACGAGGAAGAAGAATTGCGCCGCAAAGGTATTGCATTAGGTCAAAATGCTTTGGAAGACAGCCATCACCATGGAGGCGGTCATTTAGCAGGAGCATTACACGATAAAAACGATAAGTAGCCCCATTACGTTCAACATTGACATTCATTTAGCTTACAGCATTTACCAAGTAGCTGCGAGTTGATTAAATTCATAATCAAAAACAAAAACAATGCAACATAAATATATTTTGGGTGTTTACGACGATGACGACACGCTACTTGATGCCGTAAAGCGTTTGCGTGCCGAAGGCTACAGAGCCCACGAAGTATTTAGCCCTTTCCCGATACACGGACTTGACGAGGCAATGGGTTTGCAAGATACCCGTTTGCATACAGCAGGTTTTATTTACGGAGCCACAGGTACACTTACAGCAGTAGGAGCGATGACCGCCATTCAGGTACTAGACTGGCCTATTATAGTAGGTGGTAAGCCGTTTTTCTCGCTACCAGCCTTTGTACCTATCATATTTGAGCTAACCGTATTGTTTGCGGCAATAGGCATGGTAGTTACCTTTTATATTCGCAACGGCTTTTCGATTTTTAAACCTCTTGAGGTAGTAGATAAACGAGCTACCGATGACAAATTTATTTTGGCGCTTTGCTGCAAACAATATAGCAGCGACGAAGACCAAGGTAAAATTCGCAGTCTGTTGCGCAGCACAGGTGCATCGGAGGTGAACGACCGAGTAATGCAAACCGAATTGTTGCCTAACTTATTTAAAGCCGACGAAGAGTTGGTAGCACATCACTAATAATTTTTGGCTAATGGTTTTATAAACTATCTGCCAAATAAGTACTGGATACAATGATTTTGTACTAAAAAGTATTAGCTATCTGTAATGTCAGATAGTTATCAATTACACATTATTTATTGTCCATTTGCTTAATTCATTTTTTTCAGAAAAAAAACAACACAATGTTCAACCATAGTAAATACTATTTGTTATTGGTGCTGGGTGCTACCTTTTACTTCACGGGTTGTCAGGCAGGTGGCGAGTGGGCTGGGCGCGAGTACATGCCCGATATGGCACACTCTAACGCCTACGAATATTACAGCCCCGAACGCCCTATTGTTATTGATGGCGAAACGGTCGTACTATCGCCCGATGGCATGTCGGCACGTCAACCTGCAAAAGGCACTGTTCCGCGTGGTTTTAGCCCTTACCCGTTCGAAGATACCCCAGAAGGTTACGAACAAGCAGGAGCCGAGCTGTTTAACCCAATGAACGGCAAACATGCTAAATCGGCAGCCGACGGTAAAAATCTTTACATAACCAATTGTGCCATTTGCCACGGCGAAAAAGGCGATGGACAAGGCGAAATTGTAAAAAATGGTAAATATCCCGGAGGTCCTCCATCTTATTTTATCGATCGTTTTTTGGAAATGCCCGAAGGCAAGATGTTCCATTCTATGCAGTATGGTAAAAACAATATGGGTTCGTATGCGGGGCAATTAAATAAAGAAGAGCGTTGGAAAATTGTTTCGTACATTAAAGACATGCAAGCTGCAAGTATTGCAAGTAGCAAAAAAGTTACGAAAGACGAAGCCCTTAAACTAATTACCGGCCGCTTAACCTATAAAGATGTGGCAACTTACACATCGGCAGGGGCAAAGCCTGCTGCACCTGCAGCTAACACTACCGACACGACCAAAGTGCAAGCTAATGCTGCTGCGCCTAAAAAAGGCGGCAAATAAGTTTGGTTAACTATTAGCTTTGGGCTAAGTAGTAATTTTTCATTTTTTTAACTTCTAGAAAATTCATCATAATGGCTCAGAATGACAAATTGCAATTTGAGTTTTCGGGTAAAGAACGAAGATTGAGTTTCACTCTTTTAGCTGTGGGATTGGTATTAGCGGCAATTGGCATTTTTACCAACCTCGATAGCCCAACACACATTTGGACTTCTTTACTCTATAATACTTTCTTTTTTGTAGGTATTGCTTTAGGTGCCACCTTTTTTATCAGTGCCAGTACACAGGGTTATGGCGGATGGTATATTGTGTTTAGGCGCGTAATGGAGGCAATGTCTATGTATTTACCTATAGGTGGTGTATTGTTGATTATTGTCACCTATTTAGGAGCTCCTTACATCTATCATTGGTGGGACCCCGCTGTTGTAGCACATGATAGTATCTTATCGCAAAAAGCGGCTTACCTTAATGTTCCGGGTTTTATGATCCGATTGTGCGTATACGTAATAGGTTGGAGCGGTTTAGCTTTTTTATTGCGTCGCAACTCGGTACAAGGTGACACCGAATACACCCGTAAAATGTATCAGAACAGCAAATATATTGCTGCTGCATTTTTAGTATTCTTTGCCGTTAGCGAATCGATGGCGGCTTGGGATTTATTTATGTCTATTCAACCGCATTGGTTTAGTACAATGTGGGGTTGGTACAATTTTCTTAGTTACTTTGTAACGAGTATGTCGGTTACTTATTTGTTGTGTGCTTATTTACAATCACAAGGTTATTTACCCTACATGACCAAAGAGCACTTTCAAGACATTGGTAAATTTATGTTTGCCTTTAGTATTGCTTGGACTTATGTGTATTTCTCGCAATTTATGCTTATTTGGTACAGCAATATGCCCGAAGAAACCATTTATTTTAAAATTCGTGCTGCTCACTACCCATTTTTAATGTGGTTTATGTTTATCATCAACTTCATCACCCCATTTTTGATTTTAATTGCTCGTGGTGCAAAACGCAACTTTAAAGTTGCTTGTAGCTTGGCAGTTGTTATTATCATTGGACACTGGGTTGACTTTTTCCAAATGTCGATACCGGGTGCAATAGCTAATATGTCGCATGGTGGTCACGAGGCTCATTATCCTGGCATTGGATTGTTAGAAATTGGGCTGTTTCTTACTTATGCTGGTTTATTCTTGTTTGTATTTTTCCGTAACTTAGCAAGTGTATCTTTGTTACCGGTGAATCATCCTTTGGTCAAAGAAAGTTTTGTTCACCACACGTAGAAAGGAAAGAATGCTTCTGCTGCTTCAAATTTCTTATCTACATTTTTTCATTTAAATTAAATTTTTTACAACAATGCTAACAAATGTATTAGGATTGGTAATCATTTTGTTGGTGCTGTTTGTTGTTTTTCAAATTGCTAAGGCTAGCGAAGCCATCAGCATTTTGAAAGGTGGCGAAGCATCTTCAAAAGAGAAAAATAATAGATTGCATGGGGTTCTTTTTTTATTAGTTATGATAATAGGACTTCCTGCGTCTATGTGGTCGGCGTGGTATTACTCGGAATGGTTTTTACCAGCCCCAGCATCAGTACATGGTGTTTGGATTGATAATATGTTCTTTTGGACATCGGTAGCATGTATTCCAGTTTATTTTCTTACCCACATTGCTTTGTTTGTATTTTCATACATGTATAGTGGGAAAGAAAACGGTAAAGCTTACTATTTTCCAGGTTCTAACAAATTAGAACTTATCTGGACAGCTATACCCGCCTTTGTAATGGTATTATTGGTATATAGTGGTATTAGTAGCTGGTACAAAATTATGGGCGATGCTCCGAAAGATTCAATGATTGTAGAAGCAACTGGACAACAATTTGCTTGGACATTGCGCTATGCAGGAGCCGACAATAAGTTAGGCACCAAAATGATTAAATTAATTGGCAGCGACAATACTTTTGGTCAAGACTGGAAAGATGCTGCTAACAAGGACGATTTTCAAGCCGATACGCTCCATTTAGTACTTAACAAACCTGTATTGATAAAAATCAATGCATTAGATGTACTGCATAGTTTTTTCTTACCACACTTCCGTGTAAAAATGGACGCTGTACCAGGTATTCCTACTCAGTTTCACTTTACACCAACCAAAACAACTGCACAAATGCGCAAAGAGTTGAACGACCCCAACTTTAATTTTGAGTTAGCCTGTGCCGAATTGTGCGGACAAGCTCACTTTAATATGCGTCGTGTAGTGGTAGTAGAAGAAGAAGCTGCCTTTAAACAATGGTTTGCAGCACAAGAAAGCTTGTACAAAAAACAAGTGACTACAGCCGAGAAAGAAGTTCCTGCTTCGGCAGCTACCGACAATACTACCCAAGCAACTCAAGAAGAAAAACCAACAGAAAACACCAAAAAACTATCTTCGTTATAACACTAAGATAAACCTAAAAAAAAAAACATTATGGCTCACATAGAATCACATAATGAAGAATTATTAGTTGATGTAATTCATCAACACGAACATGATGACCATGAACATCATGAGCACCACAAAGAGTCGTTTATATCGAAATATATCTTTAGCCAAGACCACAAAATGATATCCCGCCAATTTTTAATTACGGGTATTATATGGGCAGTTATAGGTTTGGCTTTTTCGGTTATGTTTCGTTTGCAATTAGGCTGGCCCGACCAAAGTTTCCCTATCCTAGAAACATTTTTAGGTGGCTGGGCAAAAGGTGGTAAATTAGACCCCGAGTTTTACTATGCCCTTGTTACCATGCACGGTACTATCATGGTATTTTTTGTGCTAACGGCTGGTTTAAGTGGTACATTTAGTAACTTGCTTATTCCGCTTCAGGTAGGTGCGCGCGATATGGCTTCGCCTTTCTTGAATATGCTTTCGTACTGGTTCTTTTTTCTATCGGGTTGTGTAATGATGTATTCCTTGTTCTTACAAACAGGACCTGCATCGGGTGGTTGGACAGTGTATCCACCGCTAAGTGCCTTGCCCGAAGCTAGTTCGGGTTCGGGATTGGGTATGACCCTTTGGTTGGTAAGTATTGCCATGTTTGTAGTGTCTGCTCTATTAGGTGGCTTAAACTATATAGCTACGGTACTTAATATGCGCACCAAGGGCATGACCATGATGCGTATGCCACTTACTATGTGGGCATTTTTCTTTACCGCTATCATAGGTGTATTGTCGTTTCCTGTATTGTTATCGGGTGCTATTTTGTTAATTTTTGACCGTAGTTTTGGTACTACCTTCTTTTTATCCGACATTTATGTAGCCGGACATCCGCTATTAAATAGTGCAGGCGAAGTAGTTCAAGGTGGTAGCCCTATCTTGTTTCAGCACTTGTTCTGGTTTTTAGGACACCCCGAAGTATACATCATCATCTTACCTGCTATGGGTATGGTGTCCGAGGTATTGGCATCTAACTCGCGCAAACCAATTTTTGGTTATTCAGCAATGGTTTTATCAATGCTTACTATCTTGGTATTGTCGTTCTTAGTATGGGCTCACCACATGTTTATGTCGGGTCTAAATCCATTTATTGGTTCTATTTTTGTACTATTTACTTTGTTAATTGCTGTACCTTCGGCGATTAAAGGTATTTAACTGGATAGGTACTATTTGGCGTGGAAATATCGACTACACCCCTGCCACTTTGTTTGCTATTGGTTTTGTGTCTTTGTTTATCTCGGGCGGTTTAACGGGTATCTATTTGGGTAACTCAACCATCGATATTCCACTGCACGATACGTATTTTGTGGTTGCTCACTTCCACATTGTAATGGCAATGGCTGCTGGTTTTGGTATGTTTGCAGGTATCTATCATTGGTTTCCTAAAATGTGGGCTGGTCGTCAAATGAACTCTGTTTTGGGTGATATCCACTTTTGGATAACTTTTGTAGGTTGTTATTGTATTTTCTGGCCTATGCACTATTTGGGTATGAGTGGTGTTCCACGTCGTTATTTCTCGTTTCAAAGCTTCGAAACATTTAACATGTACGACAACCTAAACATATTTATTAGCGTATCTGCCATGGTTGTTTTCTTTGCTCAAGTGCTTTTCTTGATAAATTTCTTTTATAGCGCATTTAAAGGCAAAAAAATGACAAGCAACAACGAACACAACTATAACACCCTTGAATGGACAACAGGTTTGGAGCCAATACATGGTAACTGGCCTGGTGCTATCCCTGCCGTTTATCGCGGACCTTATGAGTACCACAAAGACGGACACGACTTTATACCTCAAACTGTTTCGGACGAAGCATTAGCAGAAAAAAGCCGTCAATCAAAATTGGTATAATATTGTTTTAAACAATAATTACCAAAGCAATAATAACAACAGCCGGTTGCAAAACGGCTATCGGCTGTTGTTTTTTACTAACCATTTCCTCTTCAAAATAAATAAATGATTACTTCGTCTAATATTGGTAATTCTACACTTAGCAACGTATTAATTGCTAAATTGCGCGATTATGCCATATTAACTAAATATCGTTTAAATCTGACTGTTGTTTTTTCGTCGGTCATTGGCTATTTATATGCTTACGGAAGCAATTTTCAATTAGTTAATATTTGGTGGTTGAGCTTAGCAGGCTTTTTAGTAACAGGCTCTGCAAACGGTATTAATCAGGTATTAGAAAAAGATTATGATAAACTGATGAAACGCACCGCCGACCGTCCTGTGGCAACAGGGCGCATGGGCGTAGCCGAAGCTCTCTTGATATCGGGCTTAATGGGGGTATCGGGTATTTTGATATTGTTTTATGTTTTCAACGACTTGGCAGCATTAATGGGGGCAATATCTTTACTATCCTATGCTTTTATATACACCCCGTTAAAACGCATTAGCCCTATTGCTATTTTGGTAGGCGCTTTTCCGGGTGCATTGCCAACAGCCATAGGTTGGGTAGCTGCTACCGGAGTACTTAGCTACGAAGCATACGTGCTATTTGCTATTCAATTTTTGTGGCAATTCCCTCACTTCTGGGCAATTGGCTGGCTTGGCTCCGAAGAGTATGCCAAAGCTGGTTTTAGATTAGAACCACAACCCGACGCACGAAATCAACGAACCGCTTTGCAAATAATTTCTTACATTCTGTTCTTGATTCCTGTCACTATTTTACCTTCTTTAGTGCATCTAAACAGCTACTATTTTAGTATCGGAGCTATTGCCCTTAACCTGTTTTTTTTATGGGCAGGTATTAACTTGTACAAAAAATGCGATAATGCTGCCGCACTACGATTGATGC
The DNA here is from genome assembly GCA_016718845.1 of Sphingobacteriales bacterium. Taxonomy (GTDB): domain Bacteria; phylum Bacteroidota; class Bacteroidia; order Chitinophagales; family UBA2359; genus JAEUUX01. Next base: position 160,149 of record JADKCK010000008.1, read on the forward strand.
TTGCATCTATCATTTATTTGCCGTTATTACAAATATGGATGGTAGTAGATAGAATTTTTATTAGATAGACGACCCAAATTTGGCTATATTGCCGAATACCACAAAAATACAATTACATGTCAGCTACAATAATAAAACCAAATAACAGCTTAGTTCCAAACCGCATTCATCCAAAAGTATTTTTGCTATGGACTGCCATGGGCACCGTTGTTATGTTATTTGCTGGTTTTACAAGTGCTTATATTGTTCGTAGATTACAAGGCAATTGGGAAGAATACCAAATGCCCAACATATTTTGGATAAGCACGGGTGTAATTCTACTTAGTAGCGTTACTATGTATTTATGCTCACGAGCCTTTAAACAAGAAAACTACCAACGTTACCGTACTTTTTTAAGCATCACTTTAGTGCTTGGCTTACTTTTTTGCAGCTTGCAATACATTGGTTGGATGCAACTAAAATCAATTGGCATAGACCTAAGCGACACAACTCCCTCAGGTGCATTTTTGTACGTAATCTCGGGCATACATGCAGCTCACGTATTAGGCGGCATCTTGTTTTTATTTATTTTTTGGGTAAGAGGTTTTCGCAAACCCGACCCCTTTAATGCCCTAATGCAAGATATTAGCCCCGACCGAGGCTTAGGCATCAAATTGTTGGCTACCTACTGGCACTTTGTAGATATACTCTGGATTTACTTGTTCTTTTTCTTTTTGTATTATCACTAGTAGCAAGCAAATAAAAATCAAACACACAAAAGTTAATAGCTATTAGCCCAAGGCTAAAAGTCATTTTCAATTCCTGCAAAAAATTTAAATTACTATAAACGCATGGCAGCAGAAACAACAGCTGGCGGGCTTAACGTGGGGCAAGCATGGAGTGGCGGGAAATCGCCCTTTGATGTTAGTTACGGAAAACTAATGATGTGGTACTTTTTAGTATCAGATGCTTTTACTTTTTCGGCTTTGCTTATTACGTATGGCACTATCCGCGCAAGTAACCCCACATGGGCAGACCCCAACAAAGTATTCAATTCTTTTCCGGGCTTAGAGGGTATGGATATACCACTAGGCTTTGTAAGCGTGATGACGTTTATCCTCATTTTGAGTAGTGTATTTATTGTACGAGCCGTACAAGAAGGACACCTAATGAATCGTGTTGGCGTAGTAAAATGGATGCTTCTGGGCATCTTAGGTGGTGCAGCCTTCTTAGGTTGTCAGGCTTGGGAATGGGCGCACCTTATACATCAAGGGCAAACGCTAACGGCAAATCCTTTTGGTCCGCCTGCTTTTGGTCAATTATTCTTTTTAATCACGGGCTTTCACGGCTTTCACGTATTTAGTGGCGTTGTTATTAACTGTATAGTTTGTGCAATGGCTGCAACAGGTTCATTAGAAAGACGTGGACACTACGAAATGGTCGAAAAAGTAGGCTTGTATTGGCACTTTGTAGACTTAGTGTGGATTTTTGTATTCTTGGCTTTCTATCTTTTATAACCAACAAAAAAACCTGTTCAAAACATGTCACACGAAATTAGCATCGAACAATATAAATCGCAGGTAAAAGCCGTTTGGGTAGCTACTGCGTGGCTGTCTTTTTTTACCATTATAGAGGTAGTCGCAGCCTTGCTATATATGAATGCGTATCCTAATGGCGATGGTCCGCGTATGTTGCTTAACCTTGGTTTCATCTTATTTAGCTTGTTGAAAGCAGGCTTTATTGTTGGCGAGTTTATGCACGTTCGTTACGAAGCCCGCGCACTTGCCCTTACTATCCTTACGCCTTTGTTGTTTCTTATTTGGTTTATCATCGCCTTTATATGGGAAGGCACCGAATGGCAAAACAACAGAAACACATGGGGTGTAAAAATCGAAGACCAACGTATACCCGCAAAAGGTCATGGTCAAGATACACACGATGCAGGCACACATAGCGCCGAACCTAAAAGTGGTCATTAATACACTACGGTTCAAAAACCCAAATACCCAAGTGTATTTGGGTTTTTTTGTTGCCCCTCTTAGTCTTTCAAATCAGCATACTGGCAATTAGTTTTTGTTTTTCTTCGGTAAGCCAAAATAATTGCCTATCTTTGCACCTTAAACAGTAAAAACAACCGTAAATGAAATTTTTTATTGATACAGCCAATCTGGCTCAAATACAAGAAGCACACGATTTAGGCATACTTGATGGCGTAACTACCAACCCATCGCTAATGGCAAAAGAAGGCATTAAAGGCTACGATGCCGTAATGCAACATTACGTAAATATTTGTAACATTGTTGATGGTGATGTAAGCGCCGAAGTATTAGGCACCACTTTTGACGATATTGTGCGCGAAGGCGAAGAGCTAGCGGCACTATCCCCTAAAATTGTAGTAAAAGTACCTATGATTAAAGAGGGTATCAAAGCTATCCGTTATTTCTCGCAAAAAGGTATTAAAACCAATTGTACACTCGTTTTCTCGGCAGGGCAAGCCATACTTGCCGCCAAAGCAGGTGCCACTTATGTGTCGCCGTTTATTGGTAGAATTGACGATAGCGGACACGACGGCTTAGACCTTATCGAACAAATGGTACAAATTTACGACAACTACAGCTTTCAAACCCAAATACTTGCCGCATCGGTGCGTAATTCGTTGCACATTATTAAATGCGCCGAAATTGGAGCCGATGTTATCACCGCCCCACTAGATGCCATTGTGGCACTGCTAAACCACCCATTAACCGACAACGGTTTGGCTAAGTTTTTGGCAGATGCAAAAAAAATGTCCTAAATTATCATCAACACAAAAACATACTCAAGCCATACACCAATTCGTACAAAATGCGTAGGAATTGGTGTATTTTTTCGTAATTTATAATCACTAAAACATTAATAAAATGGCAGCCACCGAAACCATACAAATACCATTAGGCTCAACTGCTCCCGATTTTACACTGCTCGATACCGTTTCGGGCAAACAACTTAGCCTACAAACACTACGCGGTAGCAAAGCAACCCTAGTAATGTTTATTTGCAATCATTGCCCTTATGTATTGCACATCAACCAGCAATTAGTACAATTAGCCAACGACTATATGCCCAAAGGTGTATCGTTTATAGCCATAAGTAGCAATGATGTAGCACGTTATCCCGCCGACTCGCCACAAAAAATGCACGAAACAGCACAGCTCCTCTCCTACCCTTTCCCGTATCTTTACGACGAAACCCAAGAAGTAGCCAAGGCTTATTATGCCGCCTGCACACCCGATTTTAGCTTGTTTGATGCCGAGCTAACATGCATTTATCGCGGACAATTGGATAACTCGCGCCCATCAAACGGTTTGCCCGTTACCGGATACGACATAAGAACCGCATTAGAAGCACTGCTTAACAACCAAACCGTACCAGATAAACAACATCCAAGCATAGGTTGCTCTATAAAATGGAAAGGCGAAGCTCCTTATTAATTTTTTAAAAATTACATTTAGTACCTAAATTATTAGCCACAAATCATACGATAGCTCACATTTTTTTATTAAAAAGTACCTATTAGGCTTGTTTCGATGCCTTAAAACACAAAAAAATAGGCATAGCACTAAAATAGCTGACCAAAGTAATGATATTGTGTCTTTTTTTTGTAATTTTGCACCGTCTTATGCACTTATAGCAATAAGTAACCATATACTTGCCTATCAATCAGTGGTTTTAACAGCAAGTATTACTATAGTTTTTAACGTTCTTTTACATCATCACCTCATGCTTAACAGACGCAGTTTGCGCATAAAAGTATTACAATGTCTTTATGCCCACGAACAAAATAACACCTATCGGTTGATAGATTTACAAAAATTGTTGCAACGAAGCGTCAATAATTTTCATCGGTTATATCATTATCAGCTTTTTGTGATTAGGCAAATAGCCGAGTATACCACCGAAGATATACGCCGACGCGAAAACAAGCACCTACGTACCGAAGCCGACAAAAACGTATCGGATAAACTGTTGAATAACCCAATTATTGAACAACTGCTAAAAAATGAAGCATTAAACAAAATTATACTCAACGAAAAATTAGCAGCCCATACCAACGAAGAAACCATCAAAAAGCTATATCAAGAGTTAACAACTACCAACAGTTTTACTCAGTATAGCAGCAAACAAACGCTTACACTAAAAGACCATACCGAAATTATTAGAGCATTACTAACCGAAGTAATGCACAAAAATTTGTCGTATCAAGAACAGTTAGACGACATTTTTATTAACTACCTCGACGATAAAGATTTGGTGAACAGCCCTAACACTACAAGCCATAAATAGCTTTGCCGACAACGACAATACCTTGCCAATAACTACCGATAGCACCGACTTAATCGAAAAAATGCAATTTGGTAACGACCTAATGGCTCGGACACTCGAAAATGCACAACAATTTAAAGACCTCATTGCTCCACAACTTAAAAATTGGGAATTAGATCGCATAGCCCTTATCGACAATATATTGCTACGTATGGCATTGTGCGAGCTAATGTTTTTTCCGAATATACCCTTAAAAGTAACCATAAACGAGTATGTGGATATTGCTAAACTATATAGCACACCCAAAAGCAAAGAATTTATTAATGGTATATTGGATAAAATGATGAAAAAGTTGGTCAACGAAGGGCATATTAAAAAACTAGGCAGAGGTATGGCTGGGTTTTAAGCAAGCTTAATTGTTTAGTTACCTAAAACTTGGCAATTAACAACTGCCAACGAACACCTTGCACTTTTTTTTTACTTTTTTGTGATAATTTTGGCACAAAAATTGGATATTAGTGTAAAAAGAGCTAACTTTGTGTCGTTAGAAAGCGAGTGCAAGAAGACTCACAATTTGTTTTTGAAACAAAGTGCTTGTATTTATGCAAGCTACTCGTTGAAAATGTGTCTTTTTTGTGCTTATTACGTCAAAACGCAAATCCTCCTTTTCATATCCTCTAATCAATCAAAAAAGTATTATTATGGTACACCATTTTTACACCATTCGAACTTTATTTTTGTGCCTAAGTTGTAGCATATCCTTGTTGTTTGCTTGCCAAAGCGAAAAACCCACAACAGTAGCCACTACCGAAACAACAGAAAAAACAGAAACTGTATCCGAAACACTAACAGCCGTTGAAGAAACAGCACCTGTAGCCGAGGCAAAATCAGCCCCTATTGCAAGTACAACAAACACCGAAAAACCAGTTGTAAAAGTTGTCGAAGCATCGGTTGGAGCAACAAAAACAATAGACACGAAAGCAGTTGCTGCCAAAGTAGCCACATCATCTACGGCAATTAAACCTACACCAAGCAAAACCCCTCCTGCACCAACAACTACCGTAAAATCCAGTTTAATAGCCGAAAAAACAGTAACAGAACCCGAAGTGAATTATAAAGGCGAGGCTAAACCAGCCGCTGCCAGCAAAGGTGCCGCCATAACTTTTGAAGAACCAACCTACGAGTTTGGAACGATTTTAATTGGCACTATCATCGAACACGATTTTAAATTTACCAACACAGGTAGCATCCCGCTTATCATCAAAGATGCCTCATCAACTTGTGGCTGTACCATACCCGAAATACCAAATGCCCCTATAATGCCCGGTCAAAGCAGCAAAATACACGTTGTGTTTGACTCTAAAGGCAAAATTGGCACACAAAATAAAGTAGTTACCGTATATACCAATGCAGGCACACGCGAAATAACCATGAAAGGTGTAGGTTTGACCGCTAATTTAATGAAAAAAGACGGCGAAGAAGAAAAAAAATAACTACCCCATTTTGCAAAAAAGCGGCTACTTGACAACCCAAGTAGCCGCTTTTTTTGTACTAAATGTGCCTTGTAACACAAATTTAGTACCTTCGCTCCATAATTATCTCCACATACCACCACTTTTCCGCAATTTTATCGTATCTTGCAGCCCAAAATTAAACAACTAATAGTACCATGTTAAACACTTTTTTATTTATTGCACAAGCAGGCGGAGCAGGCTCGGCACAATTACTACTTATCGGCGGCATTTTTGTTATCATGTACTTTTTCATGATTCGCCCACAACAAAAACGAATGGCAGAACACAAAGATTTTATTGCGAACCTAAAAAAAGGCGATAAAATTGTTACCACAGGTGGCATACACGGCAAAATTGTGCGTGTTGACGACCGAGTATTTTTGGTAGAAATTGACAAAAATACAATGGTAAACCTCGAAAAATCTTTTGTATCGGTAGAACAAAGCAAAAGCATACAAGAACCAACAAGTGTTGTAGAAACAAGCGGCAAATAATATGAAATCGCTTGTGGCAGCCACCGACCGAACACCCCTGTTAGTGTGCATGGCCATATCTTTGGTCATGTGGCTTGCTAGTGCATTGTCCGAAAGCTATACCACTAGCCAAATACCCGTTGATGTATCGTATCGTAACTTGCCCACCAACAAGCTGCCTTCGCAGCCACTACCCCAACAATTGCATTTAAGCATTGAAACCAACGGTATACAAATACTTAAACAATATTGGCAAAAAAACAGTTTAATTATTGATTATAGCAATTACAAATCGGCGCAAATGTTGCCAACACAACAACTAAACCCCTTGTTGCTACCCCAATTACCTAACACTAAAATATTGAGCATAAGCCCCGACACTATTTTTTTTAAATTTGAACGTAAAACTACAAAAAAATACCCATATTGGGTAATAATGATGTAAAATCGGCTAAACGTTTTGATATAAAAGAAATTATTTTTCAACCAGATAGTGTTGTTATTAGCGGACCTCCAAGCCTGCTAGATACCATTAAGTATTGGAAAACACAAAAATTAGTGCTGCGCGATTTGAGCCAAGATTTTGAAGGAACTGTACCATTGGCACCGCCCGATATATATACACTTTCGCTCGATACCACAAACGTATTTTATACCATAAAAGTAGAAGAATTTACCGAAAAAAAACTCACAGACATACCCATCGAAATCAACAATTTACCCAAAGGTATGTCTGTGTTTTTGTATCCACCTACTATTACCTTGCAATTTCAGGTAGGTATCAGCGAATTTGAATACATCAATCAATCGAACTTTAAAATTATTGCCGATTTTAGCGACATTGATTTCACAAAAGACAAACTCATTAGGCTGTCGGTTGCCCAGCAACCACTTACTATTAAAAGTTTAACCATATTGCCCCAAAATTCGGTTGAGTTTATTGTTATGAACAACAAATAATACCCAATTCACCTTATATTTCATCAAGTATCTTCTAAAATATTTCTATAAGTTATCCTTTCACCAAATCTTTCTGAACAAAAATGAAACATATTGCCATAGCAGGCTCGGGCTTAGTTGGATCGCTCTTAGCCTTATACTTAGCCAAGCACCACACCAAAATTGACGTTTTTGAACGTCGAGCCGATATGCGCCTTCAAACCGTAGATAGAGGGCGGTCTATTAATTTAGCTATGAGTTATCGCGGTTGGCGCTCGTTAAAAGAAGTAGGATTAGAAGATGCCATACGCCCCATAGCAATACCTATGCAAGGGCGCATGGTGCATTACCTCGATGGCTCGACACAATTGCAACCTTACAGCAGCGAAGGCGAGTGTATTTACTCGGTATCGCGTGGCGACCTAAACCAAATATTGATGAGCGCCGCCGATAAAATACCCAACATAACCACTCATTTTGAACAACAATGTAGCCATGTTAACCTAAAAACAGGCGAAATAACCATAAAAAACACCCAAACCAACGATACAACTACCCAACAATACGACCTTGTTTTTGGAGCAGATGGGGCATTTTCGGCAGTTAGGGCAAGCCTACAACGCACCGATAGGTTTAATTATTCGCAAAACTACATCGAACATGCCTATAAAGAGCTACACATACCACCAACCGAAGACGGCGGCTGGAAAATGCACAAAAATGCCCTACATATTTGGCCCCGCAAAAACTTTATGCTCATAGCCCTGCCAAATACCGACGGCAGTTTTACTTGTACCTTATTTTTAGCCTATAAAGGCGATGTATCGTTCGAAAAACTAAAAACCCCAACCGATGTACTCCAATTTTGGCAACAATATTTCCCAGATACCATTGATTTAATGCCCGATTTGGCACACGATTTTTTCGCCAACCCCACCTCGTCGCTCGTAACTGTGCGATGTAACCCTTGGGTATTCGACAATAAAGTTGCCCTTATCGGCGATGCCGCACATGCCATTGTGCCTTTTTATGGACAAGGCATGAACGCAGGTTTCGAAGATTGCCATATATTAAATACCATCATAGACGAATACACCGAAGCCGGTATCACCGAATGGGACACCGTTTTGCAACAATATCAACATGCCCGCATACCCGATGCCAATGCTATTGCCGACCTTGCCCTACGCAATTTTGTAGAAATGCGCGACTTGGTTGCCGACCCACAATTTTTGTTTCGTAAAAAAGTAGAAAAATACCTACACGAAAAACACCCCGAACAATATACCCCACTATACGACATGATTTCGTTTAGCTACGTCCGCTATTCCGAAGCCCTACGTATCGCCCAAAAACAAGACGAAATGTTCGGAAAAATATTGGCAATATCCGATGTAGAAGAAAAATGGAACGAGGGTTTATTGTATCATTTTGTAGAAACATTATTGCATCAATACAGCGAACATTTTGTAGTAGGTAGCCATCAATAAGCTATTTTTGCCTAATAAAACACCCCTAAACAATACCACACACACAAGCACCGCTATTAGAGCAAAATTGAAAAGATTTTTTTGGGGAAAAATGGGTATATTGTCAAAACCCACTTATGCCCTTTATAGTAACAGTTTTCTGCTTGCCCAAAACTCAACAGTCCTAAGTTGGCGGACTTCACGCCGCTCTTCAGCTTGCGCAGTCCGTATAAAACTATTGCCTCAAAAAGGCATTCACACAGCTTTCTTACTTCACTTTTTCTACATCATGTCATCAAAAAACCTTTTCTTTCAATCGCCCGAAAACCAACCTCACCCCGCCCGTTGTAAAGCCATGATACAAAAGTATCCACAAATACAAACCCTAATAGGCAACAACCCTTATACCTTTGGCATTTTGTTGTTTGTTGTAGGTTTGCAATTTAGCTTGGCTTGGTATCTAGGCACATTAGGCAGTTCGTATTGGTGGGCAACCGTATTACTTGCCTACTTTATTGGGGCATTTGCCAATCATAGTTTATTTGTTATTATACACGATGCTACCCACAACCTTATTTTCCGCAATACCACCCTTAACCGCCTAACTGCCATTATTGCCGATTTGCCAAACGTAGTACCTAGTGCTATGGGTTTTAGAATTTATCACCTAAAACACCATGCTCACCAAGGCGACCACAACTACGACGCCGACCTTGCCAGCCACTGGGAAGCTCGTTTGGTGGGTAATAGCACCCTAGGCAAAGCCTTGTGGCTGTTGTTTTTTCCAGTTTTTCAATTGTTGCGCCCGCCCCGCCTTAAAGCCATTAAACTTTGGAGTGCTTGGACAGTTGCCAACCTACTAATTGTACTTATTAGCGATGCCGCAATTATTTACTTTTTGGGCAGTAGTGCCTTTTTATACCTAGTATTATCCTTTATGTTTTCGGTGGGCTTACACCCCGTCGGAGCCCGTTGGATACAAGAACACTATACCACCGATGGAAAACAAGAAACAGGTAGTTATTATGGCTCTTTAAATATTTTAGCCATGAATGTAGGCTACCACAACGAGCACCACGATTTTCCATCAATACCCTGGAACCGCCTACCACAACTACGCAGCATAGCACCCGATTACTACAACAATCTGCATTATTATACCTCTTGGACACGCCTGCTGTTGCAATTTATTTTTAATCCACAATACAGCCTTTACTCGCGCGTTGAACGAATACAAGACGGAAAAGTGGATTTTAAACAAAATGCTGCCAGTTAATTTGGTAAGTTCATCAAAAAAGGGCATCGAAATTTTGTTTCGATGCCCTTTTTTATCCTAAATTTAGCTCAAATCGATTTACTAATTTCTAATAAACACCACCGATTGGTTATTATTTATTTTAGGGACAGTTATCACATTATAATTTTGAACAGGACCACATTCACTATTGGTATTTTGTATGGTATAATACCATTTTTCGTCGGCATCATCTAAACACAATTCTAAAGTATTTACACAGTTTGTAGTGTAGTAAGCAAGTATGGTTTGTGTGTTAAAATCAACATTAAATGGAAGTGGTATACAGTCGGCAATATCCGAGCTAGTTTCGTTCAAAAAACTATCCAACTCCGCTTGATTTTGGATAATGTACAACGAATCTGCTTGTTTAAAGCAAATATACGGTTGAAGTTCAAAACTTTGAGGTTCGCATAGCACCTCTTTTTTACAACTGCCAACAAGGGCAAAAAACAATAATAAGAAAACAGTAGCTGATAAAGAAATCTTGTAGTTTAGCATACAATTAGTTTATTGGTTAAGAAATAAGTTAACTAGCCCTTTTAACGTTTATTGGAGCTAATGGGTTGCTTTGACGCACAAAAAACACCAAAAATTGTTGTTTAATCAAAAAAAAGTCAACATAATCCTGTTTTTTTGTACCTTTGCATTATCTATCACCATTAAATTTACACAGTATGACACGTTTACTTTTTATGTCGCTATTAGCAATTAGCCTTAACTTTGCTTGCCAAAACAGTGCAAGCACCACCGAACAAGCAAGCGACAAACCCACCGAAATAAGCACAGAAGTTGTGCAATTTGCTAACGAAAAAGACCCCGTTTGTGGCATGAGTATTGATTCAACAACTGTAGAAATTGCCGAACACGACGGCAAAAAGTATGGTTTTTGCTCGGCTTCGTGCAAAGCAGATTTTTTGAAAGACCCTGCTAAATACCTAAGCGCTAAGTAATTTTGTCACTACAACTTATGGGTAATCAAATCAATAGGGTAAGGTTCCCCCCTTACCCTACTGATAATACTCGCAAAAAATGTTGTTGCACTTTTTATCACACACTTTAATTTTACTCCATGCTCAAAGTCCAAAACTTGTTCCTTGTTACTCTTATTTTACAATTTATTGGTTTTGTTTTTTTATTTATAAATAATTCGATAAGTGCAATACCTCAATTAGTACAATATTTTTGTATGCCTATATTAGTATTTAACAGCCCTTTATTAATGGCTTCGAGTTTATACTTATTGGTTAAAAATCAAGCAAATAATAAGCTGGCTGCTATTTTAGGTTTAGTTAGCGGCTTAATTGGCACTCTTATGGTTATTGGCTTAATTATAGCTTTAAAAAAGTTTAATTAATTAGTTCATTTTTCTGCTTTTCAATTTGACAAAACGCCCTGTTCTTAGTCTAACGCTACGAGCAGGGCATTTTCAGCATTTTTTGTTTTCATCAATCAAAATATATCCACCAAATGAGCAATCACAAAAAAACAGTTTCGTTAGTATTAGGCAGTGGTGCTGCCCGAGGCATGGCACACATTGGCATTATTGAAGAGTTAGAACGACGCGGCTATCAAATTAAAGCCATTGCTGGCACCTCTATAGGCTCGGTGGTAGGCGGCATGTATGCAATGGGCAAGTTACAAACCTTTAAATACTATCTGCTACAACTAACTAAAACAAAAGTATTTAGGATGGTAGATTTTGCTTTTACAAACGAAGGTTTTATAAAAGGCGAAAAAATTTACGAAGAATTAAAACGCACAATGGGCGATTGTTTAATAGAACAACTGCCCATACCCTATACTGCCGTAGCCTGCGATTTGGAAACAGGCGGCGAGGTGTGGTTTAACAAAGGTAGCTTGTTGCAAGCCATGCGAGCGTCGGCAGCAATACCCAATATTGTAACTCCTGCTACCATTAACGGGCGGCGGTTAATTGACGGTGGCGTAGTTAATCCAACACCTATGCAACCTATTTTACCCTACAAAAATAATATTATTTTGGTGGTTAATCTCAATGCACCCCTACCCGAAGGACAAACTGCCACAGGCACACACGAATGGGAAAAAGATACACATCAACATTTGTTTAAAAGCAAATGGTTTGATGCCTTGCCTATCGCGGGTAGTTTGTTAAAACAACGAGCATCGCACCTAGATATAATTGGCAAAGTAGTTGATATTGCACAAAATAACCTTACGCAATATGCTCTATACCACAACAAACCTGATATTTTAATTAACATCTCGAAAAAAAGTTGCCGGTCGTATGAATTTTACCGCGCCGCCGAACAAATAGAACTTGGACGACAAGCCTGCTCCTATACATTGGATAATTATGAGGCTTCGCTAATAGAAGAAAGTAGCGAAAATAAAAAAGCCGACTTTGAACGAATCAAGTCGGCTTTATATGGATTTATATCTTACAAAAAAGAAATAAATATCTAATAGCTGTTTAGTTGAAAAAATCAAGCATTATTTAACAGCATCGGGTGTCCATTCTTCATAATCCCTACTATAAGGGTCTTTAACTTGTAGTTCTTTGGATCTGTTGTCGAATTCGGATGGAAATTCCGGTCCGTGATTTACTAGTGGGTCGTTAGCATCTGTTTGACGCAAGGTAATTAAAAAAGTACCCTTTTGATAAGCATTTGTTCCTGCCTTAAATAACAAAACTTGTATATTAGGGTTAGTTTGCTCATTGCGAACATGATTAGCATCATCAATTAAATACGAATATTTATCGGGTGATACGTTAAGTGGATAAACATCGGCTAAAAACTTACGGTTGCCCTCCCATTTTCTACCATCTGGCTGATACGCGTAATAAAAAACGTTTGTTATAATGCCTTTTTCTTTATCAATACCTAAATGAGTGGTCAATTGAACCGTGTCTTTGGGGAGAATATACAGCCACCCTTCCGAGCGCCAAGTATCGTGCTTCCATTCCCATGTTGCGTCTTTAAGGTAGTTATATGCAACGGCAATCCATACGCCTTTTTCGGTTTGATTGGTACAAAAGACCTGGGCTTTTACCGACACATTGGCAAGTAGCAGGAAGATAATAGTTTGCAAAAAATGTCTCATACAGTGTGTTTTTATTTTTGTTGTGTAAATTACAGAAAACTAATTTAATTAGTTGTTTAACTAATAGCAAATTACAAAGCTTGCATCTTAATAACAAAAAAAGGTTCTGTTAGTTTTCTAACAGAACCTTGACCAAAAAAAATGCCAATTTGCTTTTTAAGCAAAAGCTTGACTATTTAGAGGGATTAACTTGCAAGCGAACGAGGGCGTCGAAGCTTTTTTTGTAGGCATTAGCTTTTTCTAGCATTTCTACGCCGCGTTGTTGGTCTTCTGTCGAAAAATCTTTTGGTTCAACAGATTTTTCGTTGTAATAGGTATTGATGAGTTGTTTATTAAAGAAGTAATATCTAGCTCCTTTATCGGGTATAGTGATATCGTTGTTGGCATAAGCTAACCAAAGATTACCGCTTTCGTCAAACAAATAATCATTATACGATTGGCGATTAGTAATATCTGCCGAAACAATTACTTTGCGCAAAATGGCTAACCCATTGCGCATGTCAAAATAAAAATTGACATTTTCTTGGTATTTGCTAATATTACCCCAAACTTTTTCGCTGTTGGCATTAATAGTTAGGCGGTGTAGATAATATTTACCCTCGCCAATAGCCGTGTTAACGGTATTGTTTTGAGTAGTAATCATTTGCAGTTGTTGGTCTACGGTTTCTTGTGCTTGTACCGATACAGACACTGATAAAATAGCAAGAAAAGTGAAGAATAGAAATCTGAAATTCATACAATTGATATTTTTTTAGTTTAAGATTTTATTTTACAAATCGTTTATCGGTTAAAGTTTCCAAAAATGCTACTAAATCTTGTTTTTCGGTATTGGTTAGCATTAATGGTTTTTCCAATATGGTATCGCGGTTAATGGGGTTAACGACAAAGTGTTGTGGATTATTGTAATATTCTAGTACATCAGCCAAAGTTTTTAGGCTTCCGTTGTGCATATATGGTGCCGTAACTGCCACATTACGCAAGCTGGGTACTTTAAATTTGCCTAAATCGCTTGAGTCGTGTGTTATAGCAAACCTGCCTACATCGGTGTATTTTTGGGCATCGTACAAACCAATATTACGAAATTCATCGCCTGTAAAATCGGGTGTAAAATGGCATTCGGTACAAAGTGCTTTACCTCTAAACAAATTACTGCCCCGTTTAGCAGCCTCAGAAACAAGCGTAGTATCGCGTCCTATGGAGTATAAATCCCATGGTGTGTTGGCTGTTTCTAAGGTTTGTTCAAAGGCGGCGAGTGCCTCGGCTAAAAGTTGGGCGTTTGGGCGTTTGCCAAATAGGGTTTTAAACCATTTGTTGTAGTTATCATCATTGCGTAGTCGTTTAACGGCTTCGTCAATTGGCAGGTTCATCTCGTCGGGGTTTTGTATGGGTTGTAGGGCTTGCTGTGCAAGTGTGGCGGCACGTCCGTCCCAAAAAAACGAGATTCGGTCGGTCATATTTGTGGTAGTAGGTACGTTTCGTTTGGTTAATTTGCCTCCGATGCCAGGGCTAAATGCGGCAGTATCGGCAAAGGCAAATTCGGGTTTGTGGCACGATGCACAGCTAACACTATTGTCGGCAGATAAGATTTTATCAAAGAATAACTTACTGCCCAATTCGGCGGTGTTTTTAGGGTCGATATTGGTTGTAAAACCACTATTTAAAGATGCAGTGACAATAGCAATTAATACGATAATAAAAACTGATTTCATTATTTACAGAGAGAATAGGTTGGTTAGATGCCTAAAAAGCTATTTGGATTAAAGCTTAGTAAACAATTTGGTTAAAATCGCTGCAAAGTTACAATTTTATGGGCAGATATAGGTAAAAACGAAGCAAAATTTATAGTGCAAAGCTACTTTGTCGTTTTTTTTTAAAAAAGTAGCCCAACTATTGCACATTATCCAGCAAAATGCCCTATCTTTGCATCGGAAAACTGCCAGAGCGGTCGAATGGGCTTGACTCGAAATCAAGTGTACTACATTGTGGTACCGGGGGTTCGAATCCCTCGTTTTCCGCATTATAATAAATCCTGTGTATAAACAGCTGATTAACAGTCAGTTATAAAAAAGTGGGACAAAATAATACAAAAAAGTGGGACAAAAACTATCATAACGCCAAAAATTTACGTTATGATGGTAATAAAAAAATTTTCTCTGCAAATTCGTCCTAAAGATAAAGACTTGAAAAAACGTTGGTTTTTTCAAGTTAAGGTATTTAATCCCGAAACGGGAGAATACCAACACATTAAAAAGTACGACCCGCTCCTCAACAGTCTAAAAACGATTGATGAGCGAGTCGCTATTTTGTCTGCTGCCGAAAAAAGAATCAATATTGAGCTGCAAAATAGTATTTATTGGGCTTCGTTAGAAGAATACCAAGAAAATGAAAAAGCAAAAGCAGTACAAGCACCTGACAACGATAACACACCAATTGTCGGTGACGGTATAATAGCCGTTCTACGCACCCAATTGGCTACCCATCGGCTACGGAAAAAAAGTATGACAAGTCTAAAATCTAAAATCAATAATCTTGATAACTGGATGAAAGAACACAACTTAACCGAATTGTCAGTTGATGATGCGACTAAGTTCCTCTCAAAATTTTCTTCGAGTGTTACCCGAAACAGTAACCTAAGTACCCTAACTGGCTTATTAGAGGAAGCTAATTATCCCAATCCATTTAGTAAATTTAAAAAGCTAAAAGAAAACAAACAAGGGCGTATGTACTTTACCCACCGACAATTAAAAGAGTTAAAACAGAATATACTGCCTAACAATAAAATGCTGTGGGTTGCTTGCGAAATGCAATATTTCTGCCTTATTCGCAATGGAGAAATGAGAGGTCTACGCGTGGGTGATATTGACTTAGATAGTGGGCTTATTATCGTTAGGGGCGAAATTGCGAAAAATTGGAAAACGCTACCGGTAAAAATCCCTACTGCTTTCTTTCAATTACTTAGCGATTATATTGCAGATGCCCCTTCGGGTGATTTTGTGTTTTCTAAGATGGGCAAGCCCGGCGACCAACAAATCTCCACAAAATATCTTTCTGTAAAGTTCGACAAGTACCTCAACAAATTAGGTATGAAAACCCCAAGACACAGCTTTTACAGCCTGAAAAAGTCGGGTGCAAAGGGTTTTTTGGATATGCCCAATGCCAACTATAAGTTCATTTAATATGTATAAGTACCTCATTATCAGGCAGTTATGCAATGACACTTAAAAGCCATTTTGCACAAAAAAATAAAAACGGTTATTTTACACATTGTGCAAAACCCTTAGAGAAGTAGAAAGCTACACCGCAGACATTACCGTATTTGACTATGCCGACCAACTTAACAATATTGCACCAATTTAACACCCAAAAAAAACTTTTTCAAAGTTTTTTCGTGAATCAAGTGTCATTGTGTCACACCCTAAAAAATCTACATAACTACCTAATAATCAAGGAGTTACGTAGCTTTTTTGTCATGACACTTAATTTTTTTAAGTGTCATTGCAAGTGTCATTTAATATGTATAAGTACCTCATTATCAGGCAGTTATGCAATGACACTTAAAAGCCATTTTGCACAAAAAAATAAAACGGTTATTTTACATTGTGCAAAACCCTTAGAGAATTAGAGTTACACCGCAGACATTACCGTATCTGACTATGCCGACCAGCTTAACAATATTGCACCGATTTAACGCAAAAAAACTTTTCAAAGTTTTTTCGTGAATCAAGTAATCGTATGTCAGACCAAAAAAAGCTACATAACTACCTAATAATCAAGTAGTTACGTAGCTTTTTTGTCATGACACTTAATTTTTTTAAGTGTCATTGCAAGTGTCATTTAATATGTATAAGTACCTCATTATCAGTCAGTTATGCAATGACACTTAAAGCCATTTTGCAAAAAAAATAAAAACGGTTATTTTACACATTGTGCAAAACCCTTAGAGAATTAGAGAGTTACACCGCAGACATTACCGTATCTGACTATGCCGACCAACTTAACAATATTGCACCAATTTAACACCCAAAAAAAACTTTTTCAAAGTTTTTTCGTGAATCAAGTGTCATTGTGTCATGACCTAAAAAAAAATCTACATAACTACCTAATAATCAAGTAGTTACGTAGCTTTTTTGTCATGACACTTAATTTTTTTAAGTGTCATTGCAAGTGTCATTTAATATGTATAAGTACCTCATTATCAGGCAGTTATGCAATGACACTTAAAAAGCATTTTTGCACAAAAAAAATTTTTTTTTGAAAACCCTTGCAAATCAGGAGAGGTACCGCTGAGTGTATCTTCAATATAGGCCCATCTTGCAGACTTTCACCCAAAGTTTTGTATCTTAAACAGAAAATTACTATCGTGGTAAAAAGCTACATAACTCCTTAATGGTGTTGGGTTGTATGAAATTGTCGTTTTTCCAGAGACAATGTAAAACATTTCAGACGGTATGCCCAACGCCATATTGACAAGAAACTAAAAAGGCAAGGCAGGTGGCAAAACCTTAGAGAATTAGAAAGTTACACCGCAGACATTACCGTATCAGACTATGCCGACCAGCTTAACAATATTGCACCAATTTAACGGAAAAAAAACTTTTTCAAAGTTTTTTTGGAAATCAAGTGTCATTGTGTCACACCCTAAAAAAAAAGCTACATAACTACTTAATAATCAAGTAGTTACGTAGCTTTTTATCATGACTTTTAAAAAATTTAAGTGTCATTGCAAGTGTCATTTAATATGTATAAGTACCTCATTATCAGGCAGTTATGTAATGACACTTAAAAAGCATTTTTGCACAAAATTTTTTTTAAAAAAATTCCTTGCAAATCAAGGAGAGGTAGCTGAGTGTATTTCAATATAGGCGTTCTTAGACTTTACGCTAAGTTTTGTATCTTAAACAGTAAATTACTATCGGTAAAGTATCTTAATGGTGTTGGGTTGTATGAAATTGTTGTCGTTTTTCCGAGACAATGTAAAACACTTGATATACCCAACGCCAACTACAAGGCACTACAAAGGCAAGGTAGGTGGCAAGACCTTAGAGAATTAGAAAGTTACACCTAAAGTACAGCGCGTCTGTCGCTTGGGAATTTTATGATAATAAGGCACTCTTAGCTACCAAGCCTGCACTACATCTAAGCGAACAGAATATCAGTAACATGACTGTTTTACCCATAATCCCCCTGCTAAACCAAACCCTAAATAGTAACCAACTTCATGTCGTTTACAAGAGCTATAACTTCATGTGGCACGACACTTTTTAGAATTTCAATTCCTCCTTCATACCCTACCTATACTTGCATATACATTACCTATGTTTAAATACGTGAAGCCTATGTTTAAATACGTGAAGCCTATGTTTAAATACGTGCTACCTACGTTTAAATACGTGGGACCTAGGTTTAAATACGTTCCACCTATGTTTAAATACGTTACCGTTTAAATACGTGCCACCCATGTTTAAATACGTGCCACCCATGTTTAAATACGTGCCACCCATGTTTAAATACGTGAAGCCTATGTTTAAATACGTGAAGCCTATGTTTAAATACGTGAAGCCTATGTTTAAATACGTGAAGCCTATGTTTAAATACGTGAAGCCTATGTTTAAATACGTGAAGCCTATGTTTAAATACGTGAAGCCTATGTTTAAATACGTGAAGCCTATGTTTAAATACGTAGGCCTATGTTTAAATACGTGCCACCTATGTTTAAATACGTGCCACCTATGTTTAAATACGTGCCACCTATGTTTAAATACGTGCCACCCATGTTTAAATACGTGCCACCTATGTTTAAATACGTGCCACCTATGTTTAAATACGTGCCACCTATGTTTAAATACGTGAAGCCTATGTTTAAATACGTGAAGCCTATGTTTAAATACGTGAAGCCTATGTTTAAATACGTGAAGCCTATGTTTAAATATGTGCCACCTATGTTTAAATACGTGCCACCTATGTTTAAATACGTGAAGCCTATGTTTACCTATGTGCACCTATGTTTAAATAGGTGCTACCCATGTTTAAACACGTCCACCTATGTATTGCCACCTATATTTACATAGGTGTTGCCTATGTACCACCTATGTTGCATATGTGCCACCCACGCCTATGTACCACCTATGTGCTGCCTATGTACCACCTATGTGCTGCCTATGTACCACCTATGTGCTGCCTATATTTACATAGGTGTTGCCTATGTACCACCTATGTGCTGCCTATGTACTACCTATGTGCTGCCTATGTACCACCTATGTGCTGCCTATGTGCTGCCTATATTTACTAGGTGTTGCCTATGTACCACCTATGTGCTGCCTATATTTACATAGGTGTTGCCTATGTACGACCTATGTGCTGCCTATATTTACATAGGTGTTGCCTATGTACCACCTATGTGCTGCCTATATTTACATAGGTGTTGCCTATGTACCACCTATGTGCTGCCTATGTACCACCTATGTTCGCATATTACCGTATAAGTACCCGATGCCCCAACACTAACTATTTGAGTATTACCCAAAGCATTACTCCAACTGCACGAACTAACTGTTACACCCACAACCAAATCGCACATTTGGAACCATTATTAGATGCCGTTGAGTTAAGACAATTGTTGCAACTAATTGCAATACTTGTTGCGCTCAGGTTGTTATTATTGCTCACTATTACAGTGTAAGTGCCATTCGATAAATTATTAAAGACCTTACATTACAACTTGATGTGGCACTGGATATAGCAGGTATAGAATTAATGGTTACTTCTTTGCTTGCTGTACCTGTACAACCATTTGCATTAGTGAAAGTAACACTATAAGCAATGTTGTTCATAAGACTTAATTAATTATTGAAGATGTACCTAATCCATTACTCCATTGATAAAATGAAAAGTACAAGCGCTTTTTATTGTTTTCAGAAAATTTTGGAAACCTTTATAGATTTCAGAAACACGCCAAAATTTCCAGAAATTTTACTTTTGTCAGTTGAAAATAAGCAAATTTAGTGCTTTGCTAAGGTGAGTTATGGTCAACAAAAATTTGCGGTGCTATAGATTAAAAATCTGTAGCACCGCAATTTGCGTTTATATAAACATTCGTTTTTTTAGCTGTAAAATTAATTATTTTCCTTGTACAAACTATTTTTTGCAAATTTCTATGTATTATTAGTATGTCTTTATTATTATAAGAAATGTTAGTTATTTACTCATCTACAAATAATAAAAACTAACTACCTGTTTTTTTTAAAAAAAACACATGATAACGCAACGAAAATAGAGTACTAGAGTTGCATCTATTCCTTCGGACTTATCGTGGATGAGGGAACACGATAACAAAATAGCTCCAAAGAGCTGCTTAAATTGATAAGTTATTTAATCGCGATTATTTATTTTTCAAAGCCGCTATAAGCTCGTCTTTAGCGACGATTATTTGTTTTTGCAATTCTATGTTATTCTGTAATTCATTCAGCCTCTGTTCCATTCTTGCCCAATCAAATTCAGTGTGTATAATACGGTTGTGATTGTCAATCAATTCATTGTTTACTTGATGTGTATTTTTTTTCTCATCACTAGTTATTCCTTCAACTTCCATATTTTGCTTAAGTAAAGCATCTACAGTAACTGAAAAATAATCAGCAAGCAATATAATATTTGCTATATTAGGTTGCATCCGTTCATTTTCATAACTACTATAAGTGCTTTGCGTTACATTAAGTAACCTAGCTAATTCGGGTTGTTTTTTTGAAAATTTATTCCTTAAATACTTTAAATTTCTTGCTATAAACATTTGATTTTCAAATTATTACGCGTTATAGATAATAAAAGATTTGCTCTTGTTGTTTTTTATACAACAAAATGTATTGAAAATTGGAAAACCAAATGTACCTTTGTGGAAACAAAAGGCAACATGTCTTTAAGCAAGGCAATAAAAAAACGTAGAATTTTCCAATTGGGCTTGTTAAAGTTAATTTTTAAACCCTTACATTTGAGGATTTAAAAATTAATTTGTTTATTGCTGCAAAGGTACGCAATTACTATCTAATTATTGCCTAATTACTGAATACTAAAAATAGATTTTTGCAAAAAATATACTTAAAATTAACAAAAATCTTAAATCATGAATAGAGCATAAAAGAAAGAATGTCCACCATGCATTACTGCAAAGGTGGTGTATTCATGATGAATTAAACTAATTGTCTAATTATGCTGCATTTTTTACACATTACTACAGTATCATTTCAGGCGAGCATAAAATCTCAACTTAAAAACATAACATTAGAGGATTTTTTCAAAAAGTCTGCACCTACTAATATAATCGACAGTTTACGATTGGTAACTAAGAAAATGGACGAACTTAGTTACCAAATTTGGGGTGATAATCCAATACCTCCCAAAAAAAACTTTGATTTGACCAACCCTTTGGTTTTGGCATATGGCTCATATAAGGACACACGAGAATCTCTTAAAAAGCAACTGCCATCTATAACATTATCTTGCCTATTACCGAAGGTAATGTAAAGGGAAGGACAACTCAAAACATAATCAAGTACAATGGATTAGTTCAGTACGACATTGATGGTAAAGATAATCGCAATATGGACCATGAAATGGTACTAAAAAAACTATTGGAAAATACAGCCACCGTATTTGCGTACCGTAGCCCAAGCGGTAATGGTGTTAAAGCTATTATAGCTACAACTAACACCAACATCCAACAACATAAACAAGCATGGGAGACAGTAAAAAAACATTACGAGTATTTAGGCGTTACGCCCGATTCAGGTACAGGTGGCAATGTAGTCATACCATTATTTGCATCCGACCATTCGGGGCTTGATTGGGAAAGGTTGAATACAGTTACTCCCCTCAATGTAGAAACCAAGCCCAACCCCCACTACAACAACAACAATTTTTTTTCTACTGATGAGGAAACGGTACAAAAAATATTAGTTTGGGTACGCCAAACAGGGGTATCAATAATGGAAGATTACCACGAATGGCTTAATGTAGGTCTAGCATTACGCGATACAATTCCGAATGCACGTGAGGTGTGGGAAAGAACTAAGTTCTCACTACAGCCACTACAACGAGAGAAGGAAGCTAATTCGATGTGGGTAAGGATAGAAAGAAAAAAAGCTACAGGCACTAAAGTAGGATTGGGAACTCTTGTTGCCCTTGCGAAAGCCAATGGCTATGACA
>JADKCK010000009.1 GCA_016718845.1 Sphingobacteriales bacterium
ACAACGACAAAGGAAAAAAATAAAAACCTTTGTGGCATTTTTGTAAAAAACGGTTGGGTTGGGTTTAAACCAATCCAACCGTTTTTTTTTGCATATAGTCACTAAAATTCTTGTTTTCTTTATCTCAACAACCAACTAAAACTTGGCAAATGAACAACACCATCAAAACCATCGACGAGTATATAGCCAATTTCCCAGAAGATATTCAAATACTTTTAGAACAAATTAGGGCAACCATCATCGAAAAACTACCCGAAGCCGAACAATGTATAAGCTACGGAATGCCTGCCTTTAAAACACTGGGCAAACCATTGGTGTATTTTGCAGCCTTTAAAAACCATATTGGCTTTTATGCTACCCCAACAGGACACAAAGCATTTGCCAACGAGTTATCAACCTATAAGCAAGGCAAAGGTTCGGTTCAGTTTCCGTTAAATCAGCCTATACCCTTTAACTTAATAGCCCAAATTGTTGAGTTTAAGCACAACGAAAACCTATCAAAAACAACAAAAAACAAAAACCCCAAACTATCTAACCAAGAGCAAGTTACTAACTACCTTAATAAACTCGACCATCCATTAAAAAATGTAGTAGAAGAGTTACGAAAAATAGTTTTGGCAACAGATACCGAAATTGGAGAGCAGATAAAATGGAACTCGCTAAGTTTTTATTATACCGGCACCATGCAAGCCTTTGACCCCAAAGAATATAAACGAGATATTGTGGTTTTTAACCTTCATAAAAAAGATGTTGTTTTATTGGTGTTTCCAACGGGGGCAAAACTAAGCAACAACACAGGTTTTTTAGAAGGACAATTTACCGATAGCCGAAAAACAACAAGCTTTTGTACTTTAACCGAAGTTAAAAGCAAAGAAAAAGACCTGCAAGCAAGCCTAAAAGAGTGGCTAACAAAGGTAGATAAGTAAACCTATTGTTACACTCCCCCCTCAAATAATACACCAAACAACAAACCGCCGCTGTAGCACTTACAGCGGCGGTTTTGTTTATACCCCAAATACTATTGATTTAAGGTGATGTTTAGCTCAGTTGTTTCGTCTTTTTTAAACACTACGTTTCGTTGTTCGTAGGTTTTGTAATCTATTGCAAAAACCACCAAATCAAAAGTACCACTTTCTATTTCCATTTCAAAAGTACCTTTATCGTCGGTGTTGGTTTCAAAACCGCTATCGCTTAGGCGTACAATGGCATTGGCAATAGGTTCGTTTTTTTCGTTTGTTACCATACCTTTAAACACCGATATAGTACCTGTACCACTTTTTGAACGCAACAAACCAATTTCTATAAAATTACCTACTCGCTCGGGTTCGTATCTAAACTTATACATTAGCCTGCCCAACACGCCATACATCTCTTGGCAAGTAATAAGGTGTTGTTTAGTAAGCAACGAGCCTAATTTATCGCTTTGCCCCTCTTGTTTTTGTTGAGCCAAACGAGCTGCCTCTAATCGGTTATAGTACGTATCGACCATGTTTAATACGTTAGATAAATTAGGGTACTTTTCTAAGGTCAACGATAGGGTTTCTACGGCACTTACGCGTTGTTCGTAGGTTCCTTGCATAAAAGGCGTGCGTTTGTTCGGAAAAATAGCACGCTCATCGGGCGAGTCTTCGATGTATACTGCCCTTACTGCCCCTTCCCAACGACGCACTTGTGTAGTAATTTCGCTAATTACTGTTTCAAAATTAAGGGTTTGCCCTTCGTAAATGCCCAAATACGATTGTTTTTGTGCATACAACTCTTTAAATGCTAAATAAAAAGCCTTAAAATCGGTGTAGATAAGGGCAATGTCGGCATCATGCTCGGCTTCGGCAGCTAATTTTGCATAAGTATCCTCGAACAAGGTTAATGCTAATTTAAAACTGCCTTTTGTGTTAACAAAAAAGGTGTTGATTAAAAAAATCCAAAGTCTTTCCATGAAAATAAAACTTTTGGTTTACGTAAATAAAAAGTAATTTGTACTTAACCGCTAGTACCATAAACGCTATATAGTTTAAAATAGTTGCCCCCAAAGCCTTTTTTTTAAAATTTTTTTTACACTAAACTATATATCCCCCAAAACCTAAAAATACCCCATTTTTACCCTTTTAAAGGGTATTTTGGGCATTTTCTGCTCATATAAACGTATTAAAGAATATACCACATTGGTTTATGTATTTTCCGAAACGCTGCTGTAACTCTTACAGCAGCATTTGTATTTTCCGAAACGCTGCTGTAACTCTTACAGCAGCATTTGTATTTTTCGGAACGCTGCTGTAACTCTTACAGCAGCATTTGTATTTTCCGAAACGCTGCTGTAACTCTTACAGCAGCATTTGTATTTTCCGAAACGCTGCTGTAACTCTTACAGTGGCATTTGTATTTTCCGAAACGCTGCTGTAACTCTTACAGCGGCATTTGTATTTTCCGAAACGCTGCTGTAACTCTTACAGCAGCATTTGTATTTTCCGAAACGCTGCTGTAACTCTTACAGCAGCATTTGTATTTTCCGAAACGCTGCTGTAACTCTTACAGCAGCATTTGTATTTTTCGGAACGCTGCTGTAACTCTTACAGCAGCATTTGTATTTTCCGAAACGCTGCTGTAACTCTTACAGCGGCATTTGTATTTTCCGAAACGCTGCTGTAACTCTTACAGCAGCATTTGTATTTTTCGGAACGCTGCTGTAATTCTTACAGCAGCATTTGTATTTTCCAGAACACTATTATATGCAGCATAACAATAGTAAATTAATTACAACGGAAACACAGAGAATACAGAAGAATTTTCTCTGTATTCTCTGTGTCTCCGTTGTAAACAGTGGTGTTTGCAGTTTTTTTATTTCTATGTAATTGCCCCCAAAAAAGCAAAAAAGATTGTCCTAAAAGTTAGCTAAACTAAAAAAAGCCGTATATTTGCAGCTAATTAAAGCAAACAATAAATCAGCATTAAAAATAATCTACTAAAATGACTTACGAAAATATTAGAGAAGAAGAACTAAAAAACAAAATAGCACAAGATTATTTTGGCATGTTTGATTGCACCAAAATTATAGGTAATGTTGATTTTTGTGTAACTTTATCAACCGAAAACAAAAAACAAACACAACTTTTAGAAACCGAATCGTTGCTTTGGGCAGAGGCTAAAAAGGGTAAATCGGACATATTTAAATCGATAGTACAACTTATACTTACCATTGGCAAAGCTCGCACCTTCGACAAAAACATGCCCCCCGCTTATTTGGGCGCTTTTGATGCCGAAAAAATAGCCTTTATTCCGTATAACGATATCCACGACATTTTTTATCAAAACGATTTTAACTGGAATGTTACCCCATCGAACTACGAAACCAAAGAGTTTAAACAGGTTTACGAAAAAGTAAAAACCACCATCGAAAACAAATCGCTGCTTTTTTATTTTGATAAAGACCATAAAGAACTGCACGAGTTTGTTAAAATCAATTTTATTTTGGGTAAATCGAGTACCTCTAAAATACAAATTGACAAAAGCAATTTTATGGTTATTTACAGTAAATG
Source organism: Sphingobacteriales bacterium (assembly GCA_016718845.1). Taxonomy (GTDB): domain Bacteria; phylum Bacteroidota; class Bacteroidia; order Chitinophagales; family UBA2359; genus JAEUUX01. Next base: position 3,534 of record JADKCK010000009.1, read on the forward strand.
GTTATTGGCAGTTAAACCAACCGTAGCCGTAAATTGGGTCATTGCCCAAAAAAATGGCATTATCGACGGCGATTTTTACCTTGCCGATTTACTGTCGGAAGAAAACGAAACCCTAAAAGAAAAATTATACGTACTGCTAAAAAAAGACCACTACCAACTTGACCGAAAAGAGGACGAGGCGGGTATGTTTAGCTCAAAAACTACCTCTTTTACCGATAACCAAAAGGCACACCAGCAATTTTGGAACAAATACGAGCGCCCACCCAAAGAAGATTATTGGGATTATATTGTAGAACGCCGCGATTTATTAGTGCCGCAAGATGTGCGCGAACGAAAAGGCAGCTTTTTTACCCCACAAATTTGGGTAGAACTGTCGCAAAAATACCTTACCGACGTGCTTGGCAAAGATTGGCAAGACGAGTACTATATATGGGACTGCGCCTGCGGTACAGGCAACCTATTGGCAGGGCTTACCAACAAATACAACATTTGGGCATCGACACTTGATACGCAAGATGTAGATGTGATACGCGACCGTATCAAAAACGGAGCAAACCTATTGGAAAGCCACGTTTTTCAGTTCGACTTTTTGAACGACGACTTTACCAAACTGCCACAACCCTTACAAGACATTATCAACAATCCCGAAAAACGTAAAAAATTGGTAATGTATATTAACCCACCTTATGCCGAGGCAACAACTGCTAAAACAGTAACGGGCACGGGCGAAAATAAAGCTGGAGTTGTGAAAGGAACTAAAATTAGGGAACAATACCAAAGTAGACTCAACGGGGCAGCTAACGAAATTTTTGCTTTATTTATGGCACGGATTTACGATAAAATACCCGATGCTAAATTAGCACAGTTTTCAAAATTAAAATTTGTTCAAGGAACTAATTTTGTAAAGTTTCGTGATTTTTTCGGGCTAAATTTTTGAAAGGTTTTATTGTCCGAGCAAATACTTTTGACAATGTGGTAGGTGAGTTTCCTATTGGCTTTACTATTTGGGATTTGAACAGTAAGCAAAAAATAGACCATATAGTTTGCGATGTTATAGCTAATGACGGTACACAAGTAGGCAACAAACTTTTTTATGGCGAACTACCGCAAAGTATCAATAAATGGATAAAAATTTATGATAACGGAAGTAGCGAACATATAGCCTATATGGAAAACCCTGCTCCAGACTTTCAAAATAATAAATTTTTAAACATTACTGTTCAATCAGGCACTCGTCACGTTAATTATTACGCTTTCACCAAAAATAATCTTTTTTTTGGCTGTATTTATTTTACTGTAAGGCAAGTTTTTGAACCCACTTGGCTCAACGACCGCGACCAATTTTTATACCCCAATGATGGTTGGAAAACAGACAAAGAATTTCAAAATGATTGTTTGGCATTTACTTTATTTCATAGTCAAAACAGAATAACAAGCAAAGAAGGCATCAACCATTGGATACCATTTACCGAACAAGAAGTAGATGCCCAAGAGAAGATGGAAAGCAATTTTATGACGCAGTTTATTAAAGGAAAAATAAAACCAAGCGAAGATGCCAACATATTTACAGTGGTAGAAGAACCCAAAACACCCTACGAAACGCCGCTAAAATTCTCGCCCGAGGCAAAAGCGGTTTTTGATGCAGGGCGCGAGCTTTGGCGATACTATCATGCCCAAAAATTCCCCTCCATTGGAGGGCTGTCCCAAAAATTCCCCTCCGATGGAGGGGTGTCCGCAGGACGGGGTGGTTATAATGTAAATGCAAGTTTGTACGACATACGCGAGTTTTTTCAGGGCAGAAACGAAGCGGGCAAGATGAACAACAAAAGCACCGACAAAACCTACAGTAAATTAATAGCCAATTTGCGAGCTAGTCTAAAAGCACTAGCCAACAAAATAGCCCCAAAGGTGTATGAGTATGGTTTTTTAAAGGTGTAAAATTTAAACAACATCTCCAAACAAAAACGCCAAATTTGCATTGTTGCAAATTTGGCGTTTTTGTTTTTGGGCTAAAACAGGGTTTACTTCACCCGTCTAATTGTTTTAATACTAATAGCGTTTATTTAATTTAGCTCTTTCTTGCCGCAACGATAAAGATATAGCCCTGTTTGGAGTTTTCTGCCAAGACAGGATATCCCAAAACCATATCCTTTTATTGATGTTGATTGGATAGCTCACTTTTTTTGTTTCACTATTTTGTATTTCTTCGTACTCAAATCGGTAGGATTTGGGTAGTTTTATTGGAACTTGCCCAAGTGTAATAAACATAAATGCCGCTGGTCCAGTTAGGCAACGAAACGTAGGAAGATAGCTGAGTTTAGTTAATCTTATTTTTAAATTAGTAGTGCTATCATCTGTGAAAGCATACAACTTTGATTTTTTAATTATCCTACACTCTTGTGGATATTCGGATTGATTGATAATAAACGCTTGTTCTTTTTCGATAGTGCTAAACTCTTTTTGGGCTAACCTATCTTATCTGTTTTAACATGGTAAGAAAAACAAGAGGATAGAAAAACAAGACAAATAAAAGACAAACTTGTAATACGTACTAGTATTGCAAATTTAGATGGTTTATTTTTTTTCATTTTAAAGTTGTATTAATTTTTTAAAATTAAAATTAGTATTGTATAAGTGTGTTTATTCCGTGAAATACCCTCTTGTAAATGGTTCAAAATAACCATTTTCCTCAACACTAAACCCTACTTCTTCTAATATTTTTTTCAATACCTTAGTTTGTTCTTCGTTAGGTTGTATTTCACCAATAGCATTTGAATAATCTACTATTTTTTCGCCATTTTTGCATACAAATCCTGTATACTGACAATACCCTCCAAAGCAATCAACAAATACGTAAGCAAATGTAGTTTCTGGAAAAATTTTGCTGAAATCCTGTAACTCATTCTCTATTTTATTATTTATTTCTTCACATTCTTCATAATCATCGTCTATTGCACGATATGTCAAATCAGGAGCAACAATTCCGATACCAACTAATTCTCCTTCAAATTTTTTAATCCGCAATTTATGCCATTTGCTTCTTGCAAGTGATATTATATTATCGTTGGTACTTTTTGTAAAAATACCTTTTAAAAGAAAAGTCATTTGAGTATTGTTTTTTATGATTTGATAATGCTATTTTATCAATGAAAGTTACCGTAAATTTAAGCATGTTGCAAAGAATTACTTCACCCGTCTAATTGTTTTAATAACGATGGGTTGCAGCAAATATTGTTTATCCTCTTTTTGCGACTGAATTTTTTTGACCACCTCCATGCCGCTTATTACTTGCCCAAAGGCGGCAAAGCCTTGCCCGTCGGGGTTGCGTTTGCCGCCAAAGTTTAGCTCGGGTTGGTTGTTAATGCAAATAAAAAACTCGCTTGTTGCCGATTGAGGTCCGCCACGAGCCATTGATAGCGTGCCATTTTTATGCAACAGTTTGGTTTTATTGGTTGTTTCTAGGGCAATCGAGTCTAATTGTTGGTTTTCGGGCACATTACCCCCTTGTATTACCTCAATTTTTATGTTACGGTCGGCTTCGTTTTGGGGGGTACATACCCTAAAAAAGCTGCTGTTGTTGTACAGTTGTTTATCTACGTAGGTCATAAAATTACCTACTGTTATGGGTGCTTTTTTAGGATATAGTTCAATGCCAATATTACCCATATCGGTTTCTATTACACAATGTATGTTTTTTTGTGTGCGGCAGGCAAGCAATACCGTGCTTAGTAGCAGTAGTGTAAGTAGTTTTTTCATGATAATTGTTGTTTTTAAACAGCAAGATGTATTAAAATACACATACCCCCGCTAAACTAATGGGTTTAACGGGGGTATATTTATTTGGGAGCATTTGAGTGTGGTTTAGTGGTGGTGTCCGCTATGTCCATCTGCGCCATGTGCATGACCGTGTGCCAACTCTTCGGCAGAGGCTAGGCGTACTGCCAAGATAGTACCTGTAAAATAGAGGTCGATGCCTGCCATTGGGTGGTTAAAATCTAGGGTAGCAGTGTTGTCGTCTACTTCAACAACGGTGCCGTGCATCAATTGTCCGCTTTGGTCGCGCATGGGTATTACGTTACCTATTTCTAAGATGCTTAAATCTATCGCTCCGTCTATAATAAACGTTTCGAGTGGCAAAGTTACTACTGCTCCCTCTTCAAAAGGACCATAGGCGCTGTCGCTATCTATGCCAAACTCAAAAGTATCACCAGCTTTTAGCCCGCTTAGGTTGTTTTCAAAGTCGGGCAATAAACCACCGGCTCCAAACAAAAACACAAACGGTTCTTGTGGGTCAACTACTTCTACAATTTCGCCTTGTGCATTGCCTTCGCGTAGTTCGTAGGTAAGTGCCACAACGGTATTTTGTGCAATATTCATCAGAGAACAATATTTTTGTGTAAAAAAAAAGGTATCTTTATCGGTAGCTTAACAAGCCAGCAATAGCAATAGCCGCAAAACGGGTGCAAAGGTACGCTTTTTTTTGGGCTTGATGATATTTGGTGCGTTATTTATGTTTTTTGTTGTAAAATTTTGTGGTGTTTTAATTAGTTGTACGTATTTTCACCCAAAAACACTTAATACACTAAACAACACAAGGCGTTTAGTGCTAAGTTAGGGTTTAATAACTTTAATCTAACAACGTAGGGCAAGCCGTTAATTAAAGGCAATAAAAAATAGTCTTAACTTTTTTTGCGATTTATTTGGCAGGTCGTATCAAGAAAGCATTCCCAAAAGAAGTATAAGAATCCATAAGACAAGCACTACAAATAAAATAACAGCAAGACTCGTAATTAATCCCGCAATAGCCCATCCTTTTTTAGGGTGTTTTAAGCCAATAATACTACATATTAGCCCAGCCAAAAGCATAATAATAGACAATGTTGCAAATATGGTTCCTAACGACCATACAATTAAAAACACTAAGCCCATGATAGCTAACGAAAATCCAACAATGCCAATTACATTAACATTATTAGGCGGTGTATCGTTTTTTAGGTGTTTGAGTTTTTTTAGCAGCGATAGTTTTTGCCCTAAGGTTAGTTTTTGTTTGGGTATATTTACCGATGTGTTGGCATCTAAAACCAAAGGCAAGGTGTTTGGAGCAAATGTTGCTAAATTAGCTTGGGCGGTGGTAGTTAGGTTTTGCTTGGGTATTGGCATATCTAAGAGCGGAATACTAAGCAACTCTTTGGTATACGAAGGTTCGTTGTTTTGAGCAAATACAGATAAAGTGCAACAAAAAACAAGTAGTGTAATTATTTTTTTCATGATGTATTGATTTTGTTTTGTGTAAGTTTACACAAAGATACTCATTTTAGCCATTAAAGGTTTAATTATTTGCCAAATGCAAAAATAAAAACAACGAGACCCAATTTCATGGCTTTTTTGCACTAAAAGTTTTGCATTTGTGTAGCAAAACTTGCCAAATTGGGTAGTATTTCATCTGCCCACAAAGCATCAAAGGGCTGCGGTAGGGCTTGGTTGTTGGTAATAAAAACAGTTTTCATACCTGCTGCCCGTCCAAACAAAAGGTCGCTTACCGAGTCGCCAATCATTAGGCTATTGGCAAAAATAATGTCGTTAAATTGTTGTTGGGCTTGTATTGCCATACCTATTTGGGGTTTTCGGCAGGTGCAATGGGCGGTTGCCAAATGCGGGCAATAATAAACGGCATCTATACGTCCGCCTGCTGCGGCAACATCGTTTATCATTTGGGTGTGTATTTGGTGCAAATCGGTTTCGGTCATTAAGCCCTTGGCAATGCCCTGCTGATTGGTTACTACCACAATACGCCTAAAATGTTGGGCTAATATTTGCAAGGCGGGCAATACCCCATCGTTAAATACAAATTGATTGTAGTGGGTTACGTATCCGTCGATAATGCGGCGGTTAATTACGCCATCGCGGTCTAAAAATAGAGTCATAGAATGTTGTGTGGTATTAAATTTATTGTTAGCAACCAAAATTTAGCGCTATATTTGTGCCATATTATTTCACTAAATTAAAACAGTTTATGTTTCAGCTAAAACGCTTTTTATTACTGGTACTTTTAGGGCTATTGGCATCTGCCCAACCAAAAGCACAAACCCGAATAAACACACCCGAACCACACCGCAGCGATTTGGGCGAATTATTCTATCAATTAACGGTTAGTAATATGGCAACCAATGTATTGTTTTTTCGGGCGATATTACAGAACAACTTAACTGCATCATCCCCACAAGAAAATTCTTTTAACTTAAACCGATACCCTCCGCAACCCGCCGATACAATACGCGAACAACCTATGAGAATGACTATATGTGACCATGTACCATTAATATCAGCCGACAAAATGAACGTGTTTTACATTGGGGTAGATAATCCAATTACTTGTTTTATGACAGGTATACGAGGCGATAGTTTAAAAATGTCGATTAGTGGCAACGGTAGTAGCATACAAAATAGACGTGCTGGCAGTGCTGTAGTAAGAGTAACAAGTCCCAATAAAGTTGTAGTAAACTTAGTTGCCACCAATAGAGATGGGAAAAAAGTTAGTGGATCAAAAGAATTTCGGGTAAAATATATCCCCGACCCTTTGCCCAAAGTAGGTGGTAAAAATGGAGGAACAATGGGTGTCGGAGAGTTTAAGGCGCAGTTGGGCTTAGTAGCCGATTTGCCAGAGTTTGACTTTGATGCAAAGTTTGCAGTACTAAGTTTTGACCTAACGGTACTGCACGAAAACGCTACTATACAAACATGCACCAATAAAGGTGCAAAGTTTACTGGTGCTTGTGCTACTTTAATAGACCAAGCTAAACCCAATAGCGTTTATCTGTTTAGCAATATTAAGGTGATGGGTCCTGATGAACGCACACGCCAATTAGGTACTATTGGTTTTACAATAACCCAATAAACATTAACGCCGATAAGATTAAAACCTTATCGGCGTTTTGTTATTTCCATTTAAAGGTTTGTATTAGGTGGTCTACGTCTTTTTTTACAAACTTTAAGATGGGGGCAATTGAGTCGGCATTTGGGGTGCTGTTAAAATACAACGATGCCCAAACAAAATGTTGTACTGTATCGCTTAGTACAAATTGTATGGGCGATGCGGCATTTCCGCCAACGGTATAGTACATACCTTCGACGCCATTTGGGGTGGTAATTAGGCTATCTTCCATAAAATCGGCACGAATAACGTGTTTGCTGTTCATCTTGTGGGCATCTTCGGCTAGTTTGGCTAAGGTGTTTTTACCTTTTATTTCTTTGTAAGATAGGTGCAACGAGGCATTTAACCCATCAAAATTAATATCCATCCAGCAGGGGTTTTCGGTAGGTTCGTTAAAAAATACCGTATCGCGCACCATTTTTGCATAACTTGGGTACTCAAATGTAAATGGGCATGGGTTGTATTGGTAGGTTTGATAGGTATGCTCGGCGGGCAAAGCAGCCTTAGGGTAAGCTCGCTGTTTAGGCGTGTAGTCGTTGCTGCCACACGATAACAAAAGAGTGCAAAAAAACAATAGTATGGTGTATTGTTGGATGAAAGACATAAAGGTAAATTATAAATTGTAAGTTGTAAATTGTAGTTTTGTGAAAGTCCAAATGTAAAAGTGCTAAAATGGCTTCGCCTTGCAGGTGTTTCTTATATCGTGATAAAAACTATAAAGGTATCATTTTTAGCTTTTATGCTTGTGTAACGCAAGCAACGGCTATAAGAATACCGATACAAGTACCGACACTACCAGCCTAACGAAAATAGCTGCACTTTGCTTATCTATACAATGTTTACTACTTCGGCGGTATCTTCGCCAATGTATAGCAAATATTTGTGGGTAACTTGATAGCCCATGCTTTCTAATATTTGGGCATAATCGTTTACTTGTGCAAAGTAGCTGTCTTTTTTTTCGCCTGTTTTGTAATCTACAATTACGGCTTGGTTGCCTTTTAGCATTACGCGGTCGGGTATTTTTTTGCGCGAGTTGTTCATTACGGTTCTTTCGCACAAAATTTTATCCCAGTTATCGCCAAACCACATTTGTACTTCGGGCAGGTTAAACACTTGGTGTAGGCGTTGCTCTATGGTAGGTATATCATCTTGGTTAACAATGCCTTTTAGTTGTAGTTTACGGATAATATTAGGCACATCGGTTTGGGTTTGTGTTTTTTCTAAAACGGCATGTACTTGTTGTCCTATGCGTATAGCTACCGAGCGGTCGTTGTCGAAAAGCATAAAAAACTTTTGCGATTCGGATTTGATGGTGATACGCTGGCGGTAATCGTTGCAAATATATTCGGTTAGTGGCGACACTTCGTCGGTTTCGGCATCTGTTAGGGTGTTGTTTTGGTTATTGCCATAGGTATAGGTGTTGTCGTTCCATTGCCCTATGGTGGCATAGTGCGGTGATTTGAGCGCCAGATACAACAATTGGTGCAGACTGTTTAGGTCGCCTGTTTTTGCTGCCGTCGAGTTGGGGTTATACATGGGCGTAAAGGCGTAAAGGCGGTCGGTTGGGCGCGTAAAAGCCACGTATAGCAGGTTCATGTTATCTAGGTAGGTGTCTAAGAGTTCGGTTTGGTAGGGTGCCGAAAAGTGCGATTGGTTTAGCCGTTCGCTGATGTTTAACGGAATAATGCCCATATTATTGTAGGGTGCTTGGTTACTTTTTGACCACAAGACCGAGCCATTTTTGGGTTTCAACGACCAATCGGCATAAGGCATTATCACCACCGGAAACTCTAATCCTTTGGCTTTATGCACCGTCATTATGGTTATGGCATCTTCGCCTTTGGGTACTATAATCGAGCATTTGTCTTTGTTTTGGTTTTGCTCCCACCACACCAAAAAGGTACGTAGGTCGTTGCCTGTTTGGTTGGTATGCTCCAGCACTAAATCCTGAAACCGTTGTATGTAGGCATCGGGTTCGTGGTTTAGTTTTAGGTGTCTGATAATTTCTTCGACGGCTTCGTAAAGTGCTAGTTTTATTAGGCTGCTTAGGTTATCTATTAGGTTTTGGGGCAGTAGGGTATTAAATAGGTTATTTTGTGGGTCGGGGTGTAGGTGGTCGGTGTATAGTTGGTGTAGGTTGTTGGTAATAGGCGGTGGCAGTTCGGTAGATGGGGTTTGTCGTTTTAGCCAATTGTTGTAAATATCCACATAATTTACTAATACTTCGGCGCGGGCAATGGTGTTGCGTTGGTCGGCTATAAAGGTAAGCAACGACATTAGCAATCGTATTTTGGGCGATTGATTGAGCAACAACGACTCGGAGGAGATAACTTTGATGCCTTTTTCGCCCAACAACTTTGCCATTTGGCTGCCGTCTTGGTTGCGGCGCGTAAGTATAGCTATTTGGTTTAGTTTTATGCCCGATGCTTGTAGGTCGTCTATAAGTTCAAGGGTTTGGTGTTCGGCAATTTCTTGCCATCGCATATCGCTTTTAATATCGTTGGGCAAAAATTGTATCTGCACAAAACCACCTTCGCCTTTTTTAATTTGTTGTTCTACCGTTTCGTAGGCTTGGTTAATGGCAGTAGCACCGCGTAGTACGGGCAGTTCGTTCATTACTTGTGTGGCGGCTTTGAACAGCGAGTTGTTAAACCGCACAATTTCGTATTTGCTGCGGTAGTTGTAGGCAAGTTCTTGCTCGGTATCATCGTCCCAAAAAGGTTTAAGGTCGCGTTTTAAGCCTGTTAGCAAAAGGTTCATGTTGCCGCCTCGCCAACGGTAGATACTTTGTTTTACATCGCCTACTACTAAAGCGCGGTGTTGCTCGGACAAGGTGTTTTGCACCAAAGGCAGCAGGTTTTTCCATTGGTAATTCGAGGTGTCCTGAAACTCGTCGAGCATAATATGGTGGTAGGTTAAACCCACTTTTTCGAAAATAAAAGGGGCATCGCTTTCGGTAAAAGTATCGGTGTTTGCTGTGCCTTTTATAATAGAGTTGAGGATAAAATTGGTGTCGGAAATGAGCAGTTTGCTGTTTTCGGTGCGGTAATCAATTAGTTTGTCTTTTATTTCGTGGAGCAAACCATAAATGTAGATGTTTTTGACCACCTCTTGTGCCGAGTAGTAGTTGGGTAGTTGTTCGTCGTAAAAGGCAATGGTTTCTATCAACAAATCTTGCAAACCATTGTCTATCAATTGGTCAATTTTGTTTTTTACCAACGATGTTTTTGCGCACCATTCGGCAGTGTTACCGCCATAAACTTTGCGCAGTGTAGCCGATGGTGCTTCGAGGTTTTTGCGGCTAATTTTTTCAAAAAAATTGGCAGTACCTACCTTAAAATCTTTTACGGTCAAGCCGTATCCAGTAATCAAAGCCAAACCGTCTTTGCCATAAGCGATCATTTTTTCTTCAAAAGAGCGTCGTGTGGCGTGTAGCTTTTTTACCAAGCTGCGCAATTTTTCGTAATGAGCCGTCATTAGCAACTCTTTTTGGGCGGCTAACTGGGCTAATTTTTGGTCGTGGGTCAGATGTGTTTCGTCGTCTAAATCGGTTTGTTCGGTGGTATTTTGCTGGTCGTTTTGGTTTTGGGTTAGATGCGGTTGGTTGTTAAAATTGCTATTTTGGGTGTTTGTTTCGGCAATAATTTGCCCAATATTGGTTAGCAGTTTAGGGTTTGCGGGTGTTGTGTTTTTGTTGGCTTGTTCGGTGGGTGTTTCGTCAAGCTGTATGGCTATGTTTTCCCACACATCTTCCTGAAAAATTTTGGTGCTTAGTTCGGCAATTTGGCGTTCAATTTTCCAGCCTTTGTCATCGTCTAAACTCGCAAACACAAAATCTTCGAGCCATTGGGTTATTTCTTTTCGGTGTCCAACATCAAGCAGTAGTTTCATTACTAAGGTATCAATTACGGCTTTTGTGTCTAATTCAACCTCGTATCGCACGGGTATTTTTAGCTCTTTGGCAAAGTTGCGCAATATTTGCTGAAAAAAGCTATCTATGGTACTTACGCTAAACTCGCCATAATTGTGCAATATTAACTCTAATGCTTTGGCGGCTTGTTGGCGCAAAAAGCGGTCGGTGATGGGTTTAAGGTCGGGGTCGGCAAGCAGCACTTGGGCAAGCGAGTCGGCTTTGGGGTTATTAGCTGCCAACTGAGCAAGGGCGCGTACAATGCGCTCTTTCATTTCGTCGGTGGCTTTGTTGGTAAAGGTAATAGCTAAAATGTGGCGGTAATTGCTGGGGTCTTTGATAAGCAACTTTACGTATTCGCGCACCAACGTAAAAGTTTTGCCCGAGCCAGCCGATGATTTATAAATAGTTAATGACAAAGCGTTTGTAAGTTATAATGTAAATTAGTAATTGCTTTTTGTAACAAAAAGCTATTTTTTTTGTTGTTGATGGCGTAGTAATCCCCTGCTTATTCCTTTATTTTGTACTTCATCGCCCATGCCCTAAAACAAATAAACAATACCGCATAGTACAATGTTTTACGACAAAGAAAGCTAAACCAAGAACTCTGGCATTTATCAACCAAAAAGAAATAAATTGTACCTGCACACTTGTGCCTGTCGTTTGCTCAACATAAGCCATTATTTTGATACCAACATAAGTAAGTTGTAACTATCTATTTTATATCAGCTATTTAAACAACTTGCGCCTGCCCCGCTTAACGCGGAAAATGTCTTTTTTGGGGGTGATTATTGGCTTACCCTATTTGCACAGCATAAGGCACCCCCAAAGCAAAGCAAGCGCAAGTACCCAATCAAAATCTGTCAATGTCTGTATCAAATTACAAATTACTATTTTACAAACAAGGGTAATGCTACGCTTGTGTGTATTCTTGGCTTAAGTATACCTCATTTTTATTAACAATTGTATTTGGGTACTATAATTCAAATGCTTGCATTATGGACAAAAATGTGTAACTTTGCCGTTTGTAAACCAGCTAAGTAGTTGATGATAAATAAACACGGTTAATACGTGTTTGCCAATAGGCTTGCTAAACAGCTAATAATCAGTGTTTTGTATCAAAAAACAGCTGATTTAGCGATGTTACGCAGCCCATTTCAATAATTGAGTATGTTGCATTTTTATACTTGGTTGTGCAATTTCTTTGAGACCGGCATTATAGGAATTGGCGTTAAGAAATAGGCAAAAATGAAGCGGTTAAAAAAAAATACTGTTTGAGACACGCCACACCGAACTTTGAAATAAAGCCAATAAACAAGTTGTTTGGCGTGTCGAGTTTATTTTTTTCAGCGTAATGTTGCCTATTTTAGCCAATTACTATACTAGCCTTGACTTTTTTGGTTACTTTTTTTGTCAAGAAAAAAAGTAACAAACTTTTAATGACTGGTAAGCAGCAGCAAACTAACCACCAATTATCTCCAAAGTTCCATGCTGTTTTAGCTCCATTTTGCAGGCTCTACCCATTCGTAACAGCAGTATATATGTATTATTTTTATATAATATTGCGATTTTAACCGCGTTTATTTATACTGACCTACTTATTTGTTACTCGTTTCAAAAAAAGCTATTAATAATACCCCATCGCATAAAAATGAGCAAGCCTACAAACACTTTAAAAGCAGGCAAAGCGTTATTAATTTGTTTAAACCCTGTTCTTCAATCTTATCTAACAAAAATATCCCCGCAAAGATACCGCTTATGAATCTAAAAAAATCTTTTTTTTACACATCGCTGCTAATTATTGTACTTTTTACGGGTGTAGGCTGTCGCAAACTGTTTCGGTCGCCAATAAATGCCGAAACTGCCTACCGTACTAAACAATACGACAGTGCCGCACGCTTGCTAACCGAGCAATATGGCGAAGAAAAAAATCCGCTTAATAAATCGAAAATAGCTTATCAGATAGCCGAATGCTACCGGCTATCGAACCAAACCACCGCCGCCGAGGTATGGTATGGTAAAGCCCTTGAATATACCGAAGATCCCGAAGTAACATTTAGATATGCCGAAATGATGAAAAGTAACGGCAAATACGATGCCGCAAACAAATTGTTTAAAGAGTATAGCCTGCAAAACCCAACAGAACGCGCCAAAGCATCGGCACAAATACAGGCATCAAAGCAAGCCATAGAATGGCTAAAAACCCCCACCAACTACAAGGTACGCAATTTACAGGCACTAAATTCGGCTTCCTCCGATTTCTCGCCCATGCCTTACCTCGACGACCAATTGGTATTTACATCGGCACGCCCCGACGCTATGGGTAGCACCTACGGCTGGACAGGCGAAAAACATACCGACTTGTTTGTTGCCAAACGACAAAAAAATAACACCTTTGCCACTGCTGTTGCCTTTGGCGATTCGATAAATACCGATTATAACGAAGGTGTCGTGTCGTTTTCGCCCGATTATAAAGAAATTTATTTTACTGCTTGCGGTAGCCCATCCGAAAAGGACGACTTTTGCCAGATTTATTACACCAGCAAAAACGAAAACGGCAAATGGAAACTGCCCGAACCTGTTTTTTTATTCCAATCAGATACCATAAACGTGGGACAACCTTGCTTGGCGTATGGTGGCACACAGTTGTTTTTCTCTGCCGATGCACCCGGTGGTTTTGGCGATAAAGATTTGTACGTAGTAACAAAACAACAAAATGGCAAATGGAGCGAAGCCAAAAACTTAGGACCCGAAATAAACACCGATGGCTACGAAGGTTTCCCCAATATCAGCTCCGACGGAAAACTGTATTTTGCCTCAAACGGACATGCAGGTATGGGCGGATTAGACGTTTTTAAGGCAACCTTATCAAAAGATGGCAAGTGGCGCGATGTACAAAACTTGCGCTATCCCATCAACTCCTCGTCCGACGATTTTGGTTTGATATTTGAACCCTACCTACGCGCCGAACTCATGGATTCGATAGAGCAAATAGGCTATTTTAGCTCGACACGACCAGGCGGTAAAGGCAACGACGATATTTATCAATTGATACTGCCCGTGCCAACCAAAATAGATACACCCATTGTTACACCCAAACCAATACCAACGCCACCCAAAACACCCGAAACAGCCTATATGCTGCGCGTAACGGTACTGCAAAATGTATTAGCCAATCCCAACGACCCCAATAGCCCCATTACAGGCACCACCGCCCTGCCCGAAGCCATTGTACAAGTGTTGGGATTAGACCCCGAAAGCAATATCTCGAAACGATTGGTTGCTAACAACAAAGGCATCATAGAAATGCCCATCGAACGAGCTATTGATTATCGTATAACTGCATCGCAGGCAAGCTATTTTACCAAAACCGAGCAAGCAACCACCAAAGGCAAAGACAAACTTAAACAAAACGATACCGTTTGGGTGCAAGTAAATATGCTGTTGGAAAAAATCTACCAAAAGAAAGAAATTGTTTTGCAAAACATTTATTACGATTTGGATAAAGCCGACATACGCGACGATGCCAAACCTACCCTTAACCAATTAGCTAGGCTGTTGAAAGAAAACCCCAATATCAGAATAGAATTAGGCTCGCACACCGACTCGCGCGGGAGCGATAAATATAACCTTACCCTATCGCAACAGCGCGCCCAATCAGCCGTAAATTACTTGGTGTCGCAGGGCATAGAGGCAGGGCGCATGGCAGCACGTGGCTACGGCGAAACCCAACTAACCAACCGCTGTGCCAATGGCGTAGACTGCACCGAAGAAGAACACCAACAAAACCGCCGTACTACCTTTAAAGTAATTGGCGAAAATTATCAATCAAACTAACCTCATGCCGCAAAAATAAATCTGGCAAAATGTGCTCCGTAATTTGATTATTTAAGACATATTTTGTATCTTTGCAGCAGATAACCTACCTAATATAGCGTAATTTCATGAAAACACACCCTACCGACTCGCTAATACAAAAACAAGTAGCTCACTACGACAAAATTATCAAAGAAAACATTGCAGCCATCATTCCGGGGCTTTTAAAAAAAGTATTGCGCATTGATGCCGTGCTTGTCGAAGACATAAAACAAGACCTGCAACACACCAAAGAACGCAAACCCGATTTATTGCAAATAGTAACCGACACAATAGGGCATAAGTTTATATTGCACATAGAGTTTCAGGTAAAAGACGACCCCGAAATGCCTTATCGGATGTTGGACTACAAAGCCATGGCTATCCGAAAATTTAAAATGCCCGTTAAACAATTTGTCGTTTATTTGGGCGAAGAAATACCCAAAGTACCACCCACTATAAGCGACGACAACTTGTGGTATGCCTACCATGTAGCACCTATTGCCGTTGTTGACTACCACAATTTTATCAACTCAAACAAACCAGAAGAAATTATTTTTGCCATTTTGGGCAACTTTGGGAACGAACAAGCCGAAAAAGTTGTTGAAGAAATTGTATACCGCTTAGAAGAAACCTCAGATGGTTTAAATTTGCAGAAAGCTATCGAGCAACTGCGCATGTTATCAAATTTACGTAAACTTCAACCAATTGTAGATACTATCATGGAACACATATCCACCTATTTCAAAATCGAAAACGATGTATTGTACATCAAAGGACAACGCGATGCCTTGCTAAAAACCGAAGAAAAAATTCGCGAAGCAGAAGAGAAAATTCGCAAAGAACAACAAAAACTTTACGAAGAACAACAAAAACGCTACGAAGCCGAGCAACAAAAACGCTACGAAGAACAACAAAAACGCTACGAAGCCGAGCAACAAAAACTCGAAGCAGAGCAACAAAAACTCGAAGCAGAGCAACAAATTAAGCAAAATCAACACGATTTTGTCACCAATCTAATAGTGTCTACCAATTTACCAAACGAAACAATAGCTAATATCGCAAATGTTACACTATCGTTTGTAGAAGACTTGCGCAAAACGCTTACCCCAAAATAACCCAAACTAAGCGTAGTCATGGAACACATATCCACCTATTTCAAAATCGAAAACGATGTATTGTACATCAAAGGACAACGCGATGCCTTGCTAAAAACCGAAGAAAAAATCCGCGAAGCAGAAGAGAAAATTCGCAAAGAACAACAAAAACTTTACGAAGAACAACAAAAACGCTACGAAGCCGAGCAACAAAAACGCTACGAAGTAGAGCAACAAAAACTTTACGAAGAACAACAAAAACGCTACGAAGAACAACAAAAACGCTACGAAGCCGAGCAACAAAAACTCGAAGCAGAGCAACAAAAACTCGAAGCAGAGCAACAAATTAAGCAAAATCAACACGATTTTGTCACCAATCTAATATTGTCTACCAATTTACCAAACGAAACAATAGCTAATATCGCAAATGTTACACTATCGTTTGTAGAAGACTTGCGCAAAACGCTTACCCCAAAATAACCCAAACTAAGCGTAGTCATGGAACACATATCCACCTATTTCAAAATCGAAAACGATGTACTGTACATCAAAGGACAACGCGATGCCCTGCTAATAATCGAAGAAAAAATCCGCGAAGCAGAAAAAAAAATCCGTGAAGAGCAACAAAAACTTTACGAAGAACAACAAAAACGCTACGAAGCCGAGCAACAAAAACGCTACGAAGCAGAGCAACAAAAACGCTACGAAGCAGAGCAACAAAAACGCTACGAAGCAGAGCAACAAATTAAGCAAAATCAACACGATTTTGTCACCAATCTAATAGTGTCTACCAATTTACCAAACGAAACAATAGCTAATATCGCAAATGTTACACTATCGTTTGTAGAAGACTTGCGCAAAACGCTTACCCAAAAATAACCCCAAACCTTTATCAACTTACTCAAAAGCCCCGTTATCACATACCCGATAGCAGGGCTTTTGCGTTTTTGTAACTTTTACCCAAACTATTTGATTACCCGCTATTACCACAACCGCTATTTTTAGCAAAAAAAATCAGTATCTTTGCACCCAAGTTTGTCATTCATCAGCAAAAAACAAAAACAAACCAGCCTATGTTTGTAAATACCAACCGCCCCGACATCATAGAACTACTCAACATCAATCAAACCTACGACGAAGGTAAAACATTTGTACTCCAAAATTTTAATTTGTTGATAGAAGATAAACCCGACCAAGGACAATTTGTCGTTCTGTTGGGCTTGTCGGGTTGTGGCAAATCAACCATTTTGCGCTATATAGCAGGCTTACAACAACCTACATCGGGGCAAGTACTAATTGATGGCAGACCACGCCAACACACCGACCACGTAGGTATGGTATTCCAAAAATACTCCTCTTTCCCTTGGTTATCGGTACTCGATAATGTGGCATTGGGCTTACAATACCAAAACGTAAACACCAAAGAACGCCGCGACCGAGCCATGGACATGATAGTAAAAGTAGGCTTAGAAGGACACCAAGATAAATATGCTCAATACCCAACCTTGTCGGGCGGACAACTACAACGCGTAGCTATTGCCCGCAGCTTATTAGCCAACCCCCGCATTTTACTCATGGACGAACCCTTCGGAGCCCTTGATATTACCACCCGCCTACGTATGCAAGACATGCTCATCAAAATTTGGCACGAAGTACACCCCACTATCATATTTGTAACCCACGATATTGCCGAAGCCGTATACCTTGGCGACGACATCTACCTCATGCGCTCATCGCCGGGCTACATAACCCACCACCTACCCGTAGCTTTACCCTTTAACCGCGACCGTAGTATTAAACGCGACCCCAAATTTGTACAAATGGTTAACCAAGTAGAAGATGTGCTAACCGAAATTTACGCCGATAAACTCAAATGAGCATCAACAACAACTTAATTACTAACCCAACCCTCCAAAAAAAACTTCTGAAACCACCATTTCAGAAGTTTTTTTGTTAATCGCTCAACCACCACATAGTATCTATTACCTACAACCCATTATTCATTGCCTAAATAAGCCAAAATATACCGCAAAAATTGGCTAAACAAAAAAAAGTGCTTAACTTGCTGCCTTATTTCCAACAATTTTATCACACACTAAACTGCACACTACCTATGCAACTCAAACAACTTACCTTAGCACTACTCGTTACCCTAAGCCTAACGGCTTTGCTACACGCCTTGCCTTTAATTAACATTGCACTACCTCAAATGCTTTTACGAGGCAGTTGGTTGCTATTCCTCTTAGTATTTGCTGCTTACACCTTCACCAAAAAAACATTGACTACCAGCATATTGTTTGCCATGGCAGTAGGCATTGAGATAGGTGTAAGCTTTCCAGCTTTTGCTCAAAACCTACAAGTGTTAAGCAAAATCTTTTTGTTGCTCATCAAAAGCATTATTGCGCCACTTTTATTTGGCACTTTGGTGGTAGGCATTGCCGGACACTCCGATTTAAAACAAGTTGGGCGTATGGGCTGGAAATCTTTGCTTTACTTCGAGGTGGTTACTACCATTGCCCTTGCCATTGGTTTGATAGCCATTAACATAAGCCAAGCCGGAGTAGGCTTGCAGATGCCCACACATGCCGATTTGAGCAGCTTACCCGCCAATAAGCAAAGTTTTACCGAGATAATCCTCCACATATTTCCCGAAAACATAGCCAAATCGGTTGCCGAGGGGCAGGTACTGCAAATTGTGCTATTTAGCGTATTGTTTGGCATAGGCTTATCCATGACCACCGAAAAACACCGCCAAACTATGCTCGAGTTTTGCGAAAGTTTGTCCGAAACCATGTTTAAATACACCAAGATAATAATGTATTATGCCCCCATTGGCGTAGGTGCTGCCATTGCATACACGGTTGGTCACATGGGTATTGGCGTTTTGATACCCCTATTTAAGTTATTGCTTACCCTATATTGCGCCTTAATTGCTTTTGTATTGTTGGTGTTGGTGCCTGTTGCCTTGTTTTTCCGTATCAACATTATTGAGTTTGCCAAACGCATCGCCGAGCCAGTATCTATTGCCTTT
Organism: Sphingobacteriales bacterium; assembly: GCA_016718845.1. Taxonomy (GTDB): domain Bacteria; phylum Bacteroidota; class Bacteroidia; order Chitinophagales; family UBA2359; genus JAEUUX01. The sequence goes on from JADKCK010000009.1 coordinate 22,358, forward strand.
GCTACCACCAGCTCCGAGTCTGCTTTGCCAAAAGCTATGCGCGCGATGGAAAACTTTGGCGTTCCGCGCAAAATAGTGTCGTTTGTGATGCCAATGGGCTACAGTTTTAACCTCGACGGCACTACTTTGTACCTGTCATTAGCCTCGGTGTTTGTGGCACAGGCGGCTGGGCATCCGTTATCGTGGGAGCAGCAAATTGTAATGGCACTTACCCTTATGCTTACTAGCAAAGGGGTGGCAGGCGTGCCGCGTGCTTCGTTGGTTATTTTGTTGGGTACGGTTGCCATGTTCGATTTGCCCGTCGAACCTGTGTTTTTGATTTTAGGCATAGACGAATTGATGGACATGGCTCGCACTTCTGTTAATGTGGTAGGCAATTGCTTGGCAACAGCCGTTGTTGCTCGTTGGGAAGGCGAATTGGGCGAACCCCGACCTATGAGCGAACTAATAGAATAAACAATTGCTACCGTTATCACCAACACTCAACATCAATAACAAACAATTGCTGCTGTTATCACCAACACTCAACATCAATAACAAACAATTGCTACCAAAAGCCATTTAAACCCTTTGGGCGTAATGGTTATTGTTTGATTGTCAGATGCGATTGTTTGTCGTTTGGGTCAATTGTTTGTCATTCAGTAGTCATTGTTTGTCTGTTATTGTTTGTCTGTTAGTGGTCATTGTTTGTCCGTCACCTGCCATTGTTTCCGGTTCACCTGTCATTGTTTCCGATGCACACGTCATTGTTTGCCTGTCCGATGCTATTGTTTGCCTGTCACACCTTATTGTTTTAGATGCACTGCCAATTGCTAAAAAACAATGGATACTGCACCCAAAACAATAGCATCTAATTGCATAAAACCTCTGGTAGCAGCGATACTTGTATCGCCTAAACACACCGCAACGGTTTTGTGATGTGTAACAGTCCATCATCTGCCCAAAACAATAGCATCTAATTGCATAAAACCTCTGGTAGCGGCGATACTTGTATCGCCTAAACACACCGCAACGGTTTTGTGATGTGTAACAATCCATCATCTGCCCAAAACATTGGCTTTTAGATGAGCAACAATTCGTTGTCTATTTGAGCCAAAGCCCTGCATCTTGCCAAAAACAATACGCTACGCAAACATTTTGGGCAATGATGATAAAGCAAAACCCTGCATCTTGCCAAAAACAATACACTACACAAACATTTTGGGCGATGATGATTAAGCAAATCCCTTCATCTTGCCAAAAACAATACACTACGCAAGCATTTTGGGCGATGATGATAAAGCAAAGCCCTGCATCTTGCCAAAAACAATACACTACGCAAACATTTTGGGCGATGATGATTAAGCAACGCCCTGCATCTTGCCAAAAACAATACACTACGCAAACATTTTGGGCGATGATGATAAAGCAACGCCCTGCATCTTGCCAAAAAAAATACACTACGCAAACGTTTTAGGCAATGAAGATAAAGCAAAGCCCTGCATCTTGCCAAAAAAATACACTACGCAAGCATTTTGGGCGATGATGATAAAGCAAAACCCTGCATCTTATCCACATTTTAACATTTAAAACCCAATTACAAACCTTATTTGTTAGCAATAAACCAAATTACCCCCCAATTATGCGTTACCTTTTATGTATTATCCTGTTTGCCTTAGTATTTACGGGCAATAAGGTACAAGCTCAAAAAATAATTATTACAGGTGCTATCTTAGAGGCACACAGCGAAGAAACCATACCGTTTGCTAACGTAGTGATAAAGGGCAAACCAATAGCCGTAACAGCCGACGAAATGGGCGTTTATAGATTTGTGTTGTCGGCATCGCAAATTAGCAAGGGCGACAGCTTAATTGCGTCGGCTATTGGGTTCAAAAAAACGGCACATGTTGTAAATAGTGCCGATACGGTAGTAAATGTTAATTTTAGGCTTACCCGCGAAGATTATACCCTAAACGAAGTGGTTATTTTGGCAGGCGAAAACCCCGCCGACCGCATAGTACGTAAAATAATTAAAAACAAAGATACCCACAACATAAACGAAAGCGATAACTATACCTACCAAGTGTACAACAAAATGGAGTTAGACGCCGCCGATTTTAACGCCGATATGTTTGAGAAAAACAAACTATTGCGCCCCTTCGACTTTATTTTAAACAACATAGACTCTACCTCGGAGGCTCGCCCATTTTTGCCCATGTTTTTAACCGAAACCTTGTCTAAGTATTACTATCAACGCGCACCACCTACCACCAAAGAAATTATCGAGGCAAGTAGGGTGTCGGGCGTTGAAAACGAAAGCGTGACGCAGTTTTTAGGTAGCATGTACAACAAAGCCGATGTGTACGAGAATTTCATTGCCATTGTGGGCAAAAACATTCCTAGCCCAATTGGCAACCAAGCCTTTGTGTACTACAAATTTTATTTGTTAGACAGTGCCACTGTTGATAATCATTGGTGCTATAAGCTTAAATTTAAGCCCCGTTTGCCCCAAGAGAACGCATTTGCAGGCGACTTTTGGGTAGCCGACACCACCTTTGCTATCAAACGGATAAGTATGGAGCTAAATGGAGCCAAATCGAACATCAATTTTGTGGAGCGAATGACCATTTTTCAGGAATTTATAAACCCTAAAAACCAATGGTGGGCATTAGCCAAAAGCAAGTTAATCATCGATTTTATGGTGCAAAAAAAAGGTAGCCGTATTATAGGACGTAAAACTACGTCGTACAGCAATTTTTTGTTTGACCAAGCCAATACCGAAAAGGTGTTGAAAAACAAAGAAGATATTGAGTTAGCCGATGATGTGCTAAAAAAAGATGAGCAGTTTTGGACAACAGTACGCCCCGATACCCTAAGCAAAAACGAGCGTGCCATTTACGCCATGATGGATACCCTAAAAGAAATGCCCTTGGCTAAAACCTATTTGCAGGTAATTAACACCATTGTAACGGGCTATTACGTAAAAGGCAAGGTAGAGATTGGTCCTTATTTTAGCCTACTAAGCAGTAACCAAGTGCAGGGCTGGCGTGCAAGTTTTGGTATGCGCAGTAGCAACGCATTTAGCACCAAAGTAATGCCTACCGTATACATGGCTTATGGCTTTAAAGACAAAAGCATAAAAGGCGGTGCCGACGTGCTTTGGCTACTGTCGAAAAAGCCAAGGCAGGCAATACATGCTTTTTACAAAAACGACTTAGATATTGCCAGCACTAGCGCCGAAGACTTTGGACAAGACAATATATTAGCAGGTTTGTACAGACGCAATGTGCCGCAAAAACTAACCAACTTCGAGACGGTATCTGTTGGCTACGAGCGCGACTGGAAGTTGGGTTGGTCAAACAAACTGTATGTGTCGCGCAAAAGTATCAACCCGCTGTTTAACTACTATTATTTTAACAGCAACAATCCCGACCCCAAAACAACACTAAACACCACCGAGGTGCAATTAAATACGCGCTTTGCCTACAAAGAAAAGTTTTTATCGGGCGAGTTTGAGCGTATCAGCACCGGTAGCGATTATCCCATTATCAACCTAACCTATACGGCAGGCATTAAGGGCGTGTTTAAAAGCAATGTTGCCTACCATAGGCTCGAAATGTCGGTATACGACTGGTTTTATGTTGGCTCGTTGGGCTATACCAGTTATTACCTTCGAGCAGGCAAGGTTTGGGGCAACGTTCCGTTTTTGCTCCTCGAAAATTATCCGGGCAACGAAACCTTTTTCTTCAACACCTACTCATTTAACCGCTTAAACGAGTACGAATTTACCAGCGACACCTACGCCAATTTGTTTGTTACGCACCATTTCGAGGGTTTGTTTTTCAATAAAATACCGCTGTTGCGCAAACTAAAACTACGCGAGGTAATTAGTGGTAAGTTGGGCGTAGGTAGCCTATCGGCACAAAACAAAGCCCGCAGCACCGACCCCACAGGCACCTATCACCAGTTCGACGATTTATTAACCGACTGGGAAATACAAACGCCCACCCTCAAAAAGCCCTATATCGAGGCAGGTGCAGGCATCGAGAACATCTTACGCATTTTTAGGGTAGATGCCGTTTGGCGCCTAACCTACAACGACCGCCCGCAACGCGTAGAAGTAAAAGTTGGGGTACAACTACTGTTTTAAGCACACAAAAAACGATACTAATTGGGCAACAAATTACTGTACGCCAATAACAAAACAGTTTGCGCCTGCCCCGCTTGACGCGGAATCGGTCTTTTTTGGGGGTGATGCTTAGTTTACCCTAAGTTGTACAGCCTCTGGCACCCCCGAAGCACTGTAGGCGCAGGCATACCATCAATCAATTATTGATTCAGGTATCAAAATAAAAACAACAACGCAAACAATTAGCACAAAAAGTTGCCCAATACTCCCTATTTTTTACAAATTAGCACATCAACCATTTCTTTAATCCACCCCTGCCCCTCCAAAGAGGGGAATTTATTCGCCATTAACAATTAACCATTAATAATCAATAATCAATAATCAATAATTAAGAAAATGCTACACCTTAAAGAAGAAAACACCCGTTTAGATTGGCTATTTAGCCCCACCGAAAAGATATTTAAGTTGCAAGATTTACCCGACAATGCCCCCAATGTAACACCTGCCCAACCAAGTGCAAGCAATAAGGTTATTATTACTTTGTTTAAAACCACCACCGAGCGTTTGCCCGAGGCAGATTCGGTGTTGCTCGATAACATGCTAAAAGCTGTCCGCGACCGTTTGCCTGCCGGCAACACCCTAAGCGAGTTGCCGCGTATCAATTTGCAATACACGCCCTATACTTTTGCGCAGTTGCACCATATTTATCAGCCGTCGTATGTAATTGGGTTTGGCATTAGGCGCACCGATGTAGCCATGAACGTACAAGTTAATTTGTACGAAACATTTGAGCTGCTCGATACCCAAATGTTTTTTGCCGAACAATTATCGTTGTATCATAGCAACAAGGACAAAAAAACGAAGATGTGGAACGGCTTGCAACAACTGTTTGGCATTGCTAAGTAGCAACAACTGTTTTGTTTGGGCAGATAAACGGCACAATAAAACAAAGCAATTAGATAAAATACCTTGTGTTACGCGCTACGTTAAAACAACATAGTGCGTAACACGCGTAAAAAACATACACATTCACTCATTCTACAAAACAAAAAAAACATGAACGAAAACATTACGCACATCGAAAACATCACTCAATCGCCTTTGTACAGCGAAGATTTAGCACCAATAACCAATAATAAGCGCACATGGGGCGTTTGGAACTACGCTGCCCTTTGGATAAGCATGAGCTTGTGCATACCTACCTACATGCTAGCAAGCTCGTTGATAGAGGGCGGCATGAACTGGTGGCAAGCCATATTAACCATTTTTTTAGGTAATACCATTGTACTTGTGCCAATGGTATTAAACGGACACGCAGGCGCAAAATATGGCATTCCGTTTCCGGTATTGGCACGTGCCAGTTTTGGCGTAAAAGGGGCAAATATACCCGCCATTTTGCGTGCCATTGTAGCATGTGGCTGGTTTGGCATACAAACCTGGATAGGTGGTTCGGCTATTTTCCAAATGTGTAAGGTGTGGTTTCCATCTTTGGGCAACATTCCGTCTGTTTTTCCGGCTTGGGTTGGGTTAGAAACTGGTCCCGCCATTACCTTTTTGTTGTTTTGGTTGTTAAACATGTATGTGGTTTATTTGGGTGTTGATAGCATCAAAAAACTATTGGTTTTCAAGGCGTTTTTCTTGCCTGCTGCTGCAATTGCCTTATTATGTTGGGCAATTTGGGCAGCCAATGGGTTGGGTCCTATTTTAAATCAGCCGTCTAAGTTTGCTACCTCTGCCGACTTTTGGCATTACTTTTTTCCTGCTTTAACGGGCATGGTGGGTTTTTGGGCAACTTTATCGCTCAACATCCCCGATTTTACGCGCTATGCCACCTCGCAGCGCGCCCAAGTTATGGGGCAAGCCATAGGTTTGCCACCCTCCATGACACTTTTTGCCTTTATTGGCGTGGTAGTTACCTCGGCAACAGCCATTGTTTTTGGCTCAACAATATGGGACCCCTTGGTATTGGCAAGTAAGTTTGAAAACAAATGGATAGTTAGTTTTGCCATGATTGCCGTTGCCATTTCTACTCTTGCTACCAATATTGCAGCTAATATTGTAAGCCCCGCCAACGATTTTGCTAATCTATCGCCTGCTAAAATCAACTTTCGTATGGGTGGGTATATTACGGGTGTAATAGGTATACTTATTTTTCCATGGAAACTAATTGCCGACCCAAACGGATATATTTTTACGTGGCTCATTGCTTACTCAAGCCTTTTGGGACCTGTTGGTGGTATTATGATTGTAGATTACTTTTTTATCCGACAAAAAAATCTATCTCTCAACGACCTTTATCAGCCACAAGGTATCTATACTTACCAAAATGGTTATAATTTTGCCGCCTTGATAGCCCTAATTGGTGGTATTTTGCCCAATATTGCAGGATTTTTGGTTAATATAAAAATGATAGCTGCCGGTGCAGTACCTACTTGGCTATCGGGTTTATACAACTATGCTTGGTTTATTGGTTTTGCTGTGTCTGGGTTGTTGTATTATGTGTTGATGCAAAATAAAAAAGGCTTTACTTGTGGGGGGGGGGGGGGGGGGGGGGGGGGGGGGGGGGGGGGGCGTGTATTTATTCTTTTGCAATTTTTCGTATCAGACATTATGTATTATCATGAAAAAAGACATGCATTTATATTGCAATGTACAATAAGTAACACAAACCCATGTGCTATTGAAATATTAATTAATTTATTACGTACTGTTTTTTTACAAGATATTTTCTCTACGCAAGCACTCACGTTGACTGAATTGGTCTTATGTCCTTGATAGTTTTTCATGCGGTAGAAATGGAGAAATTGATACGCAAAAGAATGGGCGAAAGCATAAATTAGGCGCAAAAAAAATAACAACAAAAAAACTATCAAGCAACTTATTGTTGTTTGATAGTTTTTTGTTGTGTGTGTTAAAACCTAAACTTAGGTTTAATTTTTAAAGCCAATACGATTGTTGTCGTCTTGTTGTCCTATCTCGGCTGTTTCTAGGTAGCGCAAATCATCAACGGTAATGGTTTGTATAGCCTCGGGGGTACGGGCAGCTGCGGGCAACGATGCCAACCTAAGATGCTGTTTGCGGGTACTTTCTTCGGCAATTTTGCGCACCGAACGGGCATTGCCAAAATATTTATTTTTGGCTTTTAGCAAACTGTTAACATATTGCTCAAAATAAGTACGGGCAGCATCGTCTAATTTTAGCCCTGTTTCGGCATAAATAAGCTCGGCAACTTGCATTAGTTCGGGGCAGGTATAATCGTTAAAATGAAAAATCTTATCGAAGCGCGATTTTAAACCTGGGTTCGATTCGATAAATTGTTTCATTTCTTGGGTATAGCCCGCTACAATAACCATAAATTTGCCACGGTCGTCTTCCATGCGTTTTAGCAGCACTTCAATCACTTCGCGTCCAAAGTCGCCGCCGTCTCTGCCTCGGTTCGACAGGGCATAAGCCTCGTCAATAAATAAGCCACCACCCATAGCATCGTCAATTAGCATATTGGTTTTTATGGCTGTTTGTCCAACAAAGCCAGCTACTAAATCTTTGCGGTCAACTTCTACCATATGTCCGCGTTCTAAGATACCTAATGCTTTATAGATACGCACCAAGATACGAGCAACGGTTGTTTTACCTGTGCCGGGGTTGCCTGTAAAAACAGTATGTAGCGAAAAAGCTTCGCGTACATCTTTGCCTACTTCGTGGTAATAGCGCACTAGTTTTACAATTTCTGATACCTCGGCTTTTATATTATCTAAGCCTATCAAGGTGTGTAGTTCGGTAAGGGCTTCGGTTAGTTGTGGCTCGTCGATAGGTAGTTTCACCCCTTTTTTCTTTTGGCGTTCAAATACTTTGGTCACATCTTCTATGCCAATCGTCGACAATTCATCTTCGTTTAGTTCGTCGGGGTTTTCGTGCTGCATCAGTCGTATGCCCATATTTTTTTTGGCTTCTTCGACGATGCCATTAATATAGCGTGCGTTGCCAAATTTGCGGTTGCGCCCTCTATACGATTCAACTACTTGGCGATGAATAAGTTTTAGGGCATCGTCGGCAATTTTAACATCGCGCGATATACTGGCATACGCTACAATTTCCATCAACTCATCGGGGGTATAATCTGGGAAATTGACGTAATGTCCAAATCGTGAGCCTAAACCTGGGTTTGAGTCGATGAAATGTTGCATTTCTTGGGGGTAGCCTGCGCAAACAACCGCAAAGTTACCTGCTCCGTCCGACATTTCTTTGAGCAACACCTCAATTACTTCTTTGCCAAAGTCTTTGCCATCGTCGCCGCGGTTGGTTAGCGAGTAGGCTTCGTCTATGAACAAAATTCCACCTTTGGCTTGTTCTATGGCTTTTTTGGTTTTGGGTGCTGTTTGACCTATATATTCGGCTACCAAATCGGCTCTGCCCACTTCGTGTACTTTGCCATCTTTTAGCACGCCTAATGCTTTATAAATTTTACCTAAGGCTCGGGCAACGGTGGTTTTTCCGGTACCTGGGTTGCCCGTAAAAACGGCGTGTAGGTTAAAGTTTTGTTTTTCGGTAAATCCTTTTTTGGTGCGCAATTGTATAAACTTGATGTAGGCAGCCAAATCGTTGATTTGTTTTTTCACGGCATCTAAGCCAATCAAACCATCTAATTCGGCTCGTGCTTCTTCGATACTTAACGGAGCTTCGGCAGTTTGTTGTTGCACAAAAACTTCGCCTTCGTTGGGCATACTTTCGTATTGTCCCTCAAAAAGCACTTCTGTTTCGTCTATTTTAAATGGCACAACAGCAATAACGGTATCCATAAATACTACCTCTATGGTATAATTGTCTTTGTACCAATAGCCGGGCGCGCGGGTTCCGTATCCCGAGTCGAGAATTATTTCGGAGCGTTGGTCGTATATGTTCTGAAAATACACCATGTGTGCTTTCAGTTGTCGGCTATCGTTGTAGATATTAAATTGTAGCTCGAGCGGAAAATGAGGGTCGGACGATAATTTATTTTCTAAAATTAGCTCGGCATTAAGGTAGCGCGTAATTTTATGGTCAAAGGTTTGCAAATATTTACGGCTGCCATAAATCATTCCTTCGAAAGGGGATTCATAAAGTTTGATAGATTTTATATTAAAGTATGGATTTCCGAAGGTTGATACTAATCCGTTATTAACCATATAAAACCATGCTTCGCCTATTTTTACCCCATCTACTTGGGCTTCCCATCTATAAATGCCTTTTTTCCAAAATCCCGGGTCGGGTGTACCCCATCCTTCGCACATAAACAATATTATCCTCGGAGGTTACGGTTGCTTTTTTTTCGAGCGAGCAAATTTCGCGCCCTGTATGATGATTAAATGCCTTAAATACCACGCTTATGTCCCAAGTTTCGCCTTCTTGAAACAAAAGGTTATAGACCGATAACTCGGCGTTTATATAAGAGGTTTCGGCTTCGTCGTATACAATTCGGTATTTACGGTTGCCCTGAAATAAGCTTTCGAGCGAACCGTATGCTTTTAATTCTTTAAACTTAAATTTTTCTTTCATATTTAAAAATTTATTTTTTTATAGTGATTTTATCATGCGCAAAGGTAGTTTTTTTTCACATTAGGTGTACCAAATAATCAGCCAATTTTAGTTAAAAAATAAATTTTGGTATCACAAAGTTGTTTTTGTCTAAAAATGGGGTATTAAAAAATCCCCATTTACTTACAATTAGCCTTCTGCGAACAGAAAACGGGGTAAATAGTCGGGGATAATTTGTTTGTGTTATTGTATTTATAGATGTACTACGTTTTCGGCTATTGCGGCATTTGCTACTGCTTGTGCCACGATAGGTGCTACCGATAAGTCGAGCGGATTTGGCAAGATGTTATCTTCGGTTGGGTTTGTTACCATGTTGGCTAAGGCATGTGCGGCGGCAATTTTCATAGCCTCGGTAATTCTTTTTGCTTTTACGTTTAAAGCTCCTCTAAAAATACCCGGGAAAGCCAATACATTATTTACCTGATTAGCAAAATCGCTACGTCCGGTACCAACAATTGCGGCTCCACCTGCTTTTGCCTCGTCGGGCATAATTTCGGGTATGGGGTTTGCCATTGCCAATACAATAGCATTGGTTGCCATTGTTTTAATATCGTTTCGGTTTAACAAGTTGCCTTGCGATACGCCAATAAAGCAATCAGCCCCAACTAAGGCATCTTTTAAAGTACCCGATTTGTTTTCGAGGTTGCAAAAATCAAGCAATTTAATTTTGTGTGGATTTAGGTCGGTGCGTTGTTTCGAGATAATACCTACTGTATCACAAATTAGTATATCTTTTACGGATACGCAAATACCTGTGCCGTGCCCGATACATTTTAGTAGTTTGGCAATAGCAATACCTGCCGAGCCTGCCCCGTTAATAACTACGCGCATTTGTTCGAGGGGTTTGTTAATTACTTTGCTAGCATTAAGCAAGGCTGCCAATAGCACAATGGCGGTGCCGTGTTGGTCGTCGTGAAAAACGGGTATACCAATATCTTGCAAAGCCTCTTCTATTTCAAAGCATTTGGGTGCTTGTATGTCTTCGAGGTTAATGCCACCAAAGGTAGGAGCAATGGCTTTTACGATATTAACAATGTCGGTGATGCTATGTGCATTAATTACAATGGGTACACCATCGATATTAGCAAATTTTTTGAACAAAATGGCTTTGCCTTCCATTACGGGCAGTGCTGCTTCGGGACCAATGTTGCCCAAACCTAATACCGCCGACCCGTCGGAAACAATGGCTACGCTGTTTCCTTTCATTGTTAGTTGGTATGCGGTGCTTGGTTGTTCTTTTATTTGCTCGCATACGGCAGCAACGCCGGGTGTATAGGCAATTGATAAATCGTCTTTGGTTTCGAGGGCAAATTTGGGTTTTATTTCCCATTTCCCGCCCATTTCGAGGTGCTTTTTTAGCGACTCTTTAAAATAGTCCATTTTTTGTTTGGGTTTATATGTTGTACATCAAATTACTGTTGTAATTATCTCTGATGTGTTGATAGTATTTTTCGTAAAGGGGTAATATGTTTTCGATATCAAAGCGGCGTGCTTGGTCAAGGGCGTTGTTTCTGAACTGTTGAAGTGTTTCATCGTCTTTGAGGATGTATAGGGCATTACGTGCCATATCTTGCACATCGCCTACATTGCTCATAAAACCGGTTACGCCTTGTAGGTTTACTTCGGGTATGCCGCCTGCATTCGACGACACAACGGGTACCTCGCAAGCCATAGCCTCGAGGGCTGCCAAGCCAAAACTTTCGCTTTCGGAGGGCATCAAAAACACATCGGCAATTGCCAATAACTCGCCAATGGCATCTTGTTTACCTAAAAAGCGCACATTATGACCTATTTCTAAATCGCGGCACATTTCTTCGGCGTTTTTGCGTTCTGGTCCATCGCCTACAAACAATAATTTGGCGGATATATTTTGTTGTACTAAATCAAATATTTTCACAACATCTTCAATTCGTTTTACTTTTCTAAAATTGGAGGTGTGCATCAATATTCGTTCGTTGTTGGGTGCTATGGCTTTTTTGAAGTGGTCTTTGTTATATTTTTTAAATTCGGACAGGTCAATAAAGTTGGGTATTACTTCTATGGGTACTTTTACGTCAAACGAGTCGAGGGTTTGTTGTCGTAGGCTTTCGGATACTGCCGTTACGCCGTCCGATTTGTTGATAGAAAAAGCCACAACGGGCTTAAACGTTTTGTCTTGTCCAACAAGGGTTATGTCGGTGCCGTGCAGGGTAGTTACAACGGGTATATAGATGCCCTCTTCGCGTAGGATTTGCTTGGCGAAATAGGCTGCCGATGCGTGTGGAATGGCATAGTGTACATGTAATACATCGAGTTGATGAAACTTTACCACATCGACCAGTTTACTTGTTAGTGCTGTTTCGTAGGGTGGAAACTCGAACAAGGGGTAATTCATTAGGCTAACCTCATGAAAATACACATTATCAACAAAATGGCTAAGGCGGGCAGGTTGGCTATAGGCAATAAAGTGTATTTGATGCCCACGCATTGCCAAGGCTTTGCCCAATTCGGTGGCTACTACGCCACTACCGCCGTAGGTAGGATAGCAAACAATCCCAATTTTCATAATTTGTTTTTGTTTGAGAAAGGTGTGAATAATTGAAACAATTTTATGGCAATGTAGTTCAAAAAAAATAGATTTTAGATGCAATCTGTAAAAAACAACCACTACTTTCGCCATTGCAAAAGTAGTGGTTGGGTGGTTTATTTTCCTACAAAAGTTTCGCGCACCCTATAGGTGGTTTTTTCTTGCGATTCGTAGTAAGTTCGCATCATTATTTCGGCAACAATGCCAATGGTAATAATTTGTATGCCTGCAATTAGCAACACCATGCCTAACAACAACAGCGGGCGACCCCAAATGTCGTTGCCCATTATTTTTATAATTAGCAAATAAAATAAGATTGCCGAGCCACTAAAAAACGAAAAAATGCCCAAAGGACCAAAAAGGTGCATGGGGCGTTGCATGTATTGTTGAAAAAACAACATGAGCATCAAATCGCTCATTACCTTAAAGGTGCGTCCAAGTCCATATTTCGAGGTTCCGTGTACGCGGGCGTGGTGTTTTACGTCCATTTCGGCTATTTTTGCGCCCTGTATGCTTGCCAATACGGGTATAAAACGGTGCAGTTGCCCATATAATCCTAGGTTTTTGGCAACATCTTGTTTCATTACCTTTAGCGAGCAGCCATAATCGTGTATATAAACGCCCGTTAGGCGCCTGATAAGTGCATTGGCAATGCTGCTGGGTATTTTGCGCAACACAAAACCATCTTGTCGGTTGGCTCGTCGTCCGGCTACTACATCTAAGCCTTCGGTTTCTAGTTTAGCAATCATTGCCGGAATGTCGGTGGGGTCGTTTTGTAGGTCGCCATCCATAGTAATAATGTAATCACCTGTGGCATAATCTATGCCTGCTTTCATGGCGGCTGTTTGTCCAAAGTTTTTTCTAAAAACCAACAATTTTACGTGTTTGTTGGCAAGTTGTTTTATACGGGCTACGGTTTGGTCGGTCGAGCCATCATCAACCAAAACTACTTCGTATTCCCAATCTTTTAAGGCGTTGTCAATATTTTGGAGTAGCGGGGCTATGTTGTCTTGCTCGTTGAGTAGGGTAATAACTATAGAAAGAAGCACGTTTTTTAATTATTAATTGTAGATTATGAATTGTGGATTGATGTTATGCACAAAAGGACACAGATTAAAAAAAACTATTTTATCTTGATTTAGAACCTAAATCTAAATAAATTATATTAAATACAATCGCATACAAATTATTCATAAGGCACTCCCAAACTCATATCTAATATATATTGTAGGGTAGCTAATACTTGGTATGGGTTAGTAAAAGAAAGATAGCGTGGGTCTGGGTCTATGATAAGGGTTTGATTTTCTAATTTCAAGAAAGTCCAAGTATAACCAGAGGTTACAGCGCCATAAATAGCTTTCTGTGGCTTTTTGTTTTTATTATTAAAGAGTTGTGCGGCATATAATTCGGCGGCACATTGAGCAATGGCGTTATCGTCAATATCTGTTTTTTTTGTTTCTACCACAAAAAATGCAGGAACTTCGATTATAAAACTGTTTAGGGCAGGTGCCGAAAGGATAAAATCGCAGAACCCATTTAATTCTATGCTTTTATCAATATTAAATTCGTAGCCCGAAAATATGGTAAAACGCCCTCTGTTGTTTCTGCTCAATGCTTGTAAAACAGGTGTAACAATAAATTCAGAGCGGGCTTTTTTGCTTCCTAAAAAAGATTTTGGTGCCTCGGAAAGTAAGGAATCTAGTATAGCGTCTTTCGGAAATCCCTCTAATGTTGTTTCTAACCAATACTCACTTACAACGGTAAGGTTTAGTTTAGTTTTTAGGTGTTCTATTTTGAATTTATTGTACGCCATAATTTGAATTATTTAATTTTTATAAAATATCTGATGTTACGCACAAAAAAACACGGATTTTTACAGATTGGGCACAGATTTTAAAGAGTGATTTTATCTTGATTTAGAACCTAAATCTAAACAAAAAATCTAGGATAATGGTATCTTAAGATAATGACGGTACGTGTATCAAATCCACAAATTGGTATATTTTTTAAATTAACATAAAAATGCAATTACAATTCATAAATTACATTTTATAATTCATTTGTCCATTCTTTGTCCTTAAAGTCGAATGTTTTACCTTCAATAGCAATGTAGGTTTGGGCAAATGTGGGTCGGGCTTCGGTTAAAAAGGGGTTTAGGTCTTGGTACGATGATGAAAAATGCCCTAAGATTAGGCGCTCGGCATTGGCTTGTAGGGCTATTGCGGCGGCTTCTTGGGCGGTTGCATGTCCGCGAATGGCGGCTTTACTAATTTTGTCTTGTAGATAAGTTGCCTCGTGATACAGTACACTTACATTTTGGATATGTGGCAATATGTCGGGAAAATAGGCTGTATCGGAGCAATAAGCATACGAATAAGGTGGTCGGTTGGCATCGGTTAGCTCGTGATTGAGTATAGCTATTCCGTTGGGCAATGTATAATCGTTGCCTTTTTTTATGTCGTGGAAATCGGTAAAAGGTATGTTGTACTCTAGGGTTTTGGCTTTCAGTAAGCGTCGGGCTAGGGTTTTTTCGCGAAAAACAAAACCTGTACAAGGTATTCGATGCGACAACACAACGGTACTAACTGTTAATTCGGGGGTATCGTAAATAATGCGGCTTTGGTCGGCGATAAGCGGATGAAATACAATGGGATAAGGCGATGGAAAGCCCGATATTTGGTGGTGCAAATCTAGCACTTTCTCTAACATGGGTGGTGCATAGATGTGCATAGGCGTTTGCCTGCCCGAAAGAGCAAGGGTATCTAACAAACCGACCAAACCTAGGTAGTGGTCGCCATGCAAATGGGATATGAAAATATGGTTTATTTTTGATGATTTTATACCATATTTAATCATTTGCAGTTGTGTGCCTTCGCCGCAATCAATCAAAAAAGTTTCTTGATTTGCTTGCAATATTTGTGCCGATGGTCGGCGAGCAAGTATAGGGCGTGCCGAATTGCTACCAAGTATGGTCAATTTAAATCCCATTAGCGGTGGCTAATTTCGTCTTCTTCTTCGTATTCTTCTTCACCATCGTCTTCCTGTCCTAATTCGCGCACTAGCTCTTCCATCATTACAAAATCTTTTGATTCTTGTATGGTGGGGATAATGTTAAGCATTGTATCGAGTTGCGATATTTTTAACAACCTCAATACGTTGTCGTTTAAGCCTGTTAGCACAAAAGTGCCTTGTGCATTTTCGCACAAACGCCTACCTACTAAAACGGCGCTAATACCCGACGAGTCGATAAATTCAACAGCCGATAGGTCTAAAATGACATTACGGATACCCTCGTTGTGTAAAACCGATAGCTCGGATTTTAAGTTTGGCGATAGCAACGAATTGAGATTGGGCTCAACGATACTAAATATGGTGTAGCTATCTTGTTTATCAAATGCAAATTTCATACAAAAATTATTTTCAGCAAAAAGATTTTCCGTACAAAGGTACGCCATTTAATCATGCTATTTTCATATTGAGCCGTATTTTTTGCCAATTAACGCATTTTTTTACTTACTAAAGGCAATTACAGCCTTTTTATACCTTAAAATGCTAATTTACACCATTTAAAAGCAGCCGTAATGCCAATTTTAAAGTTCCTTAACATTTCAAAAAACAATACAGTATACGGTTGTTTGCTTTATAATACGTACCTTTGCACCGTCAAAAAAAACAATGCTTTAACAAGTTTTGATTTAATAGCCAAGTTAAACAATGAAATTATTTGCATATACAAATACAATCTAACTTGGGTAGTTTTATAAAAAAACAAAAACGACCTTTTATTTATCCAGCACGTTAAAAATAGCAATAAATGCCACAAAATTCTAATGCATCGGCAGTAATACACCCGACACCGAGCCCAACGAAAAACCACGTATTAGCCGCAAAAATATTAAGTCTTTTCGCCGCTTATTTACCTATATCAATCCCTATAAAGGTACTTTTATTATTGGGTTATTTTTCTTGCTTTTATCAACGGGTACCACTTTGGCATTTCCGTATTTAGCAAGTTTATTAGCCGATGTGCAAAATATAGCTCCCGACCAACAAACCCATTATTTGCGCCAAATTGGTTTGGCAATGATTGTGCTATTGGTGGCACAAGGTGTGTTTTCGTATTTGCGCATTGTGTTGTTTACTATTGTAAGCGAAGGTAGTATGGCAGATTTGCGCCGCGATTTATACAACAAACTCATAACACTAAGTATACCTTTTTTTGAAGAACGACGCGTGGGCGAACTTACTAGTCGTATCACATCGGACGTTACACAATTGCAAAGTGCCATATCTATTAACCTTGCCGAGTTACTTAGGCAATTGGCTACTTTGCTGGCTGGCATTGTGGTTATTTTTTACACATCGCCCAAACTAACGGGTATTATGTTATCTACTTTTCCGGTGGGTATTGCTGCTGCCGTAGGTTTTGGGCGATACATTCGCAAATTATCGCGCCAAACACAAGACATACTTGCCGATTCAAATGTAATTGTCGAAGAAACACTACAATCGGTGCAAGCCGTAAAAGCTTTTACCAACGAGTGGTACGAGGCAGCACGTTATCAAAAATCAATGGAGCGTTTTGTAGCCGTAGCGGTGCGTACCTCTAAGTTCAGGGGCGCTTTTGTGTCGCTGCTTATTTCGGTGGTTTTTGGCGGTATTATTTTGGTGCTTTGGTTTGGTGCTACTTATGTGCAAGCTGGCGATATGACCATTGGCGAACTACTGCGTTTTATGCTGTATACCTTATTTATAGGCGGCTCTATTGCAGGCACTGCCGATTTGTTTAGCAATATGCAAAAAGCTATGGGCGCATCCGAAAGGGTATTTCAGGTACTTGATGAGCAATCGGAAGTACAGCATCTATCGCCAATAAAAAAAGAAACCATAAATGGTAGCATTGTGTACGATAATGTACAGTTTAGCTACCCAACACGCCCCGATATGGCTATCTTGCGCGGCTTGTCGTTGCAGATAGAGCCAGGACAAAAAATTGCCTTAGTAGGGCATAGTGGAGCTGGGAAATCTACAGTTATACAACTATTAATGCGTTTTTATACGGCTAGTGCTGGCGAAATTCGGATTAATTCGGTTAATATAAATAAATTTGACATTACCCATTTGCGAGCCAATATTGGTATCGTGCCACAAGATGTATTGCTTTTTGGCGGAACAATTGCCGAAAATATACGCTATGGTCGCCCCGACGCCACCGATGCCGAAGTAACCGAAGCCTCAAAACGAGCTAATGCGTGGGAGTTTATCAGCACTTTTCCAGATGCTATGCAAACAATGGTGGGCGAGCGCGGCGTAAAACTATCGGGCGGGCAACGCCAACGAATTGCCATTGCCCGAGCCATTTTAAAAGACCCCGCTATTTTAATCCTCGACGAAGCAACCTCGTCGCTCGATGCCGAATCCGAATCGTTGGTGCAGGCAGCCCTCGACGAGCTAATGAAAAACCGAACCACCATTATCATCGCACACCGCTTAGCTACCGTACGCAACGTTGATTGTATTTATGTATTAGACGAAGGACGCGTTGCCGAAGCAGGTACGCACACCGAACTATCAACCAAAAACGCAGGTATCTACCAAAATTTATTGCGCCTTCAATTTGATTTAAAAGCATAATAAATTTTATCCTAAATAAAAAACCTGCTTTAAATTTCGCATTTTTACATCTAAAAAAATACACTAAATATTACTAATATACGTTAGTAGTTATTTTAAATGATTTATTACTAATAAATTACCAACGTGAAACAACATAAACTCTCGCCCTATAAATATCTCCGCAAAATTGACGATCATAATGTATACTATATCGAAACGCAAGACGACTTGCACGAAGTAGTGCGCCGCCTAAAAGATGCCGACCTAATTGCCATTGACCTTGAATTTGACCGTAACCGACATCACTATGGTTTTACATTGTGCCTATTACAAATTGCCTACGATGGTAATTGTTACCTGATAGACCCCCTATCGGATTGCATTGACCACATAGATACCAAAAAATTGGCACCACTTTGGGAGGTCTTAGCTAACCCTAACAGCATAAAAATACTACATTCGCCCAGCGAAGATATACGCCTACTTAAATTATCGGGTTGTGATATATGCAATATTTTCGATACAGATATAGCCTCTAAACTTACCCTTCAACCAACCAAATCGTACAAAGATTTGCTCGAAAAGCGCCTAAATATTATTTTAGAAAAAGACCAGCAAACGTCGGATTGGTACAAACGCCCTTTAACGCCTTTTCAACTACAATATGCCGCCAAAGATGTGCTTTATCTTGCCGAACTTAGACGACAACTTATGGTAGATTTAGAACAACTAGGGCGCATGGAGTGGTTTAACGAAGAAATGTTGTTGTTAGAACGTCTCGAAGAAACCGATGTAGAAGACCCACATTTGCGCGTAAAAGGAGCTAAACAATTAAGCGATGAAGAACAATATGTGCTAAAGGCTTTACATGCTTATCGCAACGAACAAGCCAAATTGCTTAACAAACCCCCTTTTCAGACCATCGAAGACACCTTGCTGCTCGATTTGATTACCTACACGCAGCCTACCCTCGACAATTGGACACAAGCCCGCGGAAAACACCCCAAGCTAAAAAACGACCGAACTGTACAAGTTTTGCAGCAATTGATACAAACGGCATACACCGAAGCTCAAAATATACCCAAACAAGTTTACCACACTACCCGCGAAGAACGCTTAGAATCGTATAAACGCCGCGAGGCACTTATACAATGCCGAGAAACCTTTAAACCCCTACGCGACCACCTACAAACCCAGTTTGGTGATGCAGCAACGCTTATTTTTAATACCAAATTGGTCGATGATTTGTGCACTGGCAGACGAAAAATTACCGACCTAAAACAATATACCCAACCTATTGTACGACAAGCCGCTCAAGAATTAGGCATTGACCTTAGTAATTACGAGTAATATAAAATAAATTACAACAAATTTACATTTATTGCCATTTTACCAAATGCCAGAAATGGTAGCCGCTAAAAATTATATCATAATCGGCAACATACCCTAAACGTTGATATAGTTTATAAGCCCCTTCATTTTTTTGACTTACCAACAACGCCAATTTGCTATAGCCAAGCTGGGCAGCCTGTTTTTCAAATGCCCCAATAAGCACTGTTCCATAGCCTTTGCCTCTATAATTGGGCAAAATGCCAATGGTATCTAAATAATACTCATCGTCTTGTGCCTCTTTGGTTATTGTTACTTGTTGTTTGGTGGTGTGCAAAATGTGGTCTATATATGGTTGGTCGAGGGTGTTGGTTTGGCTACCATGATACGCCACCAATACCCCCACAATTTGCCCCAATACCTCTATCACTAAACAGTTTTGATAACTGATGCGGTTAGCTGGCTGTTCAAAAAAATGGGTAAGCACCTGCAAGGTAATCTGTTTGTCTTGGCTACCCGATAAGGTGTAGGCAATGCTGCCAATGGTATCTATTATAATAGGTACACAAACCGCAGCATCGGCAGGCTGGGCGGCTCGTATAGTGTAGTTTGTTTGCATTTTATTATTTTTGATAATTTATTGAATATAAAAAAAACATAGCAATTGTTGCTATGTTTTTTTTTGTGTTTGGGGATATTAATTTTCTCGGCGTTTTGCTTTTTCCCACACCACCGACTGGCTACCTCGCCAAAAACGGGCAAAACCTGCAAATACGGCGTAGTTCATCATCACAAAATAAAACGGAATAAAAAATACCTTGATTTTTACTTTTTTCTTTTCTAATAAATAACCCATAAAAGCTAAAAAATAAAATAATATTTGGGCGATAAACAACCAAGTGTATAAACCACCTACAAAATAAGCCAAGGGTATATTTAACAAAAAAGTAAGCACCAAAGCCAAGGGTGTAATTGTCCAGCGCAAAACGCGGTGCGATATGTATTGAAAGCTTAATACGCCGTATTTAAATATATTTAATAAAGGCAACAAACGGCTAATAGCTTGCCAACCACCAGCAGCAATGCGTATTTTGCGTTTTCGTTCTTCGCCGCTTGATGCCGATGGTAACTCGGTGGCACAAGCAAGCGGCTCGTAGATTACCCTATAACCCTGCTGAGCAATACGAAGTGTCATATAAAAATCCTCGATGATGGTATCGGGTGGCACGGCTTCGTATAAGTTAGTGCGTATCGAAAACAACTCGCCAGCAGCACCTACTACCGAGTACAGCTCCGAATCCCATTTTTTGAGTGTCGATTCGTATCGCCAATAAAAACCTTCGCCTGCCCCACTTGCCGAGTCGGCAGCCTCCGACTGTACTCGTTTTTCGCCAGCTACTGCGCCTACTTTGGGGTTATTATAATGGCGCACTATTTGCTGTATAGCATCGGGGTTAAGCAAGGTATTGGCATCGGTAAACACCACATAAGGGGTAGTAACATACGCCATCGACCGATGCACTGCAGCAATTTTACCACTTCGGGCAGGCGTATGCAGCAGTTGTATTTGTGGATATTGGCTAACAATATTGGGCGTTTCATCGTCCGAGCCATCGGTTACAAACAATAGCTTGATGCGCTCGGTGGGGTAATCTAGTGACAGCGAGTTGTGTATTTTTTGAGCAATACAATCGGCTTCGTTGTAGGCTGCCACCAACAAAGTAACATTAGGCAAGTTGTTGGAGTCAATGCGCTCTAAATAATTGTTTTTAGTTCCCCATCTTTTTATACCCAACAACAAACGCAACAAAATGCCATAACCAATATAGGTATAAATAACCAGCAAAAAGCAACTCCAAAATAAAGCAGATATAAACAAACTCATCTTAAACGAATTGTTTTTTTTATTTTTTAATTATTTGTTTTATAAAAATTGATTATTTTTTGTAACATAATCAATTATCAATCGTATCTTTGAACCTTTAAATAGAGTGATTTATTGTAATTTGTATATCAAAAAATAGTTTTTACTTTAAGCATTAAACATTTTGTCTAATTTAGTATCTAAACGTGCCTGCTTAAAAAAAGTAAATATTTTGGGCAAAAAAGGCTACATTGGGTAATTTGGCAAGGATTTGGTAGTAGAACCATAAACAAATAAGGAATGAAGACACGATTTTTGGTAAAATCGAACTCCACCCCTTATTGTTTAACCCTAAAAACCTAAAGCCATGAAAAACCAGTTCAAAAGTAGGCATTATTTTTGAATTAAAAAGCTTTTTTACATTTTTTTTTACATTTTTTTTTCGATAACATTTAAAACCATTGTGACACAATCCATATTTTGCCGTCTTAAGGATGCTACTTAGCTGCAAGATAAGTGTCTGATGTTTTAATATTATGTAATTTTTTATATAAAATTGCATTTTTTGTTAAATAAACTTCTCTTACACTTAAATTATTACCCCTAATGTTTTTTGTATTATTTGCATTTAACATCATTTTTGGCAAAAAAAGCACCTTGTCCGACGAAGAACTCGTTGAAGAAATTGTGCATTCGCAAAATTCTCGCTTAGTAGAAGTACTCTACGAGCGCTATGCCGACAAGGTGTACCGCCGTTGCATATCTTTTGTTAAAGAGGCATCAATAGCCGAAGATTTAACACACGATATTTTTATTAAAGTATACCTTAATTTAGGTGGGTTTAAGCAAAAATCTAAATTCTCGACTTGGCTTTACTCTATCACCTACAACTTTTGCGTTGATTATGTTCGAAAAAAACAAAAAGACAATGTTGTAGACATGGAAGATAAAGAAGGCGAAATAGCCGGACGCGATATTGATACCGCCGACGACTTAGACCATATTGCCTTAGACCGATTGACCGAGTTGCTAGAACAACTAAAACCAGAAGATAAGCTCATCTTACTTATGAAATATCGCGACGACATGAGTATTAAGGACATACAAATAGCCTTTGATATATCGGAAAGCGCCGTTAAAATGCGTATTAAAAGAGCTAAAGAAAAACTCAAATCGCTATATTGCGAAATGTACGAAGAAATACCACTATAATAATAAATCCCTGTGCAATGAGTAACCCATTTAAACAATTCAATTTTGATGACTCTCATCAAAATCAACCCGCTGCTCCGCCATCCATAAAAACCAAAGTAATGGGTACCTACAATTTTATTGCAGGTGCCGTAAAAATACTCGAGCTGTTTATTGGCAATGTATCTAACTCGGTGGTCGAGTTGATTAAAATATACGAAGGTAATCAACAAAAAACGCCACCAACACCACCCGAATCCGAAGATTCAAAAAAATAACTATCTCCAAAACTTTTTTCTATGAATACTACACTTAGTACACTATCAAATATCGCTCAATCGTTTATTACGCAAGTCTCTGACATAATGCCCAAATTGGCACTTGCCTTAGTTATATTGTTTGTAGGTTGGCTAATAGCTCGCACAATAGCAAGTGTCATCCATCGCTTATTAGTAGCTATCAACATAGCTTGGGTTGATGAAAAACTAAAATCTATCGAAATATTTCAGGCATTAAATATTAAATCTGCCATAGTTGCATCGCGTTTAATATACTGGATAGTAATGCTAATGGCTATTACAACTGCCTTAGAAATTTTAGGACTAAACACTATCAAAGAGGGCATCAATAACTTTATTGCTTATCTGCCCAAATTACTTAGTGCCATTATGTTTTTTATTGTGGGTACTTTTATTGCCAATGTAATAAAAAACGTAACATCGGCAGCCTTCGACTCTATGGGCATTGGAGCCGGCAAAATAATTAGCGGATTTATCTTTTATTTTTTGGTGATGCTTTTTTCTATCACCGCCCTTAACCAAGCAGGCATTGATACCGCCATCATTACCCAAAACATTACCATTGGTGTAGCAGCTATTTTCTTTGCGTTTGCATTGGCTTATGGCTTTGCCTCGCGCGATATTATGGCTAACCTACTGTCTTCGTTTTATACCAAAGATAAGTTTGAAATTGGTCAAAATATCCGTATCGGTGATGTACAAGGCACTATCGTAAAAATGGATAGCACCTCGGTAACACTTAATAGCGGCGACAAACAAATTGTAATGCCCTTGCACAAACTAATTAGCTCAACCGTTGAGGTGTGGTAACCCCCCTCCTACCCTTTCAATACAAAAAAAACCGACTTGCTTTTGCAAGTCGGTTTTTTTTTGTACAAAGTTAATTAATTTCAGACGGGTGCAAATTTAAAAGCTTGTACCCGCCCCGCTTGACGCGGAAAATGTCTTTTTTGGGGGTGATGTTTGGCTTTCCATGCTTTGCACAGTTGCGGGCACCCCCAAAGCACTTAAGCGCCTCACCAAACACACCTTACTATAATAGTTACCAAAACTTAGGCAACAACTTACCCGTTCGGTTTCGGTAATCTTCGTATTGTTTGCCAAAAGCGTTTATTAAAGCCTCTTCTTCAATGCCAATTCGGTACATAATTACCCCAAAAACTGGTATCAGCAGCAACAAAATACTTATCCAATTTGACAACGACACCGACAAGCCTATCATGTAAATAATAATACCCGTATACGACGGATGACGGATATAGTGATACAAACCCGTATCTATTAATTTATGCTCGGGCGATATGGCAACCTGTACCGTAAAAAACTCTTTTAGGGTATTAATAGCCGTTTGACGCACAATCATGCCTATTGGCACAAGCCCCAAAGCTATATAGTTAAGCCAATATTGCCCCCAAAAAAACCTTGCCTAACATAAGTTAAGCAAGGTTTTTTTATTTTTAGATACTAACTAAATACACAAAACAATTTGTCGTTTTTTCGATAAATTATTTATTTTTATTGTATTGTTAATTTTTTAGTAACTATACCTTTTGATGTTTGCAATGTTACAAAATAAACACCTTTGGGCAAGTTAGCCAACGATATATCGGTTTGATATTGTTGACTAACATTGGCTTGTTGTTGCGATGTTATCAATTGTCCAACGGCATCAAACAGTTGCATATTTACGGTTTCGGTGCCTGTAAATTGGTAGCTTACTTTAACGCGGTCGGTGGCAGGGTTAGGTTGTAGTTGTACATTTGCGGCATCGGGCATTGGTGTGTTAATACCTGTTGCTACTACCTGTATAACTTGCGTAGTAGTACGTGTGCAACCGCTGGCTGTTGTTACCTCAAGGGTTACGGTATAGGTGCCTTGTTGTGTATAAAAGGTTACCGGTGTTGGGTTGCCTTGGTTGCCGCTGCCGTTACCAAACGTCCATACCCACGATATAGCACCGGCGGTGTTGTCTACAAACTGGATAGGTGTACCTTGATTTACAAACGGAGGACCAGCAGGGTTGCCATTATTATAGGCAAAATTAGCATACACTACATTGTTAATAGTTACAGGTATCGTGTCGGTTTGGCAGCCCAAGAAATTACAGGCTTGCAAAATAACCTGATAAGTACCACTTTGTGCATATTGGTGCGAGGGGTCTTGCTCGTTAGAGGTAGGCGAGCCATCGCCAAAGTTCCATGTCCATTGGTCGGGGTAGTTATCCGATGCGTCGGCAAAGTCAATCTGTCCTAAACACTCCGATATAACTTCGTAGTCAAGGTCGGGGTTAGGCACATCGGTTATTTGTATGCAATCGTATTTTGCTTCAAAGCCATCGTTTATTACCGAGCCATCGCTGGTAAATTGTACGGTTAAGCTTGTACCTGTCGATTCGATAATAGTTCCGGGGTCGGTGGTGTATTGACCAATTAGCGGGCTGCCAACAGTAGGTCCATCGTATACCGATACTCGGTCGCAGCAGGTTTCTACGGTAATAAAATCAAAATCGAGGGTTACTTTGCTGGCACCCGGTGGAGCAATGGTAATGGTACTATTTTCGCCGTTGCCATATTGTCCTTCTCCGCCTGGGTCGCGTAAAACACCATGGCAAGTAACCACTGTTTGTGCCGATTGGCTTGGCATGTTGGTGGTATCGCAATACACAAAGCCAAAATCAACGGTAATAAAGTCGGCAAGGGTAGTGGTATCGCAACCTAAGTTGTTACAAGCAATTAGCGTAACATCGTAAGTGCCTTCTGTTTCGTAAATGTAGTATGGGTTTTGCGATGCAGACACGGCTCCGTTACCAAAGTTCCAGCTCCACGAGGTAGGGTTATTGACCGATGCATCGTTAAATTGCACCGAGCCGTCGCAGCTAAGCGATACATTGGCATCGAAAGCAGCCTGTGGGAAAGCCTCTACCGTGAGGGTAACGGGTATGTTTAAAGTAGGATTAAGCGGGTCGTTGGTGTTAATAACTATAGTATAGGTATAAGTGCCCGCCAACATACCATTTGCATTAAAGCTAACGGTAATAGGTGCGGTACTACCAACGTTGGTGTTACCCTCGGCGGGTGCTGCACTTAACCAATAGGGTAGTGCATTTGTTGCCCACTGCAAACCATTGTTTATTAGGTCACCCAAGTTATCGTTTACGCCCAACGAAGAAAAATCGTTGCCCAAATACAATACACTACCATCGCCAATGGTGCGATAAGCCATTGCCTGACCGCCAAACGGACCAGTTGCAATGGTTTGTATGTCTAGGTCGTTAAATTGCCATACGTAGGTAACGGCAGGTAACAAGGTTAAGCCTGTGCCAAAGTCGGGGTCGGTATAAGTAATTTCTTCGCCAATGCCGCCAAATAGGGTATAGTTAAAAAATCCGGTGAACATATTGGTTTGCGTTAAGCAATTGGCACAAGTAGTACCTGCAAATAAAATAGTTCCGCCATTGTTGGCGAATGCTTCCATTACATCGCCCATGTCGGCTAATACGCCTGGGGTAGTTAAAAACTGTTGTTGTGTAGGTACTAACAATACCGATTTACCTTCGAGTGCTGCCGCCAACGATGCTCCGTCGGTGCCGTCGTAGTTGGTTAGGTTAATATTGCCTTCGAAGTAAGCGTTAATGTTGTTGATAAAATTGATGTAGCTAAGGTCGGTTGGGGTTGTGCCATAGTTCATCACTAATGCCTCTGTGGTTCCGGCACCTTGTATTGACCATGCCATAGAGCCAGCTCCGCTATTAGATAGGTTTATTTGGGTATTGGCTTGGCTACCCGACAATAGTGTTTGTGTGATAGCCGTAGGTGTAGCGGCGGCGGCGGGTGCGCCTTGTCCGGTGGCAATTAGCGCAATAGTAGTTGGTGTTACGTTGTTGTTTATGGTAAGTGTACCATTATAGCTTTGTATGGCAGTAGGTGTAAACGTAACCGTAACGGTGGTACTTTGCAAAGGTGGCACGGCAATGGTGCTGCCGCTAACCGTATAACCCGCACTTGTGGTAATGCTACTAATAAACAAAGTGTCGGTACCGGGGTTATTGATGGTAAGTGTATAGCTTTCGGTATTGCCAATAATTACGCTACCAAAATCGAACGAGGTATCGCTTACTTGTATTTGTGGGATACCTACAACCGTAAGTACAACCGGTACGGTAATGCTTGGGTTAAGTGGTTCGTTGGTGGCAATTTCTATTTGTGTATAATAGGTGCCGCCCAATAAATTGGTGGCATCAAGGTTTACATCAACAATTGTTTGACCCGGAAAACCTACCGTACCGCCTGTATTGTTAAGTGCAAGCCAATCTACCAAAGCAATATCGGCTTGCCATTTTATAGCATTACCCAAAATAGTTTCGGCATTGACATCGGGAAAAGTGTAGGCAAAACCTATATAAACGGCTTTTCCGGCACCTACATTGCGATAAGCTGCAACAGCTCCGCCGCCACCAAAGGCGCTTACTTGTTCAATAACAACGGTTGCATCGGTGTTGTTAATGGTTACGGGTGTTGCTCCATTGGTGGTAAAGAAACCATCGGTTATGCCATCGGCTAAGGGGTGGTTTTCATCGTTAACACTAATAGCATCGCCCGAGTCAAAATTTTGTATGAGGCTAAACAAACCGCTGTTGTTAATTGCCACACCGCCATCAAAATTGGCTGCACCAAATATTACCATTCCACCAGCATTGGCAAATGCTTGTATTTCGTCGTCGAGGCTAGCAAAATTATCGGCAATAGCGACATCTTGAATTTGAGGCACTATAAACACCTTGTTTTGTGCCAATAAACCTGCTAAAATTGTTCCGTTGGTGGTGGTGGTGGTGGTAACAGTGGCATTGGGGTAGGCAGCAAGTACTGCGTTTTGTATGGTTGCAGCAGGTGTGCCAAATCCAGGAATACCATTGGTATAAATCAATACGGGCAACGAGCCAGAGAAAGGTTCGTTGTTGATGGTGTAAATTAATGGTCCTTGTCCGCTGTTGTTAATGGTTAAGGGTACAACCGTTGAGGTACCTGCGTTAATGGTAGCGGTTAATGGGTTAGGGGTAACGGTAGTAAGCGGCGAGCCTACGCCAATGCCCGTAATGGGTATGGTAAATACCCCTACGTTGGTGGTAATGGTTAGTGTACCACTATAATTATCAATAGCAGGCGGTGCAAAATTAACAGTTACAATTTGCTCTACTCCACCGCCATACACCGAAAAAGTGCTTGGGTCTATGGTAAATGCGGGGTTGCTTGATGTGATACTTAACACTTCTAAAGCAGCCGTACCATTGTTGGTAATGACAATGGGTAAGGTGCTTACATCGGTGGTCATGGTCATGTCAAAGCTAAGCGATGCTGGCGATATGCCAAAACTTGGTGTACCAGATATGTTAAAGTTGGCAGGCACTACAGTAACAGGTGTTTCGCTATCGTTTGAGGTGATGTTGATGTTGGTCAGATAATCATCACCATATACAGCCGTAGCATCAAACTGCACATCAATGGTTGCACATTCGCCGGGTGCAAGTGTACCTTCGTTTTCTGATAAAAACAACCATTGCAAGTCGTTTATTTGGCTTGATGTAGCTACAGCATTAGATACCACACGTTTGTTGTTGGCATTACTGTTTGTATAGTCGTGTCCAATCAAAATTACTTTACCTGCGCCTAGTTGTCGGTATCCTACTACATTATCGCCTTGATGCTCGATAACCGACACAAAATCGGGGTTGGTAATATCGTAGGTGTAGGTAACAACTTGTGCCAGATAGGGTGCAACAACGCCTTCCAAAAGTGGGTCGGTTGGTGCTATAATATCTAGTTCGCCTTGCACAAACTCTACATAACTACCCTCTAACAAACCGGTGTTAAACACACACGAGCCTGTGTTGCCTGCTTTGTTTGTACCTATTAGTATAATAGTACCTCCGTTTTGGGCAAAGTTTTGCAATATCGGGGCAAAGGCAGTCATGGCAGCTTCGTTACAGTCTTCTTGTTCGGGTATTAACAAAATGTCTTTACCTTCAAGGGCGGCAGCTAATTCAACGGGGTCGTAGGTAGTAATATCTGTTCGTACATAATCCGTAAAATAGCTATTTATAGCGGCAATGGTTCGGGTATACTCACCTGTTGGGCTAGAGTCTGCACCATTTATTAAACCAAGCATATTTAAGCCTTTTTCGCTAATAAGTGGTTGGTCGATACTAAAAATCATATCGCCAGTACCTGTGTTACAAATAGTTAGTTGCTCGATAAATGGCTCGGTGCCATAGGGAGCTGCTTCGGTAAACGAGCCAGGCGATACGGTTATTTGAGGTGGTTGTTGTACCGTAATGGTTTGTGTGCTAGATGCAGGCGTGCCTGTGCAACCCAAAGCGGTAAAGGTAATGGTGTAGGTGCCTGCTTGTGCGTAGCTATGTACTGGGTTAAGGTCGGTGGTATTGGCTGCCGTGCCATCGCCAAAATCCCACGACCAAGTGGCGGCACCGCTGTCTTCGCTTAAAAACGTAACGGGTATGTTAGCTGGCGGGTTAAGGTCGCTGGGTGTAAAATCGGCATTAGGTGTGCTTGCCAAGCCTTGCCATGTCATGGTAAAACCATCGTTAATTACCGAGCCATCAGAGCTCATACGAACGGTTACAGGACCTTCGGTTTCAATTACTCCACCTGCGGGCAATTCGGCTAAGGTGTTAAATGATAAGATAAGTGCGGCATCGTTAACGGCTAAACCGTTGTAAAGATAAATGCGGTCGCAGCACGTTTCGAAGGCTACTTGTGTAAAGGTAAGTAGCAATCCGCAAGGCACGTCAATACTAATATAGCCATCAACGCTATTAGTATACTGACCGTCGCCTGCATGGTCTTGTAAGGTACCCGATAGGGCTGTTTGCGTAGTACCTGCTCCACTTGTTGGCAAGGTAACGACTTGTGCCGATAGATTAAGTGTACAAGCACACAAAATGATAAAGGCAATAAGGGAGTGAAGATTTTTTCTCATCGATTGTTGATTTTTTATAGGGTTGTCAAAAAATTAGAGTAAAGGTAGTAAAACAACGGCAATTTGGCGCACTAAAGTCTAAGAAATGTAATTTTTTTTGAAAAAAAATACTGAAATGCTGTTGTAGACGTTAAAAAATGGTTTAATATGCCACTTAAGACGAAATAAATGGGCTTAAGGTTGCTTATGGTAGCAATTAAAAAAGCCCAAACATATAGCTTAGGCTTTTTTTGCTTGTTATTATAATTGTTTCATTTGTCGGCTATCGTGTCCGTACACATCGCGGCGAGTTTGTAGGTTGCCACCTTTGTCTACATAAGTTGTAAAATATACAAAGTTTACGCGCACAGGTTTGGGTATGCCTGTGGGTTGTTGTTTGCCGCTGTTCATTGCCGACCTAATGTTGCCGTCTGTCCATTTGCTGCCTTTTAGCACTTGTGCTGCCAAACCTGCGGGGTTGCCTACACGCACACAGCCATGACTTTGGGCGCGGTTGGTGTGGCTAAACACCTCTTTACTGGGCGAGTCGTGGAGATAAACGCCATAGTTGTTATCAAAAGCAAATTTAACTAAACCCATGCTGTTGGTTGATTTTGGGCGTTGGCGCATTTTTATTCGGCTTCGGGCGGTGTTTTCCCAATCTATATCGCGTGGGTCAACCTTTTTGCCATCTAACCATACATCTACATCGGCAACAATCAATACAGCCGGATTTTTTAGTATGTATTCAATTTCTTCGTAGGCAATATGGGTGGGCACATTCCAAACGGGGCTAAATATAACGCTATTCATTTTTTTGTTGACTACTACGGGGGTTGCATTTTTGGGTTCGCCCACTACAATGTTCATGGTGGCGGTAGTGTCTTTACCCTCTACAAATTGGAGCATAAACTCGGGTATATTTACCCACACATATCGGCTACCCAAGGAGTCGGAGCTGGGCATTAGTCGGTATCTGTCCATGTTTAGGGCAATGCGTTTTTTTAGGTCGGCATTGGTTTCGGTTGCCAATTGCTTGCGCAGTAGTTTGTATTGCGAGTAATTAGGCTCTATTTGGTTGAATAATTCGGTTATTTTGCCATCGGCAATTGCTTTGGGCAGGTCGTTGATAAGGTCGCGGTTTCGCGGTGGCACATCCCACAAGCCGCCGCCGCTAATGCGTCCGCGCAGCATATCGTAGGCATACGCCAATGCCGATGCGCTTAATAGGTGGTCAAAAGCGGGTAGTTGTTCAAGGCGGTTGTATGGTTCGGGGCTGTTTGAGGGGTATAAGGCGGCATATTGTTTTTCGATGTTTGCCAAGCCATAATCGGCGGGGTTTAAGCCATTGGCAGCGGCAGTGCGTAGTTGTTTTAGGTATTGTTCTATGGCAGGTTTAGCATCGCGGGATTTAGCATCTTGCCATAATAAAGCTTTTTTATTGTACAAATTTTTAAGGGCTGTTTGCACATTGGCGGCGTTTTTGCCATTTACAAAAGTACCGATGGTATCTTTTTCGGCTATTTGTGCCATTGTTGTTTGCACATATTGTTGGGTGTATTGTTGGGCGGTGCTTGCGTTGTAACTGGCTCCTTCGTTGTTTTGGCAAGCCATTTGGCAACCAATTACTAACAAAGCAAGGGTGTAGGGTATATGGTACAATTTGGTCATATTGTGTATAATTTTGGGCGCAAAGGTACAACTTTTTTGATAGAAAATTTAGTGCAATTATGAATTGCGAATTTAAATTACAAGCGGGCGTATTATTATCTGATTAGGAATGAGTAACTCATATTACGCAGGGGTGTCAGATAATTAAGTGGTATGGGGCTTTGAAGATAATTTGTGGTTACTTTGCTACTACTTTCGGCTGGTTAAAAGTTTGTTACTTTTTTCTTGACAAAAAAAGTAAACAAAAAGTCAAGGCTGTATAGGATAAATGTGCAACATTCCGCTAAAGATATAAACTTGCACGCCAAACAGCTTGTTTATCGGTTTTATTGCTGGGTTCGGTGTGGCGTGCTTCAAACAGTATATCTTTCTTAACGCTACATTTATGCCCCAATAAATTTCTTAACGCCAATTCCTATAATGCCGGTTCCAAAGAAACAAAATAGGAAACCGTGCATAAAAATGCAAAATACCTTATTATTGGAATAGGTTGCGTAATATGAGTGAGTAAAAGATAAGTTGAACAAATGGAGCGTTTTGCTTTGTGTTAGCATTATCTGCGTTTTATGTGCAAAACAAACCATTTAAGCTTTACACGTTCCTCAACACGTGTAAGTGCTATTCACCACTCGTTCTGCATGTATATTTGTGATCAATTTGTTTTGCCGAAGCTGCAAGTTAGGCTAAAAAAAAATGCCCTACCATGATTGGTAGGGCATTTTTTTGTTGGATATTTAGAATGGGGGGAATGGGTTGGGGGGCTTTGTGTTCGGGTGGAATTAGAAGTACAAAAGTTCAATCAAAGAACTTTCGTTGAACATTGCAGTTTCGCCACCCTATTGTCAAACGCCTATTAGCTACTGTATATTATTGTCCAATAAGGTTCAAATTTAAGGTCTTCAAATTTAGTATCGTGTATGTTTAATGTTTCGGCTCTGTAAATACCAAATGGTGTTGTGTCTTGTATTGAATTGATAAAACTCCATTGAGCATTTTTTTCTGGATCAGAACGTTGCCCCAACGCCTATATTTATAAACGGTTTTCTTAGCGTTTAGCATTTTCGATAATTCAGTTATGTCTTCTGTTCCTTTGTAATTGAGTTCTTCGGCAAATGCTATGACCATTAAAAAATCAAATTTTATTTTGTCTTTTTGGGGATGATATTGTTCATTCGAAATACTAAAATAGATGTCGGGTGCAGAGTTAATTTTTTCACAAACTGTCCGCATAGGTGTCCAACAGTCCAAAAAATGAAATTTTCTCTTTGTTTCATCGTCAGCAAAAGTCCATTTTTCAAACGATTTCTCATTCCAACGAAGTTTTCCAAATTTTATTTCGTCAGAATATTCTGAATTGGGTCGTGGTGCATATGCAAGAACACCTAAACCTGTTTTATCATAATAGGTTGAATGCTTTATAATGCTATCAAAAAGTGGTTGAATATTTTTTGTCCATTGTTTTTTTGTCCACGGCTCTTCGCCTTTTGTTGTGTCGGCAAAAAGCAAATAAAAATGATATTTTCTACTGTCAAAACTCATAATGTGTCGGGTTGTTATATGGCAGCTAACGTTTTGCGGCTTGGCATTCGGGCGGGCTTTTCACCACAAATGTGTAGTTTAGCAAAAATGTTTATTAAAATTACGAATGTTCAATTAACCACTGAACCCACTTTTTCGCAAAACTCCTGTTAGTGGTTCGTTGTTTTTCATTTTCTATTGATTTCCCGTCATTTCTTTAAACTTATCCAAGTCCAAGCATATTATTCCCCAATTATGTCCATCTAAATCCTCAATATTTCTTACTTGCATAAAACCTTCATCGTACATTGGCGTTGGTTCTGTCCCTCCTGCTTGCAATCCGTTTTCTATAATTTCATTAACTCTATCAAGGCTTTCCACAGGCAGTGTAAAAGTTGCAATTGAATATTTTTTTGTATCAGGAATGTTTTTTTTATTCCCCGATTTATACATTTCGTATGTCTGTAACATTAGATAGACTTGTTCACTCCAAACCATACATTTCTGGTCGTCAAAAGTAAATAGCGGATTGTTTGTAAATCCTAATTGTGTGTAAAAGTTCATAGATGCTTCTACATTTTTCACTGGTAAGTTGATAAATATTTGTTTCATTGTCTATTCAGCTACTTAATTAAAATTGCTATCCAACTTTTATTTTGTTTAATTTTTTAGGGTGTCGCTCTACAATAACTGCTGTTAGCGGTTCGTTGTTCTTTCTATTATTCTGAGATTTTATAAATATATTCTTCGATTTCTGCTTGTCGTGCATTTGCGAAACCTTTATCTGCACCAATTTTTACAAAACCACATTTTTCTAAAACTTTTTGTGAACCAAAATTGTCAAATGCTACTCGTCCCAAAATTGGTCTGTAGGTTTCAATTGCAAGAAATTCTTTTAGTGCTTTTGTTGCAATACCTTGTCCCCAAAACTTTCTATCTATCCAATAAGTAATTTCTGTATCACCTTCTATTACGAACTTAGCAATACTTTCTACAATAACATTGTCAAGAATGATTGTTTGGTTATTAACTGTTGGGTTGTTTAACAATTTTGTGTATTTATTTAAATAGGCAAATTTGTCTGTCGGGTCTTTTGGCATAAATGCAGCTATATATCTACCTTGCTTGTCAAGTTGAAATTGAAACAAAAAGTCTAAGTCTAAAATTTCTGTTGGTCTAAGTTTTATATCAAGTTTATTGTTTGTCATTTTTGTCTTGTTTATGCTTAAATTTATTTTGGCATTCGGGTTGCTTTACAATGACGCACAACGTTTTGCGGCTTTGCGATGGGCGGGCTTTTGAGCACAAATATTGATGCGGAGCGCTGAACTTTGTGTAACCACAAAACTGTCTGCGGAGCACGAAACCCCGCCTATTGCAAATGTGCTGTTAGCTGCTGGGCTTCTTGTCGTCCGCATTAGTCGTTCAGTTTTAGTTTCATCATTATGTCGGTCTGCTGGTCATTGCCCAATTTGAAAAAGTGTTTGTCAAACTCTACGAAACCGTTTTTCTTGTAAAAGTTTATTGCTCTTGGATTTTCTTCCCTGTCTACCAATTTTTTGCAATTGGTCAATGTTGTCAAGCGTTACTTTTTGTATGTCAATGTTTGTCATTTTCGCTTTATGTTTTTGTTGTTTAAGGTTGCTATTAACGTTTTGGGGCTTTGTGTTCGGGTGGAATTAGAAGCACAAATGCCAAATAGAATTACTTTGATAACAACATGGAACAGATTTTACTGGATTACCTGCCATTTAGCATAGGACTTAAGCTTGTTTTAAAAAAAATAAAAACAACAAAGATTAGAGAACACAGAGAAGAAGAGTTTATGTTCTTCACTGTCTTGATTACAAACTAAAAATAACCAATAAAAAGCGATACCATAAAAAAATCTCTGTGTTCTCAGTGTCTCCGTTGCAAAAAAAAATCTCCCGAATAGTAAATTAAAAAACAAGCAATAATATAGAGTAGTTTTAGCAATCATTTACTACTTTTCAATGTCTGCATCAAACTAATGTTCATTTTAGCACTTATGCCCCCATTTTGCCAAACCCCTGTTAGGCGTTCGCTTTTTTTTGTTTAACTATTTGTTGTAATACCTTTGCAAACAATTAGATTAAAGTTTGGTGTCATTTATAGCGTAAATATTCCCCACACCAACTTCTCCATTTTCCAATTCAAATTTTGCTAATATTCTTCTGTACCCGTCTCCCTCAAATTCGTCTAAATATGTCCAATTGTTAACTAATTCGTCAGAAAAGAGTATGAATGCTTCAATATTTTCTTGTTCGTCAATAGCAGAATGCTTAAATCCATAGTAGCCCAATTCTGCTCCCCAACCTTCTTTAACTAATTTGCCCTTTACAATGCCTTTTATCCATTTTCCATTGATGTGTTCAATCTTTGAATGGTTTGGTCTATTTGGTGCAAGAGTTCCGTAAATGATTATTGACTTTTGTGGTTTATATTCATTTAAAAATTGTTCTTCGGCTACGGTTAAATCTACTTTGTCAATTTTGTCCACACCTTTACCTTGCAATGTTATTATTATGTTTAGGTCTTTAATTAGTGTATCTATTTCCATATTCTCTTCTGTATGTGAATGTTAATTCTTGTCTATCGGGGTTTCGTTAAAGTGATGCCCAACGTTTTTTGGCTTTGCGTTGGTGGGGTTTAGAAAGTACAAATGTTGATGCGGAAAACCAAACTTTGATTAACCACAAAACTGTCTGCGGAGCACTGAACCGCCACTTTTGCCACCACGAAGTAGCACCGCAGGTAAACCCGTGTTAGCAGTAGGCTTTTCTGTCTGTCGTTGAAGTTGTTTAGTCATACTAATAACGAGTTCCAATTGTTTCTGATGGCATAGAATTTTGTATTGTAGCCAAATCGGTTTTAGTTAATTCCACTTTAAATGCCCTAAGTTCTCTTCGAGACGGTTAACATTTCTAGTACCTGGAATAGTCACGATTTCATCGTTTTGACTAAGAACCCAAGCAAGTGCAACTTGTGCTTTGGAAACTTTTTTGTCTTGTGCAATTTGCTCCACAACCTCTACAAATTTCAGATTTTCCTTTATCGCTTCTTCTGTAAAGCGAGGAAGTGTAAGACGCCAATCACTTGCTTCTAAATCTGCTCGACTTTTGATTGCCCCTGTTAAGAACCCTCGCCCAAGAGGACTATAAGCTACAAAGGTGATTCCGAGTTCTTGACATACATCCAAAATTTCTTGCTCTGGTTCTCTGCTCCACAATGAATATTCGTTTTGTACAGCAGTAAGTGGGTGAACTGCATGTGCTCTTCGAATCATTTCTACATTCGCCTCA
Organism: Sphingobacteriales bacterium; assembly: GCA_016718845.1. Classification (GTDB taxonomy): domain Bacteria; phylum Bacteroidota; class Bacteroidia; order Chitinophagales; family UBA2359; genus JAEUUX01. The sequence goes on from JADKCK010000009.1 coordinate 58,386, forward strand.
CAAATGCCTAAGTGTTTTACTTTTCCCGTGTTTTACCAAGTCACTCATCGCACCAACAATTTCTTCAATTTCTACTTTCGGGTCCTGTCGATGCATATAATACAAGTCAATTGTGTCGACTTCCAAATTTTGAAGACTTTGTTCACATGCTTGTCTTATGTATTCTGGTTTACCGTTTAGTCCAAGAAATTCACCTTTAGGTCCTCGCATTACAGCAAACTTGGTCGCTAAAATTACTTCGCTCCACCGTCCTTTGAACGCTTTTCCTAATAGTCGTTCATTTGCTCCCCAACCATACATGTCGGCTGTATCGAAAAAATTAACTCCTAAGTCTATGGCTTTATGCAATGTATTGATTGATTCCTGTTCATTAAAAGAACCATAAAACTCAGACATGCCCATACAGCCAAGTCCGATTCTATTAACTGTCAGCGTACTGTGTCCTAATGTTGTTGTTTGCTTCACTGTGTCTATTTTTTTAATAATTAATTATGCGTTTTTGTCTGTCGTTTTTATGTCTGATTGTTTTGGTTAGTCGTTGTCTAAGCTTACTGCTAACGTTTTGAGGCTACAAGAAGTTGGCGATTTCGGAGACGAAAACTATCTGCCACTACTGAACTTGAGACGAAGCACAAAACTTCATTTAACCACTGAACCGCCAATTTTTTGTAGGTGCTGTTAGCGGTTCGGGCTTCTTCTTCTAATGTCTTTTTAGTTCCCATTTCCATATCAGTCCATCGACTAGGTGATTTATTTCTTCAACTTTCTTAAAGCCGCATTTTTGTAAAACTTTCGTTGAAGGATTGTCCTGTCCAAGAGTGTGTGCAATAATTGATTTAACTCTTTCGTCTCTAAGTGCGTTCTCTATTAGTCCCGTTGCCATTTCAGTTGCCAGTCCACGATTACGGTAGCCTGATGCTATTTCATACCCAAGTTCCACCGTCCCGTCACTTGTCGGTTTCCCTTTATACCCACCACTTCCAATAAGTTTGTTGTCCTGCTTGTGAATAGGAAAATATGTCCACCAATTTTTTTCTTCTTCACTGTCTGTTAATTTGTCAATTGAATACTTCAATGCATCAACACCAAACTCTGTCCAATTGTCTTGAACAGTTGCATTAATTTTTTTTGAAAGAATTTCATTCCCTTCTATTGCTGATTTCAATATTTCGATATCGCAGGCAATTAGCTTTAAGTTTTTTGTGTCTATAATCATTTCTTGTCTAAATGTTTGTTTGGGTCGTCTTTTAGCCTGACCGCTAACGTTTTGCAGATTTGCGATGGGCGGGCTTTTCAGCACAAATGTTTATTCGGAGCACAAAACTTTGATTAACCACAAATGTGTCTGCGGAGTACTGAACCGCCACTTTTGCCAAACTGCTGTTAGTGGCTGTTTTTCTATTCATTCGGCATTTTTTTCTGAATTCGTTGTATAAATTCCATTTTGTCTGTCAGATCTTAAGTTAAAATTTCTTTGTTGACCAGAATTTTAATTAGATTGATAACTTCTGTTGCCTTTGCATTGTTAGTTACAATGTAAGTCTAATTTATGCGTGTCCCGAAATACATAATAATTTTTGACTTGGTTTTGTGTTAAATTGTTCTCAATAAAATACTCAAATTTATCTAACTCGTCTAGTTCTCCGTCTATTGGCAACATTGCCTTTTCGTCTTTCTTGTATGGTGTTGTTACTTTTATGAAATAGCAAAACTCTTCTTTATGTGGAAATTTGTCAAACGCTGTATTGCCAATTAGCAAACAAGGATAATTGTCTTTTTGGTAGTCAAGTGTCTTAAATTCTTCTGGAACAACATAAGTATCTCGTTCAATTGGCTTGTCCTTATCCACGTTGCCAACGTCAAAACCGTCATAAATAATTTTGTATTTATCGCTATTGCATAAAGTTCTTCGTCATGCATATAAGCTTTTGAGTTGTGAATTTCTTGCGTTCCAAGTGTAACCAATAACTTTTATCTTCTCCGAAAGATTTCAACAAATCAAAATTTTTGCTTTAGCTTCATTGGCTTGGCTTAATTTGTCTTTTTGTTAGACGTAAAAATCCCCAAAGCAATATAGTGTCGGTGTTTTCCGTTGCTTTCATATTAGAAAACATTTTATCAATTTTCTCTAACGAAATTTTGTTTTTCATTGATTGTGATTTTGAGTTGTTACATCCAAAGTCAATAAAATGTCCACAATTATTATTCTCATCTTTCAGTTTATTGTCTGATTGTTCGGTGTCGCTTTAAAATAGCCGCTACGTTGGGCTTTGCGTTCAGAAATCAAGCAAAGCTGATATTATTACTAAATTTCAATTGAAAAACTACTGTAGTTTTTCAGCCCGCCTGACGCAAAACCCTTGTTAGCGGCTGTTCTTTATTTTATTCCGAGTTTTTCATTTAATTTTTGGGTTGTCGTTCTATAAATTTGTTCAATAGGAACAAGTAAATTTTCTATTTCATTCTTGTCAACAAATTGCTTTTGGATTTTTACAAAGTCTGTAATATTTTCAATTCGTTGTATCATTTCTTCTCCAAACATTTTTAGGATTTTGCCTTTAAGTCCAATTTGGATTGCTCTTCTTTCTTGTTTATTTCCAAAAGGGTCGTGGTCTGGATCCCATTGAAGCCGTACTTCTTTTTGTAGTAATTCGTCTTTCCAATTTTCAATGCTTTGGTAAACGGTTTCCTTAAAAGATGAATAAGTCGCATTATCAAGAATTGTCTCAAAGTCGGATTTTTTAATCCAAATTGCGATTACATTTTCTTGATTTTCTTTTTCAGCCCAACCACATCTATACATCATCCAAAGGAAGTTTGGTTTTATCCAAGACATTCTGTTGTAACTGAAATGACTTCCCCCAAGTTTTTGATGTGTGGTTGCAAATTCCGCAATTTGTTTATTGTAAGCTTGATACAATACTATTAATTCGTCAGTCTGTTGTCCTAAAATAACTTGTCCACTTTTAGGAATATTTGCACTTTGGTCTAAATATTTTATTGTTTTAAGTATCATACAAACCAAGGTATTTCTTTATAATATTCTTCCAAGTTGTCAAAATCACCAGCTTTATAACATTCAACAACATATTCTAACGCATTTTTGGCATTCTCAGAAGTTTGTTTTTTTAGGTATTCAATAGTTTCTTTAACACCTTGAAATGGCACTAATTGAATATCAATATAACAGTATGTGTCAAAATCAATTCGTTTGGTATCCCATACTCTAATACAATCTTCAATTTGTTTGTGTTTTCCAAGTATGTAACAAGCAAGCATTAAACTATCTCCTGAAACTCCAACATTCTCGTCTTCTCGTAATTCTGTTAGTATTCTTAAAAAATCAAGTGCAAATTCTCTATTTTGTTGTTTGTCAAAATATTTAACCATTTCAAGTCTTAAATTTCTGTTTTCTTCAATTTCTTCAATTGAATAACTTGAAAGTTTGCTTGTTTGTTGAATTTCATTTATAATATTTTCTATGTTCATCTTTAAATTATTGGATTGTGTTCGGGTAGAATAGCCGCTAACTCGTTAATATACGCACCTTTTCGCTTTTCGCGAGGTATTGTTAAAATATATAATTAATTATCTTGTTGTATAAGTTACTGATAATCAATATTTTGTAAAAAATAATTTTTTTGCGAGCCAAAACAATACAAAATGCGTACCTTGGTAGACTTTGGCAAAACAATACAAAATACGCACCTTTTTATTCGGTTTTTTGTCCAATAAAAATGACTTCATTATTCACAATTTCGGTCAAATAATGCTTATTGTCTTGCTTGTTATTGTGGTTGCGGATTTTGTTTTTGCTTGTTTGTATTATTTCAAACGGCGTCTAAGGCACCGCCGATGGTTAGTTACATTAGCTGCCATCGTTTAGCCTGCAAAGATAAACTAAAGAAATGGAAATAGAAATGATTTTCAAAAAAAGGAAAAATAATTTTTGGGCTTTTCCTATCCGTATTTGGTTCAAATGAGTAAAAATATTTGGACAAATGGCGTTAGCTTGCGTTTTGCTTTGTAGGGTTGTGCATGCATGTTTTGAACATTGCAAGCGGGTAATTAGACCTACTACTCCTGATGGCAACGTTGTTTGAAATCAATTTGTTTGGCAAATGCTGAATTAGGCTAAAAAAAACGCCCTACCATAATTGGCAGGGCGTTTTTTTTGTTGGATATTTAGGATGGGGGGGGATTGGTTTGGAGGGGGCGAAGGTGGGGGAAAGTTCAAATTTAGTACAAAAGCCCAAATTACGCACATCTGCCCCTTTTTCATAAATACAATGTTGTGGGTTTGTGCTTATTCTTGTGGCTGATGATTTTCCCAATATTCCTTTGGTGTTACGATTTTGGTTTGTTTGTAAGTTGCAAAAGTAAAATCTGTTGTGTTGCCAGTAATAACAAAGTCCGCCAAGCAAACATCTGCAAGTTCTAAAATCATATTATCGTCTTTATCTGAAATTAAGTCAAGTTGAATGGTGGGTTTGTATTTTTGAGCTTTTCTCTCAATGTCTGCCAACAAACTTTCTGCTCTGTGAAAAAAGTCTTGAAATTTGGCAAATTTTGGGCGTGATAAAACTTCGTAATATTCAGCCAAAAGTTGTTCAGAAATACAGCATTCAAATTTGTCTACTACAAACAATTCGTAAATAATGCGATAAGGATAACTTCGTTGTATAATGGAAGATACCAATACATTTGTATCAATAACTATTTTTTGCATTTTTGCGTACTGCTTTTACTTCGTTAGTGATTTCGTCCATTGTCATTTTAGAAAGTCCGTGTTTCTCTGCGAGTTCTATGCACTTATCTATATTTTGACGCATCAATTCTCTACTAACAAGTTCTATAAACTCTGTAAAGTTTAATTTTTCGGTTTTAATCCCAAATTTATTATATTCTATGTCTGATATGACAATATTTAGTGTCCTCATTGTTTAGCTATTTTAGTACAAATAAATAACGTAATTTTTAGTCAAATGTTTTGTTTAACGTTTTTTTTTTAGCATAACCTACAATGGTTTGCGGCTTACCGAAGGTGGCGGGCTTTTCAGCACAAATGTTTATTCGGATTACCAAACTTTCGGCTACCACAAAACTGTCTGCGGAGCACGAAACTGCCATAGTTTAGCATTGCAAAGGTACAATAAAAAAATGAAAATAAGAAATGATTTTCAAAAAAAAGAAAAAATAATTTCGGGGCTTTTTCTATCGGTACTTTGGTCAACACCTCTTTGTAATTGCTATTCGCCGCTGCATATTTATTTGTGAACATTGCAATTTGTTTGAAATCAATTTGTTTCGCCGAAGCTGCGAGTTAGGCTAAAAAAAACGCCCTACCATGATTGGCAGGGCGTTTTTTTGTTGTTCGATACTTAAAATGGAGAGGGACGGTTTTGGAGGGGGCGAAGGTGGGTACTATATGGGGTGAAACGGGTTTGCTTTATATGGTGCTGGAATGCGCTAAAAGATGGGCATAAAAATTATAGCCCCATGTGCAGGGTTAAACTAGTGCAAAACCTTTAATAGTTGCACTTAAACCATATCAAAAATAGGTTTATCAAAAGCCATAAATTATTCTTTTCAGCACAGCTTTTGCAAAACGCATTGACGGCACTGATTTAATGATTTTTAAATCTTCGGTGAGTGAAGATTCCTCATCTAAAAATTTAAAAATAGTTTGAATTTTAGTTTTTTTAAATAAACTTGAAAACAAATTGGGACCTTCTTCATTATGCTGCGCCAGCACGTCTAAAAAAAACAAATCGTAAAACCAAAATTTAGATGGTTTGGTAAACTTGCTCAAGTTTTGTTCTTTTTTTAAAAATGTTAGCAGTTGCTTTGTTTTTTTGGTGGTATTTCTAAAAGTGTAACCCGTGCTGGCTTTTGTCCAACCTCCGGCTGTTCCAATGTTTATCACGTTTTTGGTGTTATACTCCTGAAACTTATAAGAAGTCATCGGTATAGTGCCACGCTCTGTTTCTTCTATCGTATAGTTTTCAATGCCCTTATCTTTTAAATAGGCAAGTATGGCTTTTTCGTAAGCATCTTTTGTAAGTAATTTTTCAGAAAATAATGTGTACTCAATCAAGGCTTCAGTTTTTGAACTTGGCAACACGTACATAAATGCCGTAGTTCCGTTTTGTGGAATTTCAAAATCCATAAAAGTTGCTACCTCATCATCAAATTCGTTTTTTTGAGTTTTAATAAACCAACCTATAAAATGTTGTTGCAGCACCGGATATTTTTCCTGCGTTAAGTAGTGCTTATTAAACTCAATACTATTAATGACCTTTGGCCCTTTAAAACTACCTTCATCTGTAATTACCTCAACATCGTTGTCGTGCTCCAAAATAGATTTAACTATTGAGTTTATAAATTTAATATTCGGTTTTTTATCTATAACATCCCAAAGTCCTTTATAAAACTTTTGCACTCCTTATCATTTTATAGTGATAAGGAGTTGCATCTGTAACCTTTGAATAATCATTGCTTCCGAAATATATTTTTGGCCATGTTTTATGCAAAAGTTCGTCCCATTCACCTTCGCCATTTTCCCAGAAACACCAGGTGCGGTTGTTGGTTAGGTTTTTATTTTTATCAATAATAATAATAGATTTATTGTCAAAATAAGCATCACAAGCCATTCTATAGGCTAAAATTAATCCAGCAGCACCTACTCCGGTAATGATATAATCTGTCTTTGTCATTTATGTAAAAAGAAATACGGTGAAAAACACAACAATTGAAATAAATACATGCCATGAAATTATTTTATCGGACAACACATTTAGTCTTTGGTACCCTAAATGTGATAAAAACGCAATTATAAGCCAAGCTATGTAATTTTGAACAGGCACAACTTTGCCTTCAAATTCCCAAAAATCAAATCGCGGAGCCGATACTTCAATAATCAGGTCTAGTATGGTCATAAGCACAGCTCCAATTAAAGCCGAAAACCAACTATTTTTTGTAAAATGTTTAGCTACATCTGCGGTAATAAATGTGAGGATTGCCCAGTTCGTACAAATCAAAAGTGGTACACCAAATACTTTATATCCTAGGTTATTGCCATAGGTATAGCTTCCAAAAATAAGTCCGTAATTAACCCCTAAAGCTTCTGAAACAAAACCTAAAGTGAATGGTATAAAAAATGCCAGCAACGTTTTTAAACCCCAATTTTTAATATTACATAATACTATGAGCGCAGTTAATAATAAATTGAGTGGCGTTAGTGATAAGAACCAATTTTGATGTTGCGATAAAATGCCAAGAATACCCGAGATAGTAAAAAGCCATAAAAGACCAATACTAATAGCAATTTTATGTTTTGAAACTACTATCATTTTAAAACCGATTTTGAAATTAATTCAGAAACAATTTTACCAGATAACAAGCAAAGTGGAATGCCTCCACCGGGATGCACACTTCCGCCGCAGAAATATAGGTCGTCTATACTTCTTTTAAAATTTGGATGCCTTAAAAATGCAGCAAATTTGTTGTTAGATGAGGCACCATAAAGCGCTCCTTGGTAGCTTTGTGTTTTAGACTCTATCGTTCTTGGGTCTAAAATAGACTCATACACTATAAGTGGTTCGATATCTTTATTCAACAGTTTACTGATTTTAGCAATAACATTGGTTCTGGTTCTTGCGATTATTTCGTCCCAATCCTGGCCTGTATTACAAGGAACATTCACCATAGTAAACCAGTTTTCGCAACCTTGTGGAGCATCGGTTGGTTCATCTTTGGAAGTGATGTTAATGTAAACCGTGGGGTCGTTATGCACATCTTTTTTATTGAAAATATAATCGAACTCTGCACTATAATCTTCTGAAAAAAAGATATTATGTAAATCTAATTGCGGAAAGGTATGTTCTATTCCCCAATAAAAAATTAAGGCTGAACTACTGCGCGGTTGCGATAGCATTTTTTCGGGTGCCTTTTGCTTTGGCAATAATGTTCTGTATGTTGGAACTACATCGGCATTAGATACCACGATATTGAACAGTTTTATTTCGTTATTTAATCGAATGCCGGTGGCTTTATTATTTTCGACAATAATTTCTTGTACCTTTTTATTAAACTGAAATTCGACACCAATATCTTTTGCCAATTCGAATAAACTCATCGTTATTTGATGCATTCCTCCTTTTGGAAAATAGGTCCCATAATATTGCTCTAAATGCGGTATCATAGACATTATTCCGGGTGTTTGATAAGGATTAGAACCATTGTAAGTAGCAAATCTGTTAAAAAACTGAACTAATTTTTCGTTGTTGAATGAATTAGCATTGTAATCGGCAAGCGTTGTATTAATATCTAAGCTCGCAATATTAAAAACGGCTTTAATCACATCTTTACTAAAATAGGTAGCTAATTTATGAAGTGATTTTTCTAAAAACAAACTCGCTGTGAGATTGTACTTCTTTTTACTTCTTTCAAAATAATTAATGAGTGATTGCTCTTCAACTCCGAATACTTTTGCAGCTGATTTCGCAAAATCGCTTGTATTTGCCAATGCGGAAAAAGTAGTACCGTCTTCAAAAAAGTAATTACAAATGATGCTTTTTCTTTTATAGCTAAAGTATTTTTCCATTGGCTGTTTGGCAACACCGAATAACTCTTCAACGTATTGAGGCATTGTAAATAAAGAAGGACCCATATCGAAGCGATAACCTTTTTCGCTAAATGCGGTAAGCTTACCACCGGGATAATCATTTGCTTCAAAAACAACAACGTGATTGCCCATAGCTTGCAAACGAATTGCCGCAGCCAAACCTGCAATACCTGCACCAACTATAGCAATATTCTGAGCAGATGGTTTCATAAATTTAAATTAAATTTTTAACGTTCACTCCGTTCCAGATTCCTTCAAATTTGCAGGGAACAAACCGGGCAAACATTTCTTCTTTGTACCAATTTAGTTTTCTTGTTAGTAAAACTACCTCGCGGTGTTTAGGATTTTTATAGGCATAATCAAGCATTTCGGCTTGCGTTTTCCATATACTTATTGTTGCCTGCTGAATTAAAGGCCACTCGCCAACACCAATAGATAAAACAAGACCATTGTAACCCTCTAAACTTTGGCTTACCATGCCTACCTTACTCCAAAAAGAAAATAATTTATTTAACCGAATACTTGCCCTTGTTAAGACTATTACTGGTTTATCAGATGCTAATTTTACACTTTTCTCAAACGGCTGAACGCCATCCCACAGTCCATGAACTTCGGCTGTATTGAGGTAGGCAGTAAATAGTTCGCTGCTGCGTTTTCGATAGGCGTTAAAAAAAGAATTTTCTTTAAAAAACGCTTGAGCATTTGCTTCGGATTTCCAAACACAAAAAAGAACATACGTTCCAAAATTGGGTATGGAACTAAATCCATTTTTAGCACCTGAACCCAACAACTTATAAAAAGTTAAACCTTCGATGTTTTTTAACGAGCTGTGTCCAAATTGCATTTGTGTAAATGCCCACCATGTATTTGAAAAACTTTCGACCTTAAAAAAGGTAGTTGTAATTATCTGACTCATTAAACAAGAAAAGTTTTATAGCTGCTGTTATTTAAAATCATATCATTATTTTTTTTCAATTACGACTAGTTGTATTCCCATTGGAAAAAATTTTTCAAAAAGAAAAAATGGAAAGCTTACTGTTTTTAAAAATGCCAAAGGCCAAAATTTACTTTCCATACTATCAGACCAGTTTATTTGTTGCTGTTCCATTTTACCTAACCACCACAAAGTAAAGGCGTCTAAGGTACCGTACTTATGATGATCAATTATTTTCCATTTATCGCTATTGAATAGCACCTGAAAACCTTTTTCAGAAAAAAGTGTCATGTGCCTCGGACTGTGCCACCCTTGCCAATATTGTTTTTGTTTTCTGGCGCTTATACTGTTGTAATCGGGCACTTCAATAATTAATTTACCACCGGTGTTTAAACAATCGTAAAGTTTATTCACCGTTTCTTGTAGATTATAATCATGTTCAAGATAATGCCAAAGGGTTATTACATCAAACGTACAAGAGGGCTTAAAGTTCGCAATTGATGTTTTAATAAGTTGTAATTTGTCAAACTTGGTGTTTTTCCAGCCATTATCAGAAAAATCTATGCCTGTACCTTTAGCATTTAATTTTTGCAGTGCTAAATTTAAAAAGCTTGGGTTTCCACAACCTACATCGAGGGATAGTAAATGCTTTTTTAGATTTTAAATATCGAGCAACTAATTGCACCCTCTTACAATCAAGTGTTTGCTGGCTTCTTGCAACAAACAAACTGTATTTGCCCCATGCGGCAGCTCCTTTGTATGGTAAATAATTATCAGTATAGTAAGTATCTAATATTTCTTCTTTTACAGGATTAGTTAAAAAAACGGTATGGCATGAGGAGCATTTGTTGAAAATATAGCGCTCTTGATTAGCCTTATGCATCAGCGCCTTGGTAGCAATGTAATAGCTGCCATTATCACTGCTGCAAACAGGGCAATTGACTGTTATCATTTTATTATTTATGCATTTTTAATATTGGATAGATAAAATCCGATGCTGCGGCAAGCGGTTTTTACCTTATCTAGAGGGAAATTTTTTTATTAACTTACTGTTGTTACGCACGGGTGTTACCTAATAAAACCTTGTTATTGAAATAGGGTGCAAAACGTCAGTAAATAACGTAATTTTTAGTCAAATGTTTTGTTTAACGTTTTTTTTAGGATAACGAACAGGGCTTTGTGCAGGTTGGGGGTTTTGAAACTCTTCTGCTGGAACGTCTGCCGAGATAAATTACTGATGTTCAATTACTTACAAATGTTCAGTAGGTTTCTGTCCGCCGAAACAAAAGTACAATAAAATTCTTAATGTTCAATTACTTCCGTCAGCCCCAGTTTGCTACAAACCCATGTTGGCAGCCATTTTTATTCCGCCGAGAAATCTTTTAGTTCTTCTAATTCCTTTGAAATTATATTTTCCCATTCTATTTGTTTGTCTAAAATTTCCCCAAAATCAGTTGCCAAGTCGTACTGAACTCGTCTTTTTGAAAAGTCAGTCATTACTTGTGAATTTAGTTCTTCCATTTTTATTTTGCCCCAAGTAATTTTCTTTCGGTTATCGTACACAGATTTCCGGAAGCGTCGAACATAAATCTCTGCAATATCAAATAATGTCTGTTGATATTTAAGAGAAGTTACGACATTGTTGGTTGTGTCCAACCATGAGGCACTTTTAATAAAATAATTTCTAATTTTCTTTTTATAATCTTTTGGCACACCAAATGTAAATGTACCAATGACGTTGTAGTCAATACTATATTGTGCAAAAGAGTATGAACTTGAGACATTCCCAACGTTTATTTGAAAGTCATTTTGTTGTAATCTTCTGTCTTTACTCCAAAAAATATAGTTGCTGTCCGCAATAGATTTTTGTCCGAATGTAAGTGTCGAAATAGAAAAAGTCAGAATTAAAGTTAGAATTTTCATATGCTTCTTAAAATGGTTACCAACTAGTTAATAGGCATAACTATACATTTTTTCAAGTAATTTATTAAAAAATATGGTTAATATTTTATTTTATAATAAATTGATTATCAATATTTTATAAAAACACTTTATTTTTGCCTGTGTATAATTATTCCAAATGGCGTCTACGGCACAGCCGATGGTCGGTTACATTAACTACCGCCTTTTAGTCGTACAAAGGTAGAATAAAGAAATGGAAATAGAAAATAATTTTCAAAAAAAAAAAACAAATAATTTCGGGGCTTTCCTATCTGTACTTTGGTTAGCAATGAGTAACAGATAAGTTGACCAAATAGAGCGGTAGTTTGCTTTTTGCTTTGTGTTTGCATTGTCTCGTTCTTTATTATTCGTTGTGCCTATTTTATTGCACAAAAAAACACACCTTGCTTATTTGCAAGGTGTGTTTTTTTTATCTGGCTAGATGATGTGGTTTATTGCTTGTAAAGTTAATTGTTTTACAAATATAATCAGCAATAGGTATTTAGTAGCCAAAAATCTCATCTAGTGTTACCTCTTTAAAGTCGCCCAACGATTTTAGGTATTCCATGTCTAGTTTATCTCGGTTGCCCATTACCATAATAATAAAGTTTTTACCGCTAATATTTTGTTGGTAAAAGTTGGCTAAATCATCAAAGGACATGGTTTGTACTTTGGCGTAGGTATCTTTTCGGGTGTCGTAGTTAATACCAAGGTCTTTGGCGGCAAGATAGCTAAAAAACTTGCGAGCTTTGGTAATTCGTTCGCTTTCGAGTTGTTTTAGCAACGACAAGCGCGAGCCTTCGAACTGTTTGTCGGCACGCGGCATTGTTACTAACAATTGGCGCATGGCAGTAGTGGCATCTTTCATTTTGTCGGCTTGTGTACCAACAAAAGCACCGGTGTAGTTCGAGCGGTCTAGTTTGTCGGGGGTATCGTAGTAGGCAAAGGCACTGTATGCCAAGGCGCGCGATTCGCGTATTTCTTGAAACACGATAGAGCTTAATCCGCCACCAAAATACTCGCCAAACATAGCGGCATAAGGCAACAAATTGGTGTTGTAGGCTCCGCCTTTTGATAGCATATATATTTGCGATTGTACCATGTCGTAGTTAGCAAACAATACGCGGGGTTTATCGGTAGGTTGCTCGGTGTAGATGGTGGTAGCGGGGTAGTTTTGGAGATTTTTGGGTGGTTTGTGGTATTTTTTGATGATTTTTGCCGCTGCTTTTGCATCTTTGCTGCCATAATAAAAAATGCTGTGTTTGTAGCCATTCAGCGATTTAATCAAATCTACCAACTCTTGGGCGGTAATGGCTTTCAGTTCTGTTTCGGATAAGATATTGGTAACGGGCGATTTGCTGCCGTATTGCCCATAGTTATACAGGGCAGAGAAGATGCGGTTTTTGTCTTTTTTGGCATCAGCCCGCGATTTAAGCACATCGTCAATAACCGCTTCAAGGGCTTCTTCGTTGGGTTGGGCATTGGCAAGCAAATGTTCAAATAGTTTTACGCCTTCGTCCAACGATTCTTCTAATCCGCGAAGCACCACATACATACGGTCGCCTTGTGTAGATACATCAAAACTTAAACCCAGTTTGTAAAACTCTTGTTGTAGTTGTTCGGCGGTGTATTTGTTAGTGCCAAGATACTGCAAATAATTGGTTGCCAAGCCCAATTTACGGTTGTTGTTGGTGCCCATATCTAGCACATAATATAGGGCAAAGGTAGGGTTTATTTCGTTTTTGATGTAAAAATAGGGTATTTTGCCAATTTTTGAGTGATGGATATCTTTCTCAAAATCCAAAAACTCGGGTTTTAGGCGCATTTCGGACATTTGGTCAAACTGCTTGGCAAAGTCCGATTGTGCTTCGCGATTTAGTGCTACGGGTGTAATTTGTGGTTTGGGTATTTTGGTAGCGGTGGCATCTTCGCCCTGTTTTTTGTATACTACTACGTAGTTGTTTTTAAATCGGCGATTTACAAAATCTACCACATCGGCTTTGGTAATTTTGTCGAGTTCGTCTAGTTCGCGTGTTTTTTTGTCCCAGGGTGTTTGGGTAATAAAGGCATCAACCATAGCAGCGGCGCGTCCGCCATTGGTTTCGTTGCTTTTTAGTTGTTTAAGTTTAAAATCTTTGATAACGGCTTTTATCAACCAATCGTCGAATTGTCCTTTTTTTAACAAATCTATTTGTTCAAGCAACAAAGCCTGTACTTCTTCGAGCGATTGCCCTTGGCGCGGTTTGCCATAAAGGTTAAACATCGAGTAGTCGTTCATGGTAGCCAAATAGGTGTAGCCGTCTAATATTTTTTGTTTTTGTAGCAAGTTTAAATCCATGATACCAGCTTGTCCGTTTTGGAGTAAGCCGTCCATGAGTGGTAAAAATTTGCTATCCTCCGAGTTAGCCCCATCAAACCTAAAAGCTATGTTTAAAAATTCGGCATCTTTACCTATCACAGTAGTGTTAATAGGTTGGGTGATATCGGCTTCGCGTTTGTAGTTGGGGGTAGCAAGGGGTTTGGTTTGCCATTTACCAAAATATTTGTCAATCAATTGTATGGTTTGCGAGGGGTCAATATCGCCCGACATACAAATTGCCACATTGTTGGGTATATAATATTGGCTAAAATAGTTGTTTATAGCCACCATCGAAGGGTTTTTGAGGTGTTCGCCCAAGCCAATGGTGCTAATGCCGTAGGGGTGTTGCGGAAACAAGGCGCTTAGGGTTGCTTCGTATACTTTGCTACGGTCGCGGTCTTTGCCCATGTTGTATTCTTCGTAAACGGCTTCAAGTTCGGTGTGGAAAAGGCGCAGCACCAATTGGTTAAATCGCTCCGATTCGACGAACAACCATTTTTCTATTTCGGTGGCGGGTATGTCGTTTACGTACACGGTTTCGTCGGTTGATGTGTAGGCGTTTGTACCTTTTGCTCCCAAAGAGGTAATCATTTTGTCGTATTCGTTGGGTATGGCATATTTTGCTGCCAACGACGATACTGAGTCGATTTGGGCATACAAGCGTGTTTTTTTTGCGGGGTCGGTTTCGCGTTTATGGGCTTCGTATAGGTCGGATATTTGTTGTAACAGCTTTTTCTCTTCGTCCCAGTTCGACGAGCCAATTTTGCTGGTGCCTTTAAACACCATGTGTTCGAGGTAGTGAGCCAAGCCGGTGTTTTCGCGCGGGTCGTTTTTCGAGCCTGTACGCACGGCAATGTTGGTTTGCACACGTGGTTCGTCTTTGTTTACCGATAGGTAAATTTTTAAACCATTGTTTAGTGTGTAGATACGTGTTTGTGTGGGGTCGTTTTTGGCATACTCGTATTGATATTTGCCATCGGTGGCGCTTATCATTTGTGCTTGTATAGACCTCCTAGGTATCAGCTAACAAACAAAAGTAATAGTTTAGAAAATAGTTTCATTTTTGTAAAAGTAATTTTATCGTTGTGTTAATTAGGCACAAAGATAGCTAATTTATTAACCGAAATGGTTTTGTTAATGCTTTTTAACAAAAAAGTGTGCGAGATGTGGCGAAATGGTGAAGTGGTGAAGGAGTGAAATGGTGAAGTGGCGAAGGAGTGAAGGAGTGAAAAGAGTGAAATGGCGAAGGAGTGAAAAGAGTGAAATGACTTTAAATAGTACGCAGATTATTTATGATGATTATAATGAGGGTAGATGATTTTTTCAAAAAAGTAGTTGGCGCAAAATTTGAAAATAAAGACATTAAAAACGTGTAAAACGTAAATAGTCTGTTTTGCGCATAAAACGCAAATAATGCTGATACAACGCAAACTAACGCGCCATTTGTCCAAATATTTTTTACTCATTGCTAACCAAAGTACCGATAGGAAAACCCCGAAATTATTTTTTTTCTTTTTTTTTGAAAATCATTTCTTATTTCCATTTCTTTATTCTACCTTTGTACGACTAAAAGGCGGTAGTTAATGTAACTGACCATCGGCTGTGCCGTAGACGCCATTTGGAATAATGGGAACAGATATACGCATTATTTAGGTGCTTTGGGGACATACGAGTTCCAAAACGACTGAACGTTATACGCATCTGAGTAACCGCACCATTCAGCGAGTTAAAAGTTTGTTGGATAATCTTTAAACAACACAAAATTTATAATTTAACTAAAAAATGCGGGCTTTGGTTTGTGTAAATAGTAGTTAGGCGATAACCCACAATTCAAAACAAACAGAAAAATAATTACTAACTTTGTTGACAAAATTTCATCTTAAATGAAAGATATATTATTATTAACAGATAAAGTGAGAAACACTCTAATCCTTGGTGAAAGCCATTTTAGAGTTTAAGTCCGCTTGGGAAGGGAGACCAGACAATAAAAAGCCACGAACAACTAAATCAATTTGTGCAGATATTGGAGAAGCATTAGTGTCATTTGCAAATGCCGATGGTGGAGCAATACTAATTGGTGTTGAAGATGATGGAACTATCACAGGTATTCCACATTCAGATGAAGATATACAAACTATGCTTAATTCTATTCATACACATATTTATCATAACCAACAAATTCCTTTAAATAATGCAAACAAACTTGTTTTAGACAACAAGACAATTTTGTATTTTTCTGTTAATAAAGGAACTACAATGATTTATCAACTTCCAGACGGAAGATGTGTAAGACGAAAAGATAAATCAACTATGCCTGCATCTGTTGACCAAATTCAGTTTGAAAGACAAGAAATTAAATCACGGGAGTATGATAGTCAATTTGTAGATGGAGCAATGGTAACAGACTTAGATGTTAAACTACTTCAAGGTATTGCAGACCAGTATATTAAAGGTTTGAGTATTGAGAGATACTTACAACAAATTGGACTTGCGGAGTATGCCCAAAATGGACTTAGACTAAAACGAGCAACCTTGCTACTTTTTGCGGTGGACATAAATAGGTGGCATCCAAGGTGCCAAGTGCGATTCTTAAAAGTGAATGGCAACACGCTCGATGCTGCGCCAAACTACAATGTAATTACTGACGACTTAGTTACTGGTAATATTTTTGAACTAGTTATTAAATCGTGGGAACACCTGCGTTCGTATTTAGCATATAAAACTGAATTTGGTGCGAATTCGCAGTTTGAACAAAAGTACATTTATCCAGAAGATGCTGTCCGTGAAGCAATACTTAATGCAATTGCACATAGGGATTATAGTATTGCTAATGCAATTGAAATATATATATTTAACGACAGGATGGAAATAAAAAGTCCAGGTGCTTTAATTTCAACGCTGACCATCAAAAATTTGTATGAATTAGAAGGCTCTCACGAATCAAGAAATTCACTCATTGCGAGAGTATTGAGAGAAAACAAATTGATGCGAGAACTTGGAGAAGGAATGAAAAGAATTTTTAGTTTAATGCAAGAACAAGAACTTCAAAAGCCTGAACTGTATTCCAATGGACTTTGGTTCCGAGTTACTTTATCCAATAAAACAATTTTCAACACTAAACAAGTAGAATGGTTGCAACAATTTGATAAATACAATTTAACAAAAATCAAAAGCAAATTATCTTATTAGGGCTTGGAGATAAAAGAGTTTAACGCCAAACAATATATTCAAAGCAATGAATATAAGTAACACTGAAACAGAAAAATTCACGCAAGAAGTTACTGTTTTGCGAAATTATGGAATCCTTATCGAACTTATGACTTCACAACAAGCCTATAAGCTTGCAAAGAAATCAAATAAAAGTAAAAAGGACATCCCAAGATACAAAGTAAAAACACCATAAAACCATCGCCTAACATACAATATGCGATAATTGCGGGCTTTTATGGTAGGTTGAAACATTGTGCAAGAAAGAAACATTTGTGCAACTTTGAAACGATAGTGCCTTGAAATCCCGCAACATACGCATATTGTTTTGTTCTATATTACTGATACGCAACAAAGTTTTTAAATTACATACTTATAACCGTTTTTATAACACTTGTAATTCGATTACAACAAATAAGCAAATTTGAGTAAATTTGTAAAGCTATCTAGTAGATATTCAGCTTAATAGTGTCGGGTAAAAAGTGGTATTTTAAGCTCCGTTAGGGGCGTAATATGGGTAGACGTAATGTTCGAAAATCGTATTTTCAGCCCCGTTAGGGGTGTAATATGGTTATTTATCAATGAAAAAGCAAAACCAACCCCCAAATGTATACCCGACAGTATTAATTTGAATGACTACTAGTTATAAATTCTACAATAACTATCAAAAATTTATGGTATGGCAGAAAGAGGGATAAAATACGGAAATGATTTTTCCGAGAAATAAAAAGTAATGATTCGAAAGTAAATTACAATGCTTATTATTGGGATTTATGGATAGCACTAATTCTTACTAATAAATTTGATAATAACTGGGATGCTTTGATTAGTGCTATTAAATCAAATAAATCTTATCCTAGCGATAAATATATGGCAATTTCAAATCATATAAAAAATTTGAATAAGGAGTTGACTAATTTAGGATTTGATGCAAGCGATATTTTAGCTGATGTAGATGCTGATTTCTTGAAAAAACAAAATCTCAAAGCAAAGAAAAAAGTTTTGGATTTAGATTTTCAAAACAGCGAAAAAACCGAATGGATGATTAATACACCAAAAAAACTATTGTATGAAAAAGCTCTAAATGGTAATTGGTATAATTTTTCTGTAAATCCTACACAATTTGCAACAGAACTTGAAACAAAATTTAAAAAAACAGATTATTATCGCAAAGGTGAGACACATAAACTTGAAGATAAATTACAAGCCTTTTTAAATAAAAATACTAAAACAGCAAATAATGCTAAATTAATTGCTGTTTATAGGGCTTTTCTGTCGGTAGTTATTACAAAAATGGACATGATAGACGATTCTTATGGTGTTATAGGAAGCATGTATCAAGAAGTGTTTGAGTTATACCTAAATATTGACAGACAGGAACTTAATATGCCACCTGACGTATTCTTGTTAGATATATTAGAATTGATTATTTGGGAAGATTATGGAGGAATTGATGTTTATGAAACAATTTTTTCGAAAATTATCACCAAATGAAGTAATAATTGTAGAATCTATTTTGAGAGATGAGGTAGACGTGATTTAGCGTTACAGGTGTTTGAGGCATGTTTAGTTGCTGGTAACCACTACAACTTTCTGAAAGAAAAGTATGAAAAACTAAAAAACCAGATCTAAAATAAAATTAAAAACATGTAAAAACTCACGTTCTATGATACGCAAACTAACGCGCCATTTTTCCAAATATTTTTTACTCATTGCTAACCAAAGTACCGATAGGAAAACCCCGAAATTATTTTTTTTCTTTTTTTTTGAAAATCATTTCTTATTTCCATTTCTTTATTTTACCTTTGCAGCTCTAAACATTAGCAACTAATGTAACTGACCGTCGGCTGTGCCGTAGACGCCATTTGGAATAATGGGAACGGATATACGCATTATTTAGGTGCTTTGGGGACATACGAGTTCCAAAACGACTGAACGTTATACGCATCTGAGTAACCGCACAATTCAGCCGATTAAAAAGTTTGTTGGATAAAAAATTTCTAATTTAACTAAAAAATGCGGGCTTTGGTTTTGTAAATGGTAGTTATGGGCAAGCATAAAAAAAACAATGAGTAAAAAAACAATATCATTTGGACTTGCCAGAATTGTGGAGATAGATATGGTTTAACTCTTTATCGCTCGATATGGGGAGAAATTCCTGAGAATAGAAGTATCGTAATGAATGACACAATCAACTCAACTACTTGTCCTAATTGCGGTAGGTCCTCAAAATTGCTTTATCCACTTCTTTATACCCATAAAAACCCTGACTTTGCTGTATGGTGGGAACCTATTTACGATAAAAGTATTGACGAAGAAAAAAAAATATATGGCAACTTGCCCGGAATACCAGACTATTTAATAAATGCCCCAAGATATAAAGATTGGGAAGAATTTAAAAGTGCAATCTTAAAATTTGAGTCTGAAACACAGAAACAGCCTGACATTAATAGGCTAAAAGAAATAGACTTACATATAAAACATATAATACAAGAAAAAATCGACCCAATTCCAAAGAAAAAGTGGATGTTTAGGCAGTTTATTGCTTTTAACTATACTTCTCGGACTAACAATAACTATTTTAACAATACTTTAAATTCAATAATTTATGAGTAATATTATAAACATTTATTCAAGTGACAAGAGAATAATTGGTCAAGTTGATCTTGAAACAAAAAGTATTCAAATTGACCAAAAAAATCAAACTCAAGAAACTCTACCTCAAGCTTATGCAATTCATTTTCTAATTAGCAATTTTGATACTGAGATAGTAAAAAGTGGAATTCTGAGGTTTAACGGATTAATTAATTTATCGCTGTTAATTGCTCGACAAGTAATAATTCAGCGAGGATCCGCAGGCAGTCTAAAGTTTCAAAACCAAAAACATGAACGATTGACAGATAACGAATACATAACAATTCTGACAAATCATTTTTTGAGCCGTGAAAATTTTTTACAATAAAGGAACAAGAATGCCAGTCCATAACAGCACCTACCCAAAAGTGGCGGTTCAATGGTTAAATGAAGCTTTGTGCTTCGTATCAAGTTCAGTACTGGCAGACAGTTTAGTGCTCCGAAATCGCCAACCGCAGCAACACGCAGACCGTTACCTGCCATTTTAAGAAACAACGACAAAACGAAAAATTGAATTATAGATGAAGTTTATAAATCCTTATGAGGTTTTAGAACTTGACACGCCAGACAACAGCGAAGTCAAAAAGGCTAAACGTAGAAAACTTACCGAGTTTGACTTGTCAGATGACGGAAGTATTGAGTTCAAAAATCTCAAAATTCACAAAGCGGATTTTTTGAAAGCCGCTGATGAGTTAGATAATGAACAGACAAGTCAATTTTATTGGAGTATCAAAAACAATCCCGAACTAAGTAATTTTCTTGTTTCGGGTGATACTTGGTTTTTTGTCAACTACCAAACACAACGTATTTTTAGCAATCCTGATTTTGTTGAATTTGTAAGCCCCTACTTTGCCTTCCAGTATAACAAAGTCATTTTTCAGACTTTTGATGAAGGTAACACAAGCCTACTTAAAAAACTTGTTGCAAACCCTATTTTGGTAAGCCCTGCCCAAACAGATAAGGCATATCAAAAGCTAAGAGAATTTATCAACAATCAAATTCAAGACTTAAACCAAACAGAAACAGATATTGAAAACGAAGAAACGCACTATGAAGAAGATAGCGTAGAAGATGTTTTTTCAGATTTGCAAGAAATGATAAATGTCAATATTTATAACATCTTGCCTACTTATTTTCAATCACAACGAAATGACATTGCTCAAAAATTACGCAATATTTCAGTTGAAGTTTTTAACAATTTGAATAGTTCGGAAATTGCCTTGCAGATTATACAGTTTGCTTTGAAGCTGAATATAAATAACTTAACAAAGCGAAATCTTGAAAAGACTATAATCAAATTGCAGAAATTCATAAAGAAAGAGCAGAATCAGAAAAATATGCCCCTATACTTTTAAAATATGCTCTTGTTATTCATCAGTTGCAAGAATTGATACAAGGCACTGAAAATAACAATAACACAAGTGGTCTTATTTCAAAAGTAAACGGACTTGTCAATATTGACGATTTGAATAAACAGCCAGATGTTTTTGATGAAATACGAGAACAAGTAGCATTGGCGATTAAGGTCTTGTGTGTTGCAGTTTTCAATGAACATAGCGACATTGTAACAGCAACAGCATTGATTAAAATTGCTCAAAAAATCAATGTAACTGATAACGAAACGAAGCAACGTATTAGAGAAGCAGCAAGAGATTTGCAGGAAGTAGTGCAAAAAAGAACTGCTCACCAGAGAGAAGAATTGAATCAACTCATTGGAGTTATTTCAAATGTAAATTCACAAGTAAGACTACACAGTGCATTAGCAATTAATCAAGAAAAAGTAAAGGAACTTCTTGATAATCTCTTTTCACGAAATAACCTTGCTCAAATTGCAAATTTTAATCATTCTGATTTAAAAAGGAAATTAGTTGATGAATTACTTGAACTTTGTGAAAGTTTGCAAACTACATACGCAAGAAGTTTCATAGCAAGATTGTCTGAAATTGCGAAAAATGACTATTCATTGAAAAATCATATAGAAAATTCAGCAGACAGGGCAGGCAGAAAAATACAAGTGGAAGCCCTGAAACAAGTACAACAACGACAAACCCAAACATCATCAGATAATTCAAACAGCAGTTGCTACATTGCAACTGCCTGTTATGGTGATTGCAATGCCCCCGAAGTAATGGCTTTTCGTGATTTTAGAGATAGATTTTTGTTAAAAAATATCTTGGGTAAAGGTTTAGTTTCTTTTTACTATTATTTTTCACCTTTTTGGGCTGAAAAGTTAAAAAACAGACCCAAGATTAACGCTATTGTAAGAAAATATTTTTTGAACCCAATTTATCAACGAATAAAAAAGCAAAATGATGCAGACATATAAATTTCCTGAAAGTGAAAAAGTGTTTTTAGATATGCTCAACCAAATTTTTGAGATTGAGAAAAAATTGGAGAAAATCCAAGAAACAAACACTATTGCACGAAATCTAACAAACATAAAAAATTTGTTTGAAACTCGTTTGTACGAAAAGAGCCAATCAGGTTTAACAGTTCATAATCCGTTGGGCGAAGCCTACGACCAAACTCGTTAGGATTGTGAAGCAAGTATAGCGGGAGAAAGTACCGAAAATTTGGTAATAACAGAAGTTATTAAACCGATTATCAGACTTAAACAAGGCGGTTTAAATCAAATTGTTCAAAAAGCAGTCGTTGTGGTTCAATCTAAAAACTCAATTTCTTAACTCAAAAAGCAATTCACGATTATGGAAAATATGATAAACTTCGGTATTGACTTAGGCACTACAAACTCAGTAATTGCCAAATTTGTAAAAGGTGAAGTACAAGTTTTTACCAATCCTACTGACTTTGGTAGAAATACTTTGCCTTCTGTTATTGCCTTTCGCAAAGACCGAATTTTTGTAGGCTCAAAAGCACAAGAGTTTGCGGAGAAAGACCCAAAAAACGTGATTTCACGTTTTAAGCGTAAAATGGGAACTTCTGAAAGTTATAAAATTCCTGTGCTTAACCAATCAAAAAGCCCTATTGAACTTTCTGCCCAAATTTTGAAAGAGTTGAAAAACTTTGTTCAATCGGGAGAAACATTGGATAGTG
Source organism: Sphingobacteriales bacterium (assembly GCA_016718845.1). Classification (GTDB taxonomy): domain Bacteria; phylum Bacteroidota; class Bacteroidia; order Chitinophagales; family UBA2359; genus JAEUUX01. The sequence goes on from JADKCK010000009.1 coordinate 81,141, forward strand.
TTGTGATTACTATTCCAGCCTCTTTTGACACCATACAATCAAATGCAACCAAAGAAGCAGGCTTACAAGCAGGTTTCAAACAAGTAATTTTATTGCAAGAACCTATTGCAGCAAGTTTGGCGTATGCTAATAAAAAGAAAGACAAAGAATTAGCAGACGGACAATGGTTAGTCTATGATTTGGGGGGCGGTACTTTTGATGTTGCCTTAGTAAAAATAAAAGAAGGAGAAATGAAGGTTCTTGACCACGAAGGCGACAATTTTTTAGGCGGAACAGACTTTGATGATGAAATAGTGCGTAAATTGATTATTCCTAAATTGGAAAATGCAGGTAATTTTTCCGACTTGGAAAGCCAAATGACAAGTGCATCAGGCAAATACAACGGAAAATTTTTAGCATATAGATTTTTAGCAGAAAAATTGAAGATTGCTTTATCTTCCCAAACTTCCGAAGAAATCAATGTACAAATTACAGATGAAGAAGGAAACGACATAGACGAGTATATTAGCTTTTCTCGTTCAGAGTTTGAGAATATCATAAAATCAAGTGTGGACACCACTATTGAAATGGTAAAAAAAATACTTGTTCATAATTCTTTGGGTGCAAAAGATTTGCAGTTTGTGTTAATGGTGGGTGGTTCTACTTTTATTCCTTTTGTTCGTAAAAGAGTAGAAGAAATGTTACAAATTCCTGTAAATTGTGATATAGACCCCACAACAGCAGTTGCTATTGGTGCAGCCTATTACGCAGGTACAAAACCAAAATCTTTTGAGAAAAACGAGAAGAAAAAAAAGAATGTAAGCCTAAAAATTCGTATGGCTTATGGAAAAGCAAGTAAGGAAAAAGAAGAATACTTTGCTGCCAGAATAGAAGGCAATACAAATGGTTTAACTTATAGAATTACAAGAGAAGATGGTGGTTTTGATACGGGATTAAAACCATTATCTAAACAGATAAGCGAAGATTTACCTTTGGTAGAAAATGCTTACAACTTCTTTAAGTTCGTGGTTTATGACACTCAAAACAACATCATAGAAACAGATGCTGAACTCATTGGCATTAACAGTGGGTACGGTATCACAGGACAACCCTTGCCTAATGATATTTGTCTTGAAGTTGATGATTTAGAATTAGGCAGAACAAGGCTTGAATTGATTTTTCAAAAAATTCAGTTTTACCAATCCGAAAACAATTACAAAACCACTAAACAAGACACTTGTAAAAGGTTCTAACGAAAGTGTAAGGATTTCAATATTAGAAGGTTCTCACTTGGCATTGCCCGAAGCAAACCTAAGTATTGGTTTTTAGAAATAAAAGGAAATCAAGTAGTTAGGGATATTTCAAAAGGTTCAGATATTGAAATTACGATTGAGATTTCTGAAAGTAGGGATTTGACTATTTCAGCCTATTTAACAATGGCAGACCAAGAATTTAAGCAAATTTTCAACCCAAAAGAAAGACATACACCTATCAATATTTTAGTTGAGCAAGTAGAAGAGCTTTCCGAAAAATTGGAAACTGAAATTTCAGAAGCAACTGAAAGGGAAGATTACGAAACCGCTAAAAATTTGCAGTCTTTGAAAAAACAAATGACTGAAATTCAAACACAAAGCGAAAAACTAAGCACTGACGATATTACAGACAATCGTTATCAATTAGAAGACCGCAAACGAAAAGTTGCCCAAGAAATTGACAATGCAACCAAAGACAAGAGAACACAAATAGCCAAAAATGACTATTTGGAAACAAAAGAAAAATGTGCTGAACTTGTTAATTACAATGGTAACGACTATGAAAGAAAGGTTTTTAACGATATTGTTTCTCGTGAAAAGGCTTTTTTAAGTTCAAGCAGTCCATTAAAAATTCAAGAAGCAACAGATGAACTTCATACTTTGATTGTTCAAATACTTTGGCGAACACCTGAATTTATAGTAGGGATTTTCAAAGACCTTGCACAAAATCAACGAGTGCGAATGAATGACCAGCAACAAGCAGGAATGTTGATAGAAGCAGGTGTTAAATCAATCAAAGAAAACGATTGGGAAAAATTAGGCGAAGTAAATCAAAGGCTACTTAATTTACTTCCTAAATCATTGCAAGACCAAGTTAAACAAGGTAAAATTGGCTTCTAATATGAAAAACATAGAATTTAGAAAAATCCTTTTCAAAGGTGCATTTTCTGTAATGGCTTGTGATGGCGAAGTAGCAGAAAGTGAAGTAGCTGAAATGAAAGAAATGCTTGGTAATTCGCCTTACTTTGACGGTTTAGACCACGAAACAGAGTTAAAATTAGCATTTGCAGACCTTAAACAAAACGGTTCAAAGTCAGTTCAAATGTTTTTTCAAACTTTGGAAAATTCAGATTTGTCAGAACGTCAAGAGTTACAAATAGTTGAAGTTCTTGTAAGAATGGTACAAGCAGACAACAAAGTAGATGACAACGAACTTGTTTTTATGCACAACATTAAAAGCAGACTGAAAAAACTTTCAGACGAAAAACTGATTGTGCATTTTCCAAGACACATTGACATTCTACTTGACTTAGGGAAATATAGTGTTAAACCATTACAAAGCAATTTGGAAGCGATAGACTTAAACGCATTTGATAACCTAAACCTAACTAACTGAGAAAGTGCGGACAAACAAAAAACGGCAGGCAACATTGCATTGTCCAAAACAGGGGGGGAAATACTAATTTGTGCCTTCAATAAACAGAAGTGCTAAATTAAACATTTGTGCTAAAATACCCGCCCATCGCCAATCCCCCAAAAACGTCCCCCCCATTCTAAGCACCCACCAAAAAAACGCCCCACCATCATTGGTAAGGCGTTTTTTTTTAAATCTACAACAGTTGCCAAAAGCAGTAAACGTGTAAAACTTAAATGGTATTTAAATACAAACAGCCGTGTAGCATTGCTACACGGCTGTTTATATTAGTTTATCGGTAGGGCAATAATTATCTTCTTAGTTCAATAAAGCCTGTTTTTTTCATTTCTTCGCCTTTTTCGGTGTAGGTGAGGATGTAGAAATAAGTTCCGTCGGGGGTTTCGTTGCCCGAGTTTTGCCATCTGCCGTTCCAAGCTCTGCCATTATCGTATTCGGTGTTGTTGTACACGGCATCGCCCCAACGGTTAAAAATGTTTAGTTGTTGGTTGGTACGGCATGTCTCGTTAATATTTTGTATCAAATAACTATCGTTAATGCCATCGCCATTGGGTGTAAACGTATTGCCTAGGGCTAGCGGTTCGCAATCTTCGGTGTTGGCGGGTAGCACGGTAATACTTACTAAAGCCGTATCGCACAAAACAATATCGTTGGCATAAGTAAGCAAATTTGATACGAGAAGGTGTCAATACCCACAAAATCGAGGTTTGGAATGTAGGTAATACTGTTTAGGTTTAGCACCACCGAGCCATTAGCGGGGTTGCTAAGGTTAATAATAGCCACATTGGTTTGCCCTGTGGGGATAAAATCGTTGCCCGAAACAGGTATTTCTATGGCGGTGGCTTGGTTAGTCGAGGCTTGGTCATCAACGGCAACTACCAACGAGTCGGTGGTGGTGGTGGTGTCAATTGGTTCGGCTTCTATGGTGATGTATACCCAAGCGGTGTCGCTCATCAAGCCTGTTGCATCGGTAATTTCGTACGAGAACGAGTCGGTGCCTGCAAAACCTGATGCAGGTGTGTAGGTAAATTGTTGGGTGGCTACATCATAACTAATATTAGCCCCTACTACCGACACATCATCTAACAAAATAACGGCGGTAATTTGGTCGCCGTCGGGGTCGTTGTCGTTGTTCAGTACATCAATGTTAATGGGGGTTTCAAACGGTGTCGAAACGGTGTCGTTTTGAGCAATGGGTGCTTCTAACACAGGGGTTACACCAATGTTAATAATTACTGGGATACAGTTTCCGTTGTTGTCGCAAATTTGTAGGGCTACATCGTCGGTGCCATTAAAGTTTTCGTTGGGCAGATACTGTATGCAAGTGGTATCTACTATCAAGCCAGCATTGGCGGGTAAACCAATAACCACAATGGTATCTATCACAAATCCCGAAGGCAGATAGTTGGCAAAACACACATCTAAGGGGGTATCTTCGGGTGTTTCTACGTTTACATATACGGTATCGGGAGCCAAACCTTGCACTAATATAGTTACATAAGCGGTATCGCAAAGGGCGGGTGTGCCGTTGTCGCAAATAATATAGGTTAGATAATCGGTGCCGCTAAAATCGGTATTAGGGATATAGGTAATGGTTGAATCTGCCAAACTTACCGTTCCGTATGTTGGTTGGTTTAACCAAACAATGCTTATTGTGTTGTTTTGGGCATCGGTGTCGTTTTCTAAAATGTTGATACTGATAGGTGCATTTACGGGTGTTATGCCATAATCGTCGTTGGGAATGGGTGCGGTGTTGCTGGGGTCAATGCTGCCTACATTTACTACTACGGTTGCGGTATCGCACAAAACAGGGCTTGCATTATCGCACACAATATAGGTAAATTGGTCTAAACCAGTATAGCCATTATTGGGTGTATAGGTGATAGTGCCGTTGGCGTTGGCTACAGCCGTACCATGTTGTGGGGTGGTTTCTACGCCGCTAACAATTAGTTGGTCGCCTGCAAACGAGTCGAAATCGTTTTGGGTAACGGCAATCACAACGGGAGTATTGACTGGTGTATTAGCCACATCGTTAACGGCTGTTGGTGCAATGTTGGTTGAGTCTTGTGCTATAATATAGACGGTTACCAAAGTCACATCGCACGAGCCATTGGGGTCGCAGATTTGGTATTCGAATACATCAAAGGTATCTGTTACGCCCAAGTTGGGGGTGTAGATGATAATGTTGCTGCCAAAGTTGACCAATATTGTGCCTAACATAGGCTCTGTGACAATATCGGTTATGTTTATGGCAGTGCCTAAATCGTTGGCAATAATGGCTATACCTACGGCAGTGTTGGCATTGGTATATCCAATATCGGGTTGTGCATCAACACTTTTGGCAATACATTGATGGTAACATAGGCGGTATCGCACAAAGTTGGGTTGTTGTTGTTGCAGACGATGTAGGTAAAAAAGTCGGTTCCTGTATAATCTTCTTCGGGTAGGTAGGTAAAAATATCCTCGAATTGTGTTAGCGTGCCGTGCATAGGGGGTGTGGCAAGTGTAACCGAGCCTAAGTTGTTAAGGTCAACAAGATCGTTGTCTAATACATAAATGTCTATGTTCAAATCTTCTTCGGTGGTTACTTCATCATCAATGGCAATAGGCATTTGGTTTTGGCAGTTGGCATCGCCTATGCTAATTTGCACATAAGCGGTGTCGCACAAAGCCGGATTAGCATCGTCGCAAACACTATATGCAAACACGTCGCAATAAGGTGTGTTGCCTTGTGGAGTGTAGGTGATAGTGCCATTGGCATTGATACTAACTGTGCCGTTGGTGGGTTGTTCAACAATTTGTGTAATGGTTAATGGGTTGTTGTTGGGGTCGGTGTCGTTGGTTAAAACCGCAATAACAAGCGTCGAGTCGATGTTGGTAGTGGCAATATCGTTGTTGGCATTAGGTGGCAAATTGGGTGTATTGGCATCTAACACCACAATACTTACTATGGTGGTATCGCAAGCTCCATAAGCATCGCAAATAACATACTCAAAATAATCGTTGCCTGTAAAGGCACCTGTTGGCAAGTAAGTAAAGCTACCCTGCTGCACCATTGGCGGCTGTAATTGCTCAGTGTTGTGGCAATGTTACTACATTGGTTACGGTAATGCCTTCGCCTTGGTCGTTGTTCATTACGGTAAAGGTAATGGCGGTGGCTTCGTTGGTGTATACAATATCGGGTTGGGCGTTGATGTTGGGCAATACGTTTATGGTAATAAAAGCCGTATCGCATTTGTTGCCTATATCGCAAATAACATAACTAAACGTATCGGTGCCAATAAAACCAGCATTAGGCGTATAGGTAAAACCGTTGTTATTATTGGCGATGGTTCCGTTGCTAGGGGTGCTTAGTGCGGTGGTGTTTAGTTGTGTAATGGCGTTATCGGGGTCGGTATCGTTTAGGGTAACTTCTATAAAAATGGGTTGATTAACCCAAGTTGTTGCCGTATCGTTTTGGGCGATGGGCGGTAAGTTGGTATCGCCAACAAACACCGACACATAAGCCGTGTCGCACAATTGTGGCAAACCATTATCGCACACCACATACACAAAATAATCCATGCCATTGTAGTTGTTATCTGGTGTGTAAATTAGTGTGCCGTTGTTTTCTTGCAAATCGCCATGTAGAGGGTTGGTAAACAGTTCGATGGTTAATACATCGTTGGGGTTGGCATCGGTATCATTATCTAACACCAAAATAGTTATAGGTTGGTTGATGGGCGTAACGGCATCGTCGTTTTGGGCAACGGGTGCTTCGTTTTCCGAAACTTCGCCTACAAACACCGTAACTGTTGCCTCGTCGCATAGTTGCACATCGTTGTTGCAAATAATATAGGTAAAGGTTTCAACGCCTTGGAAATCGGTGTTGGGGTCGTAATAGATAGAGCCGTTTGGCTGCACAACAGCAATACCATTTTGTGGAGCTACCGATATGGTTACTACATTATCGGCACCAACATTGCTATCGTTATTTTTTACGTTTATAGATATAGGTATGTTAAGGGCTGTTGATGTTTGGTCGTCAACGGCTACAATGGGGTTTGTGGCAGATAAAACGGTGATACTAACAAGCGTTTGTTGGCAGGCTCCGGTGTTGTCGCAAACGGTATAAAAGAAATAATCTTCGCCGGTATAGCCTGTGGTTGGGGTATAGTTTGGCGTGTTGCCTACCAATGTTACCGTACCATGTTGGGCTTGTGTGGTGGCAGTAACGCCAAGTCCGTTGCCGGTATCGTTGCTCAATACATTTACGGCAATGGGTGTATTGAAAGATGTTTGTACTACATCGGGTTGCGAGTTAAGGGATTGGGGTGGCGGTGCTTGTACGTTAATAACCAAAGTAGCAGGCTCGCAGATGGGACCGCTTGTGCATACAATACACGCCTGATAGGTGACAATATCGGTACCAACATAGCCATTATTGGCGGTGTAAGTAACGGTTCCGTTGCTATTTAGGGTTAGCAAACCATGTTGTGCGGTTTGCAATATCGAGGGCGACAAGGGGTTCCACCGCAAGTGTCGTAGTCGTTGGCAATAATATCAATGTTGGTTGGTGTGCCAGACAGGGCATTGGCTTGGTCGTCGAGGGCTACGGGGCTGCCACAACCTACATGCACGGCTACGGCAATGGTATCGCAAATTGTACCTGCCCCATCGTTATTACAGCCATACACAAACACGCTGTCGGTGCCTACAAAACCTGGTAGCGGGGTGTAGCGTATCAGCTATCGTTTAATAGGTTGATACTGCAATGAAAAGTAGTGCCTGCATCAACAATAACTACATCATCAAATCCAACCAAATTACAAAAATTTACGCAAATGGTAACGGGTGTAAAAATGGGTGTGCAATACTCGGTTTGGTTATCGCACTCAACAACGGGTGCATTTACCTGAATGGTTACGTTGGCGGTGTCGCAAAGGTTGGTGGCATCGCACACAATATACGACAAGGTTTGCGTGCCTGCACAAGCAGCAGTTGGGGTATACACAATTTGGTTGCTTACCACCGATGCCGTACCACAAGCAGGTTGGTCTAAGATTTGTGTAACAGTTAGGGCTTGTCCATCGGGTTCAACATCGTTGTTTAACACACTTATAACAACTGTTTGGTTGATAAGGGTAGATGCGTTGTCGTTGTCGGCTTGGGGTGCGTTGGTTCCGCAGTTGGGGTCTATGGTAACAACAGCTAAGGCGGTATCGCATACGCCGGCATTGCCACAAGCAATAAAGGTGATATTGGCAGTGGTGTTAAAAACGGCTGGTGGCACAAAGCTAAAGCAGCCATTGTTGGTTTGGCTGATGGTGCCTGTGCTGGTAGTGGCAGTTATGGTATTGATGCCACCTGTTGCAAATTTGCAAAAAGTGGGGCAAATCTGGGTGCTGGTAAAAGGTGGTTTGCAGATAGAGATGATGGCGTTATCGCAGGATACGGGTGGTTCTTCGCCTCCACCGCCAATTTCGGGCATAATTTGTATGTTTACAGTGGCTGTATCGCATAAGCCGCAACTGTTGCAAACGGCATAGCTTAGTACATCGGGCCTACATAGCCGCTTGCTGCGTTGTACCAATTTGCCGTTATCTACATACACCGAGCCATGTGCGGGTTGTTGTACCACATAATCGGCATGGGCTTCGGCGGTGCAAAATTCGTTGTCGTTGATGCCTACCGGAAAACAAGCTACATTAAAGGCATCGGGAGTGGCTACGCCTATGCCGTTGAAGGTAACAGAGTTATCATCTATAATTACGTTGTCGTTGTTGGCAATAGGTGTTGGGCAAGCGCCTACATTTACTAATACAATGCTAGTAGAACAAGCAGTTGGTATGTTATCATCGCAAACAACAATACTTACCGTATCTACACCTATAAAACCGGGTAGGGGTGTATAGCGCAAACACGAGTCGTTTAGAAGGGTTAAACTACAATGAAAAGTAGTACCCGATTCGTCAATGTCTATGGCTGTGGGGTCGTTATTAGGGTCGCTCCACGAGTCGCAGATGGTAACAGGTGTAAAAGCAGGTGTACAAAAACGGAGGGTATCGTTGGGTGTTGGTGCTAGGTTACTGGTTAGGTAGATGTTTACAGTTGCCACATCGGTTGAGCCTGTGGCATTGGTTACTTGATAAGTAAACGAGTCGGTGCCTTCGAAACCGCCAAAGGGTGCGTAGGTAATGGTAGTACCACCGTTGCTAATGGTAGCGGTGCCTTGTGTAGGCAATGTTGGCAAAGCAGTAATGGTGATGCCGCTGCCTGTATCGTTGGTTAAAACGGGTATGGTGGCTGTTTGGTCGGGCTGAATGGTTAGCTCGTCGTTGTTGGCATTGGTGCTTAAAGCGGGGTTGTTGGCAACCGATATAACTACTGTGGCTACGTCAAACAAGCCGTCGGTTACATCGGTGATGCGATAACGGAGGGTATCGGTGCTTTACAAAAATAGCCGAGGGCGTATACTTAATAGACGAGTTTGCCACTACCGAAGCCGTACCGTGTGCAGGTGCCTGCTCGATACTAAGCGATAGGTTGTTGCCAATATCGTTGTTAAGTACCAATAAGGTAGTTTGCACACCCGAAAGCGTAAAACCATTGTCGTTGTTGGCATTGGGTTGTGTGTTGGGCGGAAACCACGATGCAAAATTGCTGGCTTGACTAAGGTTATAACAAATGCCACTTACTACCAACAATAGCGTAAAGGCAAGGATAAGTACGTTTTTCATAAGGGGGATATTTTCTGTAATGTTGGTTTTTTGCTACTTGCTTATTTGGTTTAGGGCTAAGCAGTTTTTATTTCAGACCATAATGTTCAAAAATCTTGCCAAATACGATGTTAAAAAGAGCAAGTTGCTGTAATGGGATATATTGGGTGTATAATGGCTTTTAAGGTAAATAGTTTTACTTTTTGGTGACAATTTGGGGGTATTTTTGACAATATTGTTATACAGCCGCTTGTACGGCTTGACTATTTTGCTAGACGCGGGTGTTGTGGGCTATAAGCTATTGTTGGTGGTGTGTATTAGGTAGCAAAGCCCCCATAAGCACAATGGCTTATGGGGGCTTTGTTATTCATCTATTGGTATTTATGTTTGTAGATAATGGTTTGGGGACTTGCGATGGTGGGGCATCAAGGAATAAAAACTTAACTTTGCACAAGGTCACCTTTTTTTATCAATGCTACGTTACTTGCCGTCCCTATTTGGACATTTCCAATTTTATTTTATTGCAAAAATCAATAAATAATTTAAAAGATTGAATGTGTTTTGTTTTTTGGTTGCGAATGATTAGATTTTTTAAAAAATATTCTTCTATCACTCCTTGTGGATTGTTTTTACTATACCTGATATTTCTTTCAGATAAGAGTTGTTGTAAATAACTTGAATGAAAGATAGAAGTAGAGCCTTCAAAATCAGGTATTTTTTCCATTAACTCTGGGTCGTTGGATTTCACGTTATAAAATCTAACGCATTCTTTCAAAAAGTCATTACTGGGATTTTTTTGAAAATTTTGTGTTCCCTAAAAACCAAGTTTCTAAACATTTATTTTGCACAATAATCTCAAATTGGACGTTATCGTTTAAAACAATGTTCTCTCTTGTCATAAATTCTAAAATGTCTTGTTTACATTGCTGAACATTTTGTTCGTCTGCATCAAGACAGATAACAAAATAATTAAAAATACCCGTATCATTGATATCCTCTACACTTTTCCGTAAGTGGTTATCAAGTAATGACGGAAAACCATCTCCTGTGAAAATACAGTAATTGTTTTTACTAACTTGGTGGTGCCATTGGACTCTATGTAATTCAGGAACAAGATAAGATAACCACTTTGGATAAACTTTCATTTCTGTCCGTTTGCCTTCTACTAAGAAATAGATATTCATATTTATTCTTGACCAGTTTGATATTCATTTAATTGAAGCAGTTGCATAAATGCACTATGTTTTGATTTTCCGATATTGAATTTAGACATGTCGTGTGTCTTGATTATTCCTGCATTACGAGTTACTAATTTCCAATTATCGAAATTAATTGCATCAATAATGTAAGGGTGGTGACTTGTTAAAATAAACTGCAATTGTCTTCTTGAAGATAAAATATCATTTGTAATTTCGTTTATGCAATTAATGCCCAAACTATTTTCAAACTCATCTATCAAGAATATCGTACCTTCGGCACATAAGTACAACTCACTTAACTGCAGTAGAGTCCGAAACATACCCGAAGAAATTCTATTCTGACTTATCCAATGTTTGACGTTTTTTTCTTTGATTTGGATAAAAGGATAGTCTTTTAAAAAACCTGGCATTTCTTTGTCTTTTGTTTCAAGTGGAGCAATCTTTATGTCTTCAATTTGTGGGAAAATGTCTATAAACCTTTGTTTTATTAAGTTAAACGTTTTTTTGTCTACCTTTGATAAAAAGAAAAGTTTTAGAGGTGTTTCTAAATCACTTTCTTGAATTTTTTGTAAAGTTTTGTATTTTTTTGCAAGGTTACTTGCATTTAAAAAACTAAAATGAAAACCACGGTCTACGTCTACTGCTAAATGTAAATTAGAGTGGTCTGAAAAATGAAGTTTTTTTAATTCATCATGTGCAGGCTTTACTAAATCCTCTTCTTTTAAAAGACTTAAAATACTTTCTTGTTGAGATAGCTTAATGGTAGGTTGTCCCTTAAACAAAATCTGCTCGCTAGTTCTTTCTACGATAAGATTATTATCTAAATAAAGCTTTTCAAAAATAATTTTTGCTTTATCTTTTTTATCTTCTTCGTCTTCTTCATTTTCAATAAAAATAGAGATACCTTTATTTTCAAACTCCCCTCCCATTTATATATGCATTTATCAAGTGTTGTGAATTCTATTAGCCAAGCCACCCCATTTATAGATGATCCTTTTGTGATTTGTTTTAAAGTCATTAATGCTCTAAGAATTTGTGTTTTGCCTACACCTGATGCACCCACTAAAAGAGTGAGTTTATTAAGTAAGAGTTCTTCCAAACGCCATTCTAATGATTTGTCCTCAAATTGGAATTTTGAAATTTTCATATTTTTTATATTTTTTGTAAAGTTGGCATTTTTTTTAGGTTATAAAAATATAACCTCCTCGCCAATACATAAACTCACAAGCATTGGTTAGTTATTGCTTACAACTTGTTAAGGCTTTAAAAACCTGAGAATGAGTTGTGTTTATAAAGACAAAAAAATCTTTGTTGGTTAGCAAATATCATCGTTTTTCTCGCTACAAAGATAAATCAAAATATTCAGATTCGCATCTTTTTGTTTAAAAAAATAGTGCGTTTTTTGTGTTTTAGTCACTAAACGGCTGTAGATAATTGTATGTATTTTTTTACTTATCAATAACATACCAACGTAAACCGCTATTAGCCAGTTTAGTGTTATTTAGGTTTAGGTAGATCTGTTTTATCGGTGTGTTTGGGTGCTTCTTTTTTCTTTTGGTCGGCTACTTCTACTCGCAAACCTGCCGAAATAACATCGGGCAGTGGGTTTAGGCGCATGTCTTGTACCAGTTCAAATTTATATTTGCCTAACATCGGGAAAATGGCATTGGGTTGTATAAGTACCTGTTGGGTGATAATATCGCCCATACCCGACCATACCATTTGCCTTGTTTGTCGGCAAGTGGTAAATCTACGCGTTTGTCAAGTGTTTGCCCGTCAGAAGGCAGTGCGCATCATCAGCCACAAATTACTATATTGGTAATCGTTGGTGTGCTGCAGATTAAAATATAGGTTGTATTGTTGTGTGGTATCGGTAATGCTTACCTCAAAGGTAGTATTTGGTCGTAGCTCCATTGTTTTGCCTTTATGTCGGTGTTTGGTCAAACACCCCCGACGAGTTGCAGGCTGTAAATATAGCAGATAATAAAACAAGCAAAAGAAATTGCTGACGCATTTATTGTAATTTATAGTAGGTAATTAATAATATGCAACAAACCAATAATGGCACTACGACAAATATTGTGGGTAATTAAAGCTGTTTTATCCACAAGAAATGTCGTAGTACCCTAAAATCAACACTTTGGCATTTAGGTATGTTTAAAAAAGGCGAGTATTTGTTGCGTTTGTTATTTATTCGGTAGGTGTATTATTAGTATCTTTGTTATTATTTAACTTAACCACTGGTTTTGCTTTTCGTTCTTTGGGTTCGGCATCTTTGGGTGTGTTGTTGTTTGCTCGGGCTTCGTTGGGTTCGCGTTTGGTGTCGGGTTTCTTTTTTTTCTTTTTCTTTTTCTTGCCAATATTAGGATCAAGCTCTTCGAGTTTTATTTCGCCTACGCCGCTATGAAAAGCAACGGGCACGTTGGCAGCTATTTTGCTTAGTGTGGCATTTTCGCTCACTAAGTTTTCGGGTTTTTGTCCGCGTCGGTTCATTGCCAATAGTTGTTTTACCCTATCAACGGTAATAGGCACGGGCGGCGATTTGGGCAATACATACCACATTAGGCGTTTAAAAATATCGGTTTTTATAAGCCTTGCCATGCCCAATTGCGTGTCTATGTTGTCGGCATGAGTCGGAAAATCGCTGATGGCATCGAGGTACGAGTTCTAGTTCGTAGTTAAAGGCAACATTTTAGTCTACATTGCCCCGACAATTTGGCTTGGTTGATAATGATTGTTGGTAACGGGCAGCAATGGTTGATACCGATTTAAAATCGGTTAGCCACGACGAGCGCACAATTCGCGTCCGCAGAGTGCCAATGCCGCCAATGCGTCGGGCTTCTTGTCGAGCCCATTTGGCGCATTTCTATACGTACTTTAAATTCGCGGGCAAACAGCCTAATCAACTCTCTAAAATCTACGCGGTCGTCGGCGGTATAATAAAAGGTAGCTTTGCGTGCATCGCCTGGATACTCTACATCGCCAATTTTCATGTTTAGTTTTAGGTCGTTTACAATAACACGGGTTGTTACCATAGTGCTTTGTTCGTGTTGTCCTAAAGTTTTCCCCACGTTGCCATATCGCGCTCGGTGGCTATGCGCAAAATGCGGGGTGTTTCTTCGCTTTCGCGGTGTCGGCGTTTTTTCATTTGCAAGCGCACTAGTTCGCCGCTTAGGCTAATTCGTCCAATGTCGTAGCCACCTGTAGGCACTTCTACCACTACCCAGTCGCCGGTGTTGCAATCTATGTTATTGCTATTTTGGTAAAATCCTTTTCGGCTACCGTTTTTAAAACTTACCTCCACGGTTTTAAAGTTTTCGTTTTGTGCCGAGAAGGGCAAGTCGGATAACCAATCATACACATTCATTTTGTTACAACCACCCGTGCTGCAACCACCATTGCTGCGGCAACCGCCTGTTTTGCCGTTGGTGCTACAGCCACCACCCGTCGAACAACTACTACAAGACATATATTTTTGAGATTAAAAATTAAAGATGCACTGCTGACTAATCCTTTAAGGCATAAAACAAACATGTTGTATGTTTTTTGGGCAGATGCCGTAAATTACCTTTATTTTGATAGCTACAGTTTTTTGTACGAAAATAATTAGTGTAAATTCATCTTTATTTTTAAAAATAAATTTTGTTATTTGGCACTTTTCGATTGCAAAGATACAGTAATTTGTTGTAAAAAAGCAATAAGTTTGTAATGCCTTGTAGATATTGTGTTAGATTTGAGTTAATTTATGCAAAAAACAGTAATTGCTTGGCAACAAACCTAAGTTATAGCTAGGTGTATAGTTGTTGTTTGTTTAAAATCGTGGGCAGTTAATGCTGCTTTTGTTTAATTTATTAAAGCTACCTACATGCACCAGCGATAACTCTAAACCGCCTCGTCCTTGTGTGGCAGTGCGTAGGGTAGATATGTTTATGTCGTAGGACAGCAAAATGCGGTAATCGTTTACCTCAACGCCCACCAAAGGTGCTAGGGCGTCGCGGTAGCGGTACCACAAACCCGCGTAAGCTTTCATGGGTTTAGGTTTGTAGGCACTGCCACTGTTGGCAAGGGTATAGGCAATATTGCTACCTATAACTAGCTCGGCGGCCCGTTTTGGGTAGTAAAATAGGCGGCAGGTTCTATGTTTAGGCGGCTATTGGCTGTAATAGTGCTGCTTATTTGGGCTATGTATCGCACGCCCATTCGATTATCGCCACCATTTAAAAACGATACTTTGGGCTGATTGACGTGCAAAACCGACATCCTATGTTTGCACTCCACTTATTAGCTTGTGCATAACTTACCAACCCACCAGCTTGCAAATCGAGGTAGTTAAGGCGGTTGCCAATTAGGTTTTCTTGATTGTTGGCATCGGGGTCAAAGTCTATTTCGTTCCATTGATTATTGAAATACAATTGCCCAAAATCTATTTGTTTTGCACCCACGTAAATCCACCGCCCACCGATGCGTATAAGTTAGGTGTTAGGGCTTTGTGTCCGCCAATTAGGGTTTGTATTTCGTAGGTAGATAGTTTGCCATCGCCTGCTTGGTCGGCAAGTAGGCGCAAACCTGCGCCCAACCAAGCGGGTGTGTTGCTGCGTTGGTTGCGCAAAAAAGCCCAATCGGTATACCCCGACAAGGTGTTGTAAGGCACCGGAACGGCTTGCCATTGGTTGCGGGCATTGGCACCAAATCTATAATCGCCGTTAAAATTACCCGTATTGGCGGGGTTAAGGCGCAAGGGGTCGGCATAAAACTGCGAGTAGTGTATATCTTGAGCCAATAAACTGTTGGCAACAAGGCATAATGCCACTATTAATAATGGTTTAAAGTGGTGGTTTTTCATGATTGGTGTTTTTATAAAAAATAAATAAAATGGCTGCAAATTGAGGGTCTAAACCAAATCTACAAACGAAAAAAAAGTTAGTTTGGTGGGAAATGGTTAAAAATAAATTATCAATTTGAAAAAAAACAGTAAGTTAGTGATTTTATCCGATGTAGTGTTTGGTAATTTTATTTCAATGCTTTAAAATTTTACTTTGCCATTGTATTTCTTTGGTTTGTAGTGTTATTATATACACACCTGCTGGTGCATTGTCCAAATGTCTCGGTATTTGGTTGTAGCCGTTTATGTGCTGCTAATGTTGCTGCCATAAGCGTTTGCCCATTAGATTACTAACGCGGTATAAAGCTATTTTGTGCTTGTTTGGCGTTAAACAATAAAGTAGTGCTTTGTTGCGTAACAACTGGCATAAGTACACAACTGCTATTATCCATTACGTTTATTCCTACGGCAGGTGGTAACGGAATAGTGATGGTTTTACAAGTTTTGTCGCCTATTTGATTACCTAATGCCGTTAAACAAACTTCGTAGGTTCCGTTGGTATAGAGGTGGTTTAGTGTTTGCGGTACGGTATAGGTTTCGGTGTTATCGCCAAACTGTAGCCTAAAACTGCTTGCTCCTATCGATTGATTATTAAAAATTACATTTTGGGTATCGCTTGTTCCACTTAGTGCCTCGACACTAAAATCGGCATTGCACAAAGTTGGGTCGGGTTCGGTTAGGTTAATGGTTTGGCAAGATAAATCGGTAAGCCCCCATAAAGAACTTATGATGTAATAACAAACTTCGTGTTCGCCCAAATTGCGGAAATAATAGCTTGTGTTGGGATAGTTTGTAGTTATTACTTCGTCGTGGTACCATACATATTGTAAAGGGCAAGCGGTGTGGCAATTAGGTATAACGTCTGCCTCAAAATATAAACCGTTGGTGTTAATAGTTGCAACCGAGTTACACGATAAATCGGGATAGGTAATTGCTCCCTGAAACATATCAAAACAACCCGACGTATTTTGAATTATTAGCCTAAAAGGGGTATCATTGTTGGGTGGATCGCATTTGCAATACAGCCAAATACTATCGGTACCTTCGGTTACATAATGGGTGCATTGTACTCAACTGCCCAATCATAGCTTAGGTTTTCGCCTGTGGCGTAACTAATACCTACTAAGCAAGCAGTATCGGGTTGCATGATGCTAGGTTCGTTTATGGTACAATGATAATCGTTTTCGAACAAACGTAGTGTTTTGCAGTTTGTAGCCTCGCAACCATCGTTTGATGTGGTACTTAAACACACTTGGTGGTTGCCCCATGTATTGAACTGGTAAGTTGGGTTTTGTTCGTAAAGGGTATCTGTGTTATCTATTATCCACTGCCATTGGTTAATACCCGATGTACTATACGAGTAATCGTTGAAAACAACCGATTGGTTGCCATATTGTGTCATAAAATTAAAATTAGCATTGCAATTGGGGTTGCCACTTAACTCGATATCCAAGGTGTCGCGCCCTAGTTGAGTGGGCATAGCCATAGATACATCTAACATACCCCGAAGTACAATGTGGTAATTGCCTGCTTGTGCATATTGATGGTGGTATCCGTTTAAATTGCCTATGTCTATAAATCCTAAACCATCGTCAAAATTTATTTGGTATTGCGATAAACTCTCGGCGTGGTTACTATGATAAGATGCTACCCAATAATTGTAGGTTTTCACCTCAAAGGTTACACCCAAACCCGTGCTATCCTGAACAGCATTGGCTATCGTAAAACCGCCATAAAAAGGTTGACCAAATAGGTTGAAAGTCAAACCTAATAATAGTATTAATAAAAAACTATTTCCTTTCATAACAAAGCTGTTTTGAGCTATTTTAGCCCAAAGTTACTACATTTTTTGCACAATAGTTTTGTTTGGGCTATGGTAGAGCAAAAAATAATGCCTTTGTACAGTAAATTTACCATACAAAGGCATCTTGGGGTATAAAATAGGTTAGTTATTTGGTTCCTTGGCTTTGTGGCAACTCGGCAGGTGCTGTTGTTTCGGTTGGGTTGGGGTTGCTCCAACTTATGGTTGCTTCTATGGCGTAGTGGTCTGATAGGTCTTTTCGGCGTTTGCCTCTAAACCACCAAGGTGTGCGAAATGCTTTTGTTTGGCGAGTAATTTGCGGTTTTTGTTTGTGTTTAGCCGATTTTTGGCGACACAAGATATAGTCTAAGGTGGTGTTATACTCGGTGTTGCTGGTATCTACCCTGTAATCGCTGGTGGCGTAAGTACATGCCTCGTTGGTGCTTTCGGTTTGTTTTTTGTTGCGTTCGGCGTAGGTAATGCTGGTGTTTAGGGGACCATCATCGGCGTTTAACAACTCAAGCATGGGCACATAGCGTTTCGATTTTTTGACGGTGTTAAAATCGCCACAAACAAACAGGGGCACATCGTCGCGTTCAAAAGGCACTAGTAGCTCGTCGCGCATTTGTTGGTATTGTTTAATGCGGATATTTTCGCGTTTTTCGCCATCAAAAGCCTGCAAGTGTGTGCCAACTATTTGAAAAGCATGTCCATTTTTTACCCCCTCGAGTATAGCTGCTCCTTTGTGGGCATTGCAATCAAAGCCTGCACAGTCGCGATATTCAATTTCTTTTAGAGTGGTTACAGGCACGGAGCTAAGTATCCAAACGCCGCTATTAGTTTTAAGTAAGCCTTTTTTGTCGTTAAGTGGTCCTACCTGATACGGATATTTTTCGCTCAATCCATCGGCAATAATTTCGCGGGCTTTGGGGTTAAATGCCTCCTGAAAAACAATTACATCGTAATCTTCTTTTGCCAACAATGCGGCTATCAACGATGCTCGTTGTTGTTGCCCTGTAAATATAAAAAAGCGCTCTTCGAGCATGTAAATGTTCCACGACAATATTTTCAGGTCTACCTTTTGGTTGGTAGCCGTGTGCATATTGTTGGTTTCAATGGGTATGGATTGGGCAGAAGATGGAGTGCTTATCAGAAAGAAAACCAATAAGCATAGCCGAAGTAGATTAGACATAATAAAACATTTTAGGTACGCTAAATAAATAGTATAACTTAATTAAACAAGCATTTTAAGTGACATAGTGAAAATTAACAAGGCTAACGGTTGTATTGCCAATTGCTTTATTAACCATTAACCTTGTTATTTGGTGCACAACGCTATTATCAAACAATTATTGCTTACTAAACCGATTGTGCATTGCTTTGTTTGGAATTAAACAACTGTTTTCCGTTGCGGGTGTAGTAGCCCGTACCGTCGTAGATGCGGCGGCGAGGGTGTTCTTTGCAAGCGGTGCAGCACGCACCTTCCATCTCCCATCCGCATTTTTCGCATAGCACAAAATGCTCGTTACACTCGGGGTTCGAGCAATTAACCATGCGTATTTCGGGGGTATCGCAAATATGGCATTTAGATATAATAGTTGGATTTACTTCGTTGATGGGTGTAACTACGCGTTTATCAAACACATAACAATAGCCGTCAAAATCTGTGCCACCTGTTTCTTTGGCATATTTGATAATACCGCCATGAATTTGGAACAATTTATTGGCATCAAAACCTGCTTTTATCATGTAGGCAGTAGCTTTTTCGCAGCGTATGCCGCCTGTGCAATAGGTAATAATGCGTTTGTCTTTCAGCTCTTCGCGCAGTTGGTCAACTTTTTCCGGAAAATCGCGGAAAGTTTGGAGGTCGAGGGTAATGGCATTTTTAAATTTGCCCACCAAATGCTCCATATTGTTGCGCGTATCAAGCATTACTACGTCGGGTTGGTCTTTCATTGCCAACACCTCGTCGGGTTCAAGGTAGTTGCCCGTTAGGTCGCAGGGGTTAATGTCGGGTACGCCAAAATGGATGATTTCGGGGCGATAACGCACATGCAGTTTATGCGATGTTATTTCGTCCTCTTCGTCAATTTTAAACTCGATACCTGCAAAAATAGGGTCGTTGCTTAGGTGTTCCATGTAGCGGTCGCACTGTGCAATGGTGCCCGATATGGTTCCGTTTATGCCCTCTTCGGCAAATAAAACTCTACCCATAACGCCCAAATTGCGGGCAAATAATAGGTGTTGATGCGCATACTCTTCGGCGTTTGGCACGTGCGCAAATTTGTAGAACAACAGGGTTCTGTACTGTTTCATAATAAAAAAGACCTTTTTTTTAAGAAAAAAATATTGCCTACAGTAGGTTTCGCACAAAACAGGTCAGTAAAAATTACATTCGCGCTCATTCTGTAAAAATGATACCTACATGGCAGGGCAAAGATACAATATTTTGGTCAAATTTGAGTATTTTTTTTGCGGTTAATGAAAAAAGGAGTATCTTTGTGGGAAAAAACATCGCTATGGTTGCACCCCAAAAAAAAACACAAAAAAAAAAGGGGGGCAAAAAGTCCGGCGAAAAAAAGAAGGGAGGGAGGGGGGGAGGAAAAAAGAAAGAAAAAGAGGCGGAGTAAAACAACCCCCCAACTCCGGGCCCCGAAAGATAAAGAGGCCCCAGCGCCCCAAAAAAAAGCCAACCAACCAAACTACCCCAGCGGGCCTGCAGCCGCCAAACAGCAACACCCAACCACCAAAAAAAAAAAAAAAAAAAAAAAAAAAAAAAAAAAAAAAATGAAACCAAAAGAAAAATAACTCGACATCAGCAAGTGCTTATGCAACTACTCGAAACTTATGCTGCCTTATTAAAACCTTCTAATTGGTTAGATGTAGACAACCAAGTAATTGCCGATTTTGAGCGCAATCATTTTTTGTTGGTAAGCGTTGGTTGGAACAAAGGCGTATTTCGCCACTCTATTATCTTTCATTTTGACATTAAACCCGATGGCAAAATTTGGCTAATTGCCAACTGGACAGACGTTTTAATTGCCGAAGAACTGCTAACAATGGGCGTTGAGCGGATGGATATTGTGGTTGGTTTTCAGCCCGAAGAACTGCGCCCTTATAGCGGCTTTGCAGTAGCTTAGTGGGCTATTTGTAAATCTTTAACTCATATTACGCAGTTTATTTCCATAATATTAGACATTTAGTGTTTTTAGCTACACTTTGTATTATTGGGGAGGAAAGACTGGCATTATAGGAATTGGCGTTAAGAAATGGACAAAAATGGAGCGTTAAGAAAGATATACTGTTTGAAGCACGCCACACCAAACCCAGAAATAAAACCGACAAGCAAAGTGTTTGGCGTGCAAGTTTATATCTTTTAGCGGAATGTTGTCCATTTTAGCCAATTCCTATACAGCCTTGACTTTTTTGGTTACTTTTTTTGTCAAGAAAAAAAGTAACAAACTTTTAAAGGGCAATAAGTAGTATCAAACTACTGACAAATTATTTCCAAAGCTCCTTACTATTTAATATTTGTCTTGTTTGCTCTACCCTGTGTAACATTAGCCTTTAAAACAAAAATTCCCTCTACAAATTGTAGAGGGAATTTTTGTTTCTTTACGGCTTATCTGCAACCTTAACCGTAAATGCTTTCTCGTCAAAACCGGGGCGGTTTATAGACGGCTCGGCATTGCCAAAACGGTTGTGTATGGCTATGCGCTCTTTGGGCGATACTAAAAATACGTATGGTTGCTCGTCGTAAATAATTTGTTGTATTTGCATATACAGCTCTTTTCGTTTTTCTTCGTCGAGGGTAGTTTTTATTTGGTCGATGATACGGTCTGTTTCGGCATTGCCAAAACCCACACGGTTGCTACCATCGGGTGTGTCCGATTCGGTATGCCAAATTTGTTTTAGGTCGTCGGGGGTTGGCGATTGCACCCAGCCAAGTGCTACAATATCAAAATCGCGGCGTTTGCTTTCTTCCAACAAAACCGTCCACTCGCGCGATAGTACTTCTATCTCGATACCTACTTTTTTGGCACTTTCTTGTAGCAACAAACCGTAGTTTTTGCGGCGGTCGTTGCCCGAGTTGTATTTAAAACTTAGCTTAAGTGGCACGCGCTGCCCGTCAATTTCTTTATCTACCACACCATCGCCATCGGTATCTTCCCAACCTGCTTCTTTCAATAGTTTTTTAGCCATGTCGGGGTCGTACTGCACATCGGGCAACGAGCGGTTGTAATAAGGTTTTGTTGGATGAATAGGACCCACAATAGGCTGCCCTAAACCATACAATAGGTTTTCGACAATTTCGCGTTTGTCCATTAAATGTGCCAAAGCACGGCGCACACGTTTATCTGTCAATTTAGTGTTTTTCATGTTTAAACCCAAATAATCGTATTGCAACGAAATAGGCGAGTGCAAATTGTAGTGTTGTTTAAAACAATCGTTTTTTTGCAGTTCTACAAAATCGGGTGCGCTAATACCATAAGCCACATCTAAATCTTCCGATTTCATGGCAGTAATGGCGGTTGTCCAATCGTTCACTATTTTATAGGTAATGCTTGTTGGGTTAGCTGCCAATTGCGGAGCATCTTTTACCTTATCGCCCCACCAATTAGCTTTGCGTTTTAGGCTAATACTTTGTCCTGTTGTCCAGTTCTCAAAACTATATGCCCCTGAGCCAATCACGGTGCCTTTCTCGCGGTCGTGTTTATTATTAAAATCATCGGCAAAAGTTTTGAATGTTGGATTATTAGCGTTAGCTTTGTCCTTGATTTGAGCTATCGTAAAATTTTTCAACAAACCTTTGGGGTCGTAGGCATATTCGGGCAATATAACGTTCAATCCCATTGTTTCTGCCAATATATAACGCTCTTTGGCATAAATGGTAAATTTTTTCGGATTGCCGCTATCTGCCACAATATCGTCAATAAACTCGTAGTAAGAACGTATGTTTTGCGATTGTACCGATGGATTAAGCGCCGCTTTTACCGTAAAAATTACATCGGCAGCGGTTATAGGCGTGCCATTGTCCCAAACAGCTTCGGGGCGTATTTCGTAGGTTAGGCTCATGCCACCTTTGTACATGCCATCATTTAGCTCGGCTATTTGGGGGCGGTCAATTGCCAATAAACCAACCGACTGAAGCGTTTTGAAATCGGTGGTAAGCAACCCTTGGAAAATATTAAGCTGCATGTAACTGCTGTTAGCACTCGACGAAGTAAGCGGATTTAACTTATCGGCATCTGCCAACTCGTGCAAAACGGCTGTTTGGTCGCCCGCTTTTTTACTTGTTCCATCGCCGCAGCCACTTTTACAGCCCTGAAAAAACATACTGCTTGTACTGGCTACAAACAATATTAAAAGTAAATAATTTTTCATAAAAAATACTAATTAAATTTAGTGATAAAACTTTATTTTGGGCAATTCAAAACTTTTTGAGTACAAAAGTTGTATTTATTAGCTGTTAGCACAACAAACGAAGGCTAAAAATGACTGATAATTGGTTGTTTGCAAACTTATAGTTTAGTAATTGCCTCAAACGAGGCGCAAAAATAGTTTAAAATGTTGAATAATGCTGCTATGCAAGCTATTAAAACGGTGTTAATTACAGGCGCTTCGGGCTTAATTGGCACTCAACTTAGCAAAATGTTGATTGATGAGGGATATAATGTAGTACACTTGGGGCGCAAAACCACCCGAAAATCGGCATATCCTACCTTTTTTTGGGACGTAGATAATGGACAAATAGACACCAACGCTTTTAAAAACGTAGATGCCATTGTGCATTTGGCAGGAGCAGGCGTTGCCGACAGCCGCTGGACAGAAGACCGAAAACGCGAAATTATTAACAGCCGTGTAAACAGCGGTAGGTTGTTATACGAAACGCTAAAAAATACGCCAAACCAAGTAAAAACTTTTGTGTCGGCATCGGCGGTGGGCTACTATGGCAACCGCTACCAAGAGGTGCTAACCGAAACCGCCCAACCAACCAACGAATTTTTAAGCCGAACCACCCAAAACTGGGAAGACGCATCGGCACAAATGGCAGAGTTGGGCATACGCACGGTCATTTTGCGCATCGGCATTGTACTCTCCGAAAAGGGCGGAGCTTTACCCCAAACTGCCCTGCCACTTAAGCTGCGAGTGGGTGCCTATTTTGGCAGCGGCAAACAATATTATTCGTGGATACACATCAACGACATCTGCCGTGTTTTTATGCACGCCCTGCAAACACCTAACATGAACGGTGTTTACAACGCTGTTGCCCCAAACCCCGTTAATAACAAAGAGTTTGTGCGCAATATTGCAGTGGCAATGGGCAAACCTGCCGTTTTTGTACCTGCACCCGCTTTTGTGCTACAGTTGGCAATGGGCGAAATGTCGCATATAGTGCTAGATAGTGCCTATGTATCGGCAGATAAATTACTACAAACAGGTTTTGTTTTCAAATACCCACAAATTGAACTAGCACTTAAAGAAATTTATGGCGATGTTGCAGAGTGATGTTGCGATGTGTAGTGATGTTGCGATGTAGTGATGTTGCGATGTAGTGATGTTGCGATGTAGTGATGTTGCGATGTAGTGATGTTGCGATGTAGTGATGTTGCGATGTAGTGATGTTGCGATGTAGTGATGTTGCGATGTAGTGATGTTGCGATGTAGTGATGTTGCGATGTAGTGATGTATATTGCAAACGTTTTAGGCAGATTTGTGACCAATATCCTCAATATTGCAAACGTTTTAGGCAGATTTGTAATCAATATCCCCAATATTGTAAAGGTTTTGGGCAGATTTGTAATCAATATCCCCAATATTGTAAAGGTTTTTGGCAGATTTGTAACCAATATCCCCAATATTGCAAACGTTTTGGGCAGATTTGTAATCAATATCCCCAATATTGTAAAGGTTTTTGGCAGATTTGTAATCAATATCCCCAATATTGCAAACGTTTTGGGCAGATTTGTAATCAATATCCCCAATATTGCAAACGTTTTGGGCAGATTTGTAATCAATATCCCCAATATTGCAAACGTTTTGGGCAGATTTGCACCCAATATCCCCAATATTGTAAACGTTTTTGGCAGATTTGTGACCAATATCCCCAATATTGCAAACGTTTTTGGCAGATTTGTAACCAATATCCCCAATATTGTAAACGTTTTGGTTAGATTTGTAATCAATATCCCCAATATTGTAAAGGTTTTGGTTAGATTTGTTATCAATATCCCCAATATTGCAAACGTTTTGGGCAGATTTGTAATCAATATCCCCAATATTGTAAAGGTTTTTGGCAGATTTGTAATCAATATCCCCAATATTGTAAAGGTTTTGGGCAGATTTGTAATCAATATCCCCAATATTGCAAACGTTTTGGGCAGATTTGTAATCAATATCCCCAATATTGTAAAGGTTTTTGGCAGATTTGTAATCAATATCCCCAATATTGTAAACGTTTTTGGCGGTATGCAATGCATTTTAAATTCCCCTTTTTTTAAAAAGGGGGACGATTAAAATGTTTCGCCTGCGAAACCTTTTAATCAGGGGGATTTAACCCGACTTATAATTTACAATTTAAACATTATAACTAATGAACACCATTATCGTCCCCGAAACCGAGTATTTGCAACTCAAACAAACCGTTGCTCGTCTCGAACAGCAATTATTGTGGTTAGAAGATTTGCATTTTGTTGAAAAAGTAAGCGAATTGTACGAAAAATTAACTATCAGCACTATTAAAGACGATACACAAATCGCACAATTACAAAAACACATCGCACAAAATGCAAATATTTCTGCCGAGCTATTACAACAACGTTTAGCCGAGGTAGAACAAAATCGCAGTGACAATAACCATTCTTTTAATAACTTATGAAACTACTTGATACCAATATTATTATTTATGCAAGTAGCCCAAATTATGCTCATTTGTTGCCTTTAGTCCAAGACCCAAACAATGCCTACTCGCACATTAGCTATGTAGAAACTTTAGGTTTTCAACAACTAAGTACATCCGAGTTTAATTATTACAATAGCATACTTATGCTTTTGCATCCTTTGCCAGTATCATTTTTAGTTATTCAGCGTGCTGCCGAACTAAAACGAAACTACAAAATAAAACTAGGTGATAGCCTGATTGCAGCAACAGCTTTGGTGCATAACTTGCCAATATACACCCGCAACGAAGCCGATTTTAAAAAAATAGCAGGAATTACTGTAGTAAATCCAGTATAATATCCCCAATATTGTAAAGGTTTTTGGCAGATTTGTAATCAATATCCCCAATATTGTAAAGGTTTTTGGCAGATTTGTAACCAATATCCCCAATATTGTAAAGGTTTTGGCAGATTTGTAATCAATATCCCCAATATTGTAAAGGTTTTGGGCAGATTTGTAATCAATATCCTCAATATTGCAAACGTTTTGGGCAGATTTGTAATCAATATCCTCAATATTGCAAACGTTTTGGGCAGATTTGTAATCAATATCCTCAATATTGCAAACGTTTTGGGCGGTATGCAATGTATTTTAAATTCCGTTTTTTTAAAAAAAGGGGGATTGAGGGGGATTACGCCTGCGAAACCTTTTAATCAGGGGGATTTAACCCAATTTATAATCAATAATTTATAATCAATAATCAATAATCAATAAATGAAGCCAAGTATTCCAAGTGGTATGCGCGATTTTGGTGCTACCGAACTCAAGAAGCGCTACTACATCATCAACACCATACGCACCCTATTTGAACAATACGGCTATATGCCCCTCGAAACGCCAACCATGGAAAACCTATCCACATTAACTGGTAAATATGGCGACGAGGGAGATAAGTTACTATATAAGGTGCTTAATTCGGGCGATTTTTTAAACAAAGTACCCAACGAACTACTATCCGATGCCAAAAAGTTAGCCCCTCGCATTGCCGAAAAAGGTATGCGCTACGACCTAACCGTGCCTTTTGCCCGCTATGTGGTGATGAACCGAAACGACATAACATTTCCGTTTAGGCGCTACCAAATACAACCCGTTTGGCGCGCCGACCGACCACAAAAAGGACGCTACCGCGAATTTTATCAATGCGACGCCGATGTAGTAGGCACCAACTCGTTGCTCAACGAGGTAGAACTAACCCAAATTTACGACCGCGCCTTTACGGCACTTAACCTAAAAGTAATTATTAAGCTAAACAACCGCAAAATTTTGCAAGGCATTGCCGAGTACTGCAATTGTGCCGATAAGTTGGTAGATATGACGGTAGCTATTGATAAACTCGACAAAATTGGGCGCGAAGGTGTAGAAAAAGAATTGACCGAAAGAGGTTTCAGCCCCGAGTCGGTGATAAACATTTTTGGTTGTTTTAGTACCGCCGCTAACCCAATAAATGTTAACAATTTAATGGTACTGCAATACGATGCGTTGATAGATTTAAAAACCAAATTTGCCGAAAAAAACATAGAAATTGGCGTAAAAGGCTGCCAAGAATTGGAGTATGTACTAAACACTTTTACCCAAAACGCATCGGCAAGTAATAATTTTGTGGAGTTTGACCCCACACTTGCACGCGGTTTGAGCTACTATACAGGCACTATCTGGGAGGTAAAAGCCAACGAAAGTACCTTTACAAGTAGCATTGGCGGCGGTGGCAGATACGACGACCTAACCGGTATTTTTGGCTTAAAAGAGGTATCGGGCGTAGGTATTTCGTTTGGTTTAGACCGCATTTACGATGCCCTCGACGAACTCGGACGCTTTGAAAACATAGATTTAGGGGCTAGTGCTAAAGTGTTGTTTATTAACTTTGGCGGCAACATGGAACAAGCCGCCTTTGGTTTGGTCACGCAATTGCGCCAAGCCAACATAAGCGCCGAAATTTACCCCGACAACACCAAAATGGACAAACAAATGAAATATGCCAACGCAAAAAAAATTGGCTTTGTGGCATTTGTAGGCGAAGAAGAATTGGCACAAAACCAAGTGAAAATGAAAAACATGCTTACGGGCGAACAAACTTTAATAAACCAAAATCAACTTGCACAAATGCTGGGCAGTTAATTTGGTTTACTATCATCTATCATCAAAACCATTTTTAAATGAAAAAAATAATTGCTGTCCTGTCGTTTCTTGTTGTGTTGTTGGCATCGTGTGGCAGTGATGCCGTTTACAAAGAGTATGTGTCGCTGCCGGGTTATGTGTGGAGTAAAAATAATACCGTTGTGCTAAAAGCTACCTTAGACAAACCATTGCCAAATGCAAACGTATTTATTAATGTTAGATGCGGTACAGCCTATCCATTCGAGAGTTTGGTGGTGGTGCTAAAAACCACAAATCCTGCACAAAAAACCAACACGCAAAACTATACCATACCCCTACGCGATGCCAACGACAAAAACCTTGGCAGCGGCATGGGCGATATGTGGGACGTGCAGTTTGCGATAAACAAAAACATTGTCCTTGAACAAGGCACTTACACCTACGAAATTAGCCATCAAATGCCCGACGACGACATACCTATGTTGGTAGATATGGGCATACAAATTGACGATGCTAGTAAAAAATAGAGGTTCTGCTTTTGGCTGCAAGCTATTGGCTTCAGGCTGCAAGTTAACTGTCTCAACACAGCCACAAGCCTGTAGCCAAAAGCCTGTAGCCTTTTCCCAACGCCTGTAGCTTCTTCCAAAAAAAATTCAATCCTTTTATGTCCGACATAATAAAACTACTACCCGACTCGCTTGCCAACCAAATTGCAGCGGGCGAGGTAGTGCAGCGCCCGGCATCGGCGGTTAAAGAACTGCTCGAAAACGCCTTAGATGCAGGCGCAACACAAATAAAACTAATTATTAAAGATGCAGGTAAAACACTTATTCAGGTGGTGGATAACGGCAGTGGTATGTCGGAGACCGATGCCCGAATGTGTTTTGAGCGCCATGCAACCTCCAAAATAACCACCGTCGACGACCTTTTTAAACTACATACCTTTGGTTTTAGGGGCGAGGCAATGGCATCGATAGCTGCTGTTGCACAGGTAAGTATGCGCACCCGACCCGCAAACCAAGAGTTAGGCACGCATTTGGTGATAGAAGGCTCGGTGGTGCGGGTGCAAGAAAGTTGCCAAACGGCTGTTGGTACCAATATATCTGTCAAAAACTTGTTTTACAATGTGCCAGCCCGTCGCCAATTTTTAAAAGCCGACCCTATCGAAAATCGCCATATCATCGACGAATTTCAGCACGTAGCACTAGCTAATCCCGATGTGCATTTTTCGTTGTTTAACAACGAGGTAGAGGTATTTGACCTGCCACCTGCCCCACTGCGCAAACGCATTGTGGGCATTTTTGGCAATACCTACAACGATAAATTAGTACCCGTCGAAGAATCCTCGATTGATTTTTTGAAGATAAATGGCTTTGTTGGCAAACCCGACTCGGCACGCAAAACACGCGGCGAGCAGTTTTTCTTTGTCAACGACCGATTTATACGCAGCAGCTACCTAAACCATGCCGTAGCGAGTGCCTACGACGAGCTGTTGTCGGCAAAATCGTTTCCGTTTTATGTGCTTTTTTTAGACATAGACCCGCAGCGAATTGACGTAAATGTGCATCCTACCAAACAAGAAATAAAATTTGACGACGAAAAGGCAATTTATGCCCTACTTCATGCGGCTGTTAGACGAGCTTTGAGCAAAAATAGCATTACGCCCTCGCTCGATTTTGACCAAGACCCCATTATTACCGCTGCTTTTCAGCAAACAAATCAGCCCAAAGCACCTTTGCCTTTACCTAACTTTGGGCAATCGGGCAAAAAAAACGAAGAACAACCTACCTTTGGGCAAAGTTTTAATCGCGAAAAAAATGCAGTGCCGCGCAATTGGAAAGATATTTACACCATTATGGAACAACATAATGTGCAAAACAGCGACTTTGATACCGAACAAAACAACGAGCAAAACAAGCACTGCCCGAAACCTCGACCATTACCCTACAAAGCAACTTTAACAACCAAGCTACTTTACTGCCCACCGATGCCGATAGTACTGCATCTGCCCCTTATCAACTGCACCGCCAATATATAGTATCGCAAATACAATCGGGCTTTATGCTCATCGACCAACAAGCCGCGCACGAGCGCATTTTGTTCGAAAAATATACTCAACAACTCGAAAACGCCCACCGAAGTACCCAACAATTGCTGTTTCCAAAAACCCTTGAGTTGCCCCGAGCCGATGCCGAACTGCTAAAACAACTGCTACCCGATATTATTGCCTTGGGATACGACATACAAGAGTTTGGGCAAAACAGCTTTGTGCTACATGGCATACCTGCCGACCTTGTACATGCCGATGCCAACGAGCAACGCAGCATTGAGCAACTATTAGAGCAATACCAACAGCAAGCCGCCGATTTGAAATTAGACCGCCGCACTTTTTTGGCTCGGTCGATGGCTTATAATAGGTGTATAAAAAAAGGACAAACCCTTAGCCCCACCGAAATGGAAGTGTTAATTGACCAATTATTTGCTTGCCAAACACCTTATATTACCCCCAACAGCCGACCTACTTTTGTAACTTACTCGCTCAACGATATTGAAAAACAGTTTAAGTAATGCCAAATTGCCGTGTAATTAACTACTGTTACGCACAATAGGACGCGGATTTTAGAAACTGATTTAATCTTGATTTAAAACCTAAATCTAAACAAAAAGTACAGGATAATGGTTGTTTAAGATAATAAGGGTGGTGTATTTGTTTGTTGAGCGATAGATTGTTCGATAACTTGTTAAATAGGCTGCGTAATTATTTAAACAACTTATACCTGCCCCGCTTGACGCGGAATCGGTCTTTTTTGGGGGTGATTATTGGATTGCCCTATTTGCACAGCATAGGGCACCCCCAAAGCAAAGCAAGCGCAAGCACCTAAGTAAACCCTTAACATCTATATTAAAATAATAAAATAGATAACAGAGACGTTTTTATTGAAAATGGGTGACAAAAACACATCACTTTGAGTATTTTTTGCATATCTGAAACTAAAAAGAAAAAAAACTGTATTTTTTTACTAAAAGTTTCCATAATCTACAATTTTCCGTATCTTTGCATCGTTAAATAATAATAATTACACAAACAAATAGCTAAAAAAAATAATAGCTGCATAAACTTTGCTTCGGTTTGTGCGCTTACAAACAAAAAAATCACAGACAATTTATCACTCACTCACACAATTAATTTACTGCTATGTTGTATTACAAAGTAAAAACCAAGAACGATGCGCAAACAGTGCTAATCGACATTAAGGTTTACGAACACATCAATAGCCTAAAAGCTATGCAAGAGATGGATTTTTGGAACAACCTGCGCCTACATTCGAGTAACGGAACGATAGTGTTTCAGAAATGGTGGGGCAAGGGGCAAGACGGTAAAGGCAAAGTAGAAACCATTTATTTGCATAAATGGATAGCCGAGCAATTTATTGATAAACCCGATAACGAAAACGCCTACTATGCTACCTTCAAAAATGGCGATAAATACGATTGCCGATTAGAAAACTTAGTGTGGTATACCCGCAGCGAACTTAACCGCATGGCTAACTACCAAAACGAAACAGGCTACAAAGGCGTGCGCAAAGAAGGTAACAGATACCGAGCCACTGTTTTTGTAAACAACAAACTGCTAACCATTGGCACTTTTGACACCGCCGAACAAGCAGCCATTGCCTACAACGAAAAAGCACACGAACTACTTGCCGATAAAGTAAAACGTATCAATAAAATTAAACCCGCAACCAATAAACTTAACCAAAAACAACCCTAAATAAGCCAAAATTGATTGGCTAAGATAGTAATACAAAATAATTTTGTATTGTTGTAAAAAAAATTACATCAAAGTGTTGCAAACCTCAACTAAACACCGTATCTTTGCACCCGAAAACGGTGCTTATAGCTCAGTCGGTTAGAGTAGCGGTTTGTGGTACCGTTGGTCGTGGGTTCGAATCCCATTAGGCACCCTTTATCTTCCCTTGTCTTTGTAAAAAAAGACAAGGGAATTTTTTTTTTTGAAAAAGTCCCGTTTTATTACTAACTTTGTGCCTAAAAACACACCAATTACCAAAAATAAATAAATAATGTTAAAATATATAGTATTTATATCTTTACTCCAATTGTCTTTTGCAGGTTATGCACAAAGCACATTTGCCCCCAAATTTTATGTAGGCAGTAGCCAATTTTTTGACCTATCGGGCGAGTGGATAAACGAAAACAAAGACACCACCCGACGCATAGACAAACTCGAAATATACACTACCATTGTTAACACCTATCGGGCAGTACCCTACTTTTCGTTGGGCGGCGGCGAGTCGTTTCCTACCCAAGAGGTACAACTAGTAGTGTCTGAGCGCGAAATGGCTTACGTAACCAATATCCTCGAAGCTAAATGTATGATTATGCCCGTTATTATAAATGGGCAGCAAAAACTAAGGGTTTATTCTATTATCGTAAACCCAGCAGGCACTTGGTTAGGCGTAATTACCGACTTACTAGTGCGCAAAAATGCCAACACTACCACCAGCACCCCTAATAACCTGCAACCCAACGATATGATAGGCTATTGGATAAACGAATGGAAGGAAAATCAAAGCATACCAAAAATACAGATATTTAAAAATACGGAAGGCAAGATGATATTTAAAATATTTAGAATGATTGCCGAAAAAGCTAAACCTATAGGCGAGTTTCCGATAACCAAAGAAACACCCGACCATACTCAAATTATTGAATGGAAAGACGGCGAACTGATTACAAAATTTAATTTTCGCCCCGAATTTTTAAACAATAAATTAGCCGGCTTTGACCTAATAATAGAAGAAGTATACGCCGACGGCACACCCCGAAACATTTTCAGGCAGTTTTTTACCAAAGATATGGACTCAAAACGCATTATGGAAACCGAAATACTTGTTGCCAAATTAGAAGGCGAATGGGTAAATACTGATTACAAATCGCCAACCAAAAAACTAACCATCTACGACGGCGAAGTTGAACTATTTAACGTAAGCTCCGAAACAACAACAGGTATCCAATCGTTGGGCAAACAAGCACTTAAACCCGCCGACGACGAACAACTAAAAGCCATTATCCCCAATTTATTTTCTATCCGAACCGTTGAAATAGATGTTAAGCTAGACATAAATAAACAATTTAAAGATGCCCCTGCTGTTATGGTCGTTACAGCAACCATCGAAGACCGAGCCGGCGAAAAAGAGCCCTACATGTACACCGAAGTGTTTAGACGAAAAAATGCCAATATAACCCCTCAAATGTTAGGCATAAAATAACCACATGCCCAATAATACATTGCCCAAAAACCTCAGCCCAATAAAATACAAATGCAATTGCTTCGCGCAGTTCCATATTCGGTGCTGATTGCACCTTTTGCCTACCCACAAAATACAAAGCTTGCGCCACATCGTTTCAACTTTACGTACAAGTGCCTCACACTTTCGCCACATCGCAAGATAGAACGCTGATTTTTTATGATGATTTATGATTTTTCGACACATAGATGCATAGATTGTCATAGATACATAGACCTATACTTTGATACAAACCTTGAAAAATGCTGATTGAGTGTTTGCACTTGCTTTGCTTCGGGGGTGCCCGATGCTGTGCAAATAGGGCAAACCAAGCATCACCCCCAAAAAAGACATATTCCGCGTTAAGCGGGGCTGTACATTTGTTCAAATAACCGACATAAAATAGGCAACTACTACTTACTTATTTGGCATCAAACTAAAATGTTTTTTTGCCACTTCACAATATCGCCACTTCACAATATCGCCACTTCACTCGCTAATCCCCCAAAAAACACACCATGTTTTTTAATCAGGCAATAAAAAACCTCAAACGCACCCGCGAAATAATTGCTGTATTGATAAAATATGGCTTCGAAGAAGTAGTAGCAAACACCGCACTACACTCGTTTGTGCCCCAAAGTAGGCAACTAACTTGGGTGCGCAACGAGCGCTATGTGCTAGAATACACCCGCTGGGAGCGCGTAAGAATGGTGTTTGAAGAACTAGGACCTACGTTTATAAAAGGAGCACAAGTACTAAGCAACCGCCCCGACCTGCTGCCCGAAGATTTGATACAAGAGTTTCAGAAACTACAAAGCAACGTACCCCCCTTTGCCTTCGAAACGGTCAAAGAAATTATAGAATCGGAACTAGGCAAACCCCTCGACGAAATATTTGAATATTTTAACTCCACATCGCTTGCCGCAGCCTCAATAGGACAGGTACACCGAGGCAAATTACTAAACGGAACCGAAGTAGTAGTAAAAATACAACGCCCAAATGTAAAATTGATTGTAGAAACCGACCTATCTATTATTAAAGAAGTGATACGGCGCGGTGCCAGCTTTTTTGAAAACAATGGCATCAGCAACCCCCTTGATGTAGTATTGGCTTTTGAAAAAAGTATGCAAAAAGAACTAGATTACCTAAGCGAAGCCCGTAATATCTCGCAGTTTAGAGCTTTTTACAAACACCGAAAAGATTTTTACGTACCACTTGCCTACAAAGAACACTCCACCTCAAAAGTATTAGTACTCGAGTTTGTAAAAGGATGCAAAATTACCGATGTACCACAACTCAGAAAATGGGATATAGACATACCAACATTAGCCAAAACAGGTTTAGGCATCTACATGACCCAAATTTTTGAGTTTGGTTTTTTTCATGCCGACCCACACCCAGGCAACATTTTAATACGACCTGATGGCGCAATATGTCTAATTGACTTTGGCATGGTAGGCAAACTTAGCAAACGCGATAAATTCGCCTTTACCTCTGTTTTTACCGCCATGGCATTAAAAGATGCCCGAGGCATGGCAAACGCCTTGCGCAAACTGGCTATCGACGACGACATCTCGGACATGCGCACCCTCGAAACCGACCTAAACGAGCTGATAGAAGATTACATTTCGCTTGATGTAAGCGAAAGTAGCATGGCAGAAATGGCACAGCGACTGCAATCTATCATCTACGACCACAAAATACGCGTACCAGGTGCCGTATTTATTATCTTGCGTGCATTGGCTATCTTAGAGGGTATTGGCAAAACCATTTACCCCGAAATGAATGTATACGACTACATAAAACCCTATGGGCGCAAAATGCTCATGGAGCAATACTCGCCCGAAAATGTAGGCAAAGATACCTTAAATGTACTCAACGATTTTTTGAACTTCTTGAACGCCTTCCCGAACGAAGTGCGCGATATACTCAAAAAAGCCCGACAAGGGCGACTAAGCTCGGAGGTACGCCTTGCTGGTTTTGACCGCCTAATTGCCGTTTGGCACTATACCGCCAACCGTTTGGCATTGGCACTTATCATTGCTACACTTATACTTAGCGCATCGCTAATTACAGCCGCCGATATTTTAGTGCATCCAAGTAGCTTACGTTATCCGGCAACTGCTATTATTATGTATGTGACAGCCATTTTACTGGCAATAAGGCTAATATTAGTTAGTTTTAAAAACGGAAAGTATTGATTTTTATAAAAAATATAATTACTTCATTTTTACACATTATCAACACTTTTATGCCACGCAAAGATATAATTTTATATACCGAGATATTGTTAGCCCTATTAGCCCTGCTAATAATGGCATTTGTATTGCCCGGCACCGGCGACGAGGGCGATAGCATTACGCACTACCTTATCTCGAAATACGCCTTCGAGATGCCACATAATTTTTTTGACCACTGGGGCAAACCACTATTTGTGTTGTTTAGCACCTGCTTTGCTCAATTTGGATTTGTGGGTATAAAAATATTTAATGTATTATCTACCACCACAGCTATTTACTTTGCGTGCCGCACCGCGCAATTGCTAAAAATACCTAATGTGCAGTTGCTGCCTATTATTCTGTTTTTTTCGCCTATGTATATTATACTTACCTTGTCGGGGCTTACCGAACCATTTTCGGCGGCGGTGCTAATGGTAGGTATTTATTTGTTGATAGTTAATAAAGCAACAGCAGGTGTTATTTTGTTGTCGTTTTTGCCTTTTATACGCTCCGAAGGTTTAGTTATTTTAGGCATAATAACCATATATTTATTGTATAATAAACAATGGCGTTTATTGCCGCTTTTGGCAATTGGGCATTTGGTATATGCAGTAGCTGGTTATCCCGAGTACCACAGTCTATGGTGGGTCTTCTCCAAAATTCCTTATGGCACCCTTAGCAGCGAACATTACGGCTCGGGCGATTTGCTGTATTTTGTCAATAATTTTCATTTTATAATGGGATATGTGGTAAAATGGCTCATTGGTTTAGGATTTATATATCCATTAATAGCCATTTACCAACAATATGTAAAAACAGAAAAAAAACAAGTGATTGTTTCGACCGAGGTATTGCTGATTTATGGCATATTTAGCGCGTTTTTTGTTGCCCACACCCTGTTTTGGTATTTCGGTATTTTTGGCTCGGCGGGCATGTTGCGCGTTATGATAACCATAATACCCCTAGGTGGTATTATTGCCCTACGTGGTGCCAATGTAATACTAGGCATGTTTAACAAAAAATACCAACCCTACCTACAAGTACTTATGGCTATACCCATTATTGCTTATCCGTTTTGGGGCGATAAACCCGAGTGGAACTACCAACAATTTGATTTTAAAGCCGACCAACGCGCCCAGTTTGAGCTGGCTAAATATGTGCATCAAACCTATCCTAACTACAACAGCTACCACTATTACTACGAAGCACCTTTTATAAGCGTACCATTTAACCATAATTTTAACCTAAACATACACCAACCCAACCAGCCTTTTGCCGCAGGCACACAACAACATATTAAGGCTATCAGAGAAAACCCCGAACTACAAAAACCCGCTTTTGTTATCTGGGACGACTGGTACGCAAAGGTAGAGGGCGGCGTAACCTGGGAGGCAATTAGCACCGATACGCGCCTAAAAATGGTGAAAGAATTTGAACAAAAAGACCAATGGGGTACGCCCCGAAAAACAGTGTTGTTTGTTACCAATTAAACGTGGTTTGGGCATAAGAAAAAATGAAAATCCTGTGTAACAATTGGAACACTCCAAATAATGATTCTTGGGCAAATACACATTATAACGATTGTAAATTTCAAAAAAAAACATGGCTACAAAAAAATTTCAATGGAATGAAGGTTTAGTAATGGATACTTTTGGGCTATCGCGCCTAAATTCTCAAGCTATGCCTTTGCTTACCGATTGGCTAATGACCAATGAAGACCTTAGCGATATTGACCCTCATTATCTCGAAAAATTAAGAAGCCGTGCCGAAGCGGAAGTTGATGCATGGAATGAAGAGGAACTGAAAATGCGCTACCTGTCGTTTATTGTGGACTTTGCCAATTATACGGAAAAAGACCGTGAGTACAGAATATATTTTGAACGACCAATAAGTGCCGAAGTAGAAGGGCACAAAATAAATGTAGTTGTTGATTTTATGATAGCACAAGGTGTACGCGATTATGTAAAAAAACCGTATTTTTGCTTTCACGAATACAAGCGCGAAAAAAAATATAACGACGACCCCATTGCCCAAGTACTGCTTGCTATGCTTGCCGCCCAAGAACATAACAAAAACAACAAACCAATTTACGGAGCTTATATCATCGGAAAAAATTGGCATTTTATGACAATGGAAAATAAAAATTTTGCCATAAGCAAATCATTCGATTGCACACAACAAGATGATTTGTATTGTATAATTTCAATTTTGCGTAAATTTAAACACATTATTAAAACCCAACTTTTAGATAAATAGAATTATTTAAAATTACAGTAGCATTTATAACAATAACAAAACTCCTGCAAAAAAAACAATGGGAGTTTTCTTGCAATATCTATTTTAAAGCACTACAATCCTTCAAAATTTAAATCTATCTTCTCTATGAAATCCTTTTTCAAAGAGTATTTTACTTTTTCGCGGCGCGACCGCGCTGGCATTTTAATATTATCGGTTATGATTATGGCGGCGCTAATTGTGCCTAGAATACTCTCGGCACTACAACCGCCATCAATGCAAACCGATTTTAGCGCCTTTAAACAACAAATAGAACAATACAGCACCCAAATTGATAGCGCACAGCAAGCAAGTAAAGAACAATACAAAAACGAAAAATATGGAGCAGAGAATAACCCCAATTTTGACCCCACCGAAGCAGTAGCCGTAAATCTACAACCTTTTGACCCTAATCAACTTACCTACCAAACCGCTCGACAATTGGGTTTGCCCGCCCGAACAGCACATACCATCGAAAACTTTTTGCAAAAAGGTGGTAAATTTTACAAAAAAGAAGACCTGAAAAAGATTTATGTACTGTCGGAAGCCGACTATCAACGCCTTGAACCCTACATACAAATACCACCCAAAGATGGAAAAACAGCCACAGCCAACAACACTAGCACACCCAACGCTAACCTACCACTACAAGCTTTTGACCCCAACCAACTTAATTTTGAACGCGCCAAACAACTAGGTTTAAACGAAAAAACAGCACACGCCATCGAAAATTACCTACAAAAAGGCGGCAAGTTTTACAAAAGAGAAGACCTGAAAAAAATATACACCCTACCCGAATCCGACTATCAACGCCTTGAACCCTACATACAAATACCACCCAAAGACGGAAAAACAGCCACAGCCAACAACACTAGCACACCCAACGCCAGCATACCTCTACAAGCTTTTGACCCCAACCAACTTAATTTTGAACGCGCCAAACAACTAGGTTTAAACGAAAAAACAGCCCATGCCATAGAAAATTACCTGCAAAAAGGCGGCAAGTTTTACAAAAAAGAAGACCTGAAAAAAATATATACCCTACCCGAAACCGACTATAAACGCCTTGAACCCTACATACAAATACCCGCTAAAGACACCAAACCAAACAACACACAAACTGCCGAAATACCAACTACCTATTCCTCATCGGGCAAAGCTCGGCAGCCCACAAAAGTGTCAAAACCTATTAACATAAACACCAGCGACACCACACAATGGCAACAACTAAAAGGCATTGGTAGCGGATATGCCCGCCAAATTGTTAAATTACGTAACCAATTTGGTGGTTTTGCCAACAAAGAGCAATTAAAAGAAGTGTATGGTATGACACCCGAACTGTATAGCCAAATAGAACCTTATTTGCAAGGAGCAGGCACTGTTAAACAAATAAATATTAACAAAGCCACCGCCGACGAAATGAAAACACACCCCTACATAAAATACAAATTAGCCGATGCTATTGTTAAATATCGCCAACAACATCGCGGCTACAAAGCCATCACCGACATAAAAAACATAAAAATATTGTCGGAGGATAATTACACCAAATTGGCTCCGTATTTAACCCTAAATTGAGCATTACTAAACACAAAATATCCCAAACCTTTTGGTTTGGGATATTTTGTGCTTGTGCGAGTGATGAACTAGGTTAGATTTTTTACCTCTGCCAAATTTCGCGGAGTTGATACAATAATTTCATCAACAAAGGCTCATCTTTGGTGATAATTTGGGCGTTGCCTGATAGTTGAGCGGTGGCAGGTAAGGTTTTGTGGTAAGTCGTTTTCAAACCATTAGACAAAACAACCTGCACCCTATAAAAACTATCTATTGGCACTTCTGATATGCTTGCTACTGTGCCTTTAAGCAAACCATATTCTTCGGCGGGATAATTATCTAATCTGATATTTACTAATTGCCCAACTGCCATTTTGCCCGATTTATAAGGCAATACCAAAGCACGGGCTATACGTTGTGTATCATTTTGAATAAGTGTAAAAACTGTTTGATTCTGTCGAACATCTTGATTTTTACTCCAATAATCGCCCAAACTAATAGTGCCATTTGTTGGCGATTTCAAAACATATTGCATTTCCCAATTTAACAATTCGGTTTGTAATTGTTTCCATTTTTCGTTCAATAAAAGTATTAATTTGTTTTGCTCGTTGGTATATTGTTGTTGTATCTCTACTATGTTTTTTCGATAAGTTTCTACTTGCAATTGATTATTAATAAGACTCAAATCGTTGTTTTTAGTGCTGTATAATTGTGACAAATATTGTTTTTGAGAGACATCAACATCGTTTTTAGCAATTACTTCTT
This sequence comes from Sphingobacteriales bacterium, assembly GCA_016718845.1. Taxonomy (GTDB): domain Bacteria; phylum Bacteroidota; class Bacteroidia; order Chitinophagales; family UBA2359; genus JAEUUX01. The sequence continues at coordinate 120,544 of JADKCK010000009.1, forward strand.
CACTGGCTAATTGTTGGTCAATGGTTCGTTTTTTATTTTCTAATGTCAATTGTTGCGATAAAATATCCCCTTGTTCTAACAATTTGCTGTCTAAACGTTGGTGTTGTTCTATTTGTTTTTGAAGCGATTCTATTTGCTTATCGTACAATTTATTTTGCATAAATTGTTGATATTGTCTAATTACTCCGACAAAATCGGTGTAGGCGGTTTGTATACCGCCTAAATTCAAAGCATTGTTTGATGCAAAAATAGCTGTTTGTTGTTCAATTGCTTTATTGGAGTTAACTTTAGTTAATTGTTTCTTCAATATACAAATATCTTTGTAATTTGCTGTATTTTCGATAATCGCCAACGAATCGTTTTGCTTGACCATCTCTTTATCTTTCACAAACAATTGTATTATTTTACCATCGGCATGTGCCATTATTTTTAGTGGCGGTTGTTGGGCTGTAATTTCGATGCGTGCCGATATGGTATCGGGATATTTAACAAACCATGCTCCGCACAAAACACCTGCTACCACCAATAACAATAACAAAATACCCCACCGTACCACCCAATGTGGTTGATAGGGCATAAAAGCAGTTTCTTGGTCTTGATAATCTATAGTTGGCATTTTTTTAGTTACAAGTTTCTTATTAGTTTTTTTGTATTTTTACTAATTCGTTTAATTACCCAATTCTAATTGATTTTTTACTAACTCGTAATACTTGCCTTTTTGTGCAGTTAATGTTTGATGATTGCCTACTTCCACAATTTTGCCATTTTCGAGTACCACAATTTGGTCGGCATTTTTTACGGTGCTTAACCTATGTGCTATAACCACAACTGTTTTGCCTTTAAAAAACTGTTCGAGGTTTTCGATAATTTTGCGCTCGTTGTTGGCATCTAAGGCACTTGTTGCTTCGTCAAAAAACAAGTATTCTGGATTTTTGTAAACGGCTCGGGCAATCAATAAACGCTGCTTTTGTCCCATACTTAATCCATTGCCCGAACTACCAATTTTGGTGTTATAGCCCAAAGGTAATTTGTCTATATATTCTTCGATATTAGCAATTTGTGCCGCATTAACTAATCGCTCATAATCTACATTATCGTAACCCATGGCAATATTACGAGCAATAGTATCCGAAAAAATATAACCATCTTGCATTACCGCGCCACACTGCGAGCGCCAAAATGCCGTATTAATACCCGACAACGCAAAATTGCCCACCCTAATACTGCCTTCGGTAGGATTGTAGAAACGCAACAACAACTTTAGCAAGGTTGTTTTGCCGCTTCCGCTTGCCCCCACAATGGCAGTTACTTGTCCTTCGGGAAGGTGCAAATCTAAATTATCTAATACAATAGGCGTATGTGGTCCGCTATACTGAAAACTTACTCGCTGCAACGAAACGCTTTTGTTGCTTGGTAGTGTGGTAATTACTTGTTGTTCGTCGTTTTCTTCGTTTTGTTGTAAATGAATTTCGCTCAAACGGTCGAGACTAATGCGAGCATCTTGCGCCGACCTAAAAAAACCTAATAACTGCTCAATAGGGCTGTTCAACTGCCCGATGATATACGATACTGCCATCATCATACCCAAGGTCATATTGCCTGCTACTACTTGTTTGGCTGCTAAAAACGAAATAAGTATGTTTTTTAACTGATTGATGAAATTAGACCCTGTTTGTTGATATTGAGCCAATGCCAAACTTTTGGTATTTATTTGAAACAAACGAGCTTGGTTATACTCCCACTCCCATCGCCGCTGACGCTCGCTATTAGTTAGCTTTATTTCGGGCATACCCGTTACCATTTCGTAGATAAGGTTTTGATTTTCGGCAAAACGGGCAAATAATTTGTAATCTAAGGCACGTCTATATTGCATAAAAAACAATACCCAGCCTATGCTTAACAAACTACCCAACACAAAAACAGCAAATATTTGGGTGTCATAAACCAACAAGACCACCGAAAAAACCACCAAATTGAGCATCGAAAACAGCACATTGAGCGAAGTAGCTGTTAAAAAGTTTTCGATACGATGATGATCCGAAATGCGTTGTTGAATGTCACCGAGCATTTTGGTGTCAAAAAACGATACAGGAAGGCGCATCAATTTCAACAAAAAATCGGAGATGATGGCTACATTGATGCGCGCCGAAATATGTAGCAAAATCCAACTGCGAATAATATCGACAATGGTTTTGCTAACAAACAACATTAATTGCGACAATAAAACAATGTAAATAAACGATAAATTTTGATTGGCAATGCCATTATCGACCAACGACTGGGTGAGGAACGGAAACAACAAATCTAACAAGCTACCCAACAGCAAGCCCAACAACAACTGCACAAAATAGCGTTTGTAGGGGCGCACATATTGCCATAAAAAAGCGATACCCTGCCGCGTGCTGGCAGGGGTTTGTGGGTCGGTGGGTTCGGTTGTGTTGCTTTGTGTTTGATAAAATTGCGGTGTTGGGTCGAGGAGCAGTGCAATGCCTTCGTTGTTGGGGGTGCTTACCCAACTACGCTCAAAGGTAGCTTGGTCTATGGTAACAAGCCCGTGTGCGGGGTCGGCTACCGATATGCGGTTGCGGCGTATGTTATATACTACTACAAAGTGGTTTTGGTTCCAATGAACAATGCAAGGCAATGGAGCTTGCTTGGCTAAAACCTCGAAGGTAATTTTTACGGCAAGGGTTTTGAAGCCTATCTTTTCGGCGGCTTCGCTAATGCCCAGCAACGACACACCCTGCCGCGTAAGATAGGCATTTTGGCGCAAATAAGCCAACGAATACTGCTTGCCATAATGCCGCGCCACCATACGCAAACAAGTTGGTCCGCAATCCATGGCATCGTGTTGGCGGTAGAAGGGGAAGGTGGGCATAATGGTTTACAATTTATTGGTATCATCGTTTTCCCATGTCATTGTGTAGGGGTTGTAGGGGCAGGGTGTGTGGTGATGATACAAACCATCGTTGCCCAAATAAGGTTCGCGGCTGTCTACGCACATATACCTAAACTCACAATCTTTGCAAATGGCGGTTTCGTCTTTTTTTATGTGCCAAAGGCGTTGAAACTCGGGGGTTTGTGCAATTTGTTTTAGGTTGATGTTGGGGTCGTTGATGTTGCCAAACGATGGTGTAAGCGAAGGACAATTTTTGATGTTGCCTTGTGCATCGATGCCTAATTTGCGGTTGTAATAGGTGTGGTGGTGCTGGGCTTCTGTAAAAAGTTGAATATTTACAGTAAAATAGCCATGGTCAATAATATGGCAGTCGTTGGCAGACCGTATACAATCGGTTACTTTTGCAATGTGTCCCATACCATTTTCGCTCTCTACTTGTAGTTCGTATTGCGGCGAAGTGTGCTGAATAAAAGAACGAATGCGAAGATGTTTTTGGATTAATTGTTGGATAGCCTCAACCGCTGTGTCGGGCGAATAGGCGGTTATTATCTCGACAGAACGCACCACACTTGTTAAAAAATGGCTTAAAACTTGGTCGTAGAACGATAGCGTTTGGGGTACAAAACTGCGTATTTGTAGGTGTTGGCAGTTAAGTTGTTGCACTTGCTCAACAATACTTACCCAATCGTGGCGGCTATTTGCATCAATATCTATAATTATATTGGTGATATGGTGTGGAGCGTCCCAATGCAAGTCTATATCAGGAAAAAGTTCGAGGTCTTCTTCATCACACCAAAAAATATAGTCGTGTTGCAACAAAAAATCGATGTATTCATCGATTAGTGTGTTAAATTGGGGGGTATTTTGTGGGTTGTAGATGTGTTTTAGGTCGGCTACGGTTTTGCCATCGTGTTGCGTGAGTATGTCGCACAGCACCGATGGCACAAATTTGTACTCGCGGCGTGGTAAGTCGTAGATAACACCCCGCTCGGCACCTGCAACAGCTAGGCACTCGGCAAAGCGTTTGAAACGCTTTAAGGTATCAGCTTGTGTGGGTTGGTCGTTGGGGTGATTTTTATACATTGGGATAGAGGTTTGTAGAAGATGTGAGCCACATAGTAATTAGTTTCATGTTTCATAGAAGACACATATTTTATGTTTTCTTTGGGAGAGTGTAGCTCCCATTTTTGCATATGCAAAGGAAGTTTTTCAGAAAATTCTTTTCTTAAAAAATCAATTAATTTAGGATTCATTGTGTAAAAAATTGGCAATAGAGCGTTCTAAGTAAAAATTAGCGGGCTTCGATACTTGTTGAAATTGTCCTATTGGATTGATTTCTAAAAAAACATAGCGTTTGTCTTTGGTAACAATCATGTCGATAGAGCCGCAATTGTAATCAGCTAATTGCATAAATGATGTAATTTTTTTTTCAATTTCTTTGGGTAATTTATAAGGTGGTGTGCGATTAGGGTAGGATTTATTGTAATGGCGAAAGTCATCAATAGTTTGTTCGTCTAATTGCGAAAAGATGGCAACAGTATGGCATATTCCTTCTAAGTAAAAAATACGCAGTTCATACAATTTATCTAGTTTTTCTTGAAATTGAGATATAAACATTCCCCCTTTACTTATATCTATATTCCTTCCCTTTGTCGTAAAACCACTAAAAGCACTGAGATCTTCTAACCAAAACACACATTCTGTTATTGCTTTACTTATAAAAAAATCATCTTTGAATATATTATTAATACATTCATTTTCTTCTGTAATTAATGTGAGAGGAGTATCTAAACCTGCTTTTTGTGCCAAATGTAATATACATAGTTTATTTGGTCGGTTATTTATATGAGAATTAATATGTTTTTTATCCTTAAGTAAATAATACATAAAATCAATTACTATATTAATTTCTGATTGTAAATATGCTTGCAAATATGATTGTAAGCGTATTTTATAATCAGCAGTATCTTCGACTTCTTTTATCATTGAAGATGTGTCGATTGATTTTATATTTAACATATCTCGCCTATACCAAAAACTAGTAATCTGCTCAATATCGATACTTAATTTATTGAATTTTAAAACAATATTTTGACATGAGCTTGAAATAAGGATATTTGCATGAACAGAAACAGAGCTGCTCAAACGAAAAAAATCTGACTAAAAGTAAAGTATCCAGTCTATGACTTCTATGGTACTGAAGTCTTTTTCTGAACTCAAAATTAATATCATTTTATTTTTTTATGTGATTTTTGTAGTAAAATTCATCAGAAGGAACTACATATCCTTCTGGTAGGACGGCTTTGCGTTTTTTTGCATAATCAACTAACGACTCTAAACCAATCTCTTGACGTAATTTATCTACTTCTGCTATGTTTTGTATAGGAGGAGAAAATTGTCCGTCATGATTGATTGTGCCATATAGCGACATTTGGTATTGTCTGTTGTAACGAAGATTAGCTACTACTGCTATTTCATTGGGTAATACATTGCCTTTATCTTTCTCGCTTATGAGAAGATGTTTAAAAAAATTCCACTCTTGTTCGCTATCATTACAAGCATGTATAATAATTACCCACATGTATATCCTGTATTTTATAGGAAAAGAATTGTATGAGGGGAAACCATACTTATTTAATAGGTCTTTGAAATTTGCTAAATTTATAGAATCACTAGAAATCAATAAATTAGGACATTGAGTTGCTATTTCGTTTCTTTGGCTCTGGTCAACTGCCCCGTAAGAAATAATGTCGGTTAATAAATCAAAATTAATTCCTGATAGATATTTGCTATGTAGTTTGTCGTATTTTTTTTGTAACTCCTTCCATTTTCTTGTTAGTTTAATATCATTCCAAATACTATCACTTGTATTTATATTTTCCCATGTCATGCCATATTCAATAGATTTTTGCAGATAGGCAAAGGTATTTATTTTATTATTTAAAATAATATTGCATTTTGCTGCTTGTAAATATTGGTATCCAAAGTGAGCATTCGGTTGGTATTTAAATGCCAAATCATACCATTCGCAGCTTTCTTTATATTTATTATCTGCAAAACATGCATTTGCTTTTGATAAACATAAATAAAAATCATTGCTAAATTGAGCACTTAGTTTACAACTGACTAAAAGAATTACTAGTATTAATAATATATTTTTCATTTTAAAAATTTGTGTATTATAACACTGATAGGCGATTTGATTTTTTGTGAAAAATAAACGGATTTAGAAATTATCATAATTGCTGACAATCAACCAGATAAAGTGACAAAATTGATAATTCCAAACCCGTTTATTATAAATAACAGATGCCAAGTTTAGTGTTATTAAATTAGCTTTTCTACTTTGGCACTAGGTCTTCACCACCACATGTTTGCTCTAAGTGATCTGCTGATCCGCCGCTACCAACTGTGTCTAAATCGGTACCGTGGTTTGTAAGAGTTCCTTTTCCCCCCACAACAGCAGCCAAGTTACCAATTTCGCTGCTTTGTAGTGCAGCAAACTTTTCGTTGTTCAAGCTTTCTAGCTTTTTCATGTCTGTAAAAAATAAAAAAATGAAGTTTCACCTCGGTCATTTTTTACGTTGCACCTTGGTTTATGCACGGCAACAAAGCATTGGCACTACAAAGGGGTTACGCGATTACCTCGCATTGCCTACGCCCTTATTGCACCGCAAAGTTGCGCTATTTTATTGACATGCGCAAGAGTATCTATCGTTTTTTTTTTTTACGTTTTTTATGACTTTTTTGTGACAAAAGTGACTTTAGTATAAAAACCAAATTATATGTTTATGGGTTTGTTGGGTTGAGGTGAGGGGGAAAAGTCTATTTTATCATTAATTGTCAAATTATTAGTTATTGCTTATCACAATCACACCATTTTTGTAGTTCTTCATCAGACACAGGAACATAGCCTTCGGGCAGTTCGGTGATTTTCTTTTTTTGTGCTAATTGATACAGCGGGATTAATCCTATGGAAAACCTTCTTCGGTCTATCTCCGAAATTTGGGCTATTTTCCTGTCTTTATAGGTTTTAAATGGTTCGCAAAAAAGAGTTTTCTTATCCATAGTAAGCGTATACATATCTGTTACACCCGCATAGTCTTCGGGTCTAAATTTACCATCTTTCATTGCCTCTTGCATAATGGGATTAAAATAAGTATATTGAGTTGTATCATTTTTGCAGAAATGAAGAATTAAAGTAAATGGCTTATCAAAATTCTCCTTATAGCCCAATTTTTGCAAATCAGGGAAACCTTTTTTTTCAATCATTTCTTTAAATTGAACAAGATTAGCAGAGTCGGTTTTTCCTAAAATAGTATAAAATGTCTTCGTGTCCCAATTTAGATTTTTTCTTACAAATTGATCCGTATAATCCATTTTCAATAATTCGTCTCGTGTTTCCTTATCAATACCTAATACAAAAGCGTTGTGCAATGGCAGATATTTAGATTTGAGTTTATTCCAATATCGGCTTTTTCGGAAATATTTCCATTCCACTTTTTCAATTTCTTCCCAAGTATAGCCTTTTTGTATAGCTTTTTCTAAAAAAGCATACACCTTTTTACCCTCACCTAATTGGTCGAAAGTTTTTGCTGCCCCAATAAAATGAAACACAAAACCATCGGATTGAAGATTAAACGCTTTATTATAAAAGACAGCACTTTCTTCATATTTTTCTTGTGAAGCTAAAAATGAAGCTTCGTTTACAAGAAAATAATAACACGGCGTGTATTGGGCAATAATTGGGCTGATAGTTAACAAGTAAAAAAAAGGCAAGTAAAGTTTTCATTATTATTTATTCGGAGAAGAACTTCTCTGTTTTAACGGCGTTTTGCCGCAGGGTGTGATTTCATTGACATTTTGACTTATCAGTAGCTTTTTACTGAAAAACACAGTAATATTAAGAAGTTTTCTCCAGCTATTATTACAATCACAAGTTGGCAGCATAAATCTTTCTGGCACGCTGCATAAAACGAAAGGGAGTTTCCCTCACTTCTTACGCTGCACGGCAACAAAACATGCATATTCAAAGGTGTTACGCGATTACCCCGCATTGCCTACGCCCTTATTGTACCAAAGTTGCTCTATTTTATTGACATGAGCAAGAGCATCTATCGTTTTTTTTTTTTACGTTTTTTATGGCTTTTTTGTGACAAAAGTGGCTTTTGCATAAAAACCAAATTATATGTTTATGGGTTTGTTGGGTTAAAATAGCATTTTCATCTATCCAACAGTACCTACGACATCAAAACCGCTTTAAATCGTTGCGTCCAAAAGTCCATTCGGGGGTGCGGAGGGTTTCGCCAAAGTTGGTGCTGTACCAAGGGCTTAAACCATTGTTGTTGGGGTTGTTTAGTAATTGTATATCTTGTGCAGGCATATAACTTTGTGCCAGCAAAAATAGCTTTTCGCCCGTTTGCGGGTTTTGTGCCATATCTACCACAATAATGGCGTGTCCAGGTGTGCCGCCTTTTATAAACACATCGCCAATGTGCATATCGGCAATGTCAATGGGTTTCATTTCTTTGCTCAACGACAACGAACCTGCATACCTAAACACATCGGTCAGATAGAGTTTAAAATCGTCGTAGGCAGTAATGGGTTTGCTTTTGCCTTTTGTTTTGGGCTTTTTTGCCCATGTTGTTTTGTTGCCTTTGGTAACGGGGCGGTAACCGCTGCGCCATTTGGCATAGTTTGCCGTAAAACCATTGGTAAAATTATACTGTATTTGGTTAAATAAACTTGCTTGATATAGATACTCGGACCGCAAACGCATCACTGCATCGGCACATTGTTGTAAATCTTGGTTGCCCACATCTACATTAAATACTGCAGCGTGGGCGCTTTGGTTGCCTTTGGGCGAGCCATTGTACAACATAACGTTTGGGTTTCCTTTTTTAAGTGGCAAATTGCGCAGCCAATCGCCAAAAGATGCAGGTGCTACACGGGTGCGCTCGTAACGTTGTGGTGGTGGTACGCGATTTACTAGCATATCATCGGCACTATAACCGTCTTTAAGCCAATTAAAACGGTAACGCCCATTTTGAGGTTTAAGTGCAAGTACATCTTCGGTTGGTTCTTCTTGTTGGTTGGTGTTTGTTTGTTCGGGGGTATCTTCTTGTGGGTTAGTTAAATTGTTAGCCAATATCGAGTCGGGTTTTTCGGTTTGCGTTTCGAGTGTTTGACGGGTGGCTAACTCAATGGGCAAGCGTTGGCTGTCTTGTTGTTCGTTGGGGGTGCAGCTAAGTATAAAAAACAGGCTAATTAGGGCATAAATTGTTGGTTTTTTCATGGCGCATTTTGAAAATTAAGTGATTGTTTGTACAGAATAGTTTTTAGAGGACTACGCTTATAAAAATCAGTAAAATTGGGTAATTGATGAGTTTATGTTGCCTCGAACACCAACACTCGGTTGCCCGATGTATTGACATAAGTAGCATTTGGGAAGACAGCCGAGAAGGTGTTTTTAAAAAACGCCTTTGATTGTTGGCTTGTTGCCACATCGTAGCGTAGTGTATTAAACAATATAACGCCCTTGGACGACAAAAGTTGTGATAAAGGCTGTAAAAATTGCTCGGTAAAAAATGGTGGTGGCGTGCTTAGGTCGTTAAAAATATCTACGGCAATAAGGTTGTATTGGTGGCGTTGGGCTTGTGGTTTGTTGGCTTGTTGTTGTACAAAGGCAAACGCATCGCCACAAAAAAAGCTAATTTGTAGCAATATTTCGGTATCGAGTAGTTGTTTGGCTAAATCAACAATTACGGGGTCTATCTCTACTGCCTGATAATGGGCGTTTTGTTGAAAGTTTTTTTGCAACATAACTGGTATGCTACCCAGCCCAAAGCCCAAAATAAGTGCCTCGCCAATGCTGCGCTGTTCAAAATGCAGGGCTTTAAAGGTATCAAAAAAGGCATCGTATTTATCCTCAAAAGAGTAAGTAGCATTGGCAGTGTTTAGGCGCAACCGCCCGGCATTAAGCAACACCTCTAAGGTGCCATTATGCTCGCTTTGGATACTCAACAGTTTTTGCTCGAACAAATGACTTAGGGCATATTTGTATTTGGGTATATGAATGGGCATGGTGTTTATGGTATACTATTTTAGAAAAATTAGGTTATTTAAACACATTTGTACTATCTAAAATATAAAACGGTTATGCCGCATAAAAGCAACATAACCGTTGTGTTTTTTACAATTTAAATTTAATGTATTTAATAGTATCGGCTTTGCTTAGGTTTAGTTTTTCGTAGCGCGTTTTTACATGTAGTAGCGCGTTTGTAGGGTTCGAGCCATACAAATCGTAGTGTTCTTCGAGCAGTGTGCAGCCGTTTTCGGCAATACTTTCTAAGGTATATTCGTACAAAAGTGTGCTGTCGGTTTTTAGGTGTACAATGCCATCGGGTTCCATTATCTGCCTATAAATATTAATAAAGTAGCCCGATGTTAGTCGGCGGTTAGATTTACTATCGCGGCGGAATGGGTCGGGGAAGGGCAGCCAAATTTCGCTTATTTCTTGCTCGCCAAAATAATTTGCTAACAACTCGATAGAGGTACGCACAAAAATGGCATTATTTACTCGGTTTTCGAGTAGCCACTGTGCGCCCATGTGTATGCGGTTGCCTTTTATGTCTATGCCAATAATGTTATGGTTGGGCATTTGTTGTGCCATTGCCACGGTATACTCGCCATAGCCGCAGCCCAACTCTAAAACAATGGGGTTGTTATTGCCAAAAACTTGTTCGTGCCATTGATTTTTGTAGTCTACTTCGTTTCCTAGATGATTAATTAATTGCGGTTGGTGCCAGTTGAAATTCTGAAATACATTAGGCATTTCTTTTAGTTCGGCAAATTTGGCTAACTTTCCCTTGCTCATGAGCGAAATTATAAATTAATGGTAATTGTAAATTATATGTAAGATAATAAATATCAATTAGTGTTTGTGCAAAATGCAGTAAACTCTAGTACGTATGCCGAGCTTTGTTTGGTATCTTCCCACATTGACATGTGTCCGGCGTTTGGCAGCCAATAAAGGCAACTTATTTTGGGCAGATAACACTCGTCGAGGCTACGGCGGTAGGTAGTAAAGGTATCGTGAGCGCCCATTACATACGCAACGGGGCAGTTAAGTTGTGCCAATACAAAACTGCGGTCGGGGCGGGCTATCATTGCCTCCGACGAGCGCACAATAACGTCCATGCTCAAACGCTCGGCACGTTGTTCTTGGACATTTACTACCTCGGGGTGTTGTTTGGCATAAGGTTTGGTAAAAAGGCTATCGTAAAAAGCGGTTAAAAATGGGCGTGTACCGTATTTTTGTATCAGATAGATGGCTTGGCGGCGGTTGCGTTTTTTTACCTCATCATCGTCAAAGGCGGTGGTATGAAACAGCATTAAGCCCAGCAATTTATCGGCATGGCGGTGTGCAAACGTAATGGCAACATAGCCCCCCATCGAGTGACCAATGAGCAAACAACGGCTGATGTTTTCGGTAATTAACAAAGCAGCTATCATATCTGCCATACCTTCAATTGTCCATTCGTTCCACATCTCCGACTGTCCGTAGCCTGCCATATCGGGCAACAAAAGGTTATAATGTGGCGATAGTATCGGAATAAATGCGTCCCAAACTTGGTGGTCGGAGCAAAAACCATGCACTAACACCAAATAAGGGCGATTGGCATGGTGGTGATGCAAGGCGTAATTTATTTTCCGATTGTTGAAGATAAACGTTTTGTTCATGGTATTTACTTGCCTGCTACGGCTAATCTGGGTATTAAATGGGTGTTGTTTTGATAATAAGGTGGATTTGAGAAGGTCAGTTATCACGCCGTTGAAATACTATATTTTGGTGTCGCAAAACGAGTATTTGGCAGAGGTATACGAACGGGTAGCCGAAACCGATATTTGGCAATTACAATACTTTGAGCAACTAAACAATACCATTGTATTAGCCCGTTTAAACAACCTACAAATTTTAATGGCGCAAATTTACGAAGATATTGACATATCACCAAACGAAACACCCGAAGAAAGCGATTTAATAGCCTAATAAAAGTAAAAAAACACCAACAAAACAAAAACTGTTGGTGTTTTTTTGCAAAAGTACCTAACAAATTGCATTTTTAGATAGTAACTTAAAGTGAAAGGCATACAGCGGTATGCTTTCGTTACAACTTTCAAATCATCATCATCTAACCACCACTTTTTGCACCAAATTTAGCCCATTGTTGCGCAAATGTAGCATATACACACCACTTGGCAAATGCCCTAATGTTAGCGTATGTGTATTTTGGGCAGATGAAAGCGTTTCGGATAACACTAATTTGCCGCATATATCGTAGATTAGTAGTTGGGTATTGGGAGCAAAATTGTTGTTTAGCTCAATAGTTAGTTGCCCATTAGTAGGGTTTGGATAGATGCGTATGTTGGCGTTTTTAGGCACGTTTGGCAAGGCATCGGCAATGTCACTTTGCTGATAATACAACAAACCACCATTGTATGTACCTACTACCACATCAACCAAACCGTCGTTGTTAAGGTCGGCGAGGGCAGGTTTGGCAAATGCACCTACATCTAAATTGCTTAAATCGTTGCTAATAGGCGTAAATTGACTGTTTGGGGCAAGGTTATTTTCAATGTCCGTATACATATATATACGCCCGCTTTCGGAGCCAACCACCAACCTAAAAGTATTGTCGTTCCAAAGGGCTAACTGTGGTGTTGAGTGACCAGTTGGCGAGCCTAACTGTCGCACATCAACTTTGCCCAAAAAATTGTTTGTTACCTGAAAATTAGGTGCCGTAGCAGTGCCGTTGTTTCTAAAATATTGCAATGTACCGTTGTGGTGTCCAATCACCAAATCCAACAAACCATCTTTATCTACATCAACCAACTGCGGCGATGTTTGCTGAAACACATCAATACCCGCATATTGCTCCTGAAAAAGCACCATATTAGCCGAGCCATCGGCATTTGGGGTGTTTTTAAAATAATGAATGTATCCATCGGCATCGCCAAGCAACATGTCGGGGTCGTTGTCACCATCCAAGTCGCCAAAGGTGGGCGAAATTGCCACACGCGGCAGGGCAAATTGGCTTTGTACATTGCCCCAATTGCGCGAAATTAACCTAAAAGCAGGTTGCGTAGCCGTACCAACATTGCGGTACAATGCCAATTGCGATACAAACAAATTGTTATCATCTACCCCATAACCATAATTGCCCACCACAATGTCCAACAAACCATCGTTGTTTTCGTCAACAAAAGCGGGTTTGGCGCTGCGGTTTACATCAATGGTTTGGCTTACCAAAAATGTATCCGACACGTATTGATAATTGGGTATTGTAGGCGTACCTATGTTTTGATACAGCCAAACACAGCGATAATGCTCGGATTGCACCCGCGCACTTGGCGATACCAACATATCTTTTAAACCATCGTTATTAATATCCACCAAATAAGTTGCCGGAAAAATGTAAGTATCAACAGGCTGATTGTACGACGGAAATTCAGCATCTAAAGCCGTCATGTTGGCAAGTGTTGCGGTGCCGGTATTGGTAGCCATCACCAAATTTTTGAACGATATATCGCCCAAAATAATTTCTTTATCGCCATCATTGTCAAGGTCGGTTGCCAGCAATGCCGAGCCCGGGTGTCGGGTACGCCCGTCGGCAGTAGGTGTTTGTTGTCCGCCACAATGGTCAAGTTCTAGTATATTGGTAATGCCCGGTTCAAAAAAGCCACCCCAACAATGCGATAATTTTTGAAATTTTTGCACACCGCAAGGTAATGCCAACTCAACTGCTTGGTTTTCGTAATATTGAATATATCCACCAGCATCATCAAACGATAGCACATCTATATCACCATCGTTATTTATATCGGCAATGGCGGGCAGGTCGTACACAGGCACGGTAATCGTCGAGTCGTTTGAGCTAAATGTTAATTGGGTATTGCTAGCTGTAAATTTAAGTTGGCTGTTTTGGTAATAACCCGTATAAAACTGCAAACCATTGTTGGCAGTAGCCGAAAACAAATCGGCAATGCCATCGCAATTGGCATCTAACAGCAATGCCCAATCGTGTAAGTCGGCGGGCAAGTTTTTTTCGTAAGATGCGGCATGGGTATAATCTACTTGGTTGGGCGTGCCACCGTTTAGCAACACAATGGGTTTGTCACCACCTCGGTCAAAAATAAACAAATCGAGGGTGCCATTTTGGTCAAAATCGGCAGTCGAAAACTGCGGGTTGTTCATCCCGCTTGTCCACGGAAAAGCCAAAGCAGTACCATCTTGTTTTTGTACTACCACATCGGTTTTACGCACAAAATATTGTGCCGATGCAAGTTGTGTTAAACACAAAAATAGGGTTAAAAAAGAGATTTTCAAAGTATTTTTTTTGAATTGATTAACTATAAACGGCATTACTATGTATTATGTAACGTTTTTGCCTAGATATGCACAAAACTACGCACAAAATTACGCACAAAAAAACAAACTTTTAGTTTTTTTTTGTAAACCGCAAAAAAAGTTGTACCTTTGCAGGCGTTTTCGGACACAATGAAGATTTGGCTGTAATGGCAACTGTTCCCATAAGTTTAAATCATAAGATATGCAAATAATTATCCCTGATGAATTTATACAAACATCAAAATTAAGTGAAACACAATTAATGACCGAATTGGCAATGGCTTTGTTTAGCAAAAACCTACTTACGTTTGGTCAAGCCCGAAAATTAAGCGGGTTAGATGTGATTAGTTTTCAGGAAGAACTCGGAAAAAATAAAATAACTATGCACTACGATTTATTAGATTTTGAACAAGATTTAATCAATTTAGAGAACTTTGGGAAATAATATAGTTATCATATCAGATACAACAGCTATCACAAATTTGTACAAAATAGGTAAGCTGCAACATATAAAATGGCTTTTCGCTAATATTATTATCCCCAAATCTGTATTATCCGAATTATTAGAATTAGAAAAAAATGGAAGAAATATAGACGAAATAAAAAAAGCAGATTGGATAACCGTTGCATCTGTCAACGATACGGATTTATTAGCTCAATTACTAACCGAGTTAGATTTGGGTGAGGCAGAGTCGATAGCTTTAGCAAAAGAAAAATCAGCCGATTATTTGATTATAGACGAAAAAAAAGGAAGAAACATAGCAAACAGCCTGAATATAAAAACAATTGGCATTGTAGGGATTTTAATTCAGTTAAAACACCAAAAAAAGATACCTGCCATAAAGCCCGACCTTGAATTACTTCGCGAAAAAGCAGGTTTTTGGCTCAACGAAAAATTATATCGAATAATATTAGCATCGGAAAACGAGTAGTCGCTAAACTTTTATAGCTGAGTGACACACCTACTAAACATAAAAAACAATATTTCTTAACTTTCTAAAAAACACAAGTTCAGTAATGACTGAATTAGACAACACCGAACATATCGAGCAGACACCTGCAGCTGATGTTCAAGAAACAGTTACCGCCGAGAAAAAAGTAAAGGCGGCACACGATTCGTTTGATTGGACAATGGGCAAACGAGCTTTGACCGTGTATGACGAAAACACACAACAAAGCTTAGAAAAAACCTATTTGGACACTTTCAAAACTATCAAAGAAAATGAGATTATCAAAGGTCGCGTAGAGTCGATTAGCTCTGCCGATGTGGTTTTAGCCTTAGGCTCAAAATCTGACGGTATCGTTTCGTTCTCTGAGTTTCGCGACAACCCTAATTTGAAAGTTGGCGACGAAGTAGAAGTGTACGTAGTAACCAAAGAAGACGACAAAGGACAGATGATCTTGTCGCGCAAAAACGCAAAACAATTACGCGCTTGGGAAAGCATTGTCACCGCATTTCAGGAAGGAACCGTTGTGCAAGGTGTGGTTAATAGCAAAACCAAAGGCGGCTTAATTGTTGATGTGTATGGCTTAGAAACATTCTTGCCAGGCTCGCAAATCGATGTTCGTCCGATTGTTGACTACGATGCTTACGTAGGCAAAAAAATGGAATTTAAAGTGGTTAAAGTTAACGACGTTATCAAAAACGCCGTTGTATCGCACAAAGCACTTATCGAAAGCGACATTGAAGAACAAAAACAACGTATCATTGCTACCCTCGAAAAAGGACAAGTATTGGAAGGTGTGGTTAAAAACATCACCGACTTTGGCGCCTTTATCGACCTTGGCGGCGTAGATGGTTTGTTGTACATCACCGATATTTCGTGGGGTCGTATCACTCACCCTGCCGAAGTATTACAACTCAACCAAAAACTAAATGTTGTAGTTATTGATTTCGACGATGCTAAAAAACGTATCTCGTTGGGCTTAAAACAACTACAACCACAACCTTGGGAAGTATTGGGCGACGATATTAAAGAAGGCTCGGTAGTAAAAGGACGAATTGTGAACGTAGAAGACTACGGCGCATTCCTCGAAATTACCCCCGGCGTAGAAGGGCTAATACACGTATCAGAAGTTACTTGGTCAAACCAACCTATCAACGCCCGCGAATACTTTACCCTACACGGCGATTGTACCGCTAAAATTGTAACCCTTGACCGCGCCGAACGCAAAATGTCGTTGTCTATCAAGCAACTACAATCCGATCCATGGGACGATATCGAAAACCGTTACCCAATAGGTAGCCGTCATACGGGCGAAGTGAAAAACATTACCCCTTATGGCGTATTCATCGAATTGTCGGAAGGCATCGGTGGCATGGTTCACATCTCTGACTTATCTTGGACACGTCGTTTCAACCACCCATCAGAGTACACCCGCCCAGGCGAAAAACTCGACATCGTAATCTTGGGTATCGATAAAGAATCACGCAAATTGTCGTTGGGACACAAACAAATCGAAGAAGACCCTTGGGATACTTTCTCGTCAGTTTTCCCAGTAGGCTCTGAACACAAAGGTACCATCATTAAACGCGACGACAAAGGTGCTGTTATACAACTGCCTTATGGCTTAGAGGCTTTTGCCCCTAACAAACACTTACGCCGCGATGATGGTGGCGTTTTTGCCGCCGAAGATGAAATATTGGTGCAAATTGTGGAATTTGACCGCAACGAAAAACGCATCATCGTTTCGTATACCGAAGCCGAAAAAACACGCCGCAATGCCAGCACCGAAAAACAACAGCAAGAAGATAGCAAAGCTATTGCCGACACCAATGCTGCTAACAATCAATCAACCCTTGGCGATATTGATGCCTTGGCAAAATTGAAAGAAAATATAGATAACAACGCCGAATAATATTTGGCGGATGCTATAACATAAACCCCACCAACACTTACAAAAAGCGTTGGTGGGGTTTTGCTTTGCCCTAATGGGCAGAGAATAAGCTAAATTATAGGACAAATCACAAAAAAATACCAAAAAATAGCTACCTTTGTACCCAAATTACAAACTAAAATTAGTTATGAAAATCAGAACTATCAAACCTCAAAATAAAGTAAATGTAATTACTTTGGGTTGTTCAAAAAATTTAGTCGACTCAGAAGTGCTAATGACACAACTGCGAGGCAATGGCTTTGCCGTAACCCACGAAAGCACCAAAGACGATGCTAATATCATTATCGTAAACACCTGCGGCTTTATCGATGTGGCTAAACAAGAATCGATAGATACCATTTTACAATATGCCGATGCTAAAACAAACGGAAACATCGACAAACTATATGTAACAGGCTGCTTATCGCAACGTTATAAAAGCGATTTAGAAACCGAAATACCCGAAGTAGATGGCTACTTTGGCACACTCGACCTGCCTTTTTTGCTCGAAGAACTAGGCGCAAACTACAAACACGAGCTAATTGGCGAACGAACCATGCTAACAACGCCACCACATTATGCCTATCTAAAAATTTCGGAAGGTTGTAACCGCACTTGCTCGTTTTGCGCTATACCACTTATGCGGGGCAAACACATATCTAAACCCATCGAGCAATTAGTACTCGAAGCACAAAATTTAGTAAAAAATGGCGTAAAAGAAATTATGCTTATCGCCCAAGAACTAACCTATTATGGCTTAGATATTTACCGCCGCCGAGCCTTGCCCGACCTACTGCGCCAATTGTCAGATGTGCGTGGTTTAGAATGGATACGCCTACATTATGCTTATCCCTACGATTTTCCGATGGAAATTTTAGACGTGATAAACGAGCGACCCAATATTTGCAATTATCTTGATATACCCTTGCAACACGTTAGCAACCGCGTATTAAAAAATATGCGCCGCCTAATTACCACCGAAGACACCTACCGTTTGGTAGATGCCATACGCCAACGTGTGCCAGATATTGCCATACGAACAACCATGTTAATTGGTTTTCCGGGCGAAACAGATGAAGATGTAGAAGAATTAGCCAAATTTGTGCGCCATGCCCGTTTCGAGCGCTTGGGCATCTTTCAGTACTCGCACGAAGAAAACACCAGCGCCTACCAAATGCCCGACGATGTACCCGCCGACATAAAAACCGAACGGGCAAGCTATATCATGGATATACAACAAAACATATCCTACGAACTAAACCAAGCAAAAATAGGTAATACCTACCGCGTATTATTTGACCGCCGCGACGGACAACACTTTGTTGGACGAACCGAATACGACTCGCCCGAGGTAGATAACGAAGTAATGGTAGATGCCCGTATCAACAAAAATTTTGTGCGCTTAGGCGACTTTGCACAAGTGCGCATCACCGATGCCACCGAGTTTGACTTGCATGGCGAAGTAGTACGACCCTAATAAATAATTAACAATGAAAAAACTACCCATAGGCATACAAACTTTCAGTAAATTGCGCGAAGGCGATTTTATTTATGTAGATAAAACCGAGTATATTTACAATATAATAACTGGAAATAATTACTATTTCTTATCTCGTCCGCGCCGTTTTGGTAAATCGCTTACCTTATCTACCATTGCCGAAATTTACAGTGGTAGCAAAAACTTGTTTACCGGGCTTTGGATAGAAAATAATTGGAATTGGGAAAAAAAACATCCTGTTATACATATTTCGTTTAATGCATTGGGATATGTAGATTTAGGATTACAAATAGTATTTCGGATGAATTAAAAGCTATTGCACATAAAAATAATATTGAACTTGTTAGTCAAAGCTACGATACTTTATTTAAAGAACTAATTGAAAAATTAGCCGCCGCCAAAGGACGAGTTGTTATATTGATAGACGAATACGACAAGCCAATAATAGATTTTTTAGAAGCCGAAAATCTACACATTGCCAAACAAAACCGAGCCATTTTGCGCAATTTTTATAGCATTATAAAAAATGCCGACCCATATATCGAGTTTTTTTTGATGACAGGCGTATCAAAATTTAGCCAAACAGGTATATTCTCGAACCTAAACCATTTGAACGATATTACCTTAAACGAAAATTATGCTGCCCTTACCGGATATACACAAGACGAACTAGAATTTTATTTCGACGAGTGGATAAATAGAACTTTATTAAAGTTTAAATCAATAAGTAAAGAAACTTTACTTATGCACGTAAAACAATGGTACAACGGATACAGTTGGGATGCTAAAACACGCGTATACAACCCTTACTCGGTATTGCTTTTTTTTGATAACAGAGCCTTCGAAAACTATTGGTTTGCTACGGGCACACCTACTTTTTTAATCAACCTGATAAAAAAAAAACAATTTAATTTTAACCAAATAACTGCATCGGGGGCATTATTGGATAGCTACGAACCCGACGATTTAGACATACGCACCTTGTTGTTTCAAACAGGTTATTTAACCATTAAGCATATTGATATTTTTAATGGCATATACCCTCGATTACCCCAACCGCGAGGTAGAACAATCGATGACTAACTACCTATTGCTACCGCTGTTAAACCGTTCTGCCCTCGACAGCCCTGTTCCGGTATTCGATGTCAAATCTGCCTTCTATCAAGATAACATCGAACGGGTTATCCGAATCATCAACTCGTTGCTTAAAGATGTGCCTGCTTTGCTCATAAACCCCCAAAACGAACATTTTTATCACTCTTTAGTACACCTACATTTTAGGTATTTGGGCTTGTTGATGGACTCGGAGGTGCATACCTCGGACGGCAGAATGGACGCCGTTGTGAAAACAGATACTCATATCTATATCCTCGAATTTAAGATTGACCAAAGTGCCGAAATTGCCCTTAACCAAATAAAAAACAAATTGTATTACCAAAAATATGCTACCGAGCAAAAAACCGTTGTTGGTATTGGCATTAACTTTGACACCGAAAAACGGGCAGTAGGCAATTATTTAACTGAAATACTAATACAGTAATGAAAAAACTACCCATAGGCATACAAACCTTTAGCAAACTTCGAAGGCGATTTTATTTATGTGACAAAACCGAGTATATCTACAATATAATAACTGGAAATAATTACTATTTCTTATCTCGCCCGCGCCGTTTTGGTAAATCGCTTACCTTATCTACCATTGCCGAAATTTACAGTGGTAGCAAAAACTTGTTTACCGGGCTTTGGATAGAAAATAATTGGAATTGGGAAAAAAAACATCCTGTTATACATATTTCGTTTAATTCGCTGAATTATAAAGATTTAGGGTTAGAAATAGTATTAAAAAAAGAATTGCTAAAAATTGGGCGAAAATACGAGTTATTACTATCAGAAACTTCATCGCCCGAGTTATTCGAAGAACTAATCGAAAAATTAGCCGCCGCCAAAGGACGAGTTGTTATATTGATAGACGAATACGACAAGCCAATAATAGATTTTTTAGAAGCCGAAAATCTACACATTGCCAAACAAAACCGAGCCATTTTGCGCAATTTTTACAGCATTATAAAAAATGCCGACCCATATATCGAGTTTTTTTTGATGACAGGCGTATCAAAATTTAGCCAAACGGGTATATTCTCGAACCTAAACCATTTGAACGATATTACCTTAAACGAAAATTATGCCTCTTTAACAGGATATACACAAGACGAACTAGAATTTTATTTCGACGAGTGGATAAATAGAACTTTATTAAAGTTTAAAATCAATAAGTAAAGAAACTTTACTTAAGCACGTAAAACAATGGTACAACGGATACAGTTGGGATGCTAAAACACGCGCTCTAACCCTTACTCGGTATTGCTTTTTTTTGATAACAGAGCCTTCGAAAACTATTGGTTTGCTACGGGCACACCTACTTTTTTAATCAACCTGATAAAAGAAAAAAAACAATTTAACTTTAACCAAATAACTGCATCGGGGGCATTATTAGATAGCTACGAACCCGACGATTTAGACATACGCACCTTGTTGTTTCAAACAGGCTATTTAACTATCAAACACATCGATATTTTTAATGGCATATACACCCTCGATTATCCCAACCGAGAGGTAGAACAATCGATGACTAACTACCTAATTGCTACCCTTTTAAACAGGTCTGCCCTCGACAGCCCTGTTCCGGTATTCGATGTCAAGTCCGCTTTCTATCAAGATAACATCGAACGGGTTATCCGCATCATCAACTCGTTGCTTAAAGATGTGCCAGCTTTGCTCATAAACCCCAAAAACGAACATTTTTATCACTCCTTAGTGCACCTACATTTTAGGTATTTGGGCTTGTTGATGGACTCGGAAGTGCATACCTCGGACGGCAGAATGGACGCCGTTGTGAAAACAGATACTCATATATATATCCTCGAATTTAAAATTGACCAAAGTGCAGATATTGCCCTTAACCAAATAAAAAACAAATTGTATTACCAAAAATACGCCACCGAAAACAAAATCGTTGTTGGTATTGGCATTAACTTTGACACCGAAAAACGAGCAGTAGGCAATTATTTAACCGAAATATTAATACAATAATGAAAAAACTACCCATAGGCATACAAACCTTTTCCGAAATTATTCGCCAAGATTGCGTTTATGTAGACAAAACACCATTTATTCATCAGATGATGACAACTGGAAAAGTCTATTTCCTGTCTCGCCCGCGCCGTTTTGGTAAATCGCTTACCTTATCTACCATTGCCGAAATTTACAGTGGTAGTAAAAATTTGTTTACAGGGCTTTGGATAGAAAATAATTGGAATTGGGATAAAATACACCCTATTATACACATTTCGTTTAATTCGCTGAATTATAAAGATTTAGGGTTAGAAATAGTATTAAAAAAAGAATTGCTAAAAATTGGGCGAAAATACGAGTTATTACTATCAGAAACTTCATCGCCCGAGTTATTCGAAGAACTAATCGAAAAATTAGCCGCCGCCAAAGGACGAGTTGTTATATTGATAGACGAATACGACAAGCCAATAATAGATTTTTTAGAAGCCGAAAACCTACACATTGCCAAACAAAACCGAGCCATTTTGCGCAATTTTTACAGCATTATAAAAAATGCCGACCCATATATCGAATTTTTTTTGATGACAGGCGTATCAAAATTTAGCCAAACGGGTATATTCTCGAACCTAAACCATTTGAACGATATTACCTTAAATAAAAAATATGCATCTTTAACAGGTTATACTCAAAACGAATTATTGTTGTATTTTAATGATTATTTACAAGAAGTATTGCCCGATTTTGCTCCACTAAACGAACAACAACTGCTAGAACAAATTAAACAATGGTATAACGGATATAGTTGGGATGCTAAAACACGCGTATACAACCCTTACTCGGTATTGCTTTTTTTTGATAACAGAGCCTTCGAAAACTATTGGTTTGCTACGGGCACACCTACTTTTTTAATCAACCTGATAAAAGAAAAAAAACAATTTAACTTTAACCAGATAACCGCATCGGGGGCATTATTAGACAGCTACGAACCCGACGATTTAGACATACGTACTTTGTTGTTTCAAACAGGCTATCTAACTATCAAACATATTGATATTTTTAATGGCATATACACCCTCGATTACCCCAACCGAGAGGTAGAACAATCGATGACTAACTACCTAATTGCTACCCTTTTAAACAGGTCTGCCCTCGACAGCCCTGTTCCGGTATTCGATGTCAAATCTGCCTTTTATCAAGATAACATCGAGCGGGTTATCCGAATCATCAACTCGTTGCTTAAAGATGTGCCAGCTTTGCTCATAAACCCCCAAAACGAACATTTTTATCACTCCTTAGTACACCTACATTTTAGATATTTGGGCTTGTTGATGGACTCGGAAGTGCATACCTCGGACGGCAGAATGGACGCCGTTGTGAAAACAGATACTCATATCTATATCCTCGAATTTAAGATTGACCAAAGTGCCGAAATTGCCCTTAACCAAATAAAAAACAAATTGTATTACCAAAAATATGCTACCGAGCAAAAAACCGTTGTTGGTATTGGCATTAACTTTGACACCGAAAAACGGGCAGTAGGCAATTATTTAACTGAAATACTAATACAGTAATGAAAAAACTACCCATAGGCATACAAACTTTTAGCAAACTGCGCGAAGGCGATTTTATTTATGTCGACAAAACCGAGTATATCTACAATATAATAACTGGAAATAATTACTATTTCTTATCTCGCCCGCGCCGTTTTGGTAAATCGCTTACCTTATCTACCATTGCCGAAATTTACAGTGGTAGCAAAAACTTGTTTACCGGGCTTTGGATAGAAAATAATTGGAATTGGGAAAAAAAACATCCTGTTATACATATTTCGTTTAATGCATTGGGATATGTGGTATTAGGATTACCTCAAGCTATTTCGGATGAATTAAAAGCTATTGCACATAAAAATAATATTGAACTTGTTAGTCAAAGCTACGATACTTTATTTAAAGAACTAATTGAAAAATTAGCCGCCGAAAAAATGCCGACCCATATATCGAGTTTTTTTTGATGACAGGCGTATCAAAATTTAGCCAAACGGGTATATTCTCGAACCTAAACCATTTGAACGACATTACCTTAAATAAAAAATATGCATCTTTAACAGGTTATACTCAAAACGAGTTATTGCTGTATTTTAATGATTACATACAAGAGGTATTGCCCGATTTTGCTCCACTAAACGAACAACAACTGCTAGAACAAATTAAACAATGGTATAACGGATACAGTTGGGATGCTAAAACACGCGTATACAACCCTTACTCGGTATTGCTTTTTTTTGATAACAGAGCCTTCGAAAACTATTGGTTTGCTACGGGCACACCTACTTTTTTAATCAACCTGATAAAAGAAAAAAAACAATTTAACTTTAACCAGATAACCGCATCGGGGGCATTATTAGATAGCTACGAACCCGACGATTTAGACATACGCACCTTGTTGTTTCAAACAGGCTATTTAACTATCAAACATATTGATATTTTTAATGGCATATACACCCTCGATTACCCCAACCGCGAGGTAGAACAATCGATGACTAACTACCTAATTGCTACCCTTTTAAACAGGTCTGCCCTCGACAGCCCTGTTCCGGTATTCGATGTCAAGTCTGCCTTCTATCAAGATAACATCGAACGGGTTATTCGCATCATCAACTCGTTGCTTAAAGATGTGCCAGCTTTGCTCATAAACCCCCAAAACGAACATTTTTATCACTCCTTAGTACACCTACATTTTAGGTATTTGGGCTTGTTAATGGACTCGGAAGTGCATACCTCGGACGGCAGAATGGACGCCGTTGTGAAAACAGATACTCATATCTATATCCTCGAATTTAAGATTGACCAAAGTGCCGAAATTGCCCTTAACCAAATAAAAAACAAATTGTATTACCAAAAATATGCTACCGAGCAAAAAACCGTTGTTGGTATTGGCATTAACTTTGACACCGAAAAACGGGCAGTAGGCAATTATCTAACCGAAATATTAATAGCCTAATTGACTCAAAAACACCATAGACAGCGGTAGTCTATGGTGTTTGCTTTTAATTTTTTTTGGCGATGATGGGTACTAATTTTTTTTCTGTGCCCCACTTCTAACGGTTGGCGATACCGTTTCGAGTTGCTGTTTATAGGTTTTAAATGCCCTATACACAGCCGATGCGATGAGGTCTTGCCCATTTTCGGATTTTAAAAATTTCTCTTCGGCTAAATTCGATAAAAAGCCCGTTTCGACCAAAATACTGGGTGTTGCTGTCTTGTATAAAACCAAAAAACTCTCTTGTTTTACGCCTCGGCTGGTGCGCCCTGCTTTATTTTTAGCCTCTTTTTGCACCAACGATGCCAACTTTATACTTTGCTCAAAGTACGCATTTTGGTACAACGAAAAAATAATGTCGTTTTCTGGGTTATTTAATTCAAAACCTTCGTACTTTTGCTTGTAATCTTTTTCAAGTGTCACCACCGAGTTTTCGCGCATCGCCACATCTAGGTTTTCTTGTGTTTTATCGGTACCCATTACATACGTTTCTACGCCATGTACTTTGGGCGTATTGGGTGCCGAATTGCAATGTATCGAAATAAAAGCATCGGCGTTGTTGCGGTTGGCAATGTTGGCACGCTCATCTAAACCAATAAATTGGTCGGTTTTGCGGGTGTATATTACCTTAATACCGGGTATATTTTGCTCAATATATTCGCCTACTTTTAAGGCAATAGCTAAGGTAATTTTTTTTTCGCGAGCGGTAGCACCCGAACAACCATTATCTTTGCCACCATGCCCGGCATCAATTACTACGCGGCGTATGGTGTAAGGTTTATTTAGCTTTGCAGGTGTATTTGCTTTTAATAATTCAAACACCCCAGCATGGTGCATCACGTCGCAGCCCGTATTGTTCTCGAACGAAATATTGGGTAAAAATACTAAAGCAATGCAACAAACTGCACCCAAAAAAAGTCTTAATGAAATCATTACAAAAAGTGTTGATGAAAATTTAGCGGATTTTATGTTTGAAAGGGCAAAAATAGCAATTTATAACGGTTTTTTACGTTAAACAATGCCATTTTAACACTTGCATGAGGGTTTTTAGTGACTAATGCTTGTTTTTTTGAACGTAATACGAGTATTTTTACCAATAAATTTATTATTTTATATTAAATAATACTTGTAAGATTTTATATTAATATAAAAAGCTCGTTGTGACGTGTAACGTGCTTTGAGAGTGCCTTCAACTAAACAAATTGGGGTAAGCCAATCAAGGTTGCTGAACCTGTAAGCGGTTTAGGTTACTATTGCTTATGTCGGCACCAATTATCTATCATTAATTAATTATCGTAAATTACCATGCGTTTTATCGCTTTGTATACTTTTTTTTGTTTTTTATTTTCGGTAGATGTGCTTGCCCAAAACCAATCGAAGCCAACAGCACCTACCGATAGTATACGTACTACGGTAGATACCATAAAACTGCCTCTGGCGCCAAGTCAAGGGTTTAACGAGGTAGTAAACTATACAGCCCGCGACTCGATGATTTACGATATAACCAACGAAAAAGTATATTTATATGGAAATGCCAAAATAGAGCAAGCCAAAGTAAGCCTAAACGCAGCTATTATCGAGATGGACAACACCACCAAATTGGTAAAAGCACGCCCAAGTACCGATAGTTTGGGCAAACAAGTAGGCATACCCAAATTTACCGATGGCGAAAGACAATTTGAATCGGACGAGATTGTGTATAACTTCGACACCAAAAAAGGTAAATTGTCACAATTAGTTACCAAAGAGGGCGAAGGCTATTTGGTAGGCGAACAGGTAAAAAAGAACGAACTGAACGAAATGTTTATTCGTGGGGCATCGTACACTACTTGCAATTTAGAGCATCCGCATTACAAAATTGGCATTAGCAAAGTAAAAGTAATACCCGATAAACTGATTGTTTCGGGTCCAGCACAACTTATCATCGAAGATGTACCCACACCTTTGGTTTTGCCGTTTGGCATTTTTCCGGTGCAAAAAACGCGTGCATCGGGCGTATTACTGCCCAATTATGGCTATTCGCCACAGCGGGGTTATTTTTTTCAGGGTTTGGGCTATTATTTGGGCATCAGCGATTATTTTGATGTGGCACTAACCAGCGATATTTATACCAACGGCACGTGGGGTTTGCACCTCGACCCTACCTACCGCAAACGATACAAATATAATGGCAGGTTAAGCCTTAACTTTATGAACGAACGACAAGGCGATTACATTGATACCCGCTTTACGGTTGCTAAACAATTTAATGTGCGATGGAACCATGCCCAAGACAGCAAAGCACGCCCAAATAGCAATTTTTCGGCAGATGTAAACTTTGGTACAGCGGATTATAACCGCAACTATTTAGTAACCAATACCAACGTATTAACCAATACGCTTACATCGGGTATTTCGTACAACAGACGCATACCCTACTCGCTATTTACCTATAACTTACAAGCCCGACACGAGCAAAACACCAATACCGGAAATGTGAGCATAACCCTGCCTACTTTTAATTTGACTATGACAAGGCTCAATCCGTTTAAACGCAAAATACAAATTGGCTCACAAAAATGGTACGAAAAAATTGGTATGACCTACAGCCTTGATGCTCAAGCCCGTGCATCATTGCCCGACACTTTATTTTTTACCCGAAAACTGCTCGATACGCTACAATATGGCATCAAACACCGCATCAACCTAAACTCGGATTTTAAGTTACTTAAGTATTTTACCCTAACCCCCAATTTTAGTGCCGAATCTGCTTGGTACCTAAAAACGGTTCGTAAACAATGGGATACCTTATATGTAAATCGGACAACAGCATCGGGCGAGGAAATAACCGATACCATTAGCAAAGAAACAATACAATATGTAAACGGAGCCAAACAAGCCCTAAAATACAGCGGTGGTTTTTCGATAAATACCAAACTATATGGGCGCGTAAACTTTAAAAAAGGTAATTTGCGCACCATCCGCCACGAGGTAATACCCAATATAGGCATGAGTTTTGCCCCCGATTTTGGCACCGAAAAATGGGGCTATTACCGCTATTATGCCCGCCCTGTGGTGCTAAAAGATACTTTACAACGATACGACCAACAATGGTACTCGATATTCGACAACTCGGTGTATGGCGGACCCGGACGCGGAGCACAGGCAGCTTTAACCTTTGGTATCAACAATTTTATACAAGCTAAGGTTTTTGGCAAAAAAGATACCACCGGCGAAGGACGCAAAATTAGTGTTTTAGACCGGCTGTCTATCAACTCATCGTATAACTTTTTGGCAGACAGTGTGCGTTTTGCCCCCATAACGGTAGGCGGTGGGGCAGCGTTGTTTAACAAAAAAATAAACCTAACCTTTGGTGGTAATTTCGATTTGTACGACATGGACGACTCGGGCAGACGTATTAACACCTATTACAACAGCTCGCAGGGGCAGTTGCTCCGTTTTTCGTCGTTTAACCTAACCGTGCCCTTATCGTTTAGTGCCGACGATTTTAATAAAAACAAAACCCCCAACAAACAAACGCCAACAGGCAGCCGAACGGGCGCACTTGGCAACGATGCCGAGCGCGAAGAAGTGCAAAATAACCCCAACAACTATGTTAACTTTAATATTCCGTGGCGTTTTGCCGTTGATTATACCTTGCGTTTAGATGCATCTAGGCGGTTAGGGCGCGACACCTTGGTGGTGGTGCAAACCCTAAACATGAACGGCGAGGTAAATTTGACCCCCCGTTGGCGTGTAGGTTTAAGCACCGGCTACGATTTTGCCAATAAAGAGCTATCGCGCACAACCATTGATATTTACCGCGATTTACATTGTTGGGAAATGAGCTTTAATATTGTACCTATTGGGCGATACCAAAGCTACTCGTTTATGCTGCGCGTAAAATCAACTTTGTTGCAAGACCTAAAATTGCAACGCCGACGCTCGTGGTTAGATGTGGATTAGTGGTTAAATACAAAAAAATAAAAAATCCGTTCAACTTAAAATTGAACGGATTTTTTTTTATTGGGCGGATAGACAATTAGGCAACTTTTTCTGTTTTCTCTTTTTCTTCGTTTTGATTAACTGTATCTATCCTAAAAGTAGTACGTAAAATCAAGTCCCACAGTTTGCTACTTACGCCAAATCCTCGGTCGGGTTCTTGAAAATGGTGTACCATGTGGTGGCGTTTTAGTGCCTGAAAAATAGGATGGTTGATGCTGGCATGATGTAGGGCATAATGTGTCATATCGTAGATAAGATAACCTGTAATGAAACCCGCAAAAAACGGAGCTACCAAATCGTATCCGCCAAAAATGTACACATAAAAAAAGTAAAACGCCGATGCCAAAGGTATGGCAAGGGCAGGCGGCATTACCAAACGTTTCGAGTCGTTGGGATAATCGTGGTGTACGCCATGGGTTACAAAGTGTAAGCGCTTGCCAAATTCGGTGGGTGGCTCGAAGTGAAACAAAAAACGATGCAAAAAATACTCTGCAAACGACCACACAAACAAACCACTTACATATAAACCTACTATTTGTAGCCACGAAAGTTGATAAGTAAAAATACCTTGATACAAATTATATAATACCACAGGCACAAAGATAAGCAATGGGGTAGTATAATGTACTCGCGAAACAGCATCT
This sequence comes from Sphingobacteriales bacterium, assembly GCA_016718845.1. Classification (GTDB taxonomy): domain Bacteria; phylum Bacteroidota; class Bacteroidia; order Chitinophagales; family UBA2359; genus JAEUUX01. Next base: position 149,967 of record JADKCK010000009.1, read on the forward strand.
AAAATTGGGTTGTTAAACATGCGCACCGATTCGTCTTTGGTGGATACGAAATTTTTTTTCATAAAAAAAGATTTTTTTTGTTTTTATTTTTTGCAGATATAAAGATTACGGTCGGGCATTAAGCCATTTGGTATAACAATTACCTCAAAGCCTATTGCCTGCATAAGTGCTACTACTTTTTGTTCTTCAAATAGGTTTAAACAATGTTTTTCTACAAAATACTCAACACCTGCTTTGGTAGTAACTAAGGTGTGCATGGTAGTTTGCAAAACGTTATCTTGTAGGTGTGCAGTGCTATGCCTCGATAGTTTTACGTCTTCGGTATCAATGTACAAAGCGTGTACTTTATTGGGGTTATATTTATTGGCATTAATAAATGCCTCGATGATAGCCACGCCACCAACTGCCAAATGTTGGTAAAAATTTTGGAGGGTTTGTTGCAGTTCGGTATAGTTTTTTAGGTAGGCAATGGAGCTAAACAAACAAAGCAACACATCAAATGTTTGGTTTAGGCAAAAGTTTTGCATATCGGCTTGCACCAAAGGTATGTTGGGCAACTTAGCAGCGGCAACAGCCAACATATCGGCACTAATATCAACGCCTGTTAGGGTAAAATTGGTTTGCAACAATTGCAAATAATTACCTGTGCCACACGCTACTTCAAGCAAACGTTTACCGTTGTTTTTTTTGTGTTGAGCAATAAGTTGTTTTATGGTTTCGGTTTCTTTGGCATAGTTTTTCCAGCTATACATTAGGTCGTAGTAGTGGGCAAAGTTAGTGTTGTAGATACTGTTCATAACAAGATTTTTGGAATCCGCACTTTTTATTTACTGCTCTAATGTGGTATCAAAATATGCTTACTTTACTGTTTAATGGTTGCAGCAAGAGTTTTTATGCCGTAGGCGGTTAGTCTATTGGCATAAAGACTATGTTGGGCGTATTTTATTTATTTTTTGAGTTGAATAGTGATTTCTTGGTCGTCTAAATCTATGCAGAATTTTGTCCCTTTTAGAAAATCAAGCCCTAAAACACCCTCAAAGTCTGCCAAAAAATGATACGCAAAAAAATCGTAGGCGGATAGTTTGAAGTTTTGACGAGTAATACCCAAACATTCCATTTGGCGGACAACGAAAATATGAGCCTCTATTATGCCACTGGCTGTTTCTATTTTCTCTGTGCCTATTGCATCAGATACAGAGTACCCTGCCAATAATAAAGGCGTTAAGTCAACGGTAGTATGGCTTGCCCCTGTGTCAAGTGCAAGCGTAATTTTATCCTTGTCTATTTTACAAGGAATTACGACCAAATCATCTTCGTTGGTACGAACAAAGTGATGCGTATTCATAACAGCCACTTTCTATTTTTCGGCATCTCGCCAGTATAAATACAGGTGACACTATCAAACCCCTGTCGTGCTTCTCTGCCTTTATACCCTAATTCGCGGCGGTCAGAACTCACTAATAGCACCACTCCTCTCACCAATTTATTAATGATTGCATCTAATAAATCGGGATTAGAAAGTTCGGGATTGCCCACTAGTACCCATTTATTCGGGTAGCGAGCTTTTATTTCTTCTATGGTTAATACTTCTTGCATAAAATAGGTTTTAATTTCTTACAAAGTTACAGCTTTTTTCCAAAAACAACTAATGATTTTTTGTGTAGCTTTATGTATTAGATACCTTTCCGTTTAATGGGTTTATAATTTGATGCCAACCCTCTATCATAACCATTTGTCCAATTTCCACCTCAATTGAATTGTAGTTTGATGCAGACTTGAAAAGTAGTAAATGGTTGCTCAAATTATCCAATATTATTGTTTGTTTTTTAATTTACAAGAGATGCAGTAAAGAACACAGAGATTTTCTAGCATCTCTATGGCATTTTTTATCTTTTAGGTGGATAGTTTTTCAACGATTTACTGTTGTATTGGTTATTTGGAACTAAAATAGCCTTTTTTGTGGATTTTGTCTGTAGGGTTCAAAATACACAAATCAGCTATTTAGTACTACCAACATAGTTTGCATTTGGTGTGTTAGTCCAACTCCACCCACAACAAGAGAGCTATCATCCTTCCAAACCACTCCTTGTAAATAAAACTGTAACTTTTCAATGTCGTTATCAAACCCAACTTAAATAACCATATCTATTTTGACGTACAATTTGTTTTTGGTCAAAAATAAAGGTGTGCCAAATACCATCTACCCCAATAAAAAAAGCACTATTTGGCAAATAAATTACCAAATAGCGCTTTTGTTTAAGATAATTCATTTTTTGTATATGCATAGCCGGTGCTGTGGCTAAATCAATAATCAACCGTTTTTATTGTGCTGTTTGTGTTACATTAACGGTTCCGGCGGTTCCGGTGTTCCATTGCACGGTAATTTGGTTGGTACCTTGCCCCGATATAATAGTGCCATCGCCCGAAACAGACCACTCGTAAACAGTGCCCGCAACAGCAGGTACGCTATAGCTGTACACATTAGTTTGGCAAACATTGGCGGTACCGCTAATAGCGGGACTTATGCTACTTACCACGTTTATGGTTAGGGTTTCGGTGTCGTCGCAGCCAGCGGCGTTACCCGTCGAGAAGGTAGTAGTGTAAGTACCAACACCTGCCGATGCTGCGTTAAACACGCCATTAGTTACAAAATTACCCGACCAATTGCCTTCGTCCGAGCTAGGGGCTACGTAATTGTTTAGGTCAATGGTGTTGCCTGCATTGCTAAAGCTGAGGCGGTAGATGTTGTTGCCCGTTAGGCTGGCAAAGTATAACTCGCCGTTTATATCCTCGCCAAAGGTGCTTAGGTAAAAAGGCGTATCGAACCACAATTTGTTGGTCCAGGTATTGCCTACTTTATATAGGCTCCAAATTTTGCCATTTACATAATCGGCATAAAAATAATGCCCTTGCAAAGCCGGATAAACCGAACCACGATACACTACACCACCTGTAATTGATTGCCCGCCTGTGCTGTGGTCGTACTCCCACAGCGCAGATGTATAGTTACTTGCAGCCCCACAACCGCTGGTGTTAAAAGTGTGGTTGCCCTCGTAGCACCGCCAGCCGTAATTAAGCCCTCCGGGGCTGTTGGCTGGTTCAAAATCAATTTCTTCCCAAACATTTTGTCCTACGTCACCAATCCACATATCCCCTGTTTGGCGGTCGAAGCTAAAACGCCATGGGTTACGCATACCCAATGCCCAAATTTCGTCGCGCACATTGGCATTTGTTAAAAATGGGTTGCTAGGTGGTATGCTGTAGTTTAACGACCCCGATGGTGCATTTACATCAATACGCAACATTTTACCCAACAGGGCATTGCCATTCTGTCCGTTATTTTGAGGGTCGTTTGCAGAGCCGCCATCGCCCATACCTATATATAGGTATCCATTTTGCCCAAAAGCAAGGCAGCCACCGTTGTGGTTGGTGTAGGGTTGGTTGATGGTAAGCAAAATAAACTCGCTGTTAAAGTCGGCATTGTTGGTTAATGGGCTAGTAGGCACTGTGTATCGGGCAATAACGGTTTGCAACTGCCCACCCGATGTGCGGGTATAATTAACATAAATATAGCCGTTTAGGTTAAAATTAGGATGAAAAGCCATGCCTAATAAACCTTTTTCGCCGCCATAATCTACTCTCGTTGTAATATCTAAAAAAGGTGTAGATGATATTGTACCTGTGGCGGCATTCATCTTCAAAATTTTACCATGTTGGTCCATTAAATAAAGGTTATAGGTAGTTCCATCGTTAAAAATACCAACGGGGTCGTCTATAAGTCCCGGTGTTACATTTACTTGGGTGTAGCTACCTGTAAGGGTTTGTGTGCAAGTGATAGCACTATTGCTGGTAAGTACGGCATTTTTTTGCGTTACTACCTGCATTTGCAAGGTATCTTTGTCGTCGCAACCATTGTTGCCCGTCGAAAATACTAAATTGTAGGTACCAACACCCACAGCACCAGGCGAAAAGGTGCTACCCGTTACGCCGGCACCCGACCATGTGCCACTGCTTGATTGAGCAGGTACATAATTGTTTAAGTTAACACCTGTTTGACTAGTACAAGATTTAACTGTTGCGTGGTTAAGTATGGCATTACCACACGACGAACTTAGGGTGTTGAGCGTGGTATAAACGTAATCGCCCGATGAGTTGTTGTTGTTGTTGGCAGCTACGCCCGATGCATAAAAACGTACTGTGCCTTGGCTAACAGCAGGGGCTGTCCAACTAAATGTCCAAGTACCGCTTGTTGAGGGTGTGTTATGCTCTAAAAAAGCAATATTATTGCCATTTATCACCGAGCTAACAATTTGTGTGCCTGCAATGGCTGTAAAAGTACCTACATTTTGATTTTGCACATCAACGGCAGCTATCTCAAAACCATAGCGTGCTGCGGCTGGCACCTGCGATACCGTAACCGTAAGCACGTATGTATTGCCCGGTGTATAGGCTGTAGGGCTGTCGGCAATGCTAATACTTATGCCTCCACCTGCGTTGTTTAGTGGATACGAGTTGTGGCAAACATTGCACGTAGATTGGTTGCCATACAAACCCACCATGTTGGGAGCGGGACCTAATGAGTTGGTAGTAGCACTATTGTTACTCAATAGAACAACAAACAAACTACCCAAAAAGGCTAACAGTAAATGGGATAATTTCATGAAAATGGTTTTTTAGTTTAGATGAGCATAAAAACGGGGCTAAGGTACAAAAAAAACAAAACAAATTAGTGTTTTTTTTGTAAAAAGTGTTTGTTTTTTGACAATTTAGTAGAGTCTGCGGCGTGTTATTAAAATAGCTGAACTATCTTAGTCCAAGCTTTCTTTGTGGTATCCAACAAAAAATAAGTTTTGGATAATCTCTATTGAGTTTTTTTATGTGATGATGCACTTATTTTAAAATCCCGAATGGGGTTGAATATAAATAGCCGTAGGTATTGTTACCTACGGAGCAGGTAATACAAAATTTACACAACCGCAAAGGAAGAGGAACTCCTATTTATAGGAGATTTGCCATTTTTTTTTATTCAACCCCCATTCAGGGTTGTAGAGCGCGGGTATATCATCTTTCGGTAGTTTAGCTATTTTTAGGGCTATAAAAAAAACCGCTACCTTTTGTAAGGGCAGCGGTTTTTTATAGTTTAGTGCTTAATTATTCGGCACTTGGTTCGTCGTTGGTTGTTTCGGCAACGGGTGCGTCTTCAACGGCAACTTCTATGGTTTCTGTGTTTTCGGTTGTTACTTCTTCAACAGCGGGTGCTGGCGGAGGTGTTAGTGCAACACGAAGGTTATCTTGCAATGTTTTAAGTTCGCCTTTAAGTTGGGTTAATTTGTTTTGCAAATCTACCACAATTGGGCTTGGTTTTTTAGACGATGCAAAGAATCCCAAATTATTTTCGTATTGGGTAATTTCTTCTTGTTTGCGTTCAATTTTTTCGCGCAATGCGTCAGCCGATCGGTTTCCTGCTCCACCGCCGCTATTAAAGTTTGGGCGGTTACGGTTACCACCACCGCCGCTACCTTCGGGTCGGTTGTTGGGGCGTGTGCTGCGTCCTGCGTCGTTGCGCAATTTGCGGGCTGCGGTATATTTTTCGTCTAAGATAGCGTTGTATTCTTTTTGTAAGCGTTCTTTTTCTTTGATAGGTACAAAGCCAATAGCATTCCATTGAACGCTAAATTCTTGAAGGGCATCAAAGTCGTTATCGCCTGTTACATTATACGCTTTTAGGCGCTCTAATAGTTCCGATTTAGCTAGTAGGTTTGCACCTTGGTCAGAGCCCATGGTATCAAAAAATACTTTTTTGGCTTCGAAGAAGGTATCGCAAGCCAATCGGAAGCGCTCCCAAAGTTTATTTTCCTCGCTGCGCAAAGTAGGGCCAACGGCTTTCCATTGTTTTTGCAATTGCACAAAAAAGTTAGAGGTGCGGTTCCAATCGGTGTCTAATTGCATCGATTCGGCTTTTTCGCAGAGTTCTAATTTTTTGAGTTTATTTTCTTCTTTTAGTCCGTCTATATTGTTGTAAAAGTCTTTCTTTTTATCGAAGAACATATCACAAACCGCTCGGAAAGTTTGCCAAGTAATTTCGTTATCGTCCGAGTAGCCAATTTTTTTCCAATCTTCTTGGATTTTAAGCATTTCGGCTGTTTTGGCTTGCCATTCTTCGTGTGTTGGATAATCGCCCGCCACAATTGTTTTTACGTGCTCAATCACGTCCATTTTAATGGCGTGGTTTTGGTGGTTGGCTTCGCGGCGGCTGTCGTAAAATGTTTGCACTTTGGCATACACTTGGTCGGCGGCGTCTTTAAATTTGGCGTAGATTTCGTCTTTTTTGTTAAACGCAACCTGCCCGATGGCGTTCCATTCGGCTTGCAATTTTTTCATGTTGGCAGCTATTTCGTTGGCGTTTTCGCTACCAATAAGCTGTTCTATTTTGCTTACTACGTCGGCTTTTGCTGCCAAATTGCGGTCGTGTTCAATGGCTTGTGCTTCGCGAGCCAAGTTACGGTTATGGAAATATATATCCACTTGGTGACTATATTGCGATTGTGTTTCTTTGGCTTCTTCTAGGTTAACGCGACCGATGTCGTTCCATTTTGCTTGAATGCCTTTAAACACCTGAAAGCCCGCTTGCGACAAGTCGTTAGTGGCTATAAATTGGGTTAGCTCTTCGATAACCGTTTTTTGGAGTTTAATTTTTTCGCGCAATTCAATTTCGCGTTGTTTGCGTTCTTCTTCGCGGCGCAAACGTTCTTCTTCGCGAGCGGCATTAAAGGCTGCTTTTTTCTCGTTGTAGAAGTCAAACAAACCATCAAATATGGTATCATGTTCGTCTTTGGGCAACGCTATTTCTTCGGTTTCGGGGTCTTTACCTTCACCATTAAGTGCGTCTTCCACTACTTTTTTAGCTTCGTCAACAATTTTTTTGTACGAGGAGCGTATGCTGCTTATACCCGCCTGAATTGCTTTGAAGTCTTCGTTTTGCAACAATGCTTGGAACTGTGCAATCACGCCTTCTTTTGTTGTTGCTTGTGGTGTGGCAGGTGCTTTGTCGGCAACTTCGTCTTGTTGTTCAAGTGTTTCGGGCAACTCAACTTCGGGTTGTTTGCTTTCTTCTTCACTAGCAGCGTTGTAGGCTGCTTCTTTTTCGTTGAAGCTGTTAAACAATGCTTCAATTGCTGTATCGTGCTCGTCTTTGATAGCTTCGTTTACAATTTCGTTATACGAAGCACGGATGCTACTTACACCAGCTTGGGTTTCTTTGAAGTCTTCGTTTTGTAACAATGCTTCAAGTTGTGCGATGATGGTTTCTTTTGTCATTACCTGTTGTGCAGATTTAGAATCAGTAATACTGTACCTATTTGTGTGGTTTTAGTGATAAGGGAAGTTTATTTAGAGCAAAGATATGCCTTAAATAACGCTTGCCATAGTACCATAATTATAGCACTTGCTATTTTGGGTGCAAAGATACGCATTTTTGCGCATTTTGCTTTATAAAAGTGTGTATTTGTACGAAAAAAGTTTTGCTGCCTCAATATCTAATCTCTACCATTATCTTTTAGGGTATTTTGGTAGGTAATAGGGGCTGTTTTATTTGGGGGCATTTAGGTTTAGGGCTTCTTGGGCTTTTTTCTTATCGTCGAGGTAATAAGTAATGGAACTATTGATAGCCTCGCCTTTGGTAAAACAATCAAGGGCTTGCTCGTATAGCCCTAATGCCACCAAAGTTTGCCCTTTACCAAAATAGGAATATACAAATTTAGGGTCTAATGATAGTGTTTTGTCAAAATCGGTTAATGACTCTTGGTATTGTCCTAATTGAAACAATACCATTCCTCGGTTATTATACGATTTTTTATCTTTGGGGTCTAGTTCAATTACTCGGTTAAAATCGGCTAAGGCATTTGAAAAATCTTTTAGATTTACGTAGGCAAAGCCTCGACTAAAATACAGGTTGGCATTGCCGCCATTATTTTCAATTACTTTGTTGTAATCTGCAATGCACTCTTCGAATTTAGTAACAATAGAGTAGTTATTTGCTCGGGCAAAGTAATAGCCCATGTCTTTGGGGTTGAGTGATATGGCTTGCGTTAGGTCGGTGATAGCTAAGTCAAATTTGCCAATGCTTTGTTTTGCCAAGCCTCTAAAATAATAAGCTTTGTCCATAAACTGGCATTTTTGGTTAATGGCATTATCAAACGATTTTATTGCCTCATCGTATTTACGGGCGTTGTAGGCAATTTCACCTTTCTTATACCAATCGTTGGCGGTTTGAGCAAAGATTATTTGAATGTTAGTTAGTATCAATAATCCTAATGTGGCTATAAGCTTCATGTTGTTATTTTTTAGTTTTTAAAACCGTTTCAAGGCACAAAGTTACTATAAAAATGGCAGATTTTTGCTTTTGGGGCGTTATTTAAACAACATTATGCAATAATTTAGTGTTGTGATGCTAAATCAGTAGTAAAAGTGTCAATTATTTTTATTTTTAACAAGGTATCATTTGTTTTTTAAGCAATAAAAGTGACGCTAAAATTTGTATATTTCAACGACACTTTTACTGTTTGTTTGCGGTGTATTTTATAAGTAAATACATGTTATAAATTAAGATTTTTACATCGCATCGTCGGCAGTAGGACCATACATGCCCGGCACTTTTGCGCCTGCTGCTCGCAAATAAGTTGCCATTTGTGCGCGGTGATGTATTAAGTGATTCATGACCCAAGTGCGATAAACGGCAATTTTGGGCATGGTAAAATAAATGGTTTCGCCGTTGCGCATTGTCCAGTTTTGGTACATTGTTTCGTTGCTAGTTTGTGCCAAACATGCCTCGGCATCGGCTACGTTTTTGTCGAAGGCAGCAACCAAATCGGTAGGATTATCAAAAACAACACGTTTGAAATTAGATTTTGCAAAATCTAATTCCGAGTTTAAAAATGTAACACCTACCCATGTTGGGATGTCGGCAATGTGGTTTGCCAAGTTTTTTAGGCTCATTGATTTTTCGTGTGGTTTGTAATCGGCAAGTTGGCTATCAAAGGCGGCTAACATGCGGCGGGTGCTTGCCATTTCTTCCTTAAATTCGGGCATTAAAAACTCGTTTAACTGCATAATTTTATTGCTTGATGATGAACTAAAAATGATTTTTTTTGACTAATTTCGCACCGCAAAGATACTTATTGTGTAGCACATTTTGTAGTTTTAAAGTAAAAAAAAACGAAAAAAACTACAAAATTAAATTTTTCACTAATTTAAATGGCAAAATCAACAAGTAAATTCATTAAAATACCATTGTTATTTATTAGTTTTGTGTTTTTAGCGGTAGTTACGCAGATAGGCGGTTTGGTATTTTTAGTTTGTTTGCCTATTTGGACTTATCTGCGTAGCAAAATAAAAAATAAAATACTAGGGGTATTAAGCCAAATTTTTGTAGCTTTGCTGTTTTATATGGTGTGTACTTTGTGTATTGTTCCGCCACTTGCTCGTTTGGGTGGCAGGGTTCCGTTGCCCATATATGGCACCGTTTTACAACCGCGCAACATAGGTTTTTGTTTACTAAATAGGCACTATGTAAAGCCCCAACTTAAAACGCTTGCCATTAAGGTTGCTCAACAATTACAACAACAATATCCGGGTACAGTTTTGTTGTATTTAGATGCCGGATTTCCGTTTGTTGATGGTTTTCCGTTGATACCACACCTTAGCCACAACGATGGCAAAAAGTTAGATTTGGCGTTTTTTTATCGCTCGCAACTAACACAAACAGCAAGTAATACTACTCCGTCTTTTATTGGATACGGCATCTGCGAAGAACCATTACCCACCGAACAAGACTATGCTGCTCAATGTGCCCAAAAGGGTTATTGGCAATATAGTTGGTTGCAAAAAGTTATCTCACAAAGCAATAAAAAATTATTTGTAGTAGATGAACCCCGAACAAAAACAATGATACAAGTCTTTAGCGAACAAACATTGATAGAAAAACTTTTTTTAGAACCACATCTAAAAAAACGCTGGCAGCTAGATACTTACCCTAAAATACGCTTACACGGCTGCCGCGCTGTGCGCCACGACGACCATTTGCATGTGCAGATAAAATAACATCACCCAAAAACTTAAACTATTTTTTCATGAAAACTACACTCACCAAATTTATTGTTTTTCTGGGTTTGCACTGCTGTCTGTACAACTTAAGTACCCAATTAATGGCACAAACAGGCTGCGACTTAGAGGTTTGCCAATTAGGTAACAACCTAGTCAACAACCCAAGTTTCGAAATCTATACCACGTGCCCGGTTAGCTACAGCGAATTATCAAATTGTGCAGGTTGGGCGCAAGCAGGACTTAACGGCAGCAGCGATTATATGAATGCTTGTGCCACACCCATTACCAATGTTGATGTGCCAACCAATATATTTGGCAACCAACTTGCTGCAACCGGTGATGCGTATGCTGGCTTTTATACCTATGTAGATTTTGGCTTAGGACCAGGTCAAAATTATCGCGAGTATGCCCGTAATCAGCTACTATCGCCTATGGAGGTGGGGCAAACCTACCTAATACAAATGCAGGTATCGCTTTCTGATAATTCGTATTATGCCACCAACAGTTTGGGCGTATATTTTAGTACCCTAATGCCTAATGTAGATACCCCCAACGATGTAAACCCACAAGTGGTTTTTACACAATATGTAGATGATGCCACAGGCTGGACAACTGTTTGTGCTTTATTTACCCCTACACAACCTTACCAATGGATGGTAATTGGTAGTTTCGACAACGATTTTGAAACTACCTTTACGCAAGTATCTAACAACAACATAGAAAGTTTAAATGCTGCTTACTATTATATTGACGATGTAATGGTGGCAAAAAACCTATCAAATAGCATAACTCCGCCCAATTTGCAAGCAAGTTTTACGTATCAGCAACTTTCATCTTGCCCATTCCCGATAGTTTCTTTTACCAACACCAGCACCGACACCACCGACAATACCACCATTTTGTGGCAATTGGGCGATGGCAATACCAATACCAACTACAACCCGGGCGATTATATTTATTTTACAGGCGGAACCTATACCGTTTCGTTGATATTAACCGATATTACCGCCTGTTACGAAACAGCCGATACCATGACTATGGTTATTGATGTGCTAGATTGCGACCCTTGCGCGGGCGTAGTGCCACCCATTATAACAGCCGCATTTGCCCCATCGGTTACGCAAGGCTGCATACCACTGCCAGTTAGTTTTGCCAACAATAGCACCAATGCCACTCAATATATTTGGGATTTGGGCAACGGACAAAGCTCAACGGCAGCCACACCACCCAATCAAATTTACGACCAAACAGGTACCTACAACATTACCTTAATAGTGCGCGATAGCACACTATGCTACGATGTATCGGCTACTGCAACCGCAAGCATTACCGTTGATGGCTGCGACCCTTGCGAAGGCGTAGTAACACCGGTAATAACGGCAGCCTTTACACCCTCAATTACTCAAGGTTGCCTACCACTATCCGTTAGCTTTGCCAACAATAGCACCAATGCCACGCAATATATTTGGGATTTGGGCAACGGGCAAACCTCAACAGCAAGCACACCGCCCAACCAAATTTACAACCAAGCAGGCTCTTACGACATTGTTTTAATAGCACGCGATAGCACACTATGTTACGATGTATCGGCAACCGCAACCCAAACTATTGGCTCGCAAATATGTGATACTACCATTGTGTTGTTTCCAAATGCGTTTTCGCCCAATAACAATGGACAAAACGAAACCTTTAAACCCTTTGCTTCACAGCCATTTAGTAGCTATGATATGCAAATATATAATCGTTGGGGGCAAAAAATATTTGACACCAACAACACCAATGATGCCTGGGATGGCAAATATCGCGGAGAGCAACAACCTATGGGCGTGTATGTGTGGCAATGTAAATACACATTACTTGAAACAAACGAAACAAAAAACCAAAAAGGTAACGTAACTTTGCTGCGATAAAATAACACCTAAACAATTAATTACTTTTATATGGACGAGCGCGATTCTTTCTGGAACGGAGCATTAACTGGTATCGCTTTCCCGATACTTGGCTATGCCTTTTGGCATGTGGTAGGTTTGGCTTTAGCTGCCACCGTAGTACCCGATTGGGGCGGATTTACCCTAAAATTTAAGGTAATGGTAGGCATTGCCACTAATTTTATCCCATTTCAAGTATTTATTCGTCAGCACCGCGATTATGCACTTCGGGGCATAATAAGCATTACCTTTGTGCTGATATTTTCGGGTATGTGGTATTTCCGCGAGCAATTAGGTATATTTGGCTATGGAGCACAATAAATTTTAGTATACAATGAAACGCAACGATAGTTTGTTTAGGTTAATCAGAAGTTTATCTAAATCCGAAAAAAGATTTTTCAAAATCTACTCGGAGCGCCATGTTATTGGCGACCAAAACAACTATGTGGCTTTATTTGACACAATAGACCGCCAAAAAAGCTATAACGAAGAGGCAATTATCAAAAAATTTGCTGACCGAAAATTTGCCCGTCGCCTACCAGTTGCCAAAAATTATTTATACGAGCTGATACTAAAAAGTATGAATCAATACCACGCCCAAGGCAGTATTGATGCCGAACTGCGCGAACTACTGGGCAATGTACAGTTTTTATACAACAAAGGTTTGTTTGACCAAGCCGAAAAAACCATTGTAAAAGCCAAACGCCTAGCCACCGATTACGAAAAACTAGCAGTTTTGCCCGATATTTTGCAATGGCAAAAAAAAATAATGGAGGCACAGTCGTATTTAAGTAATATGGAGGGCGAGCTAAACGAAATTTATACCGAACAAACAAACGTTGCCAATCAACTCAAAAACCTAAACGAATATTGGTTTTTACAAGCACAAATTTATTATCAACATACGCACAAAGGCATGTTGCGCCAACGCGAAGATTTAAACAAAATTGAGCAACTAATTGCACACCCCCTGTTGCAAAACGAAGCTTTGGCGCAAACCTTCGAGTCTAAATTGTTGTTGTATAAAATACAAGCAACCTATCACTTTATCCTCCGCAACTTTGAACAATGCTATATTTATAGCCAAAAAACGGTCGAGCTGCTACAGTCGCGCCCCGAACTGTTGCAGCTCGACCCATTGCACTACATAAACTCGCTTAATAATTTGCTAAACATAATAAGTATGTTGGGCAAAGACACCGAACGACAACAATACATTGGGCAGCTAAAAAATATGCTGCACGATAAGGCTTTTCAAAACCCCGAAAGTGTTCAAATAAAATTATTCGAGGCGTATTATTATCACCTAATGACCTGGCACATTAGCCAAAACACCTTTGAACAATGCCTGCCCAATGTATTAGAAATGGAGCAAAAAATGCAACAATACGACGACCAACTCGACCAAATGGGGCGTACTATGTTGTGTTTTTATGCGTTTCATATTGCTTTTGGCTCAAAAAATTATGCCTATAGCTACCAATGGTTGCAAAAAATTGCCGACGAAGACCGCTCGCAAATTAGGCAAGACATTTACGATTTTGCACAAATATTGCAATTAGTAGCCGCCTACGAAATGGGTGATGCGGTATTGTTACGACAAAAAATTAGGTCTATTTACCGTTTTTTGTTACAAAAAGAGCGAATCTATCAATCCGAAACTTTACTATTGCAATGGCTAAAACAAACAGCACGCGCCAACCCAACCGAGGTGCCAATGCTGTTGCAACAACTTGCCAAACAACTCAATCAACTTTTACTCGACCCACAAGAACGGCGTATTTTGGCTTATTTTGATTTTAGTGGGTGGTTAGCCAAAATTATAACAAAAAGATAACTTATTTATCTTTCACTTATTTAACTCTTACCTACCTATTCATGTCACTTCTCTTTTTATATACCCTATTTACCTTTGCCTCCCCCATTTTTTTGTTACTATTGCCTTTGTTGGCATTGTTTGCTGTTTATCGCTGGCGGCAAAACCGCACTTATGCACCCGATTTTAGACTATCAAGTACCGAAAGTTTAACCACAACAACCAACCCATCGCCCAAAATTACTTTGCGCACTTGGCTTTGGGTGTTGCCTATTGTTGCGTTGGGCTTGCTAAGTGTGGCAATGGCACGACCACAAACGCTTTTTGATGATAAAAAAGTATATGGCGAAGGTATTGACATTATGATAGCCCTTGATATATCGGGCAGTATGAAAGCGCGCGACTTTGAACCCGACCGCCTTGGGGCAGCCAAGCAACTTGCCGAGCAATTTATTGACCAGCGCAATTACGATAAAATTGGATTGGTGGTTTTTTCGGGCGAGAGTTTTACGCAATGCCCACTAACAACCGACCATAATATACTAAAAAGCCTAATGCAACAGGTAGAAGAAGGCATGGTAGACGACGGTACGGCTATAGGCATGGGTTTGGCTACGGCTGTTACGCGCCTAAAAGAAAGCAAAGCCAAAAGTAAAGTAGTGATTTTGCTAACCGATGGCGTAAACAACTCGGGTTTTATTGACCCACTTACCGCCACCGAAACTGCCCAACAGTTTGGCGTAAAAGTGTATACTATAGGTGTAGGTACACAGGGCGAGGCTCCGTATCCGGTACAAGATTTTTTTGGCAGACAAATGTATCAGCAAGTACCTGTTGAAATTGACGAAAAATTACTGCAACAAATTGCTAGCCTAACCAACGGTAAATATTACCGAGCCACCGACAACAATAGCCTTGCACAGGTATACAACGAAATTAATCAACTCGAAAAAACAAAAGTGGAGGTGACAACCATACAACGCCGAACCGAACATTTTTATATTTTTGCACTAATTGGCGCTTTGTTGCTATTGATAGAATGGACACTTAGACACACTTTTTTGAAAGGAATTGCTGGATAATAAAACACATTGCAGGTGTTTTTAACAGCCTAATTAGTTTATTTACTTATCTTACGCAGGGGGGAACCTAATTAAGTGGTAAGGGGCTTTGGAGGTAATTTGTTATTAGTTTGCTATTGCTTTCGGCTCGTTAAAAGTTTGTTACTTTTTTTCTTGACAAAAAAAGTAACCAAAAAAGTCAAGGCTGTATAGTAATTGGCTAAAATAGGCAACATTACGCTGAAAAAAATAAACTCGACACGCCAAACGCTTTGCTTGTCGGCTTTATTTCAAAGTTCGGTGTGGCGTGTCTCAAACAGTATTTTTTTTTAACCGCTTCATTTTTGCCTATTTCTTAACGCCAATTCCTATAATGCCGGTTTAGAAGAGACCACATACGGAACCGTGCATAAAAATGCAAAACACCTTATTATTGAAATAGGCTGCGTAAGATGAGTTATTTATTTATTATCCAAGTTTAATTTTTTTAATTTAGCATATCTTAAAAAGATACCATGTGCCGAGTTTCGGCAGGCAACATAACCATAGTAACCATCTAAAAAACCCAAACGAAGCACATAACTTTTAAAAAACTTAAAACAAGGTTTAATCAATAGGTGATAGGTATTTGCCCGTTTGCCTTTTAGGTACAGTTGTTGGGCAGCGATACTCGAAAACTTATTTATTTGCTCAATATGTTGCTCAATGCTATGAAACGAATAATGTAGCAAATTGCCTTTTAGTTGTGCCGTGCTTGAGTTGGCTTGCAATTCAAATTTATCGTGCGGATTAGTACCACCCCATTGCCCATGTCTGCTGTCCCAAAGGCGCAGTTTGCGGTCGGGGTACCAATCGCTGTGCCGTATCCAAGTGCCACAATAGTTGTTTAATCGGTTTATATAATAGCCTGTTTTGTTAAAATTTTGTTTTATTTGTAAGATAGATTGTGTAAGCTGTTCGGATAGGCACTCGTCGGCATCGAGCGATAATATGTGTGGATATTTGGCTTGGGTAATAGCGTAATTTTTTTGCTCAATATGCCCATCAAACGCATGTTGCACAAAACGCACTTGCGGATAATTTTGGCAAATTTGGGCAGTTTGGTCTGTCGAAAAAGAGTCTACAACCACAATATCATCGGCTACTGCCAACACAGAATCTAAACAACGAGCAATGTTTTGTTGCTCGTTGTAAGTAATAATAACAACCGATATAGGTGTTAATGCAGTTGTGTTTTGCATGTTTAGGGTATCAATAATTATCTTTTGTTTTATTTAAAATATTGCTCAATAAATCTTTGGCTCTAAACAATTGTGCTTTTACGGTACCAAGGGGCATGTCTAGGTTTTCGGCAATTTCGTCGTAAGACAGCTCTTGTAAATAGCGCATTTCGATTAATTTTCGGTATTTGCTATTTATTTGGCTCAACACATTTTGCATCATTAACACCCGTTGTTGTTTCATGTAGTTTTCTTCGGGGTCTAATGCATCAGTTTCATAATCTTGGGGTTTTTTATTGCCTTCGTTGTCGTCGTTGGGGTTATCTATCGAAATTATGTCAATTCGTTTTTTTCTTGAAAAATCAATGCAATTATTAATAGCAATTCGATAAAGCCAGGTACTAAAGGCATAATCCGAGTTGTATTTGTCGAGGCTACTAAATGCCTTGCCAAACGATTCCATCGTGATATCATCGGCATCTTCGCGGTTGTTAATCATTTTTTGTACCATAAAAAATATAGAGTCGCGGTAGCGTTCCATGAGTTTTCCGTAGGCTCGTTGGTCGCCGCTTAATGCTGCTGCCACCAATTCAACATCCGATTGCGAACGGTCGGTTTTGTCAATACGTTTAGATAAGCGCACCGACACCGAAAGCCCCGATGCATTTAATTGTACCCTTTGTCGAAACCTTTCGTAACCTGCACTTGTTACTATCAAAATGTCGGCAGGCTCGTAGGTAGCTAAATCTACCTCGAGCGAAAAATATCCTTGAATGTTCGAAAATGCGCTATTTGTTCTATCTGATTTTAGATATATATTTGCATCAACAATAGGCTCGTTAGTTCGGACATCTTCTACGGTGCCACTAATAGTTAAAATAGGATCTGTTATTTCCATGAAGTTTGCTTAGTGAGTAAAGACATAGGTATTAAAATGATGTAGTATAAGAAAAGTAAAAAATCGCCAATCAATGTTTGGTAAAAAGGGATATTTAATTGTAATTTACCAAAAATTTTGCTTAAAAGCAGGCTTTTTAGTAATACGAAAAGTAATGACAAAATAATGACAAGGCTGTAAGGAGCAACAAAGATGCAAGTTATTATTGACAAATACAACATTACATGCGAAAATACTAACAATCCAAGCCTTGCTTGATGTTTTTGAGCATAATGTTTGCCTGCACTCAAATGCCGTTTTTTTTGTTTAAACCACATAAACCAATTGCTTGGTGGCTGCGAGTAGCAATAGGCAGCAGGTCGTATTTCAATACTTGTGTTTTGAGCAGTAGCCGCACTACCTATCAACAAATCATCATCGCCCGAGGCAACATTTTGGTGTGCCGCAAAACCATTAGCCGCCCTAAAAATTGTTTTTCGATAGGCTAAATTTCGCCCTACGCCCATATAAGGCACCCCCCAAAGGGCAAAACTTAGGTATTGCAGGGCAGTATAGGCTGTTTCGTATTGTATAACTATGTTTAGTAAAGCGTGTTTTTTTTGTGTAAAATAGGGCGATACACCAAGCACTATTTGCTTTTGACTATTATCGTTCAAATTTTGTACCATATAACTCAACCAGTCGTAGCTCGACGGTTCACAGTCGGCATCGGTAAGCAATAAAATGTCGTATTTTGCCTCGTTAATGCCAAAATTAAGTGCATGTTTTTTACCACTCATTTTTCGGTCTAATCCCGCTGTGTTTAATACCCTAAGATGCGGATATTTTGCTGCCATTTTTGCCAATATTTCGGCACTTTCGTCCTCCGAATCATCGTTTATAATCAACACCTCGTAGGTATTGTTGTACTTTTGCGCTAAAACAAACGGTAAGTTTTTTGCTAAATTGCTTGCCTCATTTTTTGCACAAATAACAACCGAAACCGGAAAACTAACCTCTGTACTTTGAGTGTTGCTTAAACTAGGGTAGTTGAGCAAACGCCAAAAAACAAAAATGCAAAAATATGCCTGAATAACACAAGCACCTACAAGCAAAGATAAGCAAAAGTTTTCGACCATGACTATTTTGGGTGCAAATTTAGTTTTTTTTTGTCAGAAATTCAAACATTTATTGCCGCATTTAGTACCTTATAGCTAATTGTAAGCCCAAATAACCCTATCTTTGCGCCACAATCAAAAATTAACCGCTTTATTACCTTACTTTATGCTGTTTGCTACACACAAATGGTATACCGATTTAGACTTTGAAGCCTTAAAATTAATCAACATACATGTTTCGTCGAAATAAAATACAGCAGTGGATTGCCGAAGGAGAAGGACCAACGCTTGATTTTAAGAAAAATATTACCTCAGCACCCAAAATTGCACGCTCTATTGTGGCATTTGCCAACAGCCGAGGTGGTAAAATTGTGGTAGGCGTAGAGGATACAGGCAGAATTGTAGGTATTGACTTGGCAGAAGAACAGTATCAATTAGAAACAGCCGCCAAACAATATTGCTACCCCGCAATAGAACTAGAACTTGAACCTTACGAAAGTAACGGAAAAACTTTGCTTATTGCTCATGTACCCGAAAGCACCCGTAAACCACATTATGCCCTTGATTTAAAAGGTATAAATAAAATATATGTAAGAATTGCCGATAAATGCGTAGAACCCACCACCTTAATTGAACAAGTATTAATTAGCGGCGATTTAAACAACCTACAACGCCAAAATAGCGCCTACAACCAAGTTAAAAACGAATTGGCTGCTTATCTGCAACAAAAAAAACAAGTAAGTATTGCCGACTATGCACAACTAAAAAAATGCACCGAACGCAGCGCCCGCCGTACCCTTATCGACCTGCTGTTTGAAGGCTTTTTGAGCCCCATAGACGAACAAACTTTTGCCGTAGGAAAAATACAATAAAAACATTACGATGATAGAATTGCTAATCAATATCCCCGAGTATAACCCTAATGTAGGTTTTAAACATTTGTGGGAAGATGGCTTTGAAATAACAACCAAAATAGAAAACAATACACTAGTTTTGGGTGCAAACAGAGCTGGTTTAATATCGTTGGCTAAACAACTATTAACATTGGCACAAACTAACGTTCCTGAGGGGTGCCATTTTCATCTTGATGAATATAACTCTTTGGAAAAAGGTTCTGTTGAAATAATTATAGGCAAGATGTAAACAAAGCAAACAAAACCCACGCCTACATTAAACCTACTATCGTTTGGGGTGTCAAACAGCTTACAATCATCTAATTAAAACAATTAAAAAATGAAAAATATATTTTTTCTAATTCTATTTTCCGCTACTACTACCCTTTTTGCACAAACAAACGAGGGTAAAGAAAACTACAACCCCACCAATGCCCAAACGGCAACCAAAGCCTTAGACCTAAACGACCCATACGTTAAAGGCATGAAAACAGGCATACAAATAATGGATAAAGCCATGAACGTTGGACAACTAGAACAAGCTGCTAATTTTTTTATGGACATGGCAGACCAACGCCCAACCGATTGGCTGCCACCTTACTACGCCGCCTACTGCTATACACTAATGAGTTTTATGGAAAAACAAAAGTTGCTTAAAGATAAATACCTCGACGATGCCCAACTTGCCATAGAACAAGCCCAAAAAATAGCCGACAAAAACTCCGAAATATTAGTAGTACAAGCCTATATTTACCAAATGCGTTTAGAGGTAAACCCACTAGAACGTATGGAAGAGTACGGCACAATGGCTAATCTAACCCTCGAAAATGCCGAAAAACTAAACCCCGACAACCCACGTATTTACTACATTCGTGCCCAAAATATGTTTTTTGCCCCCGAAGCATCGCGCCAAGATGCCTGTGAGGTGGTATCTACTGCGCAAGCAAAATATGTAACCTTTGAACCCGAAAACGAATTGTCGCCTAAATGGGGCGTAGCCATGACCGATTTTATGGCATATAAATGCCAAGAGTTGTATTGGAAAAAAAATCCAGATACTAACACATCGCCCATAAAAAATGGCGACCAAACAACACCAACCAACGAAAAAGAAAATTATAAAGAAGAAAAAGAAAAATAACACCGCTAATAACCCATACACAACTACATGTTATTTTCATTTACACCCAAACACGCCGACAATCAAACCCCGATTGTCGGCGTGTTTGTTGCACTATTAGTGTTGCTATGTGCCATAGGCTATGTTTTTTTGTATCAACTAAATCGCTCGCAAACGGTGGCACTTTGGGCAATATTTGCTGCTCTTTTTGTGGCTTATTGCTTGCTTTTGCGTCCTACTATCGCCCAAAAATATTATTACCCCTTGTTGTTGGCAGCCGTAGTGTTTAGGGTGGTATTGCTTAGTACAACGCCCAACCTGTCCGACGATTTTTACCGTTTTGTTTGGGACGGACGACTTTGGATAAGTGGCATTAACCCATTTTTGCACCTGCCCATTCATTTTTTTGATGGCACTTATGTGGGGCAGCCTGCGGGCATCAATACCACACTTTTAAGGCAACTTAACTCGCCGCATTATTATAGCGTTTATCCACCTGTTTGCCAATTTATTTTTGCATTGGCAGCCAAGCTAAGTAAGGGCAATTTATGGACAAATGTGGTTTGGCTTAAAGCCATTTTGTTGGGTTTTGAGTTAGGTAGTTTGGTATTGTTAAATAAGTTTCGGTTATCAAACACCATTACTTGCCAAAATGTTTTGCAATACGCCCTATGTCCGTTAGTAATAATTGAATTGGTGGGCAATTTACACTTCGAGGCGGTTTGTATTTTTTTTATGTTACTGGCAGTGTATTATCTAAATCAACAAAAAAATACTTACTCGGCAGTGGCATTAGGTTTGGCTGTTAGCGTAAAATTGTTGCCATTAATTGCCCTACCTTTGTTGCTTAGGCGCTTGGGTGTTGTGCAAACGCTGCGGTATAGTGGTATAGCAATAGCCACTTTTTTAGTGAGTTTTTTGCCGCTGCTTAATCCACATTTGTGGCAAATATTAGTTAGTGTGGCATTATATTTTCATAGTTTTTCGTTTAATGCCAGTGTTTTTTATATGGTTAGATGGGCTTTAAATACCGTATCAGGTACCGATTTAACGGCTTTTGTGGGCTATGGCATGGCACTTATTACCTTTGGTGGGGTATTATACTATGCTTTTCAAGAAAAAAAAGCAGCTACACCAAATAAAACAAACCTTAACGCGTTTATGCTTGGCTTATTGTTTGTTTGGAGCCTTTATTTGGCTTGTGCCACCACCATACATCCTTGGTACGTAGCACCTTTAGTGGCGTGGTCGGTTTTTACACCCTATCGGTTTCCGGTTTTGTGGTCGTTGTTGGTAATGGGTAGTTATGCTGCCTACAATAAACAACCATATACCGAAAACAACGGCATACTATTTATCGAATACACCCTTGTTGGGGCTTATGCACTTTGGGAGTGGAAAAATAAGGATGTAGACAACAAAACACCCTATGTCAAAAAGGCATAAGGTGTTGAGGTACATTTTTTTGTATATTGGGTATCCACCATTTTTATTAGGCAAGTTTTGCAAGCCCGAACAAACCACCTACTAAACTAGGTGTGAAAATGCAAAATACCCAAATCACAACAAAAATATAAGAGCAAAATAAATTCACTATTGATTAAATGTGTTAATCGTTTTTTGTTTCTTCTTTTTGTTCGCGTTTAAATTGTGTAATTTTATCGCTTACTTTAAAACCACCTGGGTTGCGGTATTTTTTGTCGGCTATGGTATCAAACATATCCGAGTCGGTTGGGTTTAGGGCGTAAATGTCCGATGTTTTAGCTACCCAAATATTATAGCAATTGCCACGTCTGCCAAACTGTTCTTTGGCAAGTACCAATGCCATATCCGGGGCAGCGGCATGTACCGAGCCTTCGTGTATGGGTTGCGAGCCACTTTTAGGCTGCACAAAAACTTCGTAGGTTTCCCAGTGTTGATGTTCGGCAACGGTATTTGCGGGGTCGGCTGGGGTTATTTTGCAGGTCGAGGCGGCTAATACGAGGGTCTAGAGTATCCATTTGGGTAGATTTTTAGCTGTTATTTGGATTTTGATATAGAAAAATAAGCTACCGTTTACTTTTGTTGTTTTTTTTGAGAAAAAAATAGCAAAGCAAAGTATCTAAAACTGTTTTTTTTACAAAACCTATTTTTAGGCTGCTAAGGTACGCCAATTAATCAACAATTGTGCTACTTTGGGGCAATAATTGTACAAAATTGGTGTTTTTAGATTAACTTTGTACCTTATTTTGTTTGTTACACCAACAAATTATTATTTTCATGAAAACATTCTTTCGTTTTTTATTTCTTTGTGTCAGTTTTATGGCACTTAACACGGTTGTTTTTGCCCAAAGGTCAACACAAACCAAACCTCCCGAAAAAACATCGGGTTTTGATAAAAGCCGTTTGCAATTAGGCGGCGATTTAGGTTTGTCGTTTGGCAATCAGGCGGGTATGGTTGTGGTGTCGCCTTTGGTGGGTTATATGATAACCAATCGTTTTTCGGCAGGTGCGGGTCCTAGTTTTGAGCATTATTGGCAAAAAGATGTTTTTAAACTAACTACTTTGGGCGGCAGGGTATATAGTAGGTATCAGCTTTTCGATTTTTTGTTTGCCCACGCCGAGTATGGCATTGTAAATTATAAAACATCTTTTGCGGGGGGGAGTAGCCAAAATGCTTGGGTATCGCGCTTGCCTTTGGGTGGTGGTATTTCGCAACGTATTGGGGGTAACACCTTCGCCAATTTTATGGTTTTGTATGATGTTTTGTACAATCCCGATTCGCCTTATAACTTCGGTAATTCGTATAATGGGCTTATTTTAAGAGGTGGCATTACGCTTGGTTTGTAGGTTTTTGGCGGCTGGTTGCTGTTCCCGCTGCAGGCTGTTTGCTTCAGGCTGTTCGCTTCAAGGCTGTCTGCTAATTTGTTTCCCCCGAAGCCGCGAATTAGGCTAATAAAACGCCCTACCATGATTGGTAGGGCGTTTTATATTGTTGGATATTTTTAATGGACACTAACGGTTTGGGGCTTTGCGATGTGGCGATTTTCACCACACCACGAAGTAGCACCGTAGGTAAATGTGTCTGCGGAGCACTGAACCGCCACTTTTGCCAAATGCGTGTTATGTGGCGTTTTTATTTCTGTCATCTGAGTTGTGACTGTCGACATATTTGTTCTAGTTAGCAATGAAGCGTTCATAAAGCCAATAAATCAAATAACCAACTGCAATAAGTCTTACGATAATACTGAA
This sequence comes from Sphingobacteriales bacterium, assembly GCA_016718845.1. Lineage (GTDB taxonomy): Bacteria > Bacteroidota > Bacteroidia > Chitinophagales > UBA2359 > JAEUUX01. Next base: position 173,332 of record JADKCK010000009.1, read on the forward strand.
TGCTGAATACTTTACTTGTCCCTTTTCAAGTGTCAAAGGAAGTTGTTGTTGATTTGTCCACTCAGGATTTAGTTGCATTCCAAATTGATAGTTTTTGTCGTCTGTGGTCTGAACTTTTAAAACTTGTCCACCACCAAACAGAGAGTTGATTTTTACTAATTGAGCAGTCGCAATGGTGTCAAGCGGAATTGTCCACTTGCCACAAACAATTTTCTTGTTTGTCAACATAACTACAGCCCTTTGCGAAGTCACCCAGTCAAGTCCACGCTGAATGTCTTGATTAGTTGTCGTCACGATACCTTTACTTGCGTCTGCCGCCAAAATTTTTTCGCTCGGGTTGTCAAGTTCAAACTTTCGTCTAACTCGTCCAGTTCCGTATATCAGGTCAACAAGTCCTTTTAATAGTTGATTTATCATTGTCGTTGTGTCGTCTTTTAATATGCCCTATAACGGTTTTGTGGCTTTGCGATGGGCGGAGTTTTCAGCACTATGTTTAATAGAAATCCTAATGTTTGTTTTAGCACAAAAGTTTAAAAAATGCACTTTTGCCGCCATCTCGCTAAACCTAATGTTGGTGGTGGTTTTTTATCCATTTTTCCTTCTTACTCGTTTTGCAATTAGTCCACATATATAAACTGTCGTTGAAATAACAAAGGCATAAATGAAACCTATTATAAATGAAAAATTTATATCTGTGTCACTCGTAAGTTTTCGCATTGCTTCATTCTGTTCGTTGGTAAGTTCTTTACCACCAAACATTCCGTCCTTGTCAAGATCGTAACGATTTAAGTCCCATTGATAATAAATACTGTCAAATGTTGCAGTTCCAACTATAAGTAAGTATAAGCAAAGAAAAATCGTAATTGAAGTCCACATAAGTTTATTCTTTACAAATAACGTCTTTCGTTTTAGAAATATTGTCAAAATTACAACAAAACAGATGACTGTTGGAATTGCTAAATGATATGGAATTGTCAATTCGTCCATAATGACTAAAAAGGTTGGTTTCTCAAAGTCAGCCAAACTACGAAGTAAATTGTCAGTGCAATTAATGGAAGTCCGATTGTTAAAACTAAAGTCAATGAAATTGCATTTCTATTTTTTATGTTGGGTCTAAATATCAAAATTAATTTTCTAAAAACTATGTATAAAATTCCTGTCACTATAAAAAGTGTCAAATAACTTAATGAATAAAATGAAGTTATGAAAGTCCAAATTTTGTGTATGAAATATTCAATTCTGTCCATAGATTTGGGTTGTCTTAAAATGGCTTATAACGTTTTTGGGCTTGCCGAAGGCGGGGTTTAGAAAGTACCAATGTTCAAATTTAGCACAAATGCCCCACTTTTGAAAAACCTTTGTTAGTTGCTTCATCTTGTTTTATTAACTATATTATTCGATATGTGATTTAAAAAAGGTCACTAGTTTATTTATTACCTCATCAGATTGTGTATCGTCAAAGCTATGAAATGCAATATATTCATGATATTGGTTAATAACACCCAAGCTATTTAATTTCCCGTTCATCCATTGACTTTGATAAACTGGAACTACTGGGTCTAAATTACCATGAAATATAATAGTGGGTTGAGAATTATTATTTACATTCCAAAATGGACTTACTGCCTTATAAGCTGTAGTGTCCCAAGGTTGTCCAACATATTCCGTTAAAATATCTCCTGTGTATGCCCCTAACCACAAATTTGTCGTATTATACCACGACCAATCATTAATAATGCTTGGTCCAAAAATGTTTCCAACACATTTAATATTGGTGTTATATTTATAGGCGTAAATCATGGCTAATTGCCCCCCTGCACTTGCACCTACAACACCAATGTTGTTAGAAATGTGATAATTTGCTTGGTTAGCATTTATTTGATTTACGACCGAACCAATGTCTGCAAGAATTTCATTGTGGTGTATATTATCTGTATTACTTGCTAATCTATAATTCATGTTTACAATGGCAACACTATTCCACTTTGCTTTTATTAGATTTACATAGTAATTAAAGTCTTCTTTTTGCCCTGCTTTCCAAGCCCCTCCGTGTATCATCAATATTACAGGTGTACTTGTGTCTCTATTCGCTGGCAAATAAATATCATAAACCTGCCTTATATGCGAACCATAGGAAACATTTAACATTGTTGTGTCTGTTAAGTCGCTAGTTCCATTATTATTGTTGGAGTTTACGGGTTCCTTAATACACGAACTAAAAACTAAGAAAAGAAGTGTTGAAAAATAAATGCTTTTGGATTTTAGGATACGTTTCATGTTGAAGATGTTAATTGTTTTGTATTGTTAGTATTATTTGTCGTTTGGGGTTACAGATAAGGGTTTGGGAACTTGCCAAAGGTGGCGATTTTTACCACACCACGAAGTAGCACCGCAGGTAAATGTTGATGCGGAGAACAAAACTTTCTGCTACCAGAAAACTGTCTGCGGAGTACGAAACCCCGCCTATTGCAAATGTGCTTTTATGTCCAGTAATTATTTCCATTCCCATTTTTCGTCAATTTCGTATTTAATTTTCAAATAATCGGCAAGTTCTTTTAGTCTCGCTTTTACCTTGTCAAGGTCGGTTATTTTGCCCTTTGGCAAAATAAATGATTGTCCGCCTTTTAGTCTAATAAAAATTGTCGTAGCAATTTCACATATTTCTTCTAATTCCGTTGTCAAAACTTTACTCTCACTTACATTGTCTTTTGCTAAGAAATACTCATTGTTAAACTCCAAAGTTGCAGTTCTTCCAAATCTATCTTTGTAATTTTCTTTAATAAAATTCATATAATTTTTGATATAGTATCGTTTTTCCCAAAGTGGGTAAATAAAAAACCATAAAATTCCGATAATAAAAAAAAATATTGCCAAAGAAATATTATTTTCAAGAAGACCTAAAAACCCTAAACCAATGTAAATCAATGGTATTATTATTTTATTTCTTTGTCTTTTCTTTTTAATATGGGCAGATTTTGACGCAACAAAAAGTTGATGTGTCAAGTAATCGTTTTCGTCGATTTTATAGTCTATAGTCATTGTCTTGTATTATTTGGGCATAGAGAATAGGGCTTTATGCAGGTTGGGAAATAGCATTCCGTCTGCCATAAGCGTTGCTGATTGAAAATGTGTTGTTGAAGTTAAGTACAAAATTTGAAAATTGAACGTTGATCCCGAACTGCTGATGGGATTTGCAAATAGCTGATGTTACAACACCGAGCCAAACTTGCATAAAATCCAATATTGCCTGTTGTGCTTTATTCTATTTTATCACCTAAATGATATAAATGTCTTTTATCTTTTGCAGAGTCTTGATCATTCAGAACTTTAAAAGTTTTTAAATCAGCATTCTTAACAATTTCAGATCCATAGTAAATATTTGATTTATCCTTGCCATACCTATCACTAATACTTTGAAACGTTCTTGGGTCAGCTTTGTCAACTATAAATCTGCGAGCACCGTCAGAGGTAGCCCATGTATAATATACATATTTTTTGTCTTTTTCAAAACGGCTTGCTGTGTCGCTTACAAATGACTCTAAGTCAATAATACCTTTGAGAGGTCTTTGATTTGGGTACTCGCCATAAAACATTAAAGAGTCTAACCAATAATGGTCTGACCAAAATCCTGCTGAGTCGTCATAAGCTACGTGATTGAATTGAAAAATATCTCCTGCTCTTGACAAGTAGAAGCCTGATTTGTGTCTGATATATTTAGTCGTATCAAACTCTATATAGTTCCTAGAAGCGGTAACTTGTTTTTTACTAGTCAAATTTGTTGACGACTTTTGTCCTAGTTTACATTCAGAAAAACTAGAACAAAGTGATCAAAATAAAGTTTGTATAGTGTCGTTGTAACAAAATTTAAAAGTAATTTTGAAATTCAAGGTCTATGAGAATAACAGGCAACGGTCGGGTATTGCCGAAGGTGGGGGTTTAGAAAGTACCAATGTTCAAATTTAACACAAATGCTAATAGAAAGTATAAATGTTCAGCCTAGTACAAAAGCCCCACTTTTGCCACCGCGAAGCAGCACCGCAGGTAAACCGCTGTTAGCGGTTCGTTGTTTATTTTCTGTCGTGTTGTCTCTGCCTACTGCTTTAGTGCCAATTCGTTTCCCTATTCGTTTATTTATTTATAAATAAATATGTCATCAGAGCCATGTATAGAAGTGCAATTATAAAAGTATCAAGGCTTAAAAGCCATATTTGCTTTTTCTTTGGTTTAAAAAGAAGTCCTAAACCTACAACAGCCGTCATGATAATGGTGATAAAAACCGATAATAAATGTGAGGGAGAAATGGCATTAAACAAGGAACCTTCCCGATAAAAAACATCATCAATACCCAGTATAAACATATTAAACACATTGCTGCCCAATAAATTCCCGACAGCCATATCTAATGAACCCATTCGTAATGCAGCTAATGAAACTACTAACTCTGGCAATGATGTGGCGGCAGCAATAAATAGTGTGCCGAAAAAGGCATTACCTAAACCCGTATGTGCTGCGATATGCTCACCAAAATAGGGTAGAAATATAGCTGCACCAATTACAATTAAGGCATGTAGTGCATAGCCACCAATAACTTTTTTAAGGTCGGCCGAATGGGTAGGGCTTTGAGGAGTCTCAAATGGTGGAGATTCAATTAAAGCGGCTTGTTCATATTTGAAAATACCCCAAATGGATAGTAAGTAAACGCCAAAAAGGACAAAAGAAAAACTGCTTATCCATAATACAGACGGTATTTCATCCGACAAGTAAATTGCCATACCTGCCACCGTTAATAAAATAATTCCGAAAATGGCTGCTACAATATGGCTCGATTTGACCATTGAAAAAAGAGGTTGTTTAATTCGAGCGTCTAAGACAGAAAGTATGAGCAGGTTAAAAACGCAACTGCCAAAAATATCTCCGGCTGCCAGGTTTGGTGCTTTAACAATGGCTACTGAACTTATCCCTGTAATCAATTCCGGTAAAGAGGTAACTGATGCCATTAAAATAAGTCCTACCCATGCTTTGCCCATACCTGTGAGGTCGGCAATTTTATCTCCGTAAAAGGAAAGTTTCGTGCCACTGAAAATAATTACCGCAGCACAAACGGCAAATCCTAAAATATTTATGTATAAATTATCCATTTTAATTATGATTTTGTCGAGGCATTGCCTTTTATTTTCATTTTCTGTATTTGGTTTTAAGCGGAGTCTGTCTTTACAATGACCGCTAATTCATTAATATACGCACCTTTGCGCTTTTGCGAGGTATTGTTAAAAGATATAATTAATTGTTTTGTTAGCCTAAGTTACCGGTAATCAATATTTTGTAAAAAATTATTTTTTTGCAAGTCAAAACAATAAAAAATACGCACCTTTTTATTCGGTTTTTTTTGTCCAATAAAATAACTTCATCACCCACAATTTCGGTCACCTAATGCTTGTTGCTGGCTTATATTATTCCAAACAGCGTCTACGGCACAGCCAACGGTCAGTCACATAGCAACTGCCATCGTTCAATCTTGCAAAGATAAAATAAAAAATAATTTAAAAAAATAATTTCTGAGCTTTTCTATCAATACTTTAGTTAAAAAATAAGTTGTGCCAATGTAGCCTTAGTTTGCGTATCATAGAACGCCGATTTTCACGGATTTTTAATTTTAATCCTTGTTGCTTTGTGTAAGCATTATCTGCGTTCTATGCGCAAAACAAACCATTTAAGTTTTATACCTTACTAAGGTGTTTTTTTGTTTACTATCAAAAATTAAGGCAATTCGGCGAGTACTGTTTTACCGCCTTTTACTTTTTCTTTGAGGTTAATTTTTATGACCGCATCGAGTGGCAAGTAAAGGTCAACGCGCGAGCCAAATTTGATAAAGCCCAATTCTTCGCCTTTGTTTATTTCGTCGCCCTCGTCGAGGTAGTTAGTTATTTTACGGGCTAATTTGCCGGCAATTTGACGAACTAAAATTTCGTAATCGTTTTCTACGTTTTGGATAACGCTGGTAAAACGCTCGTTGAGGGTTGATGATTTGGGGTGCCAAGCTACCAAGTAGTTACCCGGGTGGTATTTGGTGTAGGTTACAGTACCTGCTACCGGCGAGCGGTTAACATGCACGTTGGTAGGCGACATAAAAATGGATACTTGTATGCGGCGGTCTTTAAAATATTCGGTTTCTTCCACTTCTTCTACTACCACAATTTTACCATCGGCAGGTGCAATTATTTGTTTGCCGTTGGTGTGTGCCATTTCGATGCGTGGAATACGGAAAAAGTAAAGTACAAAAAAGAAAATAATTGCCGACAAAAGGCTAATTGCCATGGCTGTTTTGTCGGATACCTGCAATAGGTATATAGCAATGGCATTGATTAACAACAAGCCTAAGCCTGTAACGAAGAGAATGGTATAGCCTTCGCGATGAATGCTTACTTTTTTCATTATTTTTAAAGCGTTTTCTGAGATGAGTTATATTTCTAATTATTGTATGTTGTGTAAATCGGGTATTTGTTGCAATAATGTGTGCTAAACAATGCTGATAAAATTGCCATACCCCACGTTTTAACACGCCACTAAGTGCTTAACAAAGTTAAGCGAAAAATAGTTCGGTATCTAAATGTTTAGACGTAAAGTTTTTTTTTGGTCAATTGCTTTTTGGTTATTTTTAGGTCATCAATATCCAAAGGGCAATATATGGCACTACCAATAAAAGGGCATCAAAACGGTCGAGTATGCCGCCGTGTCCGGGCAGTATTGTCCCCGAGTCTTTTATACCTAAGTTTCGTTTAAGCATCGATTCGACAAGGTCGCCTAATGTGGAGAAAATAATGACACATACCGCCACGCCATACCATTGTACTACGCTTAGTTCTTTGAAAACAAAGCCTAATATGGCGGCTAATATAAGGGTAGTTATCATGCCGCTAATGGTTCCTTCCCAAGTTTTTTTGGGCGATATGCGTTTGAAAAAAGGTGTTTTGCCTATCTTTGAGCCTAACACATAGGCGCCCGTATCGTTTGCCCATATTAACAACAACATACCCATAATGCGGTTGGGTTCAAAGGTATTACTTTCGTTGGCAATGGTGTTTATCAATGCCAAAGGCACTACCAAATACAACAAACCTGTAATATTAAGCGACACACGTACAAATGGGTTGGGCGATTTGGCATCGAACAACTCTTTTATAAACAACAAAAATATAATAGGTAATATAAATAACAAAACCCATAAAGGCAGTAAGTGCATACTTACCAAACCTATTAGTGCATAAACAAGCAAGCCCATTACCGACAATATCCACTTGTCGCGTAGCAAGGCGGTGTGTTGATTAAACGGATACAGCGCCACCAATGTTTGGTACTCCCAAACGCCTAAAAAAGATATTAAGCCAAATAAAGCAAATAAGCTATACGAACTAATATAAATACCTGTTATCATAACCACCAAAAACCCTACGGCGGTTATAGCTCGTTGTGTAAATGAACTCATAGTTGATTTTGGTTGATTAAGTAATAAGCTTTTAAACTTTCGGTTTCTGGAACATAAACTTCAATTTCGCCAAACATATTGTATATAGAGGCTTGTTTATTGAGTAAAATTACAGGCACTTCGTTTTCTTCTAATACACCTTTTACAATTTCGGCTAAGTATAGCTGCCCGCTGCTAAACACTTTAACCCAAGTGTCGGATAAATTAGGCATAAATAAATGAAGATTGATAATAAACTAACTGATGTTACGCATTACTCTATTTTAGGGTGTTTATTTAGGACACAGATAAAACGAATGCGACAGGATTAAGATGGATTTTCAGGAAGATTAATGTTAGATTGATTTAGTTTTTACTGCTGATGTATGATGGCTAGTTGCCCGCCAAATAGCCTGTTTATCACCTAAATAGCCCATTTTTACTGGACAATCTATTGTCCAAAAACAAAGAAATAAACCACGTCATTATTTTAGCTTTTTTGTTTAAATTTGGACGTTGAATCAAAATTTAGCTAATCATTTTTTGAAATCCGTGTCAAATCCGTAAAATCTGTGTCCTCGTGTGCGTAACATCAGTAAACTAAGACAAAAACAATTGATAAAGATACTATATGCTTAAAAGCTATACTTTGGGGTGTTTTTTAGTGTGTTTTACAAGATAGCTTATTAAGCAAACAAAATAACATACCATTTATACGCCATCATTCAATAACCTTGTTTTTTGGCGATACTGCTCGAGCATAAAAGCCGTGAACACGCCACTAAGTGCAACAGCTATCAGGGGTACCTGTTGCTCGGCGGCATCAAGGTCGTTGGCGGCTACTACACCGCTGTATACCAACAACACCTGCAAACCATTATTAACAAAATGCCCTATTATTGGATACCACAAGTTGCCACTCCACAAATAAAAATAACCAAACAAGGCACCCAACAGCATACGAGGCACAAAGCCATAAAACTGCAAATGTATGGCACTAAAAATAATAGCTGCCAACCAAACACCTATATGTGCATTGCCGGTATAGCGTTGTAAGGTGGGTTGCAAGCATCCCCTAAAAAGCATTTCTTCGCCTACTGCCGGAATAACGGCTATCATCACCATATTAAGCAGCAACTCAAATGGGTTGTCCATTTTTAAAAAAGCGGCGGTTAGGTCGGCAAGGTTTGCTTCGGTCGATTTCATCCATTGCTCGATAGGGGCTAAAAATTTAGGTAGGTGCATTGCCTGATTAACTTCCATTGTCCAGCCCAATAGGGGCAACGATACAATGGTAGCTGCAATAGTCATGGCTGCCAAAAGTGGAATTAAGGGTTGCTTGAACTGCAAAAAACGAGTGTCGCCCGATTGTGCCATGCTGTATAGCCATGCAGGTACTAATAGGGTAAATATACTAGATATAATTTGGGCAATTTTGTAAATATTAATTTGACTATCGCTGGCTTTGCTCCAATCGGTATTTTGCAGGGCATTAATATCGGTACCTGCCAACATAAATGCCCCTAACGAAAGCATTTGCGCCAAGCTAAAACAAATAAGTGTAATAAAAAGCAAATAAGTAAGTTGCGTGCCATTCGAGCGATTGGCAATTGATTCGGGAAACAACAAGTTCATGTAATAACAATTTGAGGACGCTGCCTCGATATGACAAAAATAGTCTGCAAAGGTACACGTTTTTTATTACTAACCTATAAAATGGCTTTATTTGGGCAAATAAAATCCAAAATCCCCTGCTTTGTTGCCAAAGCAAGGGATAATAAATTAGGGGAGAACAAATTAGTAGATAATTTGGCGTTTAGTTGTGTTGCACTTCTATTTTGCTCAACAGTTTTATGTCGTTTAGGTTGCTGTAGTCGTACTGATAAAAACCGTCGGTGCCAATCATCATCAACACATCGTTGTAGGGGATTACATCGGTGGCTTGTATGTTTTTGTACTGCTTAATTTGATGCTCGTTGATGGTTGTTACATCGGTGGCATCGTAAATTTTTAAGCCATCGCTACCATCGCACACAAATAAGGTGTTGTTGTCAATACCCAAGCCATGCGGTTCGGTCATGGGGTAATGTTTTACGGCAGTTAGGCTATACATATTTGATATATCAACCACAATCAATTCGTTGGCAACGGCACCGCAGTTTGTACCTTCGCGTAGGGTTACGTAGGCATAGTTACCCTCGGCAACAACGGGGTCGCAGGCTTTGGCGTGGCTAAACTCCGACATATAACTGGGGTACATGGGGTTGCTAATGTCGTAAATAAACATACCTGTCATAGAGCCAATCATCAATTTATCTTTAAACGGATAAATGGTTTCTATGTTCCAACCTAAATTTATCGATTCGCCTTGTTGTGGGTTACTAAGGCTGCTAATATTAAACACTTTTAGCTGCGAAATGGTGGCAATATACAATTGATTGCTGTTTTGCGGAATGGTAAAACGTGCCATAGAGCCACCAACTCCCGATGAGCTGTTGTTGTTACTTGTTTCGGCACCGCCCGTATTGTTGGTTAGCACATCACCCTCAAAAATACCATCGTTCTCAAGCATAATACCGCCGCCGCCTTGCGTACAGTCAACTTTTTCGGTTACTTGTTCTTCGGCATAATCAACCAAAACGCCCAAATTTGGGTCAACGGGGTATTGGTCTAAAAACACATCGTTTAGTCGTTTGTCTAAAACAGGCGTTTGTGGGTTAGCTATGTTTACTGCCAATAGGTCGGTGTAATTGTCGGCATACATTACATCACCTTTTATGGCAATATCCATGTTACCTTCAATGGCAATAAAGCCAATATTTTGCGGGTTCGATTTGTCGGTATTGTCAAACACATGCACGCCCTCGTTTAGCTCGTTGATGTATAAATAAGGTGTTTTGTAGTAAATTTTGCCTGTGTTGCGTAGCTCACGCGGGGCAGTTGTCACTACGTCTTTTCTAAAATCGGCGTACTGTTTATAAATGGGGGTATACCTAGTGTAGGTATAGCTGTCTTCGCACTTATCGGTGCAACCTTGCTGAAACAATGCTACGCAAAGTAACAATGTTGCGGTAAAAAACGATAGCAAATTTGTTTTCATGGCTTGTTAAATTTTTGTGAAAATTAGGATTTTTAGATGTTAGTGGATTTATGTTGTCAAGATAATGCAAATAAAAGTTAAACAATTTTGATAAAACGGTTAATAATTAACACACTAACCGTTTACTTTTGTATCTTTGTGTAACTAAACGGAACTAAACGCAAAAAGGTTGCCTATACAAGCGCTAAAGTTTAGTTTTTGCCCAATTTTTAACCAATCACCCCATCTATCATGCAAAAAACACACCCTACCCATTATGGGCATTTAATTGTGGCATTTGTTGCCTGCGTATTACCAACTACTTTGCTGTGGTTGGGTATTATACCCTATAGTCTACGTTTTTGGTTGTTGATTATACTAAGCCTTGTAATGATTTTTTATGCCATTTGGCGCCAATTTACTTTGGCAGATTTAGGCATTAGAACAGATAACTTGCGCCCTGCCTTGCAATGGAATATGCTGTTCACCATACTGCTTATGGTGGCTATGGCAATTGCCTACAACAAGGGTTTTGTGCGTTTTGAAGGGCAAAATCAACTCAATTGGTTCTTTTTGTTTTATATTGTACTGTCAAGTCCTGCTCAAGAATTTATATACCGAAGCCTTATTTTTGCCGAGTTAAAACACCACCGTTTTGCCAGTCCTGTGGCAATAGTAATTTTATCAGCACTTAATTTTTCGTATTTACATGTGTTTTACAACGATTGGATAACCCTGCTTGTCACCCTATTTATGGGCGTTATTTGGGGTATTATCTATCATCATCACCCAAATTGGCTAAGTGTTTCGCTTTCGCACGCATTATTGGGGGCAAGCGCTATTTTTATTGGCTTAATTTAAACAAAAAAAGCTAACTTTGAGCCTCGAATGGACATTTGATTGTAAATGTCAATCATCAATCATTAATTATCAATTATTATTGTTTTGGAACAAACTAAACAAATCAATTTTTGGCAGGGCGATTTTGGTCGCGAGTATACCGACCGCAACACCTTTGACCCTATAGCATGGGACAATTATTACCTAAACATGTATGGTAAAACAAAACCACAATTAAACGAAGAATTTATAGGACATTTACCCAAAGATGCCCGTATTTTAGAAATAGGTTGCAATATTGGTTTGCAATTGCGTGGTTTTCAGCAGCAAGGTTTTACCAATTTGTATGGCATCGAAATACAATGGTATGCCGTCGAAAAATCGAAAAGCCTATTGCAGCATGTTAATATACTGCAAGGGTCGGCTTTTGATTTGCCTTTTAAAGACAACTACTTCGATTTGGTTTGCACACATGGCGTACTTATCCACATCTCGCCCACCGACCTACCCCGCGTTTTTGCCGAGATGAACCGCGTATCTAAACAATACATTATGGGTATGGAGTACTACGCCAGCCAAGTAACCAACATTAATTATAGGGGCAATACCGACTACCTCTGGAAAGCCGATTATAGCCAACTCATGCAGCAACAATATCCCAACTTGCATCTGCAAAAACAAGTAATGTTGCCCTATCTATCCGAAACCGAAAAAGGTAATACCGATTATATGTACCTGCTCGAAAAAAAATAAACCAAAAATCACTAACTGATGATACGCACTACGCTATTTTAGGGTGTTTATTTAGGACACAGATAAAACGAATCACGGATTAAGATGGATTTTTATTTAGTGATATAGGCAGATTGATTGGGTTTTTAATAGCACTGCATGATTGCTAAGTACCTGCAAAATAACCTATTTATTGAACAATCTATTGCTCAACAAACAAATAAACCACCGTTGTTATCTTAAATCACCATTATCCTAGACTTTTTGTTTAGATTTGGGTTTTATATCAAGATTAAATCATTTTCTAAAATCCGTATTCAATCCGTAAAATCTGTGTCCTCTTCATCAGTTGGTAATAAATAACATGCCATAAAACTTACTATCGGCAGTATCTAAACCAAAATTAGTCTTTTTTTATGAGATACAAAAATCTATTTCGTTTTATTATACCCATTGTAATAGTGCTGGCGGGCAGCGCCTTGTATAAAGCCAATGCGTGGGGATTTTGGGCGCATCAGCGCATCAACCGTTTGGCAGTGTTTTCGTTGCCACCCGAAATGATTGTTTTTTACAAAAAAAACCTCGAGTATATCACCGAACACGCCGTTGACCCCGACAAACGACGCTATGCCGTTGCCGAAGAAGCACCCCGACACTTTATTGACCTTGACCACTACGTACACGAGCGCCCCTACGATATACTGCCCCATAAATGGGAAGATGCCGTTGCCGAACGAACCGAAGACACCCTAAATGCTTACGGCATTGTGCCTTGGCATACCCAAAAGGTATTGTGGCAACTAACAAAAGCCTTTGAAGAGCGAGACCAATACAAAATACTGCATTACTCGGCAGACCTTGGACATTATGTAGGCGACGGACACGTGCCACTGCACACCAGCGAAAACTACAACGGACAAATGACCAACCAAAAAGGCATACACGGTTTCTGGGAATCGAGGGTGCCAGAGCTGTTTGGCGATAATTACGATTTTTGGGTAGGCAAAGCTCAATACATAGACAACACCCGCGAATATGTGTGGAAATACATTCTAGAATAGCCACGAAGCCCTCGACTCGGTGCTAATTTTTGAGCGCGAACTAAACAAACTAACCCCATCTGACCAAAAATACTGCTACGAAAACAGAGGCGCCCAAAACATGCAAGTATACTGCGAAGATTATGCCCACGAGTACTCGGATATGCTAAACGGCATGCAAGAGCGCCGTATGCGAGCCGCCATAATTGCCACCGCTAGTTTGTGGTATACCTGCTGGGTAAACGCCGGACAACCCGACCTAAACACCGTAAAAGATGTACCACCTACCCCCGAAGAACTAGAAGAACAAAAACAACTAGAAGCTAAGTATCAAGAAGGAAAAATAAAAGGTAAATCGTGTCAGTAGTTTAGATAATATACCTATAAGTATAAAACGAACAACACCATTATTAAGGTATTGTTTAGCTTTTATACCCGATTTAGATATTTGAATTTCTGTGTCCAACAAGGTGGCAATACCAATATCAAAAGAAACGATTTTTTCTTGAAGACTAAACTCATTTTTCCATTCAATATTTTTAGAATTTCGAGTTCAATGTTGCTATTTTCTTTAAAATAATCTTTTATAAACTTAAAAAACAACCCCTGATTAACATGTTAAAGCATTTTTTTAAAGGCAAAGCACTTAAAACCAAACCTTTACTTATGCCATCAAAATACCATCAGCAATAGGGTAATAGGTTTATTTTTCTGTATTTTGGCAAAATAAAAACTGACCAATATCAGGTGCTATATCATAAACAGTATTGTTTTTTTAAATTAACGAGTAGTTTAATAATTTCGCATACCAAAGTTGCACTCTTGGATAACAATGAGCGATTTTCAAGCTGCCAATTTGCATTGAATATCCAGGTATAGCTCCTTTAAACAGCGGTTATTTTGCCAATACCACACTGTGCAATCTAAACCATAATAAGCAAACCAATAAATAAATTTCAGTTCTGAATTTTCCATAAAAAATATAAATACTAAAACATTTAACTATGATTATTCTGTAAAAATATTATTTTTAAAATAATTTAATAATATTTTTTTATTATTTGTTTTTTTAATGTGTTTTTAAGATAAAAAATACTAACTTGTAATTTTCCCAATCTTTTACAATAACCTCAATCATAAAACATCCACGACACACCAAAGTAAAAAGCCCTATCTTGAGCAGGATGTTGGTATGCAAATATATTTGCTTAAACAAGCCCTGATTAACTCCTGTGGCAAACAGGCGCTCTTTGCCGTCAAAAATACATCGGCAATGGGGTAATAGGTTTGTTTTTCGGTGTTTTGTACAAAAAACTGACCAATAGCAGGCAAATAGCCCGGTGCGTAATAATTACCATTAGCCCATGCCTTGCAATTTGGTAGCCCTTTAAAAACTTGGGTTGTAGTAAGTAGCGTTTAGTTGTAGGCTATTGGTTTTTTTAAAGTTTGGGTTGTTCCATTGGTAATGGTTCGAGAAATAAAAATTGGTGAGGTAATCGGGTGTTAAACTTTGCAAAGTACCACCTGCCTGCAGCCAGCCAATTTTGTTGGATAGGCGCACAAACAAACGCCCCGACACCGAAATATCGTTTTGATACGTACCCCATAAACCATACGAAGCATCTAACCAATAATTTATTTTCGATTTTGGCGGATTTTCGAAGTGCAACACCAACATACCGCTTTCTATTGTTCTTAGTGTATCGTTACCCACAAAAGTGGTGTCTTGTGGCACACCTTCTATTAAATTGGCAAATATGGTATCTACACCAGCCGTTTGTGCAATGCGCCCATACTGATGCCGCAACGCTGCACGTGCCGATATGGTATGCTCGTAGCCCGTGGTGTCGGTTAGTTTTCGTCGTCCAAAAAAAGCTACAAAAGCCTCGTTGTCAAACAATTGCGTACTTAACGAATCGCGGGTTTGGGTAGTTGATACAAAAAAATTGGGATAATAACTGCTTGCATTGGGTGCTGTATCTTGGTAATCGTTTCGTTGATTATCGTACACAAATCTATGCCCAAGTTTTAAAGTCGGGAATTTTGGCGGCAAGGTGTCGCCGGCGTATCGAAAAAAATTGTAGAGTTTACCTATACTATAGGTTTGCTGCACAAAAGCTCGTTTTTGCGATAATACATTTTTGGCAGTGCCAAGGTGCGGTACAATAATAGTTCGGGGCGTAACCAACGTATCTAATATGCCATTTAATAGTTGATTTCTGAAATACACATCGGGATTGTAGCCGCCGCTTTGCTCGGTATCGGCTTTGTTTAGCGTATAGTTGCCCAACAGTTGATACCGCTGATTGCTGGTGCTGTATCTAATACTGCTTGCAAAAGCAGTTGTTTTTGCCTTTTGGCGGCTATATATACCCGGCGCCACAATGCGTTTATAATCGGCGGTAATGTTTAGGTTGCTTGATATAGGTATCGAAAAAAGCACACCCATTTGCTGCTCTTGTTGCGGACCAATGGTGTAGCGCAAATCCGAAAACGGATACAACGAGTAAAAATAACGCACCGAATCGGGTTGTATAAAATAGCGATTAAATTGCCGCCAACCCAACGAAAAACCTATCTGCCGCTCGTAATTAAACACCAATGGCGCATGTGGCTGCCCCGAATTGCCCAAAAATAAAGCCTCGAAATTGCCTTTTTGTGTTGGCTGAAACACCTCGAAATGTTGCAACAACGTATCAACAAGTTGCAATTGATTGGTATAGGTGTCCGTAAAATATTGGATGCGGCTATAACGTTGCTCGGCTTGTATCGAATCGGTGGCTAATATTTGTGCTTGTAAATGCGGCGATACCAATAACAATGCAAACAACAAGGTCGCAAAAAAGCCACCGTTGCGTTTAACAACAGTGCATATAGCAGGTGGCTTACAAATGTATAAAAACATAACTTGTTTAATAGGTGGGTAATAGGTGGGTTGGTATTAATACTTGGCAAGGTTTAATAGCAACATAAGCAGGCAGTAAAATCAAAGTTACCAATCATTAAAATGGTTTGTTTGCGCCCCGCTTAACGCGGAAAAGGTTTTTTTAGGGGGTGATGATTAGCACTCCCTAATTTGCCAAGTTGGTGGCACCCCCTTAGCAAAGCAAGCGCAAATCAAGCATTTTTTGCGGTTCGCTGTCAAAGTGTTTAATGCCCCGATGGCGGAAGTGTGCCTTCTTGTGCTTTGCGAGCCACCTCTTGTTGCTGATTGATAACTTGTTGAAAAAACGCGAGCCCGCCTTGTTTTAGTTTGCAAAAGTACGTTTTGCCATCTACCACTATTTGAACGCGGTTGCATTGCGGAAAAATGTTGAGCTCCATAGCTTGTTTAATATCGCCTTTTGCATCTTTAAACACAATGCCACAATCGTAGGTTTCGGGTTTGCATTGGCTTTCGTCGGGGCGTATGTTCTCTACATAACTATAAAACGACATTACTTCTTTAGGGCTCGTCGACTCGAAGGTAATGCCATAGTTATACAAAACGTACTCTACTTTGGTGCAATTTTGTAATATTGGGCTGACTTTGTCTAAAGGGTTAGGGTTGTTGGGCGTGCCTGCCCCCACCGATGGCGTTACCGCAGCAGGTGCCGAAGCAACAGGTGCCGCAGTTTGGGTATTGGCAGTATCGGTATTGGCGTTTTTGCACGACCATTGCAAAGTAACACTTAATAAAACGAGGATTGCAAGAAAATGTTTCATTTGTTTTTTGTTTTAAATATTTTGGAAGTTAAATGCACCAATGAAATGAATGATATATATTGGTGTTGTTTGGGCTATTTAAGAACGGTTTAATTTATTGGCATTTATCGCACACACCGCGCACCAACAAATTGGCATCAATAAAAGTATAGCCTTTGGGTAGCTCAATAATGGGTATAGTAATAGAGGCAATACAGGTAGTTGTATTGCATTTAACACATTTAAAATGTATGTGCTCGTCTTGGTGTTCGTGGTGCTGATGGCAATGTTCGGGGCAAAGGGCATACTTCGTCATCCCCGAATCGTCGAATACTTTATGGATAATGCCTTTTTCGAGAAAAGTGCTTAATGTACGATAAAGTGTTACGCGGTCGAAATGAAATAGTTGTT
>JADKCK010000010.1 GCA_016718845.1 Sphingobacteriales bacterium
ATTTTGTTTAATTTCCCATTTAAGGTTGTTTTCGATTTTAGACTGTAAATCATTAGGTTTTTTTTCGTAGGTGAAACAAATACTAATAGTACTCATTAACTCCAATTTTTGTCCTTGGGGTAGTTGAATAACTTCGTTAGTAGTTGTTCGAGTAGGAAACTTAATTTGTCCGTCGCCTATCTTATCGCTAATTGCCGATGGTATGAAGTACCTATCTTGGATTAAACTTTTACCGAGCAAACCCACGTGACAATCGTTGTCTGTGTTGGTAAAAGCTAACGATTGGGGTTCTTTGTTATGTTCACGTATTTCTACATGAGTATTAGTGGTGCCAAAGTCTATTGCAAAAGAAAATTGGGTATTTCCCACATCTTTGGTTATCCAATTAGGTATAATAAGCGCTTCGGTTCCATCAGCTGTTTCAATTTTAATGTAATCAAAGCAACTATCTCGTACCGTCCAATTATCTACCATACCTACGGCATTATTCTTCGGTATCCTATTATGCTTCGGGAGTACCTCGCTTACCGCTTGTTGTTTCATTGTAAGGTATTTGTTCGTAGTTGCTGTAAAACTCAGTTTACACTCTGCCTCTCGCCGCTAAACGAATTAAGCATTATTTTGTAAAAATCGTTGAATCTACCATCGCTTGTTTTTACAAACGGGAATATGGCTAAGTTAATACGAGCTGATGTAATGGTACCTACATTTTCTCTGTTGTCAGCCGATGGATTATCGACATAACATTTAGTTAATGTTACATGCCTTTGGTTAATTACTGGAATTATTAGCGTCACCTTTACATATTGCTGTTTTTTTCCATCTAACATGCCATTTAGGCGTTGTATGTTAAGATTGGACTTTAGGTCTTGTATGGTAAAATATTTAAAGTAATTTTCGTGTATAGGTAACAAAAACTTTTCAAGTTGGTTGGTCGTAGTATTGCCATCAAAAAAGTGTTTGCCATCATTAACTTCATCCAAGAGTATGAGTTTAGGCACTAAAAAATCGTTAACATACAGGCATGGGTAGGTAATACCTATATCCGGCATAGTGCGGGTTGCCAACGAATTAGCATCGGCATAAGGAATAGTGCCTTTGAGTTGGCTCGTATCAAAAAGAGTTTGATTGTAATATTTCCAGTTTGGAAAATCAACACCACGCACTAATATCAAAGGTATTTTTCCTGTGGGTTCTGTCCGAAGTTTAGTAGCATCCATAACAAAATCACTATTAAATTCGCTACCTACCTTTTGTTTAATAACATTACCCAATACTTGTAAGGTGTTACCATTACATTCAACAGCTACGTATTCTTTATCAAACTGATTTTGATTGTAATTGCTGTTATAAATATTTTGTATTTCTGTGAATAAATGAATGTCGGCTCTTTGTAAATAATTGAGACTTTTTTGCGTGTAATCAAAAAAAGCCTTCACTCTACTACTAAGATTAGACTTGACATAGGCGGCAATAAAGCGATGTAGATAGATTTGAAAATCACTATCGCGTTTGTGGAGTGGCACAATAGATGTAAAAAAACTTGTTGTGTCGGAGCGTTTTAGTGTTATGTTATGCAGAATTTGCAGATTATGGGCAATATCTTCGGGCGTAAAGAAAAATGTTAGCGGCGAAGTACAGCCTATAACTACTTGGTTTAATACAATTAAGTATAAGGTACTATTAGTAAGGAGGTCGAAATTAGCACTATCCCTATCTGCTGTCATAAATGTTCGCAAGGTATTGCCAAGTAGTCTATGAGCATCATTATAGCTTCTTTCTAGTCCAGATAATTGGTCGTTTAAATTGTAGGGTATTAGTTCCAAAGTAGCATTGTTTTGGTTTTTGATACCATTTTGGTAATTTTTAAACCGAAACATAATTTCCCACAAATCTAAACAATGAGAAACCATTTCGTGGTATTTGCTTGCTTTTCGCGCCCCGCCACTCAATATGCCATTGTGGTTAGTGCGTTTTATATCGATAGCTGGCGAATCGTTACTCTCGACCATTTCAAGAGCTGTTTGAAATAGGTGCATACGAGCAAACGGAGACGGAATAGCCGTTAGCACTGTGTGTGTGTTTGCTCCTGGGTCTTCTATAGAGTCTATGTCGCCTCTGACATAAGTATTGTTTAATGGAAACCAATGGGTACTGCCAATTGGACCTAGTTTGCGATGCCTTAATATATAGGACATGATTTAATTTTTTTTAGTTGAAAAAGATGAGCCGAAATTGGTTAGATAGTTTTTACCCAATTTTCAAATACGCCATTAATGCCTTTCCACATTAGGGCAAGAAATTTTTTGTTAACATCTGGAAGGTCTTTGACACTTTGAGAGTTAGTGTTAAAACTTCTATCAAATTCGTCTTCGTTATAGTTAGTAACATATCCGTGCTTAATAGTTTTGTGAACCATAAATTGGCTCATATCTTTTGTTTTAGCAAATGGGCTAAACGAACGGCGATTGTCTTCTAACTCGTTTAACCATTTTTCAAATTCATTCAATACGAATTTTAATTGTTGGTAAGTATCGGAAGAAATAAAGTTGGCATTAAATCCAATAGATTGTGCCCATGCCAAATTCGTGCTTTTGTATGGAATATGGTGATTTACTAAATGGGATAAGTATTTGAAAAGCAATAACGATTTGCTTAGCGATGAGTTTTGTTCAGGCATGTGTTGAAATGTAATGGTATCTGCTGCTGCTGCTAAACCGTATTCAAAAGCCCTACCATTAGGATCTATAGCTGTTTTAGGTAGTTGGCAGAATTTTATGATACTAGTAGCTCCAATTAGTTCAATTAGGTGTGCATCGTTGCGTTGCTCACTTCCTCCTAATGCTGGCTTATAAGGATTGGTTGTGAGTTTATCGCTTAAGTAAAACAAGGCATTTACTTTAAGGTTAGTTTCGTAATATGACAAGGCAGCTTTTGTTTTAGTAACAAAAGTATCTGAGTCGATTTTAGCAGTTAATGTATCTTGTTCTAGCTTTCCGATATTGAAGTAAGGAGCAACTGAAATAGCCCCTATTAATGCTCTATTAACGTTGTCAGCATTGTTATTGCGTATTAGTTTTACCAACAAAGGAAAACCAGACGCTCCTGTTCCGCCAAAATTGACGATATAATAAAAACTCTATCTTTATCTTTGTCGAAAATATTTGTGAATAATTTAAATTCAGGAGAGTTTTCAAAGCTATTGAGTACAATACTTCCTACATTTGGATTGCCTTTAAACCCAATTGTAGTTTCGCTATCAAGATTATCTTTAGAGAATAGTACATCGATAAATTTTTTATCCAAACTTCCTAGCCCATGATAATTGATAAAATCGCTAAAAGTGCCATTAGTCGATTCGCCAAAATCATAGTTAAAATTATTTTGTGTGAGCATTCCTGTAGCATCTATATCAGCAAGGGTACGTACTTTAGGGCGAAAAAAACCTTCTGTTGCTGCATTTGGTACCGCATTTTTATTAACAACCTGATATGCTTTTAGCAGTGTTTCTGTATCTGAAAGATTGCCATTTTGATTGTCAGGGTCAATAATAATAGGTATAATTTCGCGAGCGTCGATTGGATGACCAGCTGCCAATAGCATTATCAGTGATTTTAGCACTCTTGAGCCTGTACCACCTATGGCGAAAATAAATAAACGTTGAGTCATAGATTAATGGGATTTACGAATTTTGAAAGGTGTGTGCGTAGTATGAGGATTGAAGCGCTTAATAATGAGCGAAATAATAAAATACAATATTCCAGTAATTACAAAATTGCCGAAAGCATATTTAAGCATACCTTCGTTTATTGCATTTATCACAGCAGGTTGCCCAATATTTTGAGTCTTGGCTTGGGTAATGTTACTCCAATGCCACAAATAGGTGACAAGAGCCGAAAATACAGCAGCTATAAGCAAAACAACAACCAATAGCCGAGTTTAGAATATTGCACTTTAATATTAGTTATAACAAAATAGTACAGAAGGGCAACTACTAATGCAATAATAGATGCCAATAAAAAAAAACTTTGAAACAAAGTATCGTTAAAATATAAGCGCAAATTGGAAAAGACGGCAAAATCAACTCCGCACCAAGAATATAGTGTTTCGAAAAAAGACATAATGTAGTTAGTTTATTATAGTTATAGATGCAAGTTTAGTTGTATTGTTTGAAGCGTTTATGATACCAGTCATAAGATACTGTATGCCGAATGTTTTCCCTTCGATGTCTATTGGATTTCTATCGTCCTCAACATTCCAATCTTTGTACCAGGTAGGATTACTGTATTCTACAGTACACATATTTTGGGGTGGTGTAGCAAATTCGGCTAACACAACATGTGTGGCTTCTCCATATTCTTTTGGTAGACCACCATTAGCGTAAAAGTCTTTTACAAATGCAGCTTTTGTATAAACAGTTACTTTTGAAGCATTTGGAACAGTAATAGCATTTGCTAAAGATGTGCTATCGGTTGGAGCAAATTTGTGCAAATTAAGCAAAATAGGAAATGTTACAGACTTTGTAGCATCATGTATTATGATTTTTGCTTTTGTTGGCAAGTATTCCCAGTTACCTGTTTTTAGTTTTTTATTATATAGGTTTCTATCAACCGCAACTAAGGTTTTTAATGGATTGCTATTAACCAACAATGAATTATCGAAATTGTAACCTGATTTCTCAATCACTTCATTTACAAACAAATCAATATCTTTATCTTTACCTATGATAAATAGATAATACGGGCGATTGTTTAAGGCTATATTAGGTCGGTCTTTCTTATTTTGATAGTTCCAGTAATGTGCACCGCTAAAATCAGAATTACTTGCTAAAACATAGCAAGCATATCCCTTAGCAAACAGCCTTGAAAAAGTCAGAGCTATGGAGACTTGCATATTAGTTAAATCGTTTATGTTTTTTTTAGGGTTTGCCTTAATGTCTTTTGCAGAAAACGATAATACGCCATCAGTAACAAACAATGTAATTGAGTTATCTGTAAGGTTAGTTGTAATTTTGTCTAAAGTTTCGTGCAATACGCTACTTCCTCCGTTTATATTAGCTGCTAAAAAAGCATTTACAAAGGTCTTTACGTCAGGTGTAACAGTATCAATTAGCCCATTACCTTTGATTACACCAATTCTAGAAGCTAATCCCGATATATTTTGTTGGAACTTGCTGCCATTAAACATATATCCTTGCATACTACCCGAATCGTCGAGGTATAAAGTAACTTTGTTTATTTTTTGTTTAACCGGACACCCAACACTATCTATTTGTGTCCCTGCTGGAGTATTTGCACATTTATCTTTCTCATCGCTTATCCCATCACCATCAGCATCGTTATCGCAGGCAGAAGCAAACATCAATAGTGTGAGTAAAATTATCGCAGCAATATTTTTCATTTTTATTTGATTTTTTAAGGGTTTTTAACTTGATAGATAATTTATGCTAAAAAAATAATATAAATTACCATAATTCAAATGGCATTTTATTAAATTTTGATAGTATGCGATGATAGTCAAGTCTAAATATGCTGCAAAATTAGGGTGTTATTTTCGCAAATGCAAATAATGCACTACTTTTTTTAAAAAAAAACATAATTTGGGTCATTTTTACAAAAACTAGCAACGATGTTTTTTAAAAATTCCTTAAAAAATCAATAAGTTGAGTTATTTTATTTATTTAAAAAGCAATTATTGATAAATAATAATCATCCTCAACCCCCAAAAAAACAAAAACGCTGACAAGGCTAAAACCTTGTCAGCGTTTTGTTAATAATATTGGGTAATACCCTCCATTTTTTATGCTTGCGTTGGCGGACCGCCAAAGAAATGGGTAGGTGGCACATCGCCGCCCGATACCTCTTCGATAGTGCCGTGCATTTGCTCGTACTTACGGATATTGTCGGCAAGTGCCATAATTAGGCGTTTGGCGTGTTGTGGGGTAAGTATAATGCGCGATTTAACCTTTGCTTTAGGCACACCGGGCATAATTTTAATAAAATCGACCACAAACTCGGACGAAGAATGGCTAATGATAGCTAAATTGGCATATACGCCCTCGGCTATTTCTTCGGATAGTTCTATATTTATCTGATTTGGATTTTTTGGATTTTCCATGATTACTTGTTTGCGAAAATGAGGCACAAAGATAGGTATTTTTGGCAAGATTTATTGCCTATTTAACAACTTATTTCTGTTTAAGCTGCTGGCTTTTGGCTGCTGGCTGTCCGCTTTGGGCTTTTGGCTGTCCGCTATCTGCTGTCCAATACAATCTGCACATTACAAACTAGCAAGTGGGAAGCTAAAAGCCAGCAGCCAATAGCCGAAAGCCAAAAAATGTCCGCAAAAAAACGTACCTTTGCAGCAAAATAGCACTTATGGCAATATTAAAGCACTTTTTTTATATACTGATACTGCTTTCATGGGCAGCATCGGCACAAAACCTTAATGTGTCGGGGGCGGCGCAAATAAGTTTATTGACTTGCTCGCCCGGCGACGAGTTATACTCCACCTTTGGACATAGCGCGGTGCGCATCAACGACACCCTTACAGGCATTGATGTGGTGTATAATTACGGCATTTTTGATTTTGATACACCCAATTTTTATTGGTTGTTTGTGCAAGGCAAACTATTGTATAAACTAGATGTAGAACGCACCCGCTACTTTATACGACAATACCGAACAGATAATAGACGCGTGATAGAACAAAAATTAAACCTAAATGATGCCGAAAAAACGCAGATATTGGCATTTTTAAACCACAACAATCTGCCCGAAAACAAGTACTATCTCTACGATTTTTTTTACAATAACTGCTCGACTAAAATACGCGATATTTTTGCATCGGAGCTGAAAGACTCGCTGCAATTGCGCCCTGCACACGCCGCCACCAAAACATTTAGGCAACTGCTGTCCGAGTATTTAGTGCCTTTGCCTTGGGCACATTTTGGCATCGATTTTATTTTGGGTTTACCCGCCGATAACATTGCCAATTACCAAAACGAAATGTTTTTGCCCGATTATCTTGCCCAAAACCTATCGCAAGGTTATATGATGGGCTGGCAACCGCTGGTATCTGCCACCGAAACCACCATAGTAGATGTACCCCGAACCATTGTAAAACCACCTTTTTGGCAACAACCGCTTTTTGTATTTGGGCTGTTGTTAATACTTACGTTGCTACTTACTTTTTTTGTACAAGCAAAATGGCTAAAAACATTGTTCGATGTGTTGCTGTTTGGCTCGTTGGCACTTTGCGGTGTGGTGTTTGTGTTTATGGGCTTGGTTACCAATCATCAGGCTACACATTATAACCTTAATATGTTGTGGGCTAACCCATTGTATTTGTTGTTACCCGCCATAAACAAAACCATTATCTGGAAAAGCATTGCACTATTGGTGCTGCTGTTGTTGTTGCTTTTTCCGGTGTTTCCGCAAGGTTTTAATGTGGCTTTTATACCCATTTTTTTATGCCTTATTGTGCGGGCTGCCGACAGAGCTGGCTTGCTAAAAAAATAATTTCTTGCCACATCGCCCACACTTTATTACCTAAAAACCCACCACAAACCATTGGCTTGTGGTGGGTTTTGTGTTGTAGGGCAACAAATCATTAAACATTGCTCATCGCTCAAAATTCATCATCTGTAAAACAATTTAATTAACCACTAACTTTTTGCTTATCAACTGTTTCTTGTTGATAAACTGTACAAAGTAAATGCCTTTGGGCAAATGTTGGGTATCAAACAATACCTCTGCCGACTGACTTTGTAACGATTGACTAAATACCGCTTGCCCCAATTGATTGCTTATGCTTAACACGCCATTAAGCGGCTCGTTGGCGTTTAGGTTAATGTTTAGTTGATTGTTGGTTGGATTTGGGAATATGTCAAATGTAAGTTTATCATCTGCTATGCTTGCATTGCCCAATGCAGCGGGTGTATAATTAAGCCTAAAGTTATAAGGTGTTTGCCAACTTTGGCTATTTCCGTGTGCAGCAACTTCTAGGTAATAAGTGCCTGCTGGCAAGTAAATGGTGTCGGTTTGATAGTCGAGTTGGGCAAAAGTGGTGGTATCGGTTAATACAAAATCGTAATCTTGGTTAGCTATGCTAAGGTTTAGCTCGTTCAGCGGAATGTTGCCCAACGACACACTTACCCATGCATCTTGGGGCAGCGTAAAGGCATAGTCGTCGTAGTCTATCCCTGCCGATGGGCTATCTTCGCCTTGCAGCGTAACATAGCCATTATATAGGGTGTTAGGGGCTATTTGGTATGCCAACGAGTAATAATCTGGCTCGTCGAAACCCTCAAAATTGGTTTGTATGCGGTTGGTTAATGCCGTATGAAAAGTGTTGGTACTAAAGGTTTCGGTGGGCAACGAGGCATAAAATGTTGTTAGGTTGGCACTTTCTACCGACACTATGCCATCGCCACCAAACAAATCGCCGCTATAATCGCCAATAATACAGGTATAATCGAGGTTGGTGGGTATGTTTTTTTGATTTAAACCCGTTACTTGTTCGCCTTGTATGCCATTGCAACTTACATCGTAGTTATAAAAACCAAAAAAAGTATCGTTCATTACGTTGTTGCTTTCTAAACCGCCAAACAAAAACACACCATCATCGCCCGAGTAAAAATACGAGGTGCGCAGGTCTCTAATGGCATCAGAGCCTTCGTCGAGCGACACAAAAGCATCACCCAAAAACGAACCCGACGCATTGCTGCCGCCATGTGGTGTACCTGTTGTTACTAATTTGGCTACATGATGCCTACCATCGGCTTGCCAAAGTGTTTCGTTTTGTAGGTATTGGCGCGATGCCAAACCACCCATCGAGTGACCAAACAAAATAACTTTATCTTTGCCCGTGGCTTGCAACACCTCGGTAATGGCATTGCGTATAGCCAAACCTTGTTTGGTAATGGCTGCTTGGTTGCTTTGTGTGGGGTTGTAGTTTTCGCCATACGATAAGCCATCGGTGCCAACATTGAAATTAACCAAATAAAAATCGGCAGCGGGTACATCGGTGTTAAAGTCTTCAAAGTCGGTTTCGGTTTCGGAGTAGATGTTAGAGTAGCCCAAGTTGTCGTCTTGATTAAGGTTAAAGCGCAAATGTCCGCCATAGCTCCAGCCTTGTGTTAATGCGGTGTTGTAAAAATCTGTCCAAGTATCGGCGCTCGATGCCAAGCCATGTACAAAAATAATGGGATACGGAAAATGCTGACCCAACTGGGCTTGTGTTAATGCTTGCAATGTTTGCGGAGGTGTGGCAGATAGCTTGGTGGTTTTATCTGCCTTTGTTTGCTGCACGGTTTGTAGGTGTTGGGTTAAGTGGTTGGTGTGTGTGGGGTTTGCTAATGTGGTAGCAGGTTGCGCATAGCTGGCAACATTAATAAGCAGTAGGCAAAAAGTAAGGGTAATTGCTGTTTTCATTGATTTATTTGTTTGATTTTTGAGAACAATTTAGTACAAAAATTTAAAACTGGCTGCTTCTAACGGATTGTGTGGTTTTAAATTTAGCCGTTTTTTCTTGAAATAATGGGCTTGCCAACAGTTTGTATGAATTTTAAAAGGTGATGTAGGTATTTAAATCTTGCCAATCCTGCAATCCTGTTGACTAAATTTTTGTTTTTGTGTAAAGTCTAAATTTGCGTTTAACTTCTACCGAACGCCCAAAATTGATAAGCAATCCGATATCTATTTGTGTAGCGTTGAGGTAGTTTACCAATTGTGTTTCGTGTATCGGATGTAAGATATCTATTGCTTTTAGTTCAAGAATAATCGTGTTGTTGACCATTAGTATTGTGTACGGTATAGGCGCAACCTATTATTATTTTGGTTAGTTCTTCGTGTTGCATGTGTTTTTGACAGGATTACAAGATTAACAAGATTTGATTTTTATTCTTTCTGCTTCTAATGGATTATGTGGTTTGAGTTTCAAAGTTTATTTTCGGGTTGAAATGCAGCTAAATGAAGCAATTTTATCAAATAAATACTCAAAACTTGAACTATCTTTGCTAAAAAAAACGAAAATTAAGTTATTTGCCCCCAAATACAGGTACTTTGAGTTGCAAACCACACAATCCGTTAGAAACAGAAAACTGGCTATATGGATAGCTGCAAAACACTTCTTAACTCCCTAAAAAGAGAGCTAAGAAGTGTTTTGTTGTGATGATATAGGATTACTATTTTACAAAAATGCCAACATATTGTGCAATTGTTGGGCTAAATCGAAACCTGTTAGTTGGTAGGCACCAATAAGCAATAAACTCCAGAAGGTAAACGACACTAACATATAGCTAAATACTTTGGGTTTGCTGCGGTACATGCTTAAAGCCACCAAAGTACCGACTGGTATGGTTAGTAAAATAGGCGTTAGAAAGGCAATGCCTGCCAAGCCAAAGCGCTGACGGGTACGCACAATAAGGCGTGTTCGCCAATTTACCCTAAATTGCTTACCCTGCTTAGGCTTACCTACATATTTATACCACAACAGTTTTAGTGCATCGCGGGTGTAGCTAAAAAACAATACGCCCATCATACTGCCTGTAATGGCTAGTATCATCGACTCGCCAAAGTTGTAATCGTAGTAAAATATTAGCCCCAAGGCAACCAAATATTTTATACTGCCCCAGCCCAATATAAATAGTATGCTCAACGGATTTGTTATCATGATGTTTTTTTTAGTAGCTATAACCCAAAGTACTGCTTATTGTTAATAAATTTGGCATTAGGTGAATTTGGGTACAAAGTTAACAATTTTTTTGGACAATTAGTTCAGATAAACCTACTATTGGTTTTGAACTGTTGATTGCTCGCTTAGGTGTTTAGGGTTTATGCTTTAGGTTTTTGTTTAGACAACAAGTATTTTTTCGTTTTTTTTAGGTTTTTTTTAAGACTTTTAACCCTGTTTCAAGTCACTTTTAAACAGCATAACTTACTGATAATCAATTAGTTAGCTGCTTTTAAATGCTTTTAGCTTAGTTATTTTAGCGTTTCTTTGGTTTGGGGTAGGGGCTGTGGTGGTTGTATCTTTGCATCATCAAACAGAACAAAACAAACAATCTTTTCAAAAACACAAAAAAACGCTACCCCATGAAAAATTATCTCGCAACCACCGCTTTGGCTTTATTAGTTAGCCTTTTCTCTTTTGCTCAATCGTTTAGTGGTACTTACACAGGCACCTGCCAACAACAAGCCGTACAACTTAGCCTACAACAACAAGGCAACAACTTAGCTGGCACGCTGCAAATGAGCGGCGACACTTACCAACTAACAGGCAACACACAAGGCAATACCGCAAGTGGCAAAGCCATTGGTACACAACAAGACGAATGGACGTTTGAAGCCCAAACAAACAGCAACAATCTAAACATTACTTTTAGCACACTTTGGGGCTTAGTTACACTACCCATGCAACTACAACGTACAGGCGGCGGAAATACCACAAACGCATCTGCCCAAAACAATAGCAATGGTTTTCAACAAACTACTACATCTACCCGAAACAATATTGACCCTAATTTGGTGGGCGTTTGGACAAAATCGAGCAATATTAATAGCGGCGGATATGGCAATTTTGCATCGTTTAGTACCGAAACATCGTTTGTTTTACGTGCCAATGGTACTTTTGAGTATGGTGCAAGTCGCTCGGTAGGCGGTGGCGATAGTTGGAGCTACGACGGCGGCGGTTGGTCGGCTCCCGAACTAACAGGTACTTACTTTACCCAAAATGGTAAAATCTTTATCACCACCGCCAACGGACAAAACCTACCCAAAGACCAACAACTAATGGGCAGCTATTATGTAAGCGACAACGGTATGAGTACCACCAGCATACAAGGCGTAAAAGAATATTGGGCAAGATAATTATCAATTGTTAATTATTGATTATTGATTGCAATTTGACACCTGCTACCCATATTACACCCCTAACAGGGCTTAATCACTCCTTTACTCTTTACACTAGCAGTGCTTCTCTTCTCTCTTCAATCCCTTCACTCTTTCACTCCTTCACTCTTTTCACCCAAACAGCATCTTCTAACTTTTCAAACACTTTTCAAATGAACACTTCACCTAATAACTCGGCTAACCAAACTGGTTCTTCTTTCACTCAAACAGTATCTTCTAACTTTTCAAATAACTCATCAACAATGACAACTTCCATCATCACCTCTGCTCGCCAATTATTTGCTATTGCATTAACTATTATTGGCATTTTCTTTTCTCAAAACACACAAGCCATCGAAAGCATTTGCAAACGCACCATGTGCGGACAAACCTACAACTCGGGCGATGCTAATCCTAAGTTTTTAACCGGCGAAACCCAAACTATTAGGGTATTTGTAAAATATGGCGATTTGGTTAGCTCGGCTACAACAGGTGTAGGAGGTATTGCTGCCACTATTGGAGCAAAAGGCGGCGGCGGTAACATAAATAGTTGCTTAACCTATGTAGATGTAAATATTGCAGTACCGAGCAGTGCAATAGAACAAAATAATATTACGGTGTCGTTGTTTGGCAACTTACCTTTTATTGGAAATACGCTTACTTGCACGTTTAGAATTGATGTTCGTAAAAAAGCCGTTGTTAGCGGCATTACAATCAAAGAGAACAACGTAAATGTTACCCAATTAATTGCGGGACGCACCTACCAAATGACCGTTACAGGTACTGACATCAACGATTTACGGGTAGATGATAGCAAAATTGAAAGTGCTAGCCTTGCAAATGGCGGCACAGGTAGCAGCCAAATGTTTTATACGGTGTTTAAAGCCACTACCCAAACCACAGTAACAGGTATTAGATTTGAAGAAATTGAAACGCCTTGCCACCACGATATTACCAAAACTATTACTTCGCTTACCTTATATCCTAAACCCGATTTAGCTCCGTATGTGTTGAGTATCAACCGTTATGTATTGACAGGTAACGAATCGTGTGGTGGCTCGTTGGGTAAAGTAACTAATGGCGGGTCGAGTGGCGTACTTACTGCCATTAAAAACAGCATAGGCGCTCCGTCGGCAACCGAAGCCGTGAAAATAAAAGAGATAACCTGGCCCGATGTGCAGTTTGGCGTAACAAACACAGGCGGTCCTATTACAGGTACGTTTAAGGTGCAACTTAAAAATGGCAATACCGTGCTAAAAGAAGAAACCGTAACTAATTTAGCAGCAGGCGAAGAGAAAATATTTAGTTATACTCGACCAAAATCAAAAAAGAAACTAATGCGTATGGCAGGTTGTAACAACGGCAACGATGTTCATGCACACCAAGACAATGCCACTAACCCCGAATATAACTGGGCAGACCCCGCACAATTTACTGTAAAAGTTGATGCCCTAAACAACATAACCGAAAGCAACGAAACCAACAACCAAAATAATTATTGAGGATACCTAAAGTAACAACCAAAAGCGAGTAATTTTCTCGCAAAAAATGCTCGCCTTTGGTTTTCTGATGAAATTTCGCTATATTTGCAGCGAGCTACAAGTTTTCCGATACAGGCTCTTCGCTACATTCATTCATTCATACAAACGCTATCTTTATGAAAACGCTTACTTTTATTTTTCTATTTTGTTATTATTTCTCTTGTTTTGTACAAGCGCAAGTTATTGTAAACGAGGCAACCACCGAAGTAGTTAAAGCTACCGAGTTTTCTATCCCTTCATCGCCTGCTTTTATTATGCTCGATGCCTCGCCCGACCGCATTACCAAACCTGGCTTACCCCGCAACTTTAAGGTCGATTGGTCGTTGAAAAGCTACAGCCTTTCGCCAAACCTTGCCCTCGAAGCACAACCCATTTGGCTACTATTTTTCGACCGCTCGCCCTTGTCAAAATACCAAAAAGCTAACGGATTAGTCAAAATGTTTTCGACCATTAGCTTATCGGCAGGCACCGTACAACGCGACACCATAAACTGGTTAGCCATAGCAGGCAAAATGAACATATACCGTAGCCGCGACCCACTAACCGACCGCGAACTGCTCGACTCACTAAACATGGTAGTTGGGCAAGACGAAGAACTAATGCAGCAACAACTCGAAACACTAAAAAAACAAAATAGCAAACTAAAAAGTAAAAAAGATGCCGAATCGATAAAAATGCAAACACAACTCAACAAATCTATCGACTCGCTAAAAATTGAACTGATAAACAAACAAACCCTGCGCAAACAAACCGTCCGCGACCTACAACAACGCTATGTGCGCCGACACTGGAACACCTCGTACCTAGATGTTGCCTACGGAAAATCGTATAAATACGACAAAGATAGCAAATTGGATAGCCTTGTACTATTGTCCGAAAGAAACAGCCTTTGGGTAAGCGGCTCGTTGGGCTTGGGCAAAAACTGGCTACTAAGTGGCATGGCTCAATACAACCTAACTGCCACCAGCGACAACTATCTGGCAGGTGTTAACACCCGATACAGTAGCGGTAATAATAACTACAACTTTTTTGTAGAATTTTTTAGAGAAGGATACAGCCAAACACCCGACCTAAACAGCTATACCTTTGCTTATGGCGGCGATTTTAAATTAGGCAGAAACGTACTACTTAGTTATGCCATCAGAACAAAATACAACGACAAACTACAGTTTAAAGACCTTGCACCCATTGCCAATGTTATATGCCTAATGCGATAAAAAAAATGGTAAATGGTAAATTGTAAATGATGAGTTGTAAATTGCGGTTTAAAACACACAAACCATTGCCACCCATATTGCACCCCCTAACAAGGCTTAATCTTCACTCTTTCACCACTTCACTCTTTCACCACTTCATCTTTTCACTTCATTCAAATTTTTTATCATGAAAAATGTAACAATCCTCCTCGTTCTTTGCCTTATTAGCCATACATTATTGGCACAAACCCCAGTAGGTCGTCGTGCAGCAGGTGCTAACCCTGCCGACATTCAAGGTGCTATCGACCAGTTTCGTACCGATTTAGGCGGTGCTAACAATGGCATAGGCAACACCTTTACCACAGGCAGACGCGAAATTAACTGGGACGGCGTACCCGATGCTTTTGCACAACCCAACAACCTACCCCCCGATTTTTTTAACGTCAACTCGCCACGTGGTTTAGTGATGCGGGCAGTAGGCGAAAAAGAAGAAACCGAAGGCTTTAGAGTAAGTGCCGACAGCGATAACCCTACCCAAACAGCCACTAAATTTGCTGATATTAGTACCAGCTTTGCCACACAATTCAAAGCATTTTCTGAGCAACGTGTGTTTTCGTACCTCGACCACAAAGAAATTGCCATTCGGTTTTTTGTACCCGGCACACAAACTATTGCGGCTGTACGTGGCTTTGGCGCTGTTTTTTGCGACGTAGATATGGCACAAGTATCATCAATTGAACTGTTTCAGGGCAAAAAAAGTTTAGGTAAATTTTATGCCCAACCTACCAATGCTGGCTTGTCGTTTGTAGGCGTGTCGTTTCCAACAGCTATTGTCACCAAAGTAATTATTACCACAGGCAACACACCCGTACAGGTAAGTTGTGGTCCAAATCCAGAAAGTAGCACCAAAGACATGGTAGTTCTCGACGATTTTATTTATGGCGAACCACAAGCCGTACAACAATAAAATTTACGCCTTACAACTTACCTTAACCCACCCCTGCCTCTCCCAAGAGGGGAATTTATCCACCATTTACCATTTACAACTAAAAAAGTAGCGTTTTTATAAGTCTGGCATCTTGCGAGGGTGTCAGGCTTTTTTTGTAAAGCTATTAGCACAAATTAACTGTTTAAAAAGTATCATTACTAAAAACCCTTGTTAGTTGGCAAACTAACAAGGGCATTTGTTAAATTAAGGGTAGATGATAAGCAAAAATCCCCCTTAAAAATAAGGTTTTTAAGGGGGATGTTTTTTGGGAGAGGATGTATTATTAGAGTTTTTTCATGATGAATAAATACTTAAATCCTCGTAAATAAAAATTAAATTCTCTTGCTCGATTGTGCCAAACATCTGTGTTTGATGTCTGATTATGTCTTGTTACGCAAACTAAATCAATCGTTTCAAAGTATTTTTGTAGTATTTGGTAAGTTAAAAATCCTGTTGGAGTAAATTTTTTCTTTATCCATTGATCACCAATGAGTAATGCCATAACTTTACCTTGTTTTAAAGTTCGATGAATTTCGATAATTACTTTTTCAAGTTCTTCAAAAAACTCTTGTTTTTCACAACTAATTTTACCAATACATTGATCACTTCCAGAGTATTTAATGTTGTCAGAATAAGGTGGATCGATAAAAATGAAGTCTACACTTTCATTTTCTAAAGGCAAATGCCTTGCATCATTATACACCACATCATTACGTACTATATTTATGTCATAGCCAATTACTCTTCGCTTTAATTCTTTTGCAACATCTATAGTTGTACCACTTCCACACATGGGGTCTATTACTAAATCGTCTTCTTTGGTATAGCGATTTAATAGATTCCAAACTATAAATGCTGGTGTAACGCCATTATACTTATTGTTACCATGAGGCGTTTTACCATAGTTTTGAGTTGGAAAATCCCATAAAGTTGTTGATTCTAAAGTAAGCATTATGATAACAAATTTCTTAAATCAACAATAAATTGGTCAAACATTTTGACTTTACTGCTATTTTCAATTGTTGCTTCTGATAAAACATAGGCTCCATCTGTATCTATTTCAACAATTGCTCTGCCTTTTTTGATTGGATTAATAGTTGTTAGAGTTCCATCTTCATCAGGTGTTACAAAATACAGTTTTATGTGTCTTGTTACTTCATCGGCAGCAAGTTTCATTTTCCAATAACCTGTTTGTGCAATTCTTTCTCTTAATGTAACTTTGCTAGACAACAATGCAACTATTCTGCTTGTGTCAGGTTCATAAATTATCAAATCTACATCAGGAAGATGACAACCAAATTCACCATAATCTACTAATAAATTACGTTTTACTCGGCTTAAGGCTTCAGGAAGATTTGTTGTTCTTTCTAGTCTATTGCCATTAATAACCTCCAGTCCTAATGCTCTAACTTCATCAACAATAATTGACTCTATTAGTTTTTCTAAGTTTTTACCTTTAAAAGCTCGCCAAGATTGCTCATGGTCATTACCTGTAAAGTCTGCTTTGTGTAGATCTTTTGCTTCTCGCAAAAGGTTAGAAATGTGGCGATATGCTTCTATGCCATAAGTTTGCTTCTTAGCTTCGTAAAGAGCAAGTAAATCTGTAATAGTCATGTTGATATTATTTTTTGTGAAAGAAAGATTAGAACATTGTTAAATTAAACGGTTGCAAATGAATCCATGTACCATTAGGCAAATAAAATTCAAAATCATCATTGGTTTGTAAATGATGATTTAACCCCTGAATATTTGGTAATTTTACAGAAGTATCTACAAAATTTTCTTCTTGACAAATGATATTTAATTCATCATAAGCTGTTTGTACATCTTCGTACAGATGATTGTGTTTCAATCCATTATAGAAAGAAACAAAAAGAAAACAAGGTTTTTTCATGATTTTTCAACTATTAGAATGTATTCAGTTGGATATGCTAGTTTTAGGTTGGTATCAGTGGCTTTTACAAATTGCCCGCTTGAACTATCTCGTGTAGATGGTAGCATTTTTGAAGGTATTTCGCGAAGTATTATGTCGTGAATTTTAAAGCCAATGTTTAAAAATTGTTCTGCAAAAACTTCTGCATTTAGGATGTCGACTCCTTTAAATTGTGTATTTCCTATAACAATACACGATTTGCCTCCTTTTTTTAAGACTCGTTTGATTTCTAAAAAACATTCTAACATGTCTGCAAAATAAGTCTTGACTTCTGTGCTTTTTTTAGTTTTACCCAATTTTTTAACAATGCTATTAGCTATATTGCTCTGCAAATTAATTTCTTGTTCGCGAGTTTTGTAAGCACTGCCAATAAATTTTTTTCTAAAAGAAGGTAACTCTTCAAAATAACTAAACCATAGACTTGGTAATTGATGTAAATCAGCATATTCGTAACTTGTTACGTATGGTGGACTTGTTACAATTAAAGCTGCTTCACCATCCCCACATGGAAGATTCCGAGCATCAGAACATGTTATGATTCTATGTTGATTAATATTTTGTAAGATTTCGTTGTCTAATAAATTAACAAAATCACTGTTTCTTTTAATCATTTTCTTGGCTTGATTAAAAAACAATGTATCTGGTTTGGGCAACTTTTTGTTTAAATCTCTCGTTGGCTTTATACTCTTTTGTAACCAAATTGAACTAGATTTTAAAATCTGTGCAAAAACAACTAAAAAGAAGTCTTTAATGTCACTATTAGTAACATCTAAAATTCTATCAAAAATCACGGATAGTACTTCTTTTTGTTGTTGAGGAAACCAATAATCTATTCTATCATTTTTAGGTAAATTTTCAAGTGCTTTTTGCGAGTAAACAGTAAATTCATCACTTAATTTTATTTTTATAGATTGTTCAATCTTTTCGAACTCTGCAATTAGCTCGGCAGGAGCGATAGGGGTAGATTTTACTTTTGCAACAAGGTATGCTATTTCATTAATGTCTGTGGCTATACCAAAACGTTTGTTTATCATAGCTTCTACAACTGTTGTTCCACTACCACCAAATACATCTACCACAATATCGTTTTCTTGACTATACGTTTGGATTAATCGAGATGCTAATTGTGGTATAAACTTAGCAGGATAGGTATAATAGCCATGTGTGATATAAGAAGTGTCTTTAGTTGTTTTATCTGAAAATGACCAAGTGTAATCTATTTTTACTTTTTGAAATAGTTTAACCACTTTATGGTCAAATGTTTCTCTATCCGCCACAAAAGCGGGTTCTTCTACAATACTTATTTGCTCTAAATTTGTTTGGTCGGATATAGGATATGGTACGGGCATTATTTAGGTACTTTGTTAAGAAAATAAATGAAGGCACAAAATTACTTCTTTTTAGTAAAAAAACAGCATAAAACAAGCAAAATTTAGCAAAAAACTTAAAAAATTTTCTTTTTGCAAACCCCAAACAACAAAAACAGGCTAAAATTATTGTTTATCGGGCTATTGTAAGCAAATTACCCGTACATTAGCGCTTTTATTTGGGCGGCTTAAACACTACGCCCACCCCTGCCCCTCCCAAGAGGGGAATTTATCCACCCTTACCATTTATAACTTACAATTTTGCAAAAGCCCGTTCACGACGATATAAATCGTTACATACAGCTTATAAACATTGAGCGAAACGAAGAAATACGCCAATATAGGCAAAGCATTAACACCCTTACCATACCCGAGCGCAAAAAAAACGGCACAACTTGGTATCCTATCAATATAGCAAACGAAGAAATTGGCTTGGGCGGAAAACTAATGATAGACCTACAACGCCCCGTTAACGCCTACGAAAACCATTTGTTTCAGCAAGGACAAACGGCGGCTATTTTTGTAAATGCTAAGGTACAAAACGAGAAAAACCCCGTACTAAATGGCACTATTGTTTGGGTACGCGACAACACAATGCGCGTGGCTTTGGGCGTAGATACCCTACCCGATTGGGTCGACGAAGGTAAATTAGGTATAGATTTGTTGTACAACGAAACCACTTTCCGAGAAATGGACTTTGTGCTACAACGCCTACTAAAAGCCGAAGATAGCCGCTTAGGTGAGCTACGCGATGTGCTTTTTGGTTATACCGAGCCACAATTTAACCCCATAGATACCACCATTAACTACGCCAACCTAAACCAAGTGCAAAACCAAGCAGTGCAACACATTGCAGCCGCCCGCGACATGGCAATTATTCATGGTCCGCCCGGCACAGGCAAAACCACCACTTTGGTGCAAGCCATATTGCACACCTTAAAACTCGACGAGCAAGTATTGGTAACTACTGCCAGTAATACCGCCGTTGATTTGCTCACCGAAAAACTATGCGCCGCAGGGGTAACAGTGTTGCGTTTAGGACACCCCGCACGCATCAACGAAACCTTATTAGAGCATACCCTCGATGGGCAAATGGCAATGCACCCCGACTATAAACGCCTTCAAAATTTTAGGAAAGAGGCACACAACTACCGTCGCGAAGCCCGCAAATATAAACGCACCTTTGGCAGCGAACAACGCGAAGAGCGAAAAATGATGCTAGAACAAGCCAAATTGTTGATGGATCATGCCAAAATGACCGAGCGTTATATTGTACAACATTTGGTAGATAAGGCACAAGTAATTTGTTGTACCTTAGTTGGTGCATCGAGCATGGAGCTGAAAGGTAAGCAATTTAAAACTGTTTTTATCGACGAGGCATCGCAAGCCATGCTACCCGCCACGTTTATACCCATTGCAAAAGCACAAAAAGTAGTGTTTGCCGGCGACCATTGCCAATTGCCACCTACCGTAAAATCGATGGAGGCACAACAAAAAGGTTTGGCAATTTCGTTGTTCGAGCATTGCATACAGCATCACCCGCAGGCAGCCATTATGTTGCAAGTGCAGTACCGCATGAACGAAAAAATAATGCAATTTTCGAGCAACGAGTTTTACGACTCACAACTACAAGCAGCCCCCGAAGTGCAGCATCATTTGTTGGGCGATGCACGTATGCAAACCCTATTATCTACCCCCCTCGATTTTATAGACACAGCAGGTTGCGGTTTTGATGAAGTATTAAATGGCAATACGCAAAGTCTTAGCAACCAACAAGAAGCCAAATTGCTGCTCGATTATCTAACTCAAATTTACGAGCGTTTAGAGATAGAATGCACACACACCGTTTGGGAACTAACCGTAGGTATCATATCGCCCTACAAACAACAGGTGGTGTTAATAAAAGAAATGCTCAAAAACTACGCTTTGTTGATGCGCTACGGTACGCAAATTTCGGTAAATACCGTTGATGGGTTCCAGGGACAAGAGCGCGATATTGTGGCAATTAGTCTTGTGCGCAGCAACGACCGCAACGAAATTGGTTTTTTAAAAGACCTTAGGCGGATGAACGTAGCCCTAACCCGCGCCCGCAAAAAGTTGGTGGTGGTGGGCGATAGTGCTACACTTGGGTCGCATCATTTTTACGAGCGTTGGATACAATACACCGAAACAGCAGAGGCTTACCACAGCGCTTGGGAGTTTTTGTACGATTAAGTTGCTGGTAGCAGCGATACTTGTATCGGTAACAGGTAGCACCGATACTTGTATCGGTGAATAAAATTTGGCGATACACAAGCCGCAATACCTAGTTTATTGCCTTATGTTGTACTTCATCAACTATTATAAATCCCGCAAAAAAAAACGAGGCATAAACCGTTGTGGTTTATGCCTCGTTTTGGGTGCTATTGGTTATCTAATTACGCCACCGCCGTCGTTGTCGTCTTTGCGGATTTTAACAACGCGGGTTTTTGACCAATTGTCGTGCCAGCCGCGTGCATAATTGTTAAACAATAACGAAAATGGCTCGAATGGAATTATACGGCACAAAGTGCGGATAAAGATAGTACCTACCGAGGGTTTTTCGCCATCTTCGGTAAGCACTTGTGTACCTGTAATATATTTACCTACTGTTTTGCCAGTGCTAGCTTCCATGCCAACATAGTAGCCAAAGGTTAAAACAACATTTACCAAAATAGACATGGGTAAAGCTGCCGTCATAGCATCTGGGTCTTGATAATTACTGGCATCGGGTACCAATATTTTACCTAATATGCTGTACAAAATAGATGCTACTATGCCGTCTATAATAACATTAGCAAAGCGCACACCTTTGGTCGGTGTAGGTTGGAGCAGAGAAGTTGTCAAAATCCATAGTGTTTGTGTTTTTTGGTGAAAAGATGATTGACGTGCAAATGTACTCCTTTTTTACAAAAAACAATACTATAGTCTATATTTTATCAAAAAAAAGTAAAAAAACGTTCATTTGCAGCTATATGTGTATCTTTGCACCGCAATAATTGTTAGTTGGTGGCAATTATGGTACTATTTGATGAATAGGAACACCCGATTGTAGTTTACAACGGAGACACAGAGAACACGGAGAGATTTTTGTGTGTAGCGAGTA
This sequence comes from Sphingobacteriales bacterium, assembly GCA_016718845.1. Taxonomy (GTDB): domain Bacteria; phylum Bacteroidota; class Bacteroidia; order Chitinophagales; family UBA2359; genus JAEUUX01. Next base: position 22,041 of record JADKCK010000010.1, read on the forward strand.
GCCAAAAGCCGACAACCCAAAGCGATAATCCCACCCCTGCCCCTCCCAAGAGGGGAATTTACGTGCCAGCAGCCAAAAGCCGTTAATCTTTAATGGTTAATTGATTACTTGCTTCTTCTTCTAGTTCTTTTTTCTTGGCATCGCGCTGCACCATTGCCGATACAAAAATGCTTGCTTCGTAGAGTAAATACATGGGTATGGTTACCAACATTTGCGACATAACATCGGGTGGTGTGATGATGGCGGCAATAAACACAATGGCAAGCAAGGCATGTTTGCGATACTCGCGCATGTCTTTGGGGGTAAGCAAGCCCACTTTTGATAAGAAATAAACAGCAATAGGCATCTCGAATACCAAACCCGACGACAAGACGAGGGTTATCATAAACGAGATATACGAGTCGAGGGTTACTTTGTTGGAGATAAATTGACTAGTTTGATAATCTACCAAAAAGTTCATCGAAAAGGGTATCATTAGGTAGTAGCCAAACAATATGCCTATAAAAAACAAGATAGAACTGAAAAACACGATAAAGCGGGTATATTTTTGCTCTTCTTCGTGCAGGGCAGGTTCGGCGAAGCGCCACATCTCCCACAAAAAGTACGGAAAAGCAACTATCAAACCCGATACCATAGACACCTGAATGTGGCTTAAAAACTGCCCTGCCATTTCGATGTTAATAACCTCGAAATTGATGGGTGTTAGGCACAAACTTTTGCCCATACCCAACATATCCGACAAACGACACAACATGCCATACGTCCAGAAATTAGCTTGCTTAGGTCCAAAAAGTATGGTGTCGAAAATAAAACTTTTGGAAAGAAACGCTATAATGGTAAATACCAATATTGCCGCTATCGACCTTAATAAATGCCACCTTAATACTTCGAGGTGATCAAAAAAAGGCATTTCGGCTTGTTTTTGAGCCATGCTATTTTAATGGTAAGTTGTAAATTGTAAGGGGTAAATGGTAAATTGTAAGGGTGTAGTATGTAACAAATTTTCGTGTCCCTCAATGGTATCTTCAATAAAACAAATTGGCTAATTTATGCAACACGATATAGAACTTTGGCTAACGCCCGAACAAACTTTTAACGAACAAAGTGTGCAACGGGCTGTTGCACAAGCTTTAGGGGTAAAACTATCCGACATCTCGCAGGTTAAATTGCTTAAACGTGCCATTGATGGGCGTAGCCGGATACCTAAATACTGGTTGCGGTTGCGTGTGTGGATAAACGAAACACCACTGCCCGAATCGCCCATTAAAATTGATTACCAATATGTTGCCAACCGCCCAAGTGTGGTTATTATTGGTGCCGGACCCGCAGGTTTGTTTGCTGCCTTGCGCCTAATTGAGTTGGGCTTAAAACCCATTGTATTAGAGCGTGGTAAAACGGTGCGCGACCGCCGCCGCGATTTAGCGGCAATTAACAAACAGCATATTGTAAATCCCAACTCAAATTATTGTTTTGGCGAAGGTGGTGCAGGTACTTACTCGGATGGTAAATTGTACACCCGCTCGAACAAGCGCGGCAACATACAACAAGTGTTGGATACGTTTGTGTATCATGGGGCAAGCCCCGATATTTTAGTCGAAACGCATCCGCACATAGGTACTAACAAATTGCCACAAATTATTGAGGCGATGCGCCAAAGCATTTTGCAATGTGGCGGCGAAATTTTTTTTAACACACAGGTAAGCGATTTTGTGGTTAAAAACAACGCTATACAAGGCGTAATAACAGCCAATGGCGATGTGATAGCTGCGCAGCAGGTGATATTGGCAACGGGTCACTCGTCGCGCGATATTTTTGAGTTGTTGCACCAAAAGGGTATTCTTATCGAGGCTAAATCTTTTGCTATGGGTGTGCGTGTCGAGCATCCGCAAGTACTTATTGACCAATTGCAGTACAAATGCGATTTGCGTGGCGATTATCTGCCGCCTGCTGCCTACAGTTGGGTAGAGCAAGCCAATGGGCGTGGGGTATATTCGTTTTGCATGTGTCCGGGTGGTATTATTGCCCCTTGTGCTACGGCACCCGGCGAGGTTGTTACCAATGGTTGGTCGCCCTCGCGGCGCAACAATCCGTTTGCTAATTCGGGCATTGTGGTTAGCATCGAAGCTCAAGATTTACAACCCTTTGCCCAATATGGTGCATTGGCGGGTATCAAATTACAAGCAGCTGTTGAGCAAGCGGCGTGGGCGGCAGGTGGTAAAACACAAACTGCGCCCGCACAGCGTTTAATGGATTTTTTGAACAACAAATTATCTTCGTCCTTACCTGCCTGTTCGTATGTGCCGGGCATCGAATCGGTGATGCTAAAAAACGAGGTGCTGCCATCGTATATTTGGCAACGCTTACAACAAGGTTTTAAACAGTATGGGCAAAAAGCAAAGCCTTATTTAACCAACGAAGCGGTTGTTGTGGGTGTTGAGTCGCGTACTTCATCGCCCATACGCATACCACGCGACCACAAAACAATGCAGCATTTGCAAATAAGCGGTTTATACCCCATTGGCGAAGGTGCAGGCTATGCAGGTGGTATTGTGTCGGCTGCCATGGACGGCATACGGTGCGCCGATTGTATTGCGGTGGTGTTGGAGTGATTTTTTTGGCTATCGGCTTTTGGCTGTCGGCTGTTCGCTTCAAGGTATTCACGAAAAAAAATTCTCTGTGTTCTCTGTGTCTCCGTTGTAAATTAAAAATTGGCTATAGGCTGTTACACAAAAAAATCTCTGTGTTCTCTGTGTCTCTGTTGTAAATTACAAATTGGTGTTGGTTTTTTAGCCCAAGTCCAATCGTTTTGCTGCCCAAGTGCTTGCCAAAGTAGTAAACAGTACTATAGAGATAGAGCTAAGAGGCATTAAGATAGCTGCAATAACTGGTTGTAGCGTACCTTGCACGGCAAACGATAATCCCACTATATTATACAGCACCGAAATAGCAAAGCTACCCCTAATAATGGTACGTCCGCTGCGGGCAAAGCGGATAAACTGCCCCAAACGGTCGAAGTGTTGCCCATCGAGGATAGCATCGCAGGCGGGCGAGAAGTTGTTTATGTTGTCGGATACGGCAATACCTACATCGCTTTGCAACAAAGCACCCGCATCGTTTAGTCCATCGCCAAGCATTAGCACTTGTTTGCCTTGTTGTTGCAATTGGGCAATAAATTGTAGTTTTTCGTCGGGTTTTTGGTTGAACAACAAAGGTGTATTGGTGCCAAATAAGGTTTGCAGATTTGTTTTTTCGGTATCTTTATCGCCACTTAATAAATACAACGGATATTGCGGTTTTAAATTAGCTATCAAGGTGCTTAAACCGTGCCTATACTGGTTGGCGATGCTGTAATAGCCTAATACTTCGTTGTTGATAGCCACAAAAACGTGCGTGCCATTGGTGTTTGCTTCGATGTTGGATTGGGTAGGCATAAATTGGGCAGAGCCTAAGTAAATAGTATCGCCCTCGATGTTGGCTTTTAATCCTTTTCCGAGTATTTCCTCGTAATTTTGAACAACAAATTTGCTTGCTTTGGCGGTATTTTTGTTGTTTTTTTGTTGCAGATACTGTACTATCTGCCTACTTAGTGGATGTGTAGATTGGGCGGCTAAGGTTTCTATTTTTTGTTGTTCGGTGGCGTTAGGTTCAACGCCTGTATAGATAATTTGTGCCGCATTGGCTTGTGTTATAGTGCCTGTTTTATCGAAAACGATGGTGTTGATACCTGCCAGTTTTTCGATGATAGCATTATTTTTTACGTAAAATTTGTTTCGCCCCAACCAACGCAGCATATTGCCGTAGGTAAAAGTAGCCGACAAAAGCAATGCACACGGGCAGGCAATTATTAACACTGCCGTAAGGGCTGCAATTGCCCTATGAGGGTTGCCCATACTTAACCAATAAGCGGTAGATAGTGCTGCGATACTAAAAATAGATAGTGTAAAATAGCGGTTAATTTGTTCTACAAATGTTTGTTCGGCTTGGTGTTGTTGGGTGTTGTGGCTTAGGTTGGGGTTGTTCCAGAGTTGGGTTAAATAACTTTGCGACACCTCTTTTACCACCTCTAACTCAATAATACTACCCGTATGTTTGCCGCCTGCATAAATTAGTTCGCCGGCTTTTTTTTCGATAATCACCGCTTCGCCTGTTACAAAGCTGTAATCTATCTGCCCAATACCTTTATATAATAGGGCATCGGCGGGTACTAATTCGTTGTTGTGCAGTATTATTTTATCGCCTACTTTTAGCTGGGTAACTGGCACTTGTATTTCGGATGATGGACGTTTGACTGTAACCGCCACCGGAAAGTACGATTTATAATCGCGCTCAAACGACAACGAATCGTAGGTTTTGCGCTGAAAATATCGCCCAATTAACATAAAAAACACAATACCCGTCATCGAATCCATATAGCCCGCTCCGGTTTGTGTAATAATTTCGTAGAGGCTGCGCCCAAATGTAACCAAAATGGCTAAGGCAATGGGTGCATCTATGTTTAAATACCTGTAGCGGATAGATTGATAGGCTGCCACAAAAAACTCGGAGGCGCTGTAAAAAAACACCGGTAGTGCCAACAGTAAATTTAGGGTGCTAAAAATTTTTGCCAATTGTGGCGTATCGGCAAGGTTGCCCCACGATAGGTATTCGGGCAAGCTAAGCAGCATAATGTTGGCAAATGCAAAACCTGCAATGCCAATTTTGTATAAATGCGACCTATTAGTGGTTTTGTTTTGTTGTTCGGCAATATCCGACAGGCTGATGTGTGGCTCGTAGCCTATGGCTGCTAGTAAATCGGCTATGCGGCGAAGGTTTGTTTTTTGCGGGTCAAAGATAATTTTAATTTCTTTTTTCGGAAAATTAACCTCCGAGTCTAACACACCTACTTCTATTCGGTGCAAATTTTCGAGCAGCCACACACACGAACTGCAATGAATATGGGGTATATGCAGGGTAATGTGGGTTTGATTGGCATCGCTAAAACGCACCAATTTCTGGGCAATGTCGGGATTATCAAGGTAGGCAAATTTTTCGGGGGCTACCTTTTGTTTGCCCGATATACCGGGTGCAACTTGGTCGAGGGTGTAGTAGTTGCAAAGGTTGTTTTGGTTTAAGATTTGGTAAACCGTTTGGCAACCATCGCAACAAAAATGTTTGTCGTCTGCCACAAGGTGGTTTTCGGCACATTCTTCGCCGCAGTGATAACAAGTTTGTTTTAAGGTTGTAGTGGGCATTTGGGTTAATTATTGATTATTAATTATTGATTAATGTTATGCAGAAGAGGATACAGATTTTACGGATTAAACACGGATTTTAAGAAATGGATTTTTGATGTTGATTTAAAAACCCGAACTATCCAAACTAACTCGTTTCATCTCCTTTTAGTTTTACCAATCGTTTGTAGTACCACATCAATATGGCTGCTGCTAGTAAGCACCATGCGCTTAACACTGCAAAGGTATAACTAACTTGTTGAATAAAAAACGGGAACGAGAATAAATAAATAAGAGCCAACCGACACAACACATTAATAACATAAAACACCGAGTTGGCACGACCGCTAACTTGGTTGGGTATGTGCTGAAACAGATAGGTTGTACGCATTATGCGCGAGCCTGCATTTGCCCAACCTAACAATAAATTAAGGACATAAAATACCCAAATAGAGCGGCTAACTATCAACACGGCAAAGCAAGTGGCACTAATGCTTGCCAGTACAATATTGCCTAATACCTGCGATTGATGTTTGAACAAACGCATCACCCAAACACCTGCAAAGATAGCACCTGTGGCAAAAGCTACCTCTGCCCAAGCATATACATTGGCGTTGGCATGTAGATCGTTTTTTACAAAATTTGGAAACACTTGCATGTTAATAACCAAAGTAGTTACAAACACAAACAAAGCAGCATTGCCAAACACAAACAATACCCAGCGTTTTTGAAAGTAATTAAAGCCCACCCGCAAACGTTGAAAGGCGTTGCCGTCTTCGGCGTGTCGGTGTATGGTGGGGGTGTATTTTATAGGTAAGATGAGCAAAAAGGATAACAGATAGGTTGCCCCATCTAACAAAAAAACGTGGTGCAACTGCCATGCGGGTATGCTAAAAGGTAAGTTTATTTGCCAACCCAATAGGTTTATATCCCCGGCGGGTATGCCTTGTAACAAAATGGCAGCCATTGCCCCAGCTATTGCCGATGTTATTTGCCCTTGTATCTCGATGTACGACACTACACGCCCGTAATCTTCGCGGTCGGTAATTTCTTGCAAAAAAGCGTATAGTGCAGGGTAGTGTATATTATAGGTATAAAAAGTAGTTGCAAATACCAATGCAACTAAGGCAATAGGCACCTGCCCATACCAAAAACCTGCTGCCGATACGCTAAATAGCACCAATGTACCCATAAAATTTTCGGCAAGAAATATCTTCTTTCGGTCAAACTTATCTACCAAAGTACCACTATACAAACCCCAAAACAAAGCGCCCAAGGTAACAATGGCATAAATGCGCCCAAACAACGACTCTTGGTGGGCAAGGGTGGTAAAATACCAAGGTATGGCAATCATGCTCATGCCTTGTGCCATGCCCGATACCGTATTGGCAATAAATAGTGATGCTATTGCTGGTTTATTTTTCAAAATTTAGTTTAACAATTGTATGATTTGCTCGCGTTTTACCGACGGAAAATCGGTTAAAACGCTGCCTTATTTACTTTGGGTTGATAGCTCGGGCAATAAAAATAGCATATTTGGGCGATAAAAGCGGTGTTTTGTAGGCAATAATGGTCATGTATTGTTATCAAACAAGCTTTACCGATACAAGTATTGATGCTTAAAGCGATCTTTTGATGCATTAGTACAAAGAGAATAATTATCAAAACCCGCCAAAGCAACTGCTTTTTTTTCTGCCATTTTTAGCCGTTTCGAAGCGGTAAGCAATAGTAAAACCAAGTGTAAAATACCAATCTTTGTTTTTGGGGTTTCCGCGCTGTTCGTTGCTGTTGGCAAAAATGGGTATGCCCGTACCATTTACCTCGCCCGAGCGGTCGGACAAGGCGGCGGCTAACTCGCCACGTCGTTCGGCAAGGTCGTAATAGCTGTGGTATTGGGTGCTTACATCGTCTAGGTAATCGGTAAAAAGTTTGCGTTGTAGGGCTTCAAATCCTATTGTAAAACCATTATCAAACTGCCAACGCACACCTGCTCCAAGGGGTAACGCCATTTGCCAAAGTTTATAAAAGCGTGCCGATTCGTTGTCTAAATTTTGTCCTTCGGTGCCAAGTGGTTGCAGGGCTACCCATTGGTTTTGGTATTTGGCTTTGGGGTTAAACTTAAACACAGCAATGCCACCTGTTAGGTAAGGCACTATTTTGTTGGTGTGCGGATTAAGCACATCAACTATAGCTAACAAACTACCCTCGAAAATAGTTGAGCGAAAGCTAAGATTTCGGAGGTTGATGTTTGGATTTTTTGAATGGGCATCGCTGCCACCTACCTGTGCCCACATAATAGCTCCACGTAGATTAAGGTGTGGTAGTAGTTCGGTTTGTGCAAAGGCGTTGAGCATGGGGCGTGTTTCTTGCAAAACCACAATACCCGGTACCAAATCACCATTATAGTTGGCAGCACCTAAACCCACACCCAGCTCCGAAAAACGAGTTTGTGCTTGTATGTTTAGTGCGCACAAAAAACAAAACAATAATAGTGTATAAATATATGCGTTACTTTTTTTCATGGGTAGTGCAATTTTAGCCGCAAAATTACAACAAATTACTTAGGTTTGGGTTATTAGGCTTGGCAAACTTTGAAAAGTGTGGGTATTGTAGCCAGTAGTGGTTTAACAATATCTCCCAAAAATAAAATCCCCTTCTGGTGTTTAACCAAGAAGGGGAAGTTTGCTTTTTTTAACCAGTGTGCAGTGTGTGTATAAAATAGTTTAAATTTGGTTATTATTATTAAAAACGCAAGCCAAAAGTAAATAACAAGTTATTGTTAGTGGTGTTTAAGTTGGCTGTGGGTGCCTCGGTATAAAAGCGGTAATCGTTTTTGTTGATACCACGCACAAATGCCACATCTGCCGAAATTTTATTTTCGCGTATGCCCAAACCTGCGCTAATAGTTTGGCGGTTTAGGTTGTCTTGATTTTTATAGGGGCTACCATAATAATTATAACCTGCACGTACCCTAAAAATATCGCGGGCAAACTCGGCACCTACTTTAAAGTTAGAGGCAGCTTGGTAGTTGTTTCTGATATCGCGGTTTATGTCGCTGGTTAGTTGGGTGTAGCCGTCTAAATTTATCTCGGCTTGGCTATAATCTACCCATTCGTAATCAAACGATAAAAAGCCTAAGTTTTTGACAATACCCGAAATGCCCGTAGTAACACGCCAAGGCGAAGAGATTATGTACTTAAAACCAGCATTGTCATCGGGTGAATCTTGTGTATACTGTTGTCCTCCTGTAAAATTAGATACCATACTTACATCGTACAAATCTTCGAGGGTGTTGCGGGTAGGTGTGTGTGCGGCTATGCCAATGCGCAGTTGCTCTATCGGGCGATAAATCATACCAAATTTACCATTAATACCCAAACCTTGTGTGCGTAGGGTGTTTATTTCGCGGTAGCTTTCGTAGTCACCGTGTACATTGTTTTTATCTGTTTCTGTATATTCTACCTCCGATTTATAATGGGTATAGGGCAAGCCCAAGGTAGCTCCAAAGTATAGTTTATCTTTATAATCTAATCCTAATGCCATCAAATACTCCTCTTTGCCTCCTTTTACATAGGCACTAGTGGTTTGTTGCACATTGTTGGGTGTATGCCCTTCGTAACCGGTTAGCGAGCCGTTGGCGTTATAAACGGGGTCTATTAAATAAGTAAAGTAAGCCAAGGCTGCATCAAAGGGGCGTTCGGTGGCAAGGTCGGCTTCGGGGGTAGTACCTGCAATGCCTGCATAATAATTGGTGATAGAGCCGTTGGTGTTATATCCATCGGCAATAAAACGGTTGTTATAGTTTGCCAACCGATTAAAGCCAATAGCAAAGGTGCTTTTTAGGTCGCGTTTGTTGTTGTTGGCAAACACAAAACCTATGTTGTTAAGGCTAAAAGCGCTGCGTTTGTCGGTGGTGGTAGTACCTAAAAAATCGGCATCGGTGCTCGAAAAGCTAAGGCTAGGTGTTATGGTCATCTCCGATTTGGTATACAAACCCAAACCAGCAGGGTTAATACTTGCCGACGAAAAATCGGCACCCAACGAGCCAAATGCCCCGCCAGCGCCTAAACTGCGGGCTGTACCGCCAGCTATGGTTTCGGAGTACCGAAAAGCATCGCTGGCTGTTTGTGCTTGTGTTTGCAATGCAAAAAACGAACAAATTAATAATAAAATACTTTTTTTCATAATAAATTAGTTTGTGATAGTTTATGTCTTTGTTTGTTACAAATCTTTAGACACCTTCAAATGCCCAATAGTTTAATAGCACTACGTAAAAAACAAAATTTTTGAAGAGCTATGCCAAATACTAAAAAAAAATTTGACCAAACAAGTATTTTGCGTCTTTTATTAGAGTTATAGCTAAATTACAGCAATTTAGTGCAACACGTAAACGTGAGTATAATGCGTAAAGTAATATCTTTGCTGGTTGTGGCTTTATTTGTTGCTATTTTTATAGCATTTGCACAAAAGAAACATTTTGATAGCAGTATTTTAAGTATAATTGTAGATACTAGGCAACAAAATCTCCAATTTTATTGGAAAGATAATATAGGGCAAGCATTCAAATCTATTGCGAATCTAAAAACGTGGCTGGATACTAATGGACATCAACTTATTTTTGCCACCAATGGCGGTATGTATAAATCAGGCAACCTGCCACAAGGTTTATATATCGAAAACTTTGCAACACTTGCTGCCTTAGATACATTGACCGGAAAAGGAAACTTTTACTTAAACCCCAATGGCGTATTTTATATTTTGGCAGATAATACTACAGGCATTTGTAAAACCAAGCAATTTAAAAATAACGGCAATGTAAAGTATGCCACACAATCGGGACCTATGCTGCTTGTAGATGGGCAAATAAATAAGCTTGTTTGTAAATGGTTCAAAAAACCTAAACATCAGAAATGGGGTAGGTATTTTATCCAATAACAAAACGCTATTTGCCATGTCGAAAAAAGAAATAAATTTTTACGACTTTGCAAAATACTTTAAAAACAAAGGTTGCAAAAATGCGTTGTACCTCGACGGTTTTGTATCAAAAACTTATTTACCTCAACAAAACTGGATACAAACAGACGGGGATTTTGGCGTGATAATAGGATTAACAGAGAAAATAAAATAACTTTTTTATAACCAATAAATTATCGCCATTCCTATCTAAAACCCCATTTATTTAATATGTATCAAAAAAAAACACTATGGATATATTTCAAAAATGCCACGAATTTAGGCGTGCCGATGATGTAAAAGATGCTGGCATCTACCCTTACTTTAAAGCTATTGAAGAGAGCGAAGGACCCGTTGTACGTATAGAAGGTAAACCTATTGTAATGGCAGGTTCTAACAATTATTTGGGTTTAACTACACATCCGCACGTGCGCGAGGCTGCCATGAAAGCCCTCGAAAAATACGGCACAAGTTGTTCGGGGTCGAGGTACCTAACTGGCACGATAAACCTGCACGAAGAACTAGAAACACGTTTGGCTAAATTTATGGGCAAAGAAGCCTGTTTGTTGTTTAGCACTGGTTATCAAACTGGGCAAGGCGTAATTGGCACCTTAGTTGGGCGTGGCGAATACATCATATCGGACCGCGACAACCACGCAAGTATTGTACAAGGCAATTTGCTTGCTGCGGGCATGGGCGCACAAACCAAGCGCTTTAAGCACAACGACATGAACGACCTTGAAAAAGTACTAGAAAACATCCCCTACGATGCCGCCAAACTAATTGTTGCCGATGGCGTTTTTAGCACGTTTGGCGGCATTGTAAATCTACCGGATATAAACGCTTTGGCTAAAAAATACAACGCCCGAGTACTAATTGACGATGCACATGCCTTGGGCGTAATTGGCAAAGGCGGACGCGGCACTGCCAGCGAATTTAATTTAGACCAAGAGGTAGATTTGGTGATGTGTACCTTTAGCAAAACCTTGGCTTCGTTGGGTGGTTTTGTGGTTGGCTCTGAGCGCGTTATCAACTACATCAAACACCTATCGCCAGCACTTATTTTTAGTGCATCGCCCACGCCTGCATCGGTGGCAGCAGCTATTGCCGCCCTCGATGTATTAGAAAAACACCCCGAAATGGTAGAACAGTTGGTGACAAATGCCCACCGTGTGCGCACCGCTTTGCAAAAAATGGGCTATCAAGTACCCGACGGACGCACCGCCATTGTACCTGTTTTTATTGGCGATGATGTAAAAACTTTTACCATGTGGAAAATGCTATACGAAGCAGGCGTGTTTGTAAACGCTTTTGTATCGCCTGCCACACCGCCCGGCAAACAAATGTTGCGCTGTAGTTTTATGGCAACCCACCAAAACGAACACCTCGATTATGTTATAGATACCTTCCAAAAAGTGGGCGAACAATTAGGTATTATTGACACAAAACATGCATTGGTATAATAAAACAATTAACCTAATTGCCCAATTTTGGTTAAAAATAACACACCAAATACAAAAAGCCTTGCAAAATTAACCTTTGCAAGGCTTTTTTGCGTACATTTGCGTAACTTTACACCACCAATGTTGTCACTATGCAATTCCGAGCATTTGAAACCACCGACCTTGCTTGCCTAAAAGATTTAGAACCACCAAATTGGGGCGATTTAACACCCCGATTTGTCTATTTTTTGCAATCGCCCTTTTGCAAACCCATAAAATTGCTTATTAACCAGCAAATGGTAGCTATTGGAGCAAGCATATCGCACCAAAATACAGCATGGTTGGCTTGCATAATTGTACACGAACAACATAGAAACAAAGGTTTAGGCAAATTAATTACACAACAATTAATAAACAATATTGACTCTGAAAAATGTAAAACTATTTATTTAGATGCCACCGAAATGGGATACCCCGTTTATAAAAAATTAGGCTTTGAAATAGACACCGAATACGCACACCTAAAAGCACCAACAGTAGCACATAAGCCACAAATTTCGGATTTGATTGTATCGTTTAACCCCAAATTTGCTGCCCAATTATTTGCCCTAGACCAACAAGTATCGGGCGAAGGGCGTAGTGTGATACTTTCTGAACACCTCGCGTCGGCTAAACTTTACCTAAACCACACAACCCTCGAGGGTTTTTATATGCCCACATTAGCCGACGGATTGATTGTTGCCAACACACCAAACGCTGGTATAGAACTGATAAAACACCGATTACAAACAAACGATTTTGCCGCTTTACCTATCAACAACACCCTTGCAATCCATTTTTTGGAACAGCAAAATTGGCAAATCTATCGCACCTCAAAACGTATGTTTTTGGGCGAAAAAAGAACTTGGCAACCACAAAACTTATATAATCGAATAAACGGGCAGTTGGGGTGATTGATTGGTGACCAGATGCTCGCTGTCGGCTATCCGCAACATCACCACCTCACACAACATCACAACATCACCACCTCACACAACATCACCACCTCACACAACATCACCACCTCACACAACATCACAACATCACCACCTCACACAAAGTCACAACATCACCACCTCACAACATCACCACCTCACACAAAGTCACAACATCACCACCTCACAACATCACCACCTCACAACATCACCACATCGCTACTTCACCACATCGCAACATCACCACATCGCAACTTCACCACATCGCAACTTCACCACATCGCAACTTCACCACATCGCAACATCACCACTTCACGCTTTTCACCACTTTCTAAATGTATCTTCGCGACCTTCGGCTAACACAATTTAAAAACTATCAATCGGCTGCTTTTGCATTTTCGGCTACCGTTAATTTGGTAGTTGGCTTAAATGGGTCGGGCAAAACAAATCTGCTCGATTCTATTTATTGTTTATGTGCCTGTAAAAGCTATTTTAACCACTCCGACAGCCAAAACATACAACATCAAACCCAATTTTTTAGGCTCGAAGGTAACTTTTTGCTTAACCCAAACGCGCCCACCGACACCGAAAATATTGTGTTTACCTACACATCTGCCAAAAAAAAGGATTTTTTGCGCAACCAAACTGCCTACGAAAAACTATCCGAACATATAGGTTTATTACCCGTTGTGATGATTGCCCCTGATGATGTAGAACTGATAAAAGAAGGTAGCGAACCACGCCGCAAAATGCTCGACACCACCCTGTCGCAGCTTGACCGCGACTACCTAAACGCCCTTATAAAATACAACCGACTGCTGCTAAACCGCAATGCACTGCTTAAACAATTTGCCGAGCGAAACGAGTTTAACGCTACCCTGCTCGACACTTATACCGTACAAATGATACCTTTGGGTAATCAAATCCACCAAAAACGACAAGCATTTTGCCACGAGCTAACACCCATCTTACAACAATACTACGAGCGCCTAAGCAACGGTAGCGAAGAGGTAAATTGTACCTATAAATCGGGATTAAACGACACCGATTTTGCCCAAATTTTAGCACAAAACATTGCCACCGACCGCCAACAACAGCGCACAACCGAGGGCATACACCGCGACGATTTGGTGTTTAGCATCAGCCAATATCCACTAAAAAAATATGGCTCGCAGGGGCAACAAAAGTCGTTTTTGATAGCCTTAAAATTAGCCATCTACGAGCTAATTGCCCAACATACCCAAATAAAACCCATTTTATTGCTCGATGATATTTTTGATAAATTAGACGAGCAACGCATCGAACAATTATTGCAAGTAACCGCCTGCCAACCCCAAAAATTTGGGCAAATTTTTATTTCAGATACCCAACAAGCCCGAATTACCGCCATTTGCGCTAAATTTGGCATCGAAAATAAGACGTTTTTAATTGTAAATTATAAATTGTAATTTATGTAAAATGTCGGTGCTTTGTATTGTAAATAACAAGCTTTTACTACCAATTGTAAATCATCATGCAAACATACATATCTATGCTGCGCGGCATTAATGTAAGCGGGCAAAAGATGATAAAAATGGACGCACTGCGCCAAATGTACGAATTGTTAAATTTTAGCAAAGTAAAAACCTATATCCAGAGTGGCAATGTTGTTTTTCAAAGCCCCGACACCAATTGTTTAGATATAGAGCAAACTATTGCCCAACAAATTAACCAAACCTTTGGCTTTGAGGTGCCTGTAATGGTAAAAACATTAAACAACCTAAAAATAGTAACCGCCAATAACCCTTTTGTGGAAGATAGACACGAAGATATAAGCAAATTACACGTCACTTTTTTATCGCAGCAAGCCCAACAAAACTACCTTGAGAAGCTAAACACCACACAATACGCCCCCGACGAGTTTGTAATTATAGCCAATGCCATTTACCTATTTTGCCCCAACGGATACGGAAAAACCAAACTAACCAACAACTTTTTTGAAACCAAACTAAAACTATCTGCCACCACCCGAAACTGGAAAACAGTTAATGAATTAGTAAATATAGCAGAGCAGCTATAAATAATAAAATACCTCACATTTTTATGCGCAAAAACAATTTTCAATCACTAGGCGACGTTATACGACAATGGAAAACCTCGTATGGTGTAAGCGAGCGCCTAAAAAATGCACAAGCCGTAAATGCTTGGCATAGCCTTGTGGGCGATGCTATTACCAAACAAACCCAATATGTTTACATAAAAGAAGGCGTAATGTATGTTCGGATACCATCGGCAGCCCTCCGACAAGAATTGTTTTATGCCAAAGATAAAATCAAAAAAAACCTAAATACAAACCTAAAAGAAGAATATATCAGCGACATTGTTTTTAGGTAATCTATTACACATTATCAATACATCTATTTGCTCGTTTGTAGCAATAAATACCCAACCTATTAATTCGTCAAAATTATACCATGATAAAACCTATTTTTTCGTACCTATTTGCAGCTCTATTTTTAATGATAAACGCGCCTTTGTTTGCCCAAGACTCAACGGCTGTTGAGCGTAGCGGCGTATTACAAAGCCCCAAAGGGTTTGAAGGCTATGGCGAAGAAGAAGAAGAAACGCCCAAAATTGCCCCTGTAATTGCCGAACCTGCCCCCGCAGCTACCCAAGCACCCATCGAGGCAACACAACCTACCCCAACAAAACCACCCAAAACACCCCGCTCGAAAAAAACACGCAACCCAAATAGCATTGAACTTAATATAGACGAAATACTATACACCGTTGAGTATCAAGACACCGTTGTGGTAGAAGCAACCCGAACAACCGCCGTACCTTTTAAAGTAAAAGAAGACAATAAATACTACTACAACCAGGCTATTTTGCGCGTTAATACCAAAGATTATAGTAACGCCGTAAAGTTTTTAGACAAATGCATAAAAAACGACCCCAACAACAAAGAACTACTACAACTGCGTGGCAACGCCTATACCGAATTGGGCAAATACAAACAGGCATCAAACGACTTTAAAAAGGTAACAAAAATTACCCAAACCGACCCCGTTGTGTACTATAACTACGCCACAACTTTATCTAAAATGGGTAAATTTGCCGAATCTATCGAAAAATTTGACCAAGCCATTAAACTAAAACCCGACTACCTCTACGCCCTACAAGGCAGAGCATCTACCAAAACCTTAAACCAAAATTTTGAAGGCGCACTCGATGATTACAACAGCGCCCTCGAAACTAACCCTACTTTTGTACCCGCCTTGCGCGGACGCGGCATCGCCAAAAGTATGCTCCGACAATACGACTCGGCTGTCGGCGATTTTACCCGCGTAACCGAACTAACCCCAATGGACGGATTGGCATATTATTATCGCGGTTTGGCTTACTCGTGCATGAACATGTCGTACAAAGCCTGCTCCGACTACGAACGAGCCGCACAACTACGCGTGCCACAAGCCATCGAAGAACTAAAAATGAGCTGTAAATAAAAAACCAGAAAACAAAACAATCTATTTTAAATTATCTTAAAACATACCCTCGTCCGTGAATAATAGGCTGCTCGAGTTAGATGCTTTACGCGGATTAGCTGCTATAATGGTCGTCCTATTCCATTTATTCTTAAATTCAGGATATTCGTTTTTTAACTTTGGTGTAACCGGCGTCGACCTGTTTTTTTTGATTAGTGGTTTTGTCATATTTCTAACCCTATCCAAAATAACTAATTGGCAAAGCTTTGTAATTAGTCGATTTACTCGGCTTTACCCCACCTATTGGGCTTGTGTAAGCATTACAGCAATACTCGTTTTTGTAACAACCAATATTACTTTACCCAATTTGGCAAAACAATACTTTGCCAATATGACTATGTTTCAGCACTACGCCAAAATCCCGCACCTCGATTTCCAATATTGGACACTAACCGTCGAGATGCAATTTTATGCCCTTATGTTGCTATTATTTTTGTTAAAAAAACTCAATAACATAGAAACCATTGGCACAATTATTTGTTTCATATGCCTATCTTACGATACAATCCTCCAAAAGCACCTACCCAATATCTACCATATAATTAACAATGCCTTTGTACTCATCAACCATTTCCCGCTTTTTGTATCGGGCATAGTATTTTACCGCCTAAAATTTCAGGGGCATACCATAAACCGATACTTGCTTTTGTTACTTTGTTTTATTACCCAGCTTTTTTTGTTTGATAATGGCGGGCAAAGCCATGGCTTTATATCACTCAATCAATATATACTATTGCTAGTATTATATTATGCCTTGTTTTTTGCCTATGTAAAAAACAAACTAAATATACTTGTTGCAAAACCCCTCCTATTTTTAGGCACCATTTCATATCCTTTATACCTCATTCATCAGTACCTATCCATACACATACTATTACCCTATTTACAATTAATAATACCCAATAAAATAATAGTTGTATTTGTATCGTGTATAATAAACCTACTATTAGCAAGCATCATCTACTTTTACATCGAAAAACCCGCATCGCCCGCCTTAAAACGCTATTTGCTAACTAAACTTAACGCCAATATAAAAGCAAAAAATAACCATTTACACCCATAAAGCAATAATGTTAAGCCCGCTTGACGCGGAAAATGTCTTTTTTGGGGGTGATGATTAGCACTCCCTAATTTGCCAAGTTGGTGGCACCCCCGCAACACTTTAGGCGCAGCACCACCAAAACACCCCAAAGCGCCCTCAAACCCATTGCCAACACCCGCAACACACACACACACATCACCCAAAAGCACAATACCTTGTCCATTCTTATCCAAAACATAGCACAGCTTTTACAAACCGAAGAGCAAACACGCACCCACATAAAAGGCAGCGACATGCAGCACCTATCTAGCATAAAAAACGCTTATTTGTGGATACAACACGACCGCATCGCCGACTTTGGCACCATGGACGACATGCCACCACTATTACCCCAAATTGCCGATACCACCCTCGATGCTAAAAATAAATTAGTACTACCCACTTGGTGCGACTCGCATACACATATAGTATACGCAGGCAGCCGCGAAAACGAGTTTGTACAACGCATACAAGGCGCCACCTACGAGCAAATTGCCGAAGCTGGCGGCGGCATACTCAACTCGGCAAAGCGTTTGCAAAACACCACCGCCTACGACCTATACGACAGCGCCCTTTATAGGCTTACCGAAATATGCCGCATGGGTACAGGTGCCGTAGAAATAAAAAGCGGCTATGGCTTGTCGCTCGAAGCCGAGATTAAAATGCTGCGCGTTATCCAACAACTAAAAGCTGCATCGCCCTTAACCATAAAAGCCACCTTTTTGGGCGCACACGCCCTGCCCACCGAGTACAAAAACAACCGCGAGGGCTATATTAATTTGCTAATTAACCAAATGCTACCCCAAATTGCCGACGAAGGTTTAGCCGATTTTATAGACGTTTTTTGCGAAAAAGGCTTTTTTACCGCCGACGAAACCGCTAAAATACTAACCGCCGGAGCAAAATATGGCTTACGTGCCAAAATACACGCCAACCAACTGTATTATTCGGGTGGCGTACAAGTAGGTGTGCAACAAAACGCCTTATCCGTTGACCACCTCGAGTGTGTGGGCGATGCCGAAATTGATTGTCTGCTCAACACACAAACCATGCCTACCTTATTACCTTCGGCAGCGTTTTTCTTAAACCTGCCCTATCAGCCCGCCCGCCGTATGATAGATGCAGGCTTGCCCATTGCCTTAGCCACCGATTATAACCCTGGCTCAAGCCCGTCGGGTAATATGCCTTTTGTTATATCGTTGGCTTGCACCCAAATGAAAATGTTGCCCAACGAAGCCATCAACGCAGCTACCCTAAACGGAGCTTATGCCATGGATGTAGCACCTAGTTTGGGCAGTATTGCCCGCAACAAAATTGCCAACATCCAAATTATCAATGCCCCATCGGTTGCTTATATCCCCTACTCGTTTGGTAGCCAACTTACACAAACGGTAATATTAAATGGCGAATTGATTTAATATATTAATAAATTACTTTGCAATGAATGACGAATTAAGGCAAATAATCGTAAGTACTAAAACTGGCGAAGAACAATTATCCTTAAATAATTGTTTGTTAAATTATAAACTGCTGGATTTTTGGCGTTGGAGCGCATCCGATTTAACAAGCAATGCACTTAGAGGCATATTTGCCGAATTTATTGTAGGTACTGCCATTGGAGTAGATTTCCGAAAGCTACGAGAAGAATGGGCAGAATATGATATAGAAGACGAAAATGGAATAAAGATAGAAGTGAAATCGGCGGCTTACATCCAAACTTGGAAGCAAAAAGCTTATTCAACTGTTTCATTTTCTATTAAATCTAAACAATTGGCAGATAACACAAGTACTCGTCATGCTGACGTTTATGTATTTTGCTTGCTAAAACACAAAATACAAACCGAGTTAGACCCCACTAAATTAGAACAATGGGCTTTTTATGTTTTATCTACCCAAACAATCAATAATTTACCCAACAAATCGTCTATTGGGTTGAGTACCCTAGAAAAATTAACTTCGGCAACAAACTATTCACAATTAAAACATACTATACAAAAAATTTACGAACAAAATGAAATATTGTAATAAATCATTTATTAATACCCACAACTTAACACAATGCAATTAAAAGCTATTACTTTTGCTATTGCCTTATTATTAGGCACTTTTTTTGCCATGGCGCAACCCTACAACAATGCCATAGGTGCGCACATCGGCTCGCCGGGCGGCGTCAGTTTCAAACATTTTACAGGCGATAAGTTTGCCATCGAAGGCATTTTAGGTGGCTACTTTGGTCCTACGGGTGGCGTAAGTTTGGTTCTTTTAGCCGAAAATCACTCCGAACTTTTTTTCCCCGACCTATACGTAGTGTATGGTTTGGGCGCACATGCTGGTAGCGTTAACCAATCGTTGTTTTTAGGCGGCGACGGTATTTTGGGTTTAGAGTACAACTTTGGCTCGGCTCCGTTTAATTTTATGATTGATATAAAACCGCGCATAGGCTTGCAAAGCGGCGGCTTTCAGTTTGGCATGGACGGCGGCTTGGCACTAAGATACATACTTAATTAAACCAACAACCAAATCACTAAGCAAATTTAACTCGTTTTGTTTGTTTAGTGATTTTAATTTCACACCTATTATTCATCTTTATTTTATTGTTTTTTTGTGCAATTTACAAACATTATAGGGCAAAACGCCACCAAAAAATACCTCATAGACAGTGTACAACACAACCGCATTAGTCACGCCCAATTGTTTTTGGGCGCCGAAGGTAGCGGTAATTTGGCATTGGCATTGGCGTATGCCCAATATGTGGTATGCGAAAATAAGCAAGCCCACGACTCGTGCGGCGAGTGCAACCCTTGCCGAAAAGCACAAAAAATGATACATCCCGACATACATTATAGCTACCCCACCATTGGCAGCAAAGTTAAAAGTACCGATTTTGCCGTAGAATGGCGCGAAGCTATCGCCAAAAACCCATACCAAAACGCCTATCAGTGGCTGCAATACCTAAAAGCCGACAACAAACAAGGCAACATAACCACCGACGAATGCGACGACATTGTGCGCAAATTATCGTTGATGGCATACGAAGCCCAATACAAAATACTGGTGATGTGGCTACCCGAATATTTGGGTAAAGAAGGCAACCGATTGCTAAAAATTATTGAAGAACCACCCGAAAATACCTTGTTTTTGTTGGTTGCCGAAAACGCCGACCTAATTATCAACACCATTTTGTCGCGCACACAAATGCTGCGAATACCCCGAATAGAAGAAGATGCCCTGATTGAAGTACTGCAAAAACGACAATATTTGCCCCTCGAATCGGCTCAACAAATAGCCCTGCTTGCCGAGGGTAACTACAACGAAGCCCTTAACCTTATAGCTAATTTTAACAACGACAACCAAACAATGTTGGTGCGGTGGCTAACCATTATCTTGCAACGACAACTTAACCATTTTAATGCACAAACCGAGCGCTTTACCGAACTTGGACGCGAAAGTCAAAAAAACTTTTTACGTTATTCGCTTCATTTTTTGCGCCAGTGTATGTTGCTAAAAGCTATCCCAAAACACCGACTAGCACTTACCCAACCCGAAACAGAATTGGCTCGGCAAATAACACCTACTATTAATATAGATAAATTAGAGCAGATTTTTAAACTGTTAAACGATGCGTATTACCACATTGAGCGAAACGCTAACCCACGAATATTGTTTTTTAATTTAACCATAAAAGTAGGCGATGTTTTGCTGCACTGATTATTGAACAACGACCGCAAATTGACTTTAGAGCCAATTTACGGTCGTTGTTGTGCGCTTGTTAAATGCACTTACTTTGTTAAGGGGGTGCCACCAACTGTGCCTTTAGGGAAAGCCAATCATCACCCCCTAAAAAAACCTTTTCCGCGTCAAGCGGGGCTTTTTCAGTTCGCTCAACGATTAGTTTGATTATGTTATGCGTAAAATAATGTATTATATCTTATAACTAATCAACACATTTTTAGGTTCGGTGAAAAACCGTAGTGCTTCCCAGCCGCCTTCGCGCCCAACCCCCGAGCTTTTAACCCCACCAAAGGGCGTGCGCAGGTCGCGCATCATCCAACAATTAACCCACACAATACCAAACGCCAGTAAGTTAGCCATTTTGTGGGCGCGGTCAAGGTTTTGTGTCCAGATGTTGGCAGCCAAACCATACTCGGTGCTATTGGCATAGTCAAGGGCTTGTTGGTCGGTGTCGAAGGGCATGATGGTGACAACGGGTCCAAAAATTTCTTCTTGGTTGGTGCGGCAATCGTGCGGCAAACCCTCAATAACGGTGGGGCTTAAAAACCAACCATTTTTGCAACGGTCGGTAAGATGCAATTGTTCGCCGCCGCATAAAATGGTTCCACCTTCGGTTTTTGCCAATTGTATGTACGACAATACTTTTTGCAGATGCTCTGCCGACACAATGGCTCCCAAATTAGTGGTTTCGTTTAAAGGGTCGGCTACATTTAGGGCTTTTACTTGCTCAATAAAGGCGTTTTTAAATTTTTGGTAGATGCTTTTTTCCACCAAAATGCGCGAGCCACACAAACAAATTTCGCCCTGATTGGTAAACGACGAGCGGACGGTGGTGGCAACGGCTTTGTCAAAGTCGCAATCGGCAAAAATAATACTTGGGTTTTTGCCGCCCAACTCTAACGACAATTTTTTGAACATGGGTGCTGCTGTACGGGCTATTTCGGCACCGGTGCGGGTTCCGCCGGTAAAAGAGATGGCTTTTATTTGCGGATGTTCGACGATAGCCTGCCCTACTTTGGTGCCGTATCCATGCACAATATTTAGCACGCCAGGGGGAAGTTGCGCTTTTTGGGCAATTTCGGACAACAAAAAAGCGGTTCGAGGTGTAATTTCGGAGGGTTTTGCTACCACACAATTGCCTGCTGCCAAGGCGGGTGCAATTTTCCAAGTAAACAAATACAAAGGCAAGTTCCAGGGCGAAATACAACCTACTACCCCAATAGGTCGGCGGAGTGTGTAGTTAATACCCATGCCTTCGGTGTAGTGTGCCTCGGACGAAAAATGCAGCAAAGCAGTGCCAAAAAAACGAAAGTTAGCGGCAGCACGTGGTATATCAACCGACCGAGCCAAAGACAGAGGTTTGCCATTATCTTCCGATTCGGCTAGGGCGAATTGCTCTAAATGCTCTTCGATAAGGTCTGCCATTTTGATTAAATAGGCAGCACGGCGGTCTAAGGGCAAGTTAGCCCAAGCCCCGAAGGCAGCTTTTGCGGCTGTTACGGCGTGTGCTACATCATTAGAGTCAGAGGCGGGAGCGTAGGCATAAACCTCGCCAATTGCTGGATTATAGACGGGCAAATAGTCTCCGGATGCAGCAGGTAACAGTTTTCCGTTGATAAAATTGCTAAAATGGGTATCAGATGCGTGTAAAAGCATATTTAGGCGATATTATTTGGGCAAAATTAGCGCTTTTTTGTAAAAAATACCTACTTTTGTGGCTGATATTTGGTAGACACTGTTTTCTAAAAGCAACAATTATGGAATCTGACAGCCAAAAACGCTATACTAACAACGAGGTAACAATAGTTTGGCAACCCGATGTATGTATTCATGCGGGTATATGTGTGCGCGGCTTGCCCGAAGTATTTAACGCCAAAGCTAAACCTTGGATAAACATTGATGGGGCAAGTACCGAGCAGTTAATCAATCAGGTAAAAAAATGTCCGTCGGGGGCATTGTCATATTTTATGAACACCGAGCAACAAGGAGTGGTAACGGTAGATGCCGAAACCATTGTTGAAGTAACACAAGACGGACCCATTTTGGTTTATGGCAATGTGTGCATAAAAGATGCCGCAGGCATCGAAACTAAACGCAACAAAGTAACCGCACTTTGTCGTTGTGGGGCATCGAACAACAAACCTTATTGCGATGGTATGCACCGTAAAATAGGTTTTAAAGGGTAATTGAGTTACTTTAAGTATGTTTTGAAAAAAAATTTAAAAAAAACAAAATTTTTCTTTGCAGAGTGGCAAAATAGCCTTACCTTAGCCGCAAACAAATTTACTAATCAACATAAAATAATATCATGTCAGGAAAAAAATATCACCTTACCCAACTTCACGCCGAAAACAAATTTTGGGTAACTGAGTTATTGTTCTTCAAAGACGAAATAACCTATTTCGAAACCCAATTAGCTCGCATAATTACCAACAATACCGCACAAGAAGTGATGGTAAAAGTAGAGCATTTTCAAAACCAATTTATTCGTCAGCGCGAAGTAATTGACGAGGTAAAACACAACATCAAAGCAAGCGAAAACGAGCTGCAAGCCTTTGCTACTTCGCACAACGAAATTGCGATTGGACATGCCCTATTTGCCGACCACGTAGAGTTGCGCGAAGAGATGGACACTTTTAAAAAACTATACAGCGAGCTAAAAGATGAGTTCCGTCATTTCTTAGCCAAATGGATGTAATAATTTATTTAGTATTGATAAATCAACACAAATAGATTTAGCTACTAATAAAATCGAGCTACTTCCTTTTTATTCCTTAACACCTCGATAGTTCAATGGCTATCGAGGTGTTAGGCTTTTGGCAATGTATTGCACAGTTTAAAAAAAATATTTTTTTGCACAATGCTAAAAAAACATATAGCACAACTTATTAATATTGGTTGGATAGCATTAATGGTTAGTTTGCCTATTTCTAAGGCTGTTTCTTCGGTGGCTTTAACTGCTTTGGTTATACTTGGCATAATGGTGAATTTTACCCAAATAAAAACAAAGCAAAATTTTAATGATAAACCTATTTGGGCATTGTGCAGTTTATATGTTGCCTATATAATAGGCTGTTTTTATTCGGCAGATACAATACAAGCATTTTGGTTTTTATACCGCGCAAATGGTTTGTGGTTATCGCCTTTGGCAGTATTGTTACATTTGCCCCTTATTATTGAAAAACACAAGTTTTACTTAAAAGTATTTATATTTGGAAATTTATTGGCATGTACAAGCACTTTGCTACTCTACACCATGCCCGAAGCAAGGGTTATATACTTAATTGAGCAGCTAAATGGTATATTATCGCCCTATACTAGCACCGTCGACCGCCTTTCGTTTGGCTTGTACTCGCCTTTTATTGACCGTTTGCAATTTGGCAACCTTATTGGCATTGGTATTTTAGCAGTTATTTGGCTTTGGGGCGAAACCATCAATAAAAAGCAAAATTTTTATGCAATTAGTAGCCTAACGATATTAATTATTACCCACCTTTTTTTGGGAGCCCGAGCCGCACAATTAGGTAGTTTAGTTAGCGTAGCCTTGTTGGCATTAGTAGCGTTAGCGCAAACCGTATACAAAAAATTAAAAGGCATTGTTAGCAAACCAGTAGTAGTTGCCATAACTACTATTTTTGTATTATCTATTACATTATTATTACCTTATCTAAGCTATCATTTTGTAGAGCCTGTTAAAGTGCGCTACGAGCAATTACGATGGGAAATAGATATGGTGTTAAACCACGATTTTAAAGCCGCCTCTTATGAACATTTTACTAGTTTACGCCGTATTATATCGTGGAAAAATTTATGGGAACTAATAGAACAATACCCTCTAATGGGCGTTGGTACCGGCGATTATAATGCCGAATTAGATAAAATTTATGCCGCCGACAGCCTACACTTGTCCCGAAACTCGCACTCGCAATACCTGCAAATTTGGGCTACAGTGGGTATCTGGGGGCTATTAGTTTTTTTAGGTTCGTTAATATACTGGCTATATGCCCTAAGCCGCCAAGCCAATAGGTGGTTATTTAGTTTTGGAGGTGCCGTTTTGTTGTTTTATAGCATAGTGTTTTTGTTTGATGCAGTACTGCTTAGACAGGTAGATAATATGGCTTTCCCGCTTATATTGAGCATTATTTACACCATTAGTTATCGGCAACAAAAGGCAAAAAGCTAACAATACCCATAAAAACAAATAAAATTTGCTTCGCGCAGTTCCATGTTCGGTGCTTAAGTTAGTAAGCTTGTCGAACCATGCACCTTTTGTTTGCCTGCAAAATAGTAGGTTTGGCACTACATATACCTTTGTTTTCAATCAACGCCTGCATAAAATCTGTAAAAAACAAGTTTAAAAACATAAAAGAAGAACCCCCGATAACACAAAATGTTATCGGGGGTTTTATATAAAAACACAATAATTTGAACTGCAAATTATTGCACATTAGTTTGTTGCACCTGCAGTATTGCCTGCGAATCGGTGGTTTTTTCTTGTACAAAAGCAATAATATGGCAATGATTGGCATCAATATTAGCGGGCAATGTTAAGTTAAATGTTTTTACTACTACACGTCCAGCCGCTTTGTCAGGTGCATCTGCCACCGAGCCATCAACAAACGTAACCATTTGGCGCAACACACTGTTGTGTTCGTAATCCTCAATAATAAAAGTTTTGCCATCTTCGGTAGTTTCTTGTGGGTCAATAATACCACCTTCTACAATATACACACTTATGCGGTGTTCTATATTACTATCTATTGTTTGCGAATAATTTAGTTGCGTAACAATACTTAGTTGGCGTGTAACGGGGTCGTATTGTTTATCTAAATGTAAATTTACCGATGCTTGTGTTTGCAACAATTCTTCATTAACCTTAGCCGTCCAAGCGCCCGAGCCTACAACGGCTATGTAATCTTGGTCAGGAAAATGGACGCGGTTAATAGCTGCTGCTGGTAAACCCTCAACACCCAACAAATTATATAATGCAGCACCTTGTGGCAAAACAAACGAGCTATCGCTGTTGGGTAGCGGGTCGCTTAGGTCGCCGGCATGTATCGAAACGCCAATTACCCTACCTGCATTTGCTTCTTCAAGGTTTTTGAGTGTTTCGTGTCCTTTGGGGCAATTTACACATTGCACGCCCGTAAAATCCTCGACCAATACGTTTTTGGTTTGGGCAGCCTCTATGGTTGCCATATAGGTGGTGTCTTGTGCGGTATCGGGTGTAAGGTTAAGCGGAAAAGGTGGGTTTTCGTCGCAAGCCGCCCAAAAAAACAATAAACTACTGCAACTAAGTAGTAATAAGTATCGAGACAGGTATTTTTGTGGCATAGTAATGTGCATTAAGCGTTAAAGTGCGGTATAAAAGCAAGTTGGTTTTGGGTTAGATAAGCCATTAAGTGCAATCGAATGTGTTTTGCTGTTATCAATCATCTATTTATTTAAAAATAGATAGCTTGTGCTAAATGGGGCATCAATACGTTTGTTTGTAGGTTTTGCCCATGTATTTTTAGTTCTTTAATGGGTTCGCTAATGGGTTCGTCCGATAGGTCGAAAGTGCCATAGTGCATAGGTACAAAGTGTTTTGCTTGCATTTCGTTGGCTGCCTTTAGGGCATCTTTGGGCGATATGTGGTTGGAGTGCATAAACCATTCGGGTTTGTAGGCGCCAATACCACATATAAAATAATCTATGTCGCCAAATAAGTCTTTCACTTCTTTTAGGTGGCTGCCATAACCAGTATCGCCGCTAAAATAAATTTTGGTATGGTTGGTTTGGAGTAAAAACGAGCCCCAAAGTCGTTTGTTGGTATCGGTTAAACCGCGTCGGCTCCAATGTCGGGCGGGTAAAAAAAATACTTCTACTTGTGTGTGTGCGGTGTTGTATTTTTGGTACCATCCGGCTGTTTGTAATTCGTTTTTCACGTTCCATTGTCGCAAAATATTGTCCATATCTAAACCTGTAAGTAGGGTTGATGTTGGATTGTTTTTTACAAACTGTTGGATACTGGGTTTGTCTAGGTGGTCGCGGTGGTCGTGCGAGAGCAGCAACAAATCTATATTTTTAAGCAAATTTGGGTTGATAGAAAAAGGGCTTGCTCGTTTCATTAGCACCGACAGGTTGCCAAAAACGGGGTCGGTAACAATTTGGGTATTGTTTAATCGTATAAAAAAAGTGGAGTGACCCAGCCAAACAATGCAGTTTTTGTTGTTGTGTAGCCAATCGGCATCTTGGGCTATGGTGGGTGTCCATTTATCGCTTAGTTTTTCTTTTGCCTGTGCATTACCTTTCATTTTCCACTTAAGCACATCGCCAAACTTAACGTCAAAGGCAAATTCGTGGTTAACAAACCGTCCGTTTTTATCGGTGGGGGTTCCTTTCCATTTTTCGGTTGGCAAAACGGTGTGTAGGTTTTCGTTTGTACGAAATTGCATGTGTTTTTTTGTGGATTTTGTTTTTGCTCAAAGTAAAATACAAATAATTAACTTATTAGCTCAATGCATCTCTCCCGATTCATTATTTAGCGGCTGTTTATCGGTGGCTATTTCGGTGGTTTCGAGCTTTGTTGTGGGGGTTTCGGTGGCTGCAAAAAAGCTGCGCTGAAACAACAGCAACATGGCTACACCTATAGAGATAGCAGAGTCGGCGATGTTAAATACGGGTCTGAAAAACAAAAAGTATTTACTACCCCAAAAGGGTATCCAGTTGGGCAAAAAACCATCGTAAATCGGGAAATAAAGCATATCTACAACCTTGCCATGTAACAATGGGGCATAACCACCCTCGGCGGGTAAAAACTTAGCTATTTGCCCAGCACTGTCCGAAAACAGCACACCATACACAATACTATCTATGATATTACCTGCTGCGCCTGCCAAGATAAGCGATAAACAAGCTATCATGCCTACCGAGGTTTCGGGTCGGTTTATCAACTGCCTAAGTAAGTAAATAATGCCCCCAAGTGCCAAAATACGGAACGACGTAAGAGCAAATTTGCCGTGGTCGCCGCCCAATTCCATACCAAAAGCCATGCCTTGGTTTTCAACAAAGTGTATTTTGAACCACGAGAAAATATTAATCTCTTCGCCCAAAATAAAATGCGTTTTTATGTACAGTTTTACACATTGGTCAACAATAAGTACCAATGCCACAATAGCAATGGCTAAGGTGGTTTTTTGTTTTGCGTTACTCAATGATAGTAATTGATAATAAATGATGAGTGATAAATACAAATAAGCTGGATAATTGCACAAGCCATATTGTACAAAGCCAATGCTTGGCGCTCAATACAACAAAACTACCCGACAAGGTGTCCTAATCGGGTGGGTTTGAGGTTTTAGAGCTGTAAAGTTACAATGATTTATGTAAATCAATGTAAAAAGCTATCCTAAATTTTGCAGTTAAGTGCAAATGTATTATTTCGAGTTGTTTTTGGATAGCAATTCGGGCTATTTTGCTACCTTTGTGGTGTTATTTTGCATCTTTTATTTGCCTTGTAGGGTTTAATTGTTTGTTTGTTCTACAAAAAAGCAAAAGGGCTATTTTAGACCCAAAGGCAATGGTATGGCTTAATCTATTTTTGCCCGCGTTTAGCCTCGATACTTAAAGTAGTATGTGGCACTGCTTTAAGTCTATCTTTAGCTATTAGGTTGCCCGTTACACGGCAAATGCCGTAGGTTTTGTTCTTGATGCGGATAAGCGCATTTTCGAGGTGATGAATGTATTGACTTTGGCGCGACGCAAGTTGGTTGATGTATTCTTTTTCTAAGGTTCCTGAGCCACTTTCGTGACCTGCGCTTTTGTCTTCGGGTTCGTTGTGCGAACCTTTAATTTGTTCTTGCAAATCGGCAAACTCTTGGCGTGCCGACAACAATTTGTGTTCAATAATTTCCTTAAATTCTAGTAATTCGCTGTCGCTATAACGATTTTTAGCTGTCGTTGTAATTGTGTTGTCCATAAAATACGGTATTATGTTTTTAAAGGGCTGAAAATATTTTTGTGAACGAAAATAGCAGGTGTTTTAGTATGTAGATACAGAACGATATTTGCGCAAAATGGTTGCTTGTGTGTATCAATAACAACACAATTTACCAAATAAGCTAGTGTAAAACTTTTTAAAAAAAACATTGAAAAATAAACACTAAATTGTTTTCCAGTAATAATGTAGTGTTTCAGTGTCGCATTGCCACCCTAATTTTTCGTAAAGTTTTTGGGCAGGATTATCTATGGCTGTTTCTAATGCCAATCCTTTGCTATTGGTTTGTTGGGCAAATAGTTGAGCGCGTTGCAATAAAGCGGTGGCAGCTCCTATGCCGCGTTGTTCGGGCAACACATATAAATCGTTGAGCAACCAACTATGCTGCACAGATACCGACGAAAATAGCGGATATAGCTGTGTAAAACCCACCATAGTATGGTTGTATACTACAACAAAAATAACCGATTGTAAGTTCGTAATGCGTTGATGTAAAAAGTTTTCGGAGCCAACCAAATCGGGGGCTTGCTTATAAAACTGCCTGTATAGGTCAAAAAGGGCAGCTAATTCTTTGAGGCAACTAAGGTCGGTAATTTGTTTGGTAATCAACATTTTTGCAACAATTTAATACTACATTAATAGACGAATGTAAAAACTATTAGGTTGCATAGGCAACAAAAAATTTAAAAAAACGCCTAAACTGCACCCAAACTACCACAACAAGCAGCATTTACACCGTAATTAGATATCTTGGGTGCAAAGATACGGCAAACACTTCAATTTATTTACTTTTGTTATTGTCAAAGTATTACTCGCTTAGTTTGGGTATCTAATTAAAACATTTTGGGCATTACGAGTGTTATAACAGTTAAACCATTTATCAACCTTGTATTATTTGATTGACAAAAATCAACAACAAATGGCGAAAAACACAAGCATCTCAGGTATATTTAAACGTTTTAGCAAGTTATTAGGTAATTACAAACAAGAAATTTACCATATCTATCTATATGCAGCATTTAATGGATTAATAGATTTATCGTTGCCCTTGGGTATTCAGGCAATTATTAACTTTATTACCATGGGCGAGGGATCTACGTCGTGGATATTGTTAATACTTTTTGTGGCATTAGGTGTATTTATAACTGGTGTATTGCAAATTGTGCAATTGGGTATCAGCGAAAAAATACAACAAAATTTATTTAGCCGTATGGCTTTTGAGTTTGCTTATCGTATGCCACACATTGGTTTCGAAACAGCCCAAAAATACCATTTGCCCGAATTAGCCAACCGTTTTTTCGACACCTTATCTGTCCAAAAAAGTTTGTCCAAAGTATTGTTCGATTTCTCAAAATCGAGCCTTCAAATTTTGTTTGGCTTGCTTTTGCTCTCCTTTTATCATCCAGCATTTATTGCTTTTGGTTTTGCATTGTTGCTAATACTATACATACTTATGTATTTCACTTTTTCCGATGGCTTGCGCACCAGCCTCGACGAATCGAAAAACAAATATGCCCTTGCACACTGGCTCGAGGAAGTAGCACGAAACGTTATTACCTTTAAGTTAGCTGGCGAAAGCAGCCTGCCCCTCAACAAAACCGACTATTACACCACCAAATACCTTAAAGCTCGCAAAAAACATTTTAAAATTTTAGTCATTCAATATTTTTCGATGATATCGTTTAAAACAGTAGTAGCCGCAAGTTTGTTGATAATGGGCGGACTATTATTTTTTAGACAAGAAATAAACTTAGGGCAATTTATCGCCGCCGAAATTGTTATTTTAAGCATCATTAATGCCGTCGAAAAACTTATTCTTAGCCTCGAAAACGTATACGACCTACTCACTGCTCTCGAAAAATTAGGCTCGATAACCGACCTATCCCTTGAACGAGACGGAGCCAACGAACATTTTTTTGAAACCGACCACACAAAAATCACCCATCCGCTAGGTTTTAGCTTAAGCGTGCGCAACCTTACCTATAACTTTGACGATGCCCTACAACCTACCATCAACAACTTATCTTTTGATGTGGCACAAGGCGAACGCATTTGCATAACCGGCAGCGAAAACGCAGGCAAATCTACCCTACTAAACCTTTTATCGGGTTTTTACACCCACTATACAGGCAGCATATCCTACAACGATGTGCCATTGAGCAACATAAACCTCAAAAACTTGCGCCGATGCGTGGGCGATACCCTATCGCAAGCCACTATTTTTGAAGGAACCGTAACCGAAAACATATCCGTAGGCAGCCCACAAGTAAACTTCGACGACATACAAAATGCCATAGCCGTTGTTGGATTAACCGACTGGGTAGCCTCTTTACCACAAGGCTATAACACCCAACTAATGCCACAAGGCAAACGACTATCAAACAGTCTTGTGCGTAAAATAATCACCGCCCGTATGCTCGCCGAAAAACCCCGCCTATTTTTAATAGACCGATTAACCGAAAACATGACCTTTGAAGAAAAAGAAGGACTTTTTAACACCCTATTTGCACCCAACCAAACTGCCACCATTATTGCCATTAGCCAAGATGCCGACTTTGCCGCCCGCT
The DNA here is from genome assembly GCA_016718845.1 of Sphingobacteriales bacterium. Classification (GTDB taxonomy): domain Bacteria; phylum Bacteroidota; class Bacteroidia; order Chitinophagales; family UBA2359; genus JAEUUX01. The sequence continues at coordinate 53,502 of JADKCK010000010.1, forward strand.
GCAACCGCGTATTAGTAATGCACCAAGGTAGCATTGTTGCCGATGATACTTTCCAAAATATTGCCCAAAACCCAAATTACGCATCTTTGTTTACCAGCAAATTGGTGTAATTTAACATCAACCTAAACCAATCCCAATCATCAATACTAAACACCAACTACCAACAGCTTGCGCCCGCCCCGCTTGACGCGGTAAATGTCTTTTTTGGGGGTGATGTTTGGTTTACCCTATTTGCACAGCCTTTGGCACCCCCAAAGCAAAGCAAGCGCCCATCCCAGCCCAACCCTATAACACCATACACAAAACCTAACTAAGCTATGATTAATTTACGAGAAGAAACAAACGTAGCAAATAAAATAAACCAAACGCAATACGAAGCATTTAAAAACGAAATAATGCCACGTTATCAACGCATCTTGCCGCGTTTTTTAGTCACTTCTTTGGTCATTTTTATCATTATTTCATTTTTACCCTGGACACAAAACATACGCTCAAAAGGCTATGTAATACCCCTAAAACCCGAACAACGCCCGCAAGCTATACCCGCACTTATTGCAGGGCGTATAGAAAAATGGTACAAACAAGAAGGCGATTTTGTGAAAAAAGGCGACACCATCGTCTTCCTCTCGGAAATAAAAGCCGAATATATGGACACTATGCTGCTCGACAGAACCCTACAACAAGTAGCCACCAAAGAATCGGGCGTACTATCGTATCAAAGTAAAATACAAGCCCTCGACCGGCAAATTGATGCCATGCTCGATGCTAAACGCATAAAAACGCTGCAAGCTTTAAACTACATCAAACAAACAAAACTAAAAATTCAGGCAGATAGCGTAACGTTTGTGGCGGCTCAAACCGACCAAAAAATAGCCCTCGCCCAACTAAAACGTACCGAAGAGTTGTACAAAGACGGGCTAAAACCACTAACCGAACTAGAAGCCAAACGCCAAAAAGCCCAAGAAACAGAAAGTAAAACAATTGCCGCCGAAAGCAAATTGTTAAGCTCGCAAAACGAATTACTCAATACACAAGCACAAATAAAAGGCATTGAGTACGAGTATTCGGATAAAATATCCAAATCCGAATCGGATAAATTTAGCGCCCTATCGGACATGTACGAAGCCGAAAACAGTGTTACCAAACTGCAAAACCAGTTTGCTAATTATAAGGTAAGGTCGGGCATGTACCACATTACCGCCCCACAAGACGGCTACCTTACACAAGCCATAAAAGTAGGTGTTGGCGAAACCATTAAAGAAGGCGAAGATCTTGTAACCATTATGCCCGCCGATTATAACTATGCCGTTGAGCTATACGTAGCCCCTATTGATGTGCCTTTAATCAACAAAAACCAAAGCGTGCGCTTTATTTTCGATGGTTTTCCGGCTTTTTTATTTGCAGGTTGGCCCAAAGCGTCGTTTGGTATTTTTTCGGGCAAGGTAGTAGCTATCGACAATTTTATTAGTACCAATGGCAAATACCGCCTATTAGTTGCCGCCGACACCGCCTATCGCCAATGGCCCCCAAACCTGCGCATTGGTACCGGAGCACAAGGTTTTGCCTTGCTCAACAATGTACCTATTTGGTACGAAATATGGCGGCGCATAAACGGCTTCCCTGCCGAGTTTTACAACAACCTAACCGACCAATCAAAAGATAGCAAAGACAAGGAAGATAAACCAACCAACAAAAAAGAAGAAGATAAACCCAAAACAGGCAAACCACTCATCAAATCGAAATACTAAAGCCAAACCTTAAACCTACCTAAATAAACATAGCGACTGCTTTAGCCACCGTAGCATACGGTAACTAAAGCAGCCGCTATTGTTTTGGTAAAAAATACTTGCCTGGGGGGTGCAGCCTTATTGTTGATTGGCGGCCGCACAACCGCAGGAGAATCATTAATTGTAAATCGTTCATCAATATGCGTTTCTTGCTATATTTTGCTACTTATTTATTGCTGCACTCCATTATCAATGCCCAAACGCTATCGTTCGATAATTACCTATATGCCGTTAGGCAAAACCACCCCACTGTTACCCAGTCGGGTTTGTTGGTGTCGTTGGGCAAGTTAGAAATACGACGAGCCAAAGGCGCTTTCGACCCCTCTTTCTCGGGTAGCATTAACCGCAAATCGTTTAACAAAAAAGAATACTACACCTTTTACCAAAACCAAATTAAATTACCCACCGCTTACGCCTTTGAGGGTAAAATGGGCTACGACCTAGAATCAGGGGATTTTATAAACCCCGAAAGCAAACTGCCTACCCAAGGTTTGCTGTATGCAGGTGTTAGTGTACCTTTGCTTAGGGGTTTGATAATAGATAAAAAACGAGCCGAACTGCAACAAGCATACGTTATTGCCAACACCAACGGGGCACAAAGTAAGGCATTAATAAACGATTTGTTGTATGCCTCGTCGGTTAGTTATTGCGAGTGGTATGCAGCTTGGCAAACCCAATTGTTGTTTAAACAAACAATAGCCGTAGCCGCCGAACGACAAAAGGCAACCGAACAAAGCGTAAAACAAGGCGATAGGTCGGCAATTGATACCGTCGAGGCACGCACACAATACCAAAACCGCTTATTTGAGTGGAACGAAACCCTTTTAGAGGCAACCAACCAAACTACACAATTAAGCAATTTTTTGTGGGGCAAAGTACCTTTATCTACCGACTCGTTGCTGCAACTACAGCCCGAGCTGCGCATTACTATACCCGCAGTGTGGGCATTACCCAACAAAGATAACTTTGATAATTGGCTAACCGAGGCACTAAACAACCACCCCGATATAATAGCCTACAACAACAAACTAAGACAATTGCAAATAGAACAACGCCTAAAACGCGAATACCTAAAGCCCGAGCTTAACGTACAATACAACCTTTTACTTACGCCATCGCCCGAGTACAGCACCTCTATGAACAATTATAAACTGGGGGTTTCGGTGGCGGTGCCTTTATTGCAACGCACACAACGCAGCGAAATAGGCATGAACAAGCTAAAAATACAAAACACCCAACTTGACCTTGATATTAAACGCCAACAAATTGCCATTAAAATAACTAATTACTACAACACCTATGCCACCTTGTCGCAACAAATAAACCTATACGAGCAAACAGTAAGTGGTTACCAAACCCTTTTAGATGCCGAAAAACGCCGCTTTGGGCTTGGAGAAACAACGCTTTTAACCATCTTTATGCGCGAAACCTACTTATTAGAAGCCAGTATTAAACTAATAGAACTGCGGGCAAAAATTGCCAAAGCACAAATGGCTGTTTGGTGGGCTGCTGGATTGTTGCAATAATTTGGTAGCTTAGTTGGTTTTTTTTCACAACAGAGACACGGAGGACACAGAGGTTTTTTTCTCTGTGTTTCTTATTGTTTTTTTTATTTGCGATGTAATTGTTTAGAGGATTTATTTCACAACGGAGACACGGAGTACACAGAGGTTTTTCTCTCTGTGCACTCCGTGTCTCTTGTTGTTTTTTTATTTGCGATGTAATTGTTTAGAGGATTTATTTCACAACGAAGACACGGAGTACACGGAGGTTTTTCTCTCTATGCACTCCGTGTCTCTTGTTGTTTTTTTATTTGCGATGTAATTGTTTAGAGGATTTATTTCACAACGGAGACACGGAGTACACAGAGGTTTTTCTCTCTGTGTACTCCGTGTCTCTTGTTGTTTTTTTATTTGCCATCATCACCTAACCAATGTAATATTACCTTGTTTGCGCACCTGCCTGCCGCTTATCAATGTGGCAACAAACGTATAGGCATAAGCATCAACTTCTTGTATTACCCCTTTGTAAGTGCCATCCCAGCCAGCTTGTGGGTCGGTGCTTTCGTATATTAGCTCGCCCCAACGGTTATAAATCCGCAGTTCCATATAAGCAATACCATTGCGTCCCTCAATCAAAAACACATTATTTTGGTTGTCTTGGTTGGGGCTAAAAGCGTTTGGTACACCTATGTATATGCGCGGGATAACGGTTATCAACACACAAGTATCATCGTTGCAGCCGGCTTGGTTTATTGCTGTTAAACAAACATTGTAGGTGCCCGCAGCATTAAAACTATGCGACGGATTAGTTTCGGCAGAAGTTGTTCCGTCGCCAAAATCCCAGACATAAGACGTGGCGTTGGTGCTTAGGTTGGTAAAATAAATAGGGTCGGTTGCCTCTATGGTTAGGGTACTTGCCGTAAAGTTGGCATAGGCATACTCAAAAACATCAACGCTTGCCGTAGCTGTGGTGTTGATGTTGCAGGTACTCGAGTCGGTGGCGGTTAGTATAATGTTGTAGCTGCCTACATTGTTATATAGGTGTTCAACGGTTGTGCCTGTGGCGGTTGTGCCATCGCCCAAATCCCAAGTATACAATACGGCATTGCCATTTGCTTGCATGCTTACTGCCAAAGGCACACAACCGTTTTGCGGACTTAGCTCAATAGCCGCATTTACCAAAGGTGGTGGCAATAAGGTAATGGGGTGTGTGGTAGTATCGGCGGGCGCACAGGGCGAGGTAACAATAAGCGTAACCTGATACGTACCCGATGTGCCATAAGTGTGCGAAGGATTGGCATCTGTTCCGTTAGCAATTGTTCCATCGCCAAAAGCCCAAATATACCCTAAACCTGCCCCCGAGTTGCTGCTAAATACCACCGTTTGTGTGTCGCACACACCCGGCAAGGTTTCGGTAAATTGGGCAGCAATAATGGTATCAAGCGCTATAATGTTTAAGGTGGCAGTGTTGTTTAGGTTGCAGGTGTTGGGGTTGCTGGCAGTTAGGCTTACGGTATAACTGCCGGGTGTGGTAAAAGTGGTACTTCCGTTTGGATTAGTGAGGGTGTTACCATTGCCAAAATCCCAGACATAAGTGGTGGCGTTGGTGCTTTGGTTGCTAAAGTTTACCGTTAGGGGTATGCAGCCAAAGGTGGTATCTGCCACAAATCCTGCCAAAACACTCGGTAAAATGGTAATATTTTGCGTAACGGTATCGGTGGCGGGGCAACCTACAACAGTGCTGTTTATAATGTGTGTGATAGCATAAGTGCCAGGTTCGGAAAAGTGGTGAAACGCATTTACATCGGTGGTGGTAAAGCCATCGCTAAACTGCCAGATGTGCGCGTTGGTAGCCTCAACGGGTGTGGTGCTTACATTTAGGTTAATGCAATCAATGCTGTATGTAAAATCGGCACTAAACGACAGCGGGTCTACGACCGAGATAATGGTATAGGCAGTATCGGCAATATTGCACGAGTTGGGGTCGCGGGCAATCAACATCACCTCGTAGTTGCCCGTTTGGGTGTAGGTAACAGTAGGGGTTAAAGTGGTTGATGTGGTTCCGTTGCCTAAATCCCAAAAGTACTCGGTGGCATTGGTACTAAAATTGGCGAACTGAACCGTAAAAGGCACACAACCCGAGTAGGCAGGGTTGGCAGCAATGCTGGCAAAGGTGGGCGATATCTGAAAGTCGAATTTTACGGCTGCTAAGTTGCAGTTAATTGAATTGTTACTGCCCGACCAAGCACCTGCCGTAGTTGGCATTTGGCTTTGTCCGCCGCAACCGCCGCAGATAGCCTCGTAAATAATCCCCGATTTATCGAACCTACTTGTGCCGCCATCTACGTGTTCGTCAATGCCGCTTCCGCCAAAAAAGGTGGCGTAGACTAATTCGGTGGCGTTTTCTTCTAAAGCCATAAAATAAAAGTCGTTGGCATCGGTGCTGCCCTGAAAAGCATCGGGTGTAACGGGCAAGCCTGCCGTTGTTGAACCCGGCACCGACGTATTTACACCCTGTCCGCCCCAACCGCTTATGTAAATGCGGTTGCACCTATCTACCAAAAATGCAGTAGGCGATATATTGGGCTTGCCATTGCCGTTGCCTATGCGCGTAGACCAAATACTTGAGTTTAAGCTATTGTCAAACTTTTGAATGTAAATACCGCTATTGGCGTTGTTGTAAACGCCTGCCGATACGGGGTAATTGCCATCGGTTTGCCCTACGGTTAGTATTTGGTTATCTTCGTCTAAATCCACAAAAAACGATTGGTCGTAGCCTGCCGTACCTAAATAGGTACTTGCCAATAGGTTGCTAAAGGTGGCGTTTAGTTTGGCAATAAAGCCATCGGCATTGCCACCGCTGTAAGTGGTTTTATAGCTGCCTGCTGTAATGGGTAAGTTGGTGCTGCGCGTACCGCCACATACATACACAATTCCGGCGGCATCTATCTTCACCGAATAAGCTCCGTCGTCTTCGCTGCCACCTAAAAAAGTAGCTGCTGTTAGGGCGCTTAAGTTGCTGTTAAATCGGGCAATGCAGGCATCTTCTTGTCCGCCTATGGTGGGTTGAAAACTGCCACTTGTAGTAGGCAAATTGCCCGAGCGCGTACACGACGCAATGTAAATGTTGTTATTTTCATCTAAAAAAACCTCGCCACGCGCATCATCGGCATAATTATATTTTAGGTCAGATTGATTTAAACCATCGTTTTTGTTGCCACCATAATAGGTTGAGCCAAGCAAAGCAGTACCCGAGGCGTTAAATTTAGTAATAACAATATCCGAGCCGCTGTTTAGGTTAATATAGCCATCAATGTTGGTGTCGGTGCCGCCATTAAACGAGGCATCGTAGCAGCCTGTGGTGGTAGGGTAATTGCTGGAGCCTGTGGTGCCAAACATAACGAGGTTGTCGTCGGGGTCGGCGATAAGGCTATGCGGAAACTCGGAGCTATTGCTGCCCCCCAAATAGGTAGAGTAAATAAGGTTAGTACCCGATGCGTTAAATTTGCTAATCACAATGTCCATACCTGGGTCGGCGGGGCCATTAAACGACACATCGAAGGCACCCGTGGTAGTTGGATACCCAAAGTTAAAGCAAATACCGCCTGTATACATGGTTCCGTTTTTGCCATAAGTAGCCGTAAAGCCCCAATTATCGGCAACCGAGCCCGTAAAAGTGGCAAACACCAAGGTAGGGTCTATAATTAAGGTGTGTTTTGCGTTATAACCATTCGGGAAAGCAAATCCAACTTTATTGCCTTTTAGCACATACGCACATGCCACTTGTATTTTTTTACCTTCGATAATTTGGTAGGCAAATGGCGGCTGCTCAACAACGGTTTGTTGGGGCGTAACTACGTGCAAACTTCCATTTATTAGCTCGAGCCTAGTTGCCCCCTCGTAGCTTAATTGTATTTGTTGAGCGTTGGCACCTGTATGCACCTCAAAATCGTATTTGGGTTTATCGTCTATGCTATACACGTGCATATCTATACCTTTATACAAGCCTGCATAATGTACCTGTTGATACAACTGCACGTTGCTTGCCCATTTATTGGGGTTATTGCCAATAAAATAGTTGTGGTAGGTGGCGGCACTTTGGGCTGCCGATACCTGTACGGTAGGCAAAGCACCCGCAAAAGCTACTTTATAGGCATAGGTGCGTATGTTTTTTTCTAAGCAATTGGGTAGGGTGTGGTGGTCGTGAAAAGCAGCTACATCATCGCCATTAATTAGCAGGTAGGTAAAGCGGTTTTTCTCTAAAAACACATAGCTCGATGGCAACTGCAACCTATACTGTATATTATTATGCCATTGACCTTTGTTTTGTTCGTAATACAAACGGGTTTTATTATTGGGTGTAACAGATAAAGCATTTGCTTTTTGGCAAGATGCGGCAGCCATAAACACAGTAGCTATAGAGCAAATTGCCAAGTAATAAATTAGGTTTTTCATGGTGATGATGATGTAGGGTGATAAGGTAAAAGCAAAAATTATTTAGATGGGCAACTAAGTAGATATTCAGCTTAATACTGTCGGGTAAAAAGCGATATTTTAAGCCCCGTTAGGGGTGTAATATGGGTAGGTTTGTAATATGGACAGACGTGTTTTAAGCCCCGTTAGGGGTGTAATATGGTTATTTATCGATAAAAAGACAAAACCAAACCCCAAATGTATACCCGACAGTATTAAGTTGAGCAATCAAGCACATTAATTAAATAACAAAGTAACTAAACCAATGTTGTAAATGTTTGACATAAGTGGTGTAATTTACTATTTTTTTGATTAATAACGTAAAAAAGCACCCTAAAGTACCTTGTTGGGGTAAAATTTTACATTAAAATCATGTTCTCCCTATCGAAAGGGCAAATAAATCGGAATGGTTACGCCAAGCTAGTCAAGCCAAAACCAAAATCGGCAGCTTGGTAAAACCAAACTGCCGAGTGTTTTTTTTTGGGGCTTAGCCATAAGGCTATTTATTAACCACTACTTTTTGGGTGTAGGTTTTATCGTTTGTAACTACTTGCAGCATATACATACCTGCGGGCAGTTGCGTAGCTAATTTTATATTTTCGGTAACATTACCCACAGCGTTTAATAGCTGTTTGGCATACACCACGCTACCTGCTGCATCGGTTAGGCGCAAATTAAGGTTTTGCATTTTGGGTAATTGCAGATAAAGGCTAAAGCTACCATTGCTTGGGTTTGGCGATACCGTAAAGGTAGTAGGCAAAACCACATCGTTAGTACCCACACATTCGGCAACAAAAGCGGTTACGGGTACAGCCTCGCTAATACAAGTGCGGTCGGGTTGTTTTACTTCCCAGTCGTAGTAATAATAATAGTAGTAATTACCTTGGTCGGGGGCATCGTAGTTTGATGCGGTGATAGACAAATAACCATCTACGCTATACGGATAAGTTACGCCCGAGTTGTTGCGGTAAAAACGCGGATGCTGGGCAGCTATTAACTGGTAGCCCGTACCTGGCTCAAGCATAAAGTTAAGTTGTACACGGCTTTCGCCTACGGGTACCAATACAGTGCGTTCTTGCAATACGGTACCATCGGCACTACGAACCTGAATGGTACGCTCGCCTTCTTCTTGGGTGCGTACTTTTACCGATACTAATTCGCAGGTTTTAAACACATCAAAAATTTCGTAACCGTTGTTCGATAACGAGTTGTAGCCACCTAAGCCAAAGGTATCATCGTGTGGTTCGTTAAAGTTAACTTCGCCCGGATAAAACATTTCGTTGCGGACATAATAGGTTTTGCTTTCGGCAACCTCGGTGGTGTAGGTGCTGCCTTCGGCAATAGGCTCGGTGGCATCGGGGGTATCGTACCATTTAATAATCGTCGACTCGGGTATTTGTACGCCCCTAGGTAGCAGTACCTGCATGGCACAAGGTATCGTTTATGGCAGTTGGGGTAACATCGTTTACGGTTACAGCAATAGGTGCAGATGCCACCTCGCCGCAAAGCGTGTTCGATTGTACGGTATAATTGCCCGATTGGGTAACTTGTATGGTTTCGGTGGTTTCGCCCGTCGACCATAAATACGACGAACCATGTTTGGCAGTTAACTCCAAAGCATCGCCTTTACAAAAAGTAGTTACTCCGTTTATATCTATAATTTCTTCGGGTTTGTAGTTTTGGTTGTTCAACACAAATGGTATTGCCATTACGTTGTTGGTTTCGTCGGTTTCTACAAAGTTGTTGTTGGGGTCAACCATTACCACTAAGTAGTAATCGCCATTACAAACATCGGCAGGAATGGTCATGTCCATATCATCTAACCAATAGTGGTAAATGTCGGTAAAGCCAACCGATATACCTTGGTCTAATCCGCAGCTATATTCGCCGCCACCTAAACCGTAGTTTACTTGGTTGCTACTATTGCGTACCCCGCCGTCGTTATCCACACAATAACCATCGTAGTAATCGCAAGTGCCGTAATCCATCAAACAAAAACCTAATTTTGCTCCTTCTGCGGCAATGGGCCATTTTAGTGGGTCGGGTTCTGTTTCGTCGCGGTGGCGCAACGAGAACGAGCACCAAGCATCAACGTGCATGTGAAAGTGAGTTGGGTGATAGGTCATAGAGCCAGCCCAACGGTTGTAGCTGCTCATACCATCGCCATCTTTATGGTATACTTGTTGTTTAATAAGTTGTCGCGGCGAGCTACCATCGGGGCAGGTGTCTACATTTGTAAACGGGCTGTAGGTGGTGTCGGTGCCGCATACGTAGTAGTCGCTGGCTTTTACGTTTAGCGGACCATAGCCAATGTTGGGCGTGGCAATAGATACGCGCAACATACCTCGGGTTTCGGGCTGATAGTAGTTATCTTCGAGCAATAACTGCGAAACAGTTAAGTCGGGATAAAGGTCGCAATTGGTACTACCATCGGGGCAAAGACAACCCGCACCATTAGCAGTTGTGCAAGGCGATTGTGCCATTACACTAAAAGGTAAAAGCAAAAACAAGGCAGTAAAGAGTTTTTTCATGATAAAATACATATATTAAATTACTTAGGATAACGTACTTTGGGGGCTTAACAAGCCGTAAAGTTATGCCAAAAAAATGGCATTTTATAGCCTGTCAAGTGTTTTTGTAAAAAAAAATGCACAGAATTGTTTTTTTTGGACACTTATACAGCCAAAGTATTGAATTTGTTAGAGAATAAGCGTACTTTTGCGCCCAAAATTAAAAATTACTAAACAAAATGGGTATTATTGGTCAAATACGTGAAAGGGGTGGCAGCATCGCCGTTGGTTTAATCGGCGTGTCTATGGTCATGTTCCTTTTAATGGACGCACTTGGTTCTAAAGGTTCTCAAAGTACAGGCAATGGACTTGGAACCGTAAATGGTTACGAAATTACCGCTCCCGAATACGAGCAAACAGTGCAAGAAATGTTGGATAACTATCAGCGCAACGGCATGGACGTGAGCGATGAAATGCGTAGCCAAGTTAGCGAACAAGCATGGAATCAAATTGTGGAAGAAAAAATCCAAAAAGAACAATTTGAGAAACTAGGTATCGAAGTAACCGATGCCGAAATGGAACGCCTACTAATTACAGGTGGCGAAAACTTACATCCATCGGTAAAAAGCGCAAATTTTCCAAGATAACGGACAATTTAGCCGCAAAAAAATGGAAGAATACATCAAATCGTTTGATGGCGAAGGTGGAGAAGACCGCCGCCAACAATGGGCTAAATTTGAAAAAAGTGTATTGGCAGAGCAAACCAAAACCAAATACACCGACCTTATCAAAAAAGCCTTGTACATACCTAAATGGTATGCCGAAAAAACTTATGCCGACCAAAACAAAAAGTGAGACTTTAACTACGTCATGATTCCTTATTCGAGCATCAACGATGCCGATGTAAAAAATCAGCGACTCGGACCAAAAGCTACATCAGCAAAAACGCTGGTTTGTTTAAACAAGAAGAAAGCCGCAGCGTAAAATTTGTGAGTTTTCCAATTAACGCATCGGCAGCCGATAGCGCAAACGCATCGAAAGTTATTGCTAATGCCTTAGAGGGTTTCAAAACCACCGAAGACTCAAAAATAGAAAGCTACCTACGTGTTAGCGAATCGGACACACAGTTTGATAGTACCTACCAAACCAAAGAGCAAGTAACTAGCGCTTATGTTAAAGATACGCTATTTAAATTGCCTGTTGGCTCGGTTGTTGGTCCTTATAACGAGGCAGGTGCTTATAAAGTTGCCCGTATTTTAAGCCGCAAAACCATTTCGGACTCTATCCAAATACGCGATATGGTCATACAAGGTGCTGCCGAAGTAGCTAAAAAACGCGCCGATAGCTTAATTGCTGCTATCAGAGGTGGCTCGGCGTTTGATACCTTAGCTAAAAAATTCTCGGCTGTACCCGAAGCAAAAACCAAAGGTGGCAATAGCCGCTACGTAAAACCCGGCGATTTAAACGCTATGGCTCCGCAAATTAACTATGCTGCATTTTATAAATACGGCAATGGCGATTTGTTTAAAGTAGAATTGCCAAACGGTGTTGTCTACATCGGGCAAATTACCAACGCAGGCGGTAGCAAAGAAGCGGTAAAAGTGGCTTATCTAACCAAAAACATTAACCCATCAGAGGCTACTGTTAATGGTATTTATGCTCAAGCACAAGATTTTTTAACTGCCAACCCAACCCTAAAAGCCTCGAAGCTAATGCACCTGCCAAAGGTTTTAAAATACGCGAAGGTAAAGACTTGAACCAAAACGCTGCTCGTGTTGAGCAACTAAGCAATGCATCGCCAGTAGTAGCTTGGGCATTTAATGCAGGTAAAGTAGGCGAAACAGCCAACAAAGTATTTCAGGTTGACGAAAAACTACCCGACGGACGCGGACGTAGCAGCTATGCCGTTGTTGCCCTAAGCGAACAAAAAGCCAAAGGTATTGCCACCGTTGATAATGTACGCGACCGCGTAAAAGCCGAAGTACTAAAAGAGAAAAAAGCCGAAAAAATTATAGCTAAAATTGGTACCGTAAAAGACCTTGCCAGCCTTGCTAGTGGCAACGGACAACAAGTAATGAGCGCCGCAGGTGTTACTTTTGCTGCTCCAAGCATCGAAAACGTAGGACGCGAACCCAAAGTACAAGCTGCCGTTTGTGGTCTAAAAGCCAACGAATTATCTAAACCATTAGTGGGTAATATGGGCGTGTTTGTGGTTCAACCTACCATGGTAGGCGAAGCACCAGCCGCTGCCGATATAGCCGCTACTAAAACGGGTTTGTTACAACCGCTACAACAAGGTGTTGATTATGGCTTGTTCCAAGCTATTAAAAAAACAATGGACGTAGAAGATAACCGCTATAAAACACGTGGGTACTAATTAATTGATGGGTAGATTATCTTCCTACTACACAAAATCTTACCAACAATGCCCAAGTGTTTAATAACACTTGGGCATTGTTTATTATTATCGTTAAAAAGCAGTAAGTGATAGGTATTTCTATCACTTACTGCCTTTTTTTATTGCTCGTTGTTCAATAAATTATGTTGTTCTACATCTACCAAAAAACGCCCTTTTAGCATACACCGCCCAAGTAAAACAGGAAACTGTTTGTTGGCTCGTTGTGTAAGTGTAAAATGCGTTATAAGCTCAATGCCTAATACTTCGAGTTTTAGTAGCACCACAAAACGCTCGTCGGCTTGCCCTGCCGAGTTGCGAATAGTTATTTGCCTAAACCGCCTTGCATACCACCAACTGCCCGTATATTGTGGCATATCGGGGTCTAAAACCATAAAACGCAAAGCGGGTTGTTCATCAACCATTACTAACTCGGTTTGGCTACAGTGTAGGGTGTTGTAGTAAGCACCTGTATCAATTTTGGCAGGTAGTTGCATCAACTGCACATCGGGCAGCGATACAAAGGCTGTGCTGCCAATAATTAGTTTAGGCATAAATGTCGGTTGGTATTAAAAAAGGTGTTTTTTAGGCAAATAGATTCAGCATTTTTAACGCTCGGCGTATACTGTAATACTATAAATACCCATTTGTTGATTAAACTGGGCTAACTCGGTTGGGTTAAGGTATTTTCTAAAATTTGGGTAGGTAACACTATTGCTTTTTGTTTTGTAGGGTAATATTTTGGAAACCTGCCGCTTTTATGGTATCCAAATAGCTTTGTTTTGGATAGCCCCCGATACACAACCGGCATACATTTCGGCATCTTTTTGTAAATTTTCGGGTAGGTTGCCTTCTATTACAATGTCGGAGATGCTAAAATGACCGCCTTTTTTTAAAATACGGTAGGTTTCGGTAAAGGCTTTTGCTTTATCGGGCACCAAATTAAACACACAATTACTAACCACTACATCTGCCGTTTGGTCGGGCAGGGGTATGTTTTCAATGTCGCCTTGCACAAACTCGATGTTGGTATAACCCAATTTTTGGGCATTTTGTTTAGCCTTGTCAAGCATAGTGGGCGTAAAATCGATGCCAATAACTTTGCCTGTTTCGCCTGTTTCGGCGCGTGCCACAAAGCAGTCGTTGCCTGCCCCCGACCCCAAATCAACCACTACATCGCCTTTTTTGATGTGTGCAAATTGGGTAGGCAAGCCACAGCCCAAACCTAAGTCGGCATCTTGGTTATAGCCTGCCAAGTTGCTGTAGTCGTCTGCCATTACGGCATAATCAACGGTATCAAGGCTGCAACCACAACTTACACCACAACACGATGTTTCGTTTTGTGTTTTACTTTGTTCGGCAATTTGGCTGTATTTTTCTTGTACAATAACTTTTAACTCTTGCATAATTAATGCTTAATTTTTGATTGTGATTTTTAATACGTATTAACAACAACCTTTTGTTGGTTGTAAGGTTTGTAATTGTTGTAACGAGGTGTTAAGCAGCTCAATAGCTTGGTTTAATTGTTGCCAGTTTATACAATAGCACGATTTTACACCGTCTATATGTCCATCAATAAAACCTGCATTTTTAAGCTCTTTTAGGTGCTGCGACACCGTAGCTTGTGCCAAAGGCAATACCTCTACAATTTGTCCGCAAATACAACTTTGGTGTTGTGCCAGGGTTGCTAAAATAGCCCAACGTGCCGGGTGCGATAGTATTTTAGCAAAATCGGCAAGTTTTATTTGGTTTTCTTCAAACTCGTTTCGTTTGTTTTGTGCCATGTTTTTGAGGTTCTTTATTTTATATCGCAAATGTACGATGAATTTTTGAGAAAAAAAAATTTTGGAGCAAATTTTTGTAATTTTTTTTTCGGTTAATTGTTTTTGAGGTAAAAATGGGGTAAAATTGGTATTTTTGTGCAAAAAAATATAAAAGTTCGCCCCAAACGCGCTTGATTAAATTTTCCAACGGCTGTGTCAAAACGAATTTTTTATTGAAAAATTGTTTTTTTAGTTTTGATACTAACGCCAAGCACAGCCGCTCGTGCCGTAGGCATGGACGGCTGTGCATTGTTGGCAGCAGTTATTCATGGTAAATTTATGAATTATCTAGTATCTTCCCACACCACTTCTATAAACTCCGCATCTTCCCAGCCATCGCATTTTTCGCCTGCTATCCCACCAAATATACAGATTATCTCGCACTTTTCGTCCCAAATGTAATAAAAATAATCAGGATCATGCGGATACAATGAATACGTATATTGCCCCTTATAGTAGTATTTTTCTAACTTGGCTCTTGGTATGGTAGGCGACTTACTAAGTAAGTTATTCAACTCTGCTTGCAAACAACAAGGATAAGCACCAGGAAAATTATCTTCTACACTGTCATTGCAAGAATAGCTTAGAAGTAAAATAACTAAGCAAATTAATAAATTGTTTTTCATTTCAGCAATTTTTGTGTGATAATCTCATTATTGTTTAAAGTAGCATGTATGATATACATTCCGTTCGGCAAGTCATCAACGTTTATTTGTTCAACATCTATTCCCTGCTTTACTATTCGTCCAAAATATCATAGATTACAATGCTTTCAAAATACATTGTTTCTGCGATAAGTCCGCCACCATTGCAAGGATTAGGCGGATATATGACACCATAAATAGGGGCTATAGGTAAGCAAGGTGTAGTTTCACCACCAGTATTTGGAATTTGAACATTCACGGTAATGTATTGAGAAGCGACTAAATTGTTGCCATAGTAGGCTCGGCATGTAATAGTTTGAGTGCCTGTACTGCCTGCTCTTAGGGTTATGCTAGTTGTTCCTTGTCCCGAAAGAATTGCCCAGCAATAGTTTGTGGCGCAACCACTGGGAATAGTCCAGACATAGTTATTGGCATTGTAATATGGACTAAGGGCATAAGTAGCCACATAACCGGGTGTTAGTTGAGTTGGTCCGACTATGGTATGAGATGTTGGCAGCGGCGGTACAACGCCCACCGCAGTCCATGCAAGCCCAACTTGGGTGGCTTCTGCCGAGGTAGCACCGTATAAGTCTTTTGCTGCTTGTATGGTAGCTACACGAGCTTGGAGGTAGTTAGTGGTTGAAATGAAATAAGTAGTTTCGGCGCGATAAACAATATTAGCTGCTTTTAATTTCCCGATACTTGTTATACTATAGTTAACTCCATTATCGTTTGTACCACTTCCGCCTTCGGCTAATAAGTGAAACCAAAGGTTCATTACCCCACTATTAGTATGAGCGCCCCAATGGTCATTACCAGGGTCAGCACTATTAACATCAAACCAATTTGTTCCACCATATGTATCGGGTTGATTAAATTGGTTGGGGGTTGACATGGAGCGTAAAGCATCAGCGCTAATGCAAATATCCTCTCCTATCAAATAGGTTTGTTTGTCGGATGCAGCAAAAAACTCAACCATGGCACCCCAAATATCACTTAGTGACTCATTAATAGCACCTTGTTCCTTTTGGTATATCAATCCGGCAGTTCGTGAGCAAAAACCGTGTCCTATTTCATGGGCTATTACATCCAATGAAGTGAGTGGAGAGAACGTTGCTCCATCACCATCGCCGTATAGCATTCTTTGCCCGTCCCACCCAGCATTATTCCAAGGTAAGGCTCCATTAGTTAAATGTACGTAGTTATTCAGAGCATAACCCGCATTATCTATACTATTTCTATTGTGCCGCTGCCAAAAATAATCGTAGGTCATTTCTGCTCCCCAATGGGCATCTAAAGCAACATTGTCGTTATTAGCGTTGTTAAATTCGGCACTTGTCCAATTGTTATTATTATCTGTAAAGTGTACTGATGTATTATAGTTATCACCGACATTTAAATTATCAGCATTCCAAGTAGTTATTCCACTACCTCTGGTAAGGTCTCTAAGGCGAAACGAAGCACCTGACTGTTCCGTTTCAATAGTGCGAGTACCAGAATAGCGAGTATCCGCTGTTCCTTGGACATGTACCATTATGGGATTAGTAAATACAACTTCACCATTATTTGCATCAACATAGTATTCGTTTCTACCAAGCGGGTTTAAGGTATAGATGTCAAATCGGTAGGCAAGAACGGGAGTTGGTTGCTCTTCAAACATGTTTTTTTCAATAATAACGATTTCACCTTTGGGGAAGTTGCTTGCTGTTTGGTTTTGACGCTCGTTTTTCAACATTCCTTCAAAAACAGGGTCTTGCCAAGCATATTTAATAGCTCCAATTTGGTTCAAAACTGCATCTAAGGCTGCTTGTTCGGTCAATTGAGGAGTGGTGTTAAGGTCGGTTATCTCAACAAATCGTCCATTTAAACTTTTCAGATTGTCTTTTTTTGAACTCACTACCATTTCGCCAAACATTACTTTGATGCCTTTGTAGTATTGTTGCAGCTTTTGGTACTTAATTTCGGAGTGTTGTTGTTCACTTTTTACCTTGAAATCAATACTTGGGTTAATCTGATACTGTTTTCTTAGAAAACTTTTGACGCTGTTTAGTTCTGAACTAACTTTGGTTTCTGCAAATTGGATGAAAGAAGGTTGCCCTTTTTCGTCCTCTAATTGGATTTCGTGTTTTTGAATTTGTGCAAAGATATTGCTTATGTTCAAAAAAAAAAACAGGAATAATAACTTTTTCATGTTGAAAAATAGTTAAAACTTGCCTACTCTCGTATCCAGCTTCGGCTTTTTGTGCCAAGTTCGTACATTAAAAGCGGTCCGATCCTGATGAAACTCCCGCCGACAGTTTTTTTAACTGCTCCAAACAATTGCGCACTTGCTTGGGTTTGTTTATTGCTGCCAACTATATTTACACGAACTTTAGTTCGCATTTTTTAGTTAAATTAGAAATTTTGTGTTGTTTAAAGATTATCCAACGGACTTTTAACCCGCTGAATAGTACGGTTACTCACATGCGTATAACGTTCGGTTGTTTTGGAACTCGTATGCCCCAAAAGCTCCTGAATAATTCGTATGTCTGTACCCGCTTCGTGCAGGTGCGTAGCAAAACAGCCACCTTATTCAATTTAAGCGCAAATATACAGCTATTTTCTGTACAAAAGCAAATTTATAGGCAAGTTTTTTTTTGGGGTTTATTAAATTTTATTTTCTACACTTTGTGTAATTACCCACACCTACTATCAAAAAATAACAAGTGTCTTTTATTGCTCGCAAATATAAGGTGTGTTTTTAGTTTAAGCAAGCTTTTGGAGCAAATTTTTGTAATTTTTTTTTCGGTCAATTGTTTTTGGGCTAAAAATAGCACCTTATTTGGTTAATTTTGCTGCACAAAAACAGGATTTATTTGCAAACCGTTTTTATCAACTCCCCCAGCCTTTCTTTTTTATCCATTCTAAAAAAGCGTCTCGTTGTCCTTTGCTAATAGGCAGTTCGTGTTTGGCAATGTGTACTATATTGCCTTCTATGCTATCAATTTTATCCAAATTAACAATATACGACCTATGTATGCGCACAAACTGACCTGTGGGCAAGGTTTCCTCTAACTGGCTCATAGACATTAGCGTTATGATGCGCGTAGTTGTTGTATAAATACGCACATATTTTTGGAGTGCTTCTATAAACAAAATTTCGCTAAATACCACTTTTACCATTTTATAATCCGATTTCACAAAAAAGTAATTGTTTTGTGGCTCGGCAGGTGTAGTTATGCTATGGGTTGTTAGGTCGTATCCTCTGTCGAGCCATTCAATGGCTTTTGATACGGCTTTAAAAAAACGCTCAAACTCAATGGGTTTAAGCAAATAATCGATTACATCAAGTTCGTACCCTTCTAGGGCATACTCGGAGTAGGCAGTGGTGAGGATAGTAGCGGGGCTTTTTTTCAACATTCGCAGCAGGTCTATGCCCGTAAGGTGGGGCATTTGTATGTCTAAAAAAAGTATGTCGGGTTGGTGTTTTTCGAGGGCTAACTTTGCTTCTATGGCATTAGCGCAGGTAGCAACAATGGCTAAATGTGGCATTTTAGCAATATGAGCCATGAGTAACTCACGAGCAAGGGTTTCATCATCTACCACAATACAGGTGTATTTTTCATTTTTTGGTTAGTTGCAAGGTTAATTCTACGGTAAATATGCCATCGTTATTATCAACTGTTAGCGAGTAATTTTGCGGATAGTTTAAGGCTATTTGTCGGCGCACATTTTGCAGACCAATGCCACCATATTCGTTAGCAGGCATTGTTGGTTGGGCATTGTTTTGGGTCGAAAAAAGCAGTTTTCCCTTATCGTTAATTTCGCTGTGTATTTTTATCCAGGCGTTTTCGTCTTGGTCTAAGTTGCTGTGTTTAAAGGCATTTTCTACAAAATTGATGAGTAACATGGGCGTAATTTCCCAACCATTGGGGTTGCCTTCGATATAAAAATCAACATTTTGCGAGCGGGGTTTTCGCAACAAATGCAGTTCGATGTACTGTTTTAGCGTATCTATTTCTTTTTTCAACAAAATAGTTCCCTGTCCGCCATCGTACAAAACATAGCGCAGCAAGGTAGATAGTTTAGCCACCATGGGGGCGGTGTTGTCGTGCTTTTGAAGCGCAAGCGTATAGATGTTGTTAAGGGTGTTAAAAATAAAATGTGGATTTATTTGCGCTCGCAAAAAATTTATTTCAATTTCTAGTTTTTCTTTTTGCAAAACAAAATGCTGCTCGCGGGCTAACTGCCCTTGTTTAACATACCAATAAAGCAACGATATAAGCAAAAATAAAGACGTATTGAGTACCATCGAAAAAATATTTCGCCAAGCTGTATGTTCGTAAAACACCTGCTCCAAACCACTTTGCTGCATCACCAAAACATACGCCACTATGGTTAGCAACACACTTAGTATATACCACACAATTTTCTTTTTTTGCAATAACAAAGGTATCAGCAAGTGTAAATTTAAATAAACAATGGCAGCATAGGTGGCAACCTCCAAAAAGGTATTTCCAATGGCTTGTATCCATTTATTGTCGGTAAGATAATAATCGAAAATAAAAAAATACATAAACACCCAAATGCTGCATGTTCAAAAAAAGCAGCTTTTTTGCCGATGATAAAGCCATAAGTAAATGTTAGCTGATAGATAATAGCCACAAAGATAGCGCAATGCCAACTATTATCCTGCTTTTTTATTTTAGTGGCGTAGCTATTTCCACCAATGGCACTTTTTGCGGAACGAATGGCTTTGGGGTGGCTTAAAAGCGTTTCGTTCCTATTTTCCGACCGTTGGTAGAAAACATTTGGTAGGTGTTAAAAATAGCTGCATCTTTGCATCAGCAATAAAGCAAGTTGTTTTGTTGTTTTGTTTATCACCTAAATTTTCAACCATTATGTTTTCCAAAATTTCTGCCCTTAGTTTGTTTCTCTTTTGTTTTTGTTGTGTCTTGTAGCAAAGACGAAAACCCCTTGATAGAAACCGATAATGCCACCGACCAGAAGCTAAGTGCTATGGCAATAACCTACACCATGCCCGACGAAACCCAAACACACGAAGGTACTTGGTTGCAGTGGCCCCATCAGTACCAATATGGAGCCACTTACCGCAACCGCATAGAGCCAACATGGATTGAAATGACCCGACAATTGGTACAAAGCGAAAACGTACATATTATTGCTTATAACAGCGCCGAAAGAACACGCATTACCAACGTACTAACGGCTGCTGGCGTGCCGCTGACCAACGTAAATTTCAAACTTTTTCAGACCAACGACGTTTGGGTGCGCGACAATGGTCCTATCTTTGTCCGAAACAACAGCGGGCAACTCCGCATCGAAGATTGGGGTTTTAATGGCTGGGGCAACAAAACACCTTATGCCAAATGCAATGTAATACCTGCATCGGTGGGCAATGCCATTGGTATGTCGGTGGTAAACCTTAACTCGGCAATGAAAATTGAAGGCGGAGCCTACGAAATTGACGGCAATGGCGTGTTTATGGCATGTAAAAGCTCTATTTTAAACAGCAACCGAAACCCCGGCATGACCAAAGCACAAGCCGAAGCCATTTTAACCACCAATTTGGGTGTAACCAAGTTTATTTGGTTAAATGGCGTAGCTGGCTTAGAAATTACCGATATGCACATCGACGGATTTGCCCGATTTGCCAACCCCAACACCATAGTAACCATGAACAACACCGATTTGCTGTATTGGGAAGTACCCCAAGCCGACATAACCAAACTTTATGCCGCCACAAAAACCGATGGCACACCCTACAACTTCGTGTACCTACCCCTTACCCAAAACAATGTAACCACCACTTGGGGTTTTTTATAACGACCCCAACGACGAAGTTGCCCGTAGTATTTTACAAACCCTATACCCCACCAAAACCGTAGTAGGCATTGATGTACGCAACCTATATAAATATGGCGGCATGATACACTGTGTAACACAACAGCAACCAGCATTGTAATTAGCATTTTCGATAACACATTGAGTAACAGTTAGTTTAGGCACTTAAATATCCCACAAACAAATGCAGCAGTTTTCAAAACTAAATCTATGCATGCTTGTGGGATATTTGTTGTTTTTGTG
Organism: Sphingobacteriales bacterium; assembly: GCA_016718845.1. GTDB lineage: Bacteria > Bacteroidota > Bacteroidia > Chitinophagales > UBA2359 > JAEUUX01. Next base: position 74,723 of record JADKCK010000010.1, read on the forward strand.
TAATTATGATTAAACTTTTTTTGTAATTTGGGCAATTCTGTGCTATCTTTGTGCGTTAGCTGCCACAAAAATACTTAATTGCTAACCTAAAAGATGCTAATTTAAGGCAATAACAACTTGCCAATGTTGAGCATAGTCCCCCCGAAATACAGTAAATTTACTTATGTTACGCAACCTATTCCAATAACAAGGTGTTTTGCATTTTTATGCCCAGTTTCATACAGCCTTGACTTTTGGGATTACTTTTTTGTCAAAAAAAAGTAACAAACTTTAATGGGTGGTAAGCAGTGATAAAACAACAATAAAGCAGCAACAAAGCCCCAAGCCACTTAATTATGTCCCCCTGCGTAAATCAGTTAATCTACAATAAAGCCACTTACTAAAAGTGTTTCTTCGGGGTAGCTATAAGCATTTGAGTAGATGGTTACGCCGTTTCTGAAACTACCTTTTCGCACACGTGTATCAAACCAAACCCGTATTTTGCCTTTTTGTCCGGGCAATACGGGTGTTTTATCCCAATCGGAGGTAATACAGTAACAACTGCTGCTTACTTTGTTGATAATTAACGGCTCAAAGCCAATATTGGTAAATTCAAAATCGTGGTAGATTTTTTCGGCGGCTTTAACCTCGCCAAAATCAAAACTGCTGCCCCCCGTAAAAGCAAATAAAGGTTTTTGGGTAGATATAATGTTGCCTTGTGCATCGAGCACTTGGTTAAACTGCTGCTTTTTAACAACATTGCCACTTTGCGCCACAACAGCTACTTGGCAACAAACAACAAGATAAAACAAAACAAAAAGGTATTTCATGGTACTATTTTAAGGTGTAAAACACCAAATTAAGACGCTTTTTTATACACACGTCACAAAACAAATTGTAAATTATAAATTATAAATTGTAAAGGGTAAATTGTAAAGGGTAAACAAATTCCCTTCTTGGGAGGGGCAGGGGCGGGTTTAAGGTAAATAGTGTGAAAGATAAAAACCCCTATCCACACATTATTTTGTTTTCTGTTATCAATCGTTAAAGCAAGGCTTGGCTCGTCGCTGCTTTGTGATGGTGTCGAAAAGCAGCTAAAACAGCTTTGAGCAATGCTAAAGCAAGGCTGAACCACCGCTCCACTATTGCGCCTCTGCATAGCTAAGATACTACATGAATATCTCTACTACAATGGTTACACACTACTGCTCGTGGCTGCAGTTACTGGTGGTTTTCAATTTTCGCCAAAGTCGAAAATTTATGGTATGTGCGACGGGAGTTCTGTCGAAAGGTTCCCCTTGTTTTTAACACAGTTCATCGCCAATACCCAAAACGTTACTACCCCTTCTAAATACCCAACAACACAAAAAACGCCCTAACAATCACGGTAGGGCGTTTCTTTAACAGATTTGCCTTTTGTAAAACAAATTACGGACACCACTACCACTAAAACAGGATTAAAAGTTAAAACTATTATCAATGAAAAAACATACCTAACAGGCAGAACAGTAACACAAGATTTCAAAGATAATATCAAGCAACATATCCTGTTTGATGATAAACTGCCCAAATGGAACTACCTTATAAAACCCAAAAACTGTCCAAGTTAAAATTTACTCATTCCTTATCTGCTTTTTATGAAAAAACAACAATTCCTCTCCACGCTCATGTTGCTTGCCTGCCTTTGGGTGGGAAGTGGCAACTTGTACGCCCAAACAGAAGCTCAACCCAAATGGGTGCCATTAGAAATGGCAAACCTGCAACTCAATTTTACGGACAAGTGGAAAATTGAAATGCAAGAACATTTTGGCATTCATGCGACCTCGCCTGATGGAAAAGTGCAATTCTTTGCCTATGTTACTGACGACCATAGCATTGATGACGCAGTGAAAAGTATGCAAAAGGATTTGGATAAGTACATGGACAATGTAAAACTTTCCAATGCTGAAGTTACTTTTGAAGGCAATGGCTTGAAAGTATATTCTTCAGGCGGCACAGGCGACTCGACTACTGAAGGTGGGCAACCTTCACGCTTCATCATTGACTTCATCGAAACGCATACAGATGAGCATATCATTGTCGCATTCCTTGCTATAGGAACAGACGCGGAAATAGAGGCAAACGCTACCGACCTCTACTACATTTTCAACAGCGTAAAAGAAAATCATTAATCCCCCCAAACTCCTCAAAAAAATGAAAAAACTACTCTTTATCTGCTTATTGGCTTTCGTTTGTTTTTATCAAACGGCTCAGGCTCAAGGACAACTAATACAATTGGTTCCTCTTGGTCCTCTTGAATATGACCATTATTCTGAATTGGATAGGGGATTTGGAGACACATATTCTCGATGGCCCGTTACGGTCTTGGCTACGGTTACGGCTAAACCTGCTGTTTGGGTTACATTACTTGCATCAGGGCAAGCATTGGCGAAAAACGTGTCTCTCAGTAATGAAAACGGTTCTTTTGTGTTTCAAAAAGATGGCAATGTAGTGTTGTATGACAAAAACAAAAAACCTATGTGGGCTTCAAATACATTTTTGGCTAATACCGCTATTATGGACGCAAAGACAGGGATTTTTGCCGTTCATGATGGCAAAAAAATAGTTTGGAGTTCGAATACTACAGGTGCTGGGGCTTTCCTACAAATAGACTGGACAAGCTATACGCTCAGGATAGTAGATGCGACAGGCACGAAAGAGCTTTGGCGTAGCAAGAAATAATGTATCAAAAACTCATTTTTATTAACTTTGAGTTCACTTAAAAAACCCGTTGCAATTTGGGTTGATTAGGGAGAAAAGATATTGGTATATTGCAATTAAAAATGCTTAAAGTATATTGCAAGAAAAGCTCTGTGAGCAACTCCCTGAAATTTGAGGGTAGAAATAAACGAAAAAGACTATTTTTGGCACTTTTAACCCCTTGATACCTGAAAATTCGCCCAAAATTGATCATAATGGACATGGCAATGCCATAGAGGCTGGTGTTTAGCAAGCCTCTGACGGGTAATTTTCCTGTCCGCTTCTCACCCTTTCTCATTTGTGCTATGGTGGCTTCTACATTGGGGCGCAGTTTTTGGCGTTCTGGTGGCAGCGTTGCAATGTTGCGGTGTCGCTGCTGACGCAGATAGTCTTCGGGTGTAAAGCGGTAAACGGCAATGCCTTTGGTGTGTTTTCGGGAAGACCGGGTGGGACATAGCTCGTAAAACGGGCATTTGGCACAGATGCTAAGGTCAAATACTGCCCGATGGTTTTTGGAGGGTTTGTCGGCAATTACTGCGGGGTGCTGCTCGTTGGCACATTGTACGGTATAGCTGCTTGTAGTTTCGGTATCAGTATGGGCAGAAGGCTGGCAGCTAATGGTCATGGGCGCTTTGGCAGTCGTTCCTTTAATGGCGGTTTGAACCGGGGTAATTCCCTGTTGCTCCAGCTTGATGTCATTGGCAGTGCTGCCCATACCGCCGTCGTGGTGCAGTTCCTCCAGGTCGGGGGTCTTGTCTTTGAGTTGGTCTATACGGCTGTGCAGTAGACGCAATGAAATAATACAAACAAGCAAAAACAAAACCCGCAGCTACAACAACAAGCAAGGCAATAAGCATTAGGTAACCGAAATTGTGGGTGATGAAGTCATTTTATTAGATAAAAAAACCGAATAAAAAGGTGCGTATTTTGTATTGTTTTGACTTGTAAAAAAAAGTTTTCCATAAAGTATTGATTATCAATAATAACAAAATAGTTAATCATATCTTTTAACAATACCTCGCAAAAGCGCAAAGGTGCGTCTATTAACGAGTTAGCAGAAATTTTTAAGAATTATGAAAAACGAAAACATATACACTGTGGATAGCAATACGTTTGCTACAAATCCAGGAAATGTAAATCTAAAACCATTTGTATGGATTAAATATAATCTATCAACGACTTTAATACTAACTGTTTGTTTTGTATTGTCAATTTGGCTTACAGTGAGTATATCGTTATGGTTTTTTATCATTATACTGTTAGTTATTGCAATAAATCTTTTTTATTGGAGAAGAAAAAATGAACATTTTAGATATGGAGATTCAAATGGAGGGATTATAGTTTCAAATAATCCTATGCTCGTAGCAGTGACAACTGATTTAACAAAAGGATTTGGAGATTACCCAGTAATTAAAATTATTAAGTACAAAGGGAAGGGGAAAGTCGGGGATAAAATTGGAACAGTTGCTCTGTACTCTGCTTCCGTTGACGATAGTTTAAAACATTGGATTGATTTTGAACCAATTCCTATAATCTATGCAACAGATAATATTGCGGAAATAGAAAGAGCTATTAAAAGTTATGATGAAGAGCAATGGAAACAAATAGAAAGCAGATTGTTACAGATTCCTAAACCATATATGGAAGGACTTTATAAAATAAAAGGAGAAACGAGTGATTGGAAAGAGTAAAACTTCTGCTAACAGCAGTTTGGCAAAATGGCGGGTTCAGTGCTAAATTGAACATTTGGTTTTCAAATGACATTAGTGCTAAATTGAAAGTAAGTGCTTCAAAATCCGCCACTTCGCCAAGCTGCAAACCGTTACTACCCCTTCTAAATACCCAACAACACAAAAACGCCCTACCAATCACGGTAGGGCGTTTTTTTTTAGCCTAATTTTCGGCTTCGTAGAAAACAAATTGATTTCAAACTTGCAAACACGTGTTTAGCAACATATAGTGTTTAACTTGGTTTGTTTTGCGCATAAAACGCAGATAATGGGGAGACAAAGCAACGAGAATTTACCGCAGATAAAAGAAAATCCTCGTTCTATGATATGCAAACTAATGCTCACTTATCTTTTACTCATTCCTTATTGTATTTTTCAAGAAAAATACCTACTTTTGCATTGTTTTACATCGCAGCAAAACTCGTGTTTTGTTTAGGTTTGATTAGTGCATAAACTCAATTAAAAATCTAATAAAATACCCCATCAATTAGTTGTTTTTGTTTTGGGATAGATTCAATTTTTTGCTTAATTATTAGGTTTTGTTGTTGCCAATAGCTTTTATTGATGCGGTACAATTGTGCAATACCTATTTTGCCCACCAAATTAACTTGTTCGGATTGATGAAAAGCATAATCGGGCAAAACAGCACCACTGTTATCAATAGCCATATTGTTGCTAAACCGATTGATAAGCAGGTATAAACTATCGGTATTATGCAATGTAAAATTTGGCGCTTGCCTATACTCTATAAAACGTATTTTGGTGGTATCGAAACCTACGTACAACTCACTTACATTTTGTTGTATGCCATCGGTTATTACTATGGCTCGGGCATTTGGGGTAGCCTTTGATAGGTGTTGTTCTACCAATTTTTTGGCATCGTGCTGCCCATTATAAGCAGGGCGCATAAATACATACAGCGGGTGTAGCAACAAAATAGCTATAAATCCACCTAAAAAAGCCACTTTAACTATATTTTCGTTTAACAACCAATTTTTCGTTTCATATTCCTCATCTTTAACTAAATTTTCGTTTAGGATAGGTATTTTATTAAGTATTGTATCGTTTATTGGTGAATTTGAGGATTTTTGCTCCCAATTATCAACTATTTTTTCGTTTAGATGGGCATTTGTATTAACTTTACTTTCAGTAGTCAACGATTTTTTAGTTACTAAATGTATCATTGCCCGAAAAACTGCCCAACCTAACAACAAAACATACAAATACAGCATGGCTCCAATGTGGGTTAAGTAAGCCCAAATACTAATGCCCAACAATGCCGTTACTACATATTGCCAACCGTATGCTGTTTTGCAAAATTTAATTAAGCCCCTACCCGAGGCAACGGCAGCAAAGGGTATAAGCATTAAATAATGCCTGCCATCTAAGCACATAGGTATGTAATGTTTTAGCGATATAGATAGATAGTAGAATGATAAAAACAACACCCCAAACGCCATTTGATAGTAGGCTTCGGGGGTTTTTAGTTGGTAGGTTTGGCGCCAATTTTTGCCCAACGATAGGGGTGCAAACAACATTGCCACTACCATACCTGTAGCAACCCAAAGTTGCATTAAGCCAATAGTTAGGCGGTTTATAAGGTGCGATATAGGCAATAAATGATAACTACACGACCCCACCGAACCGCTGCTTGCTTCAATGGCTTTAAACCGATAGGCTACATCGCCAAAATAAAGTTGCATGTAAGCGGCATATAATATTGCCAAAAGCAAAGCTGTTGTTATTGCCGATGACCAAAAAACGCGGTCTTTTTTTTGCCAAACAGCTATACCAAAAACATACACTAAAAACGGAACCACAAAATAAATGGTTTCTTTAGACACAAACCCAGCCCATAAACAAACTGCAGTTGCTGCGCCCAAAATGGCATTTTTTAACCAACTATTATTTTGGTATTTGGCTATGGCAGCAAAATACAAAGCAAAAAAGCCAAAAGTTGTAACGGCTACATCGGCAAATAGTTTGTGCGAAAAATAGAGGGTGTAATAATCTAAACTAAACAAAGCCATAGCTGCTACTGCTACCCATTGCCCTAGATGTTTGGCGGCGGCATACACCCCTATCAACGATAACAAGGTGTATAATAAGGTAGACAAACAGGTGCTGTAATCGCCAATGCCAAAGCACTTATACAGCCAACCCGTTGGGTAAATAATGCCCCACCGAAACGAAAAATGGTCGGCAGAAGACGCAAAGGTGCCATTGGCTACCTGTGCAGCATAGCGGGCATAGGTTAGGTCGTCGTAGCCATAATACCCGTCGAAGGCAGCAAAATAATAAATTAACAAAAAAACAACAAAAATAGCAAAACCAATGTGTTGAGTGTTGATGGGTGTGTTGTAAAGTTTCAAAGTTGGCAAAGTTTTAGCACTAATAAAAATTGAGGCTGATTATAGGTTAACAAAACGCAGCCAAAGTTGTTACACCTTGGCTGCGTTGGATGAGTAGATTAATTCAAGCAGATATACATACTTATTTTTTTAATTTCAAGTACACATAACTTTTCTCAAAAAATGGTTTTGTTTTTGTTTTTGAAATCTCGGCACTGCTTCCTACTGGCTTTACTAGCCTAACTTCGTATAGTTCTAAGCCGCCGGGTATAAATGTTAAGCCATACATTTTTTCGGTGCTACCTTTGCGACATATAAGGGTGTAGGCATTGTCTACTACATCTTTTTCGCCGTTGGTGTATAGGTCAAACTCGGTAAAATCTTTTATGCCCGATAGTTTGCCATCGCACGAAAAAGTAACGGTATTGCCTTTATCTTTGGCATTAGCCCCACCTACTACTTTGTAGGGGTGTTTGGCTAACGAGCAATACAATTGGCGAGCAAATGCGGTATAAATTCTATCATCGCCTTTTATTAACATATCTTTGGGTGCTTTGCGGTACACATCGCCATCAAAAGCAATGGTTTGTGTTTTTTCGTTGAGTATCAACGAGCGTGGAAAATGAGTAACGCGTAGGGTATCGCGCCCCTTAAGTGTTAGTTTTTCGTAGGTGCGCCCCGACTGATAATTGCACAGCATCACCGAATCGGCTTTGGGCAGAAAAATAAGCTCCGAGTATCCAATGTGGTAGGGCAAACCTTGTACGGTATCGGCGGCTATCGAATCGAAATATTTTTGATTGAGCCAATTACCCTCAAAAACCTTAAGAGTGGGTTTTTTAGTATCTTTTGTTGCATCGCCACACGAAGCAAATAGTATAAGTAAAAAATAGATAAATAAAGATAGTGATTTCGTTGTTTTCATTTGCATACAAGTATCTGTGTGTATTTTATTTGTTTTTGAGGGATGATAATCAGTATTATCGTAACTTGCCTACAAAGGCGGGTCAAATATACGCCTAATCGTTGTTCATTTCTATTAATTTTTGGCGATAGGCTGCAAAAATGGCTACTTTAGATAAAAAACCCACAAAATAGCCTTCTTCGTGCGACACAACGGGCAAGTACCATGCTCCTGTGCGGTCAAATTGTTGCATAACCTGCTCGGCAGAGTCTGTTTCGAGGTGCAACACTTCGGTATTAGGGTGCATAATATCGTTGACCAAACGGTTGTTAAATTGTTCGGTTTCGAACAAAAAAGGTCGTACATCATCTAAGGATACCAAACCTATTAGTTCGTTGTTGTTGTTTATTACTGCAAATTGGTTGGCGTTGTTTTCTTTTATTAACGCAACAATGTCGCCCAAAGTATTGGTAATTGTTAAAGTAGGTACGTTTTTTTCGATTAGTTTTGTCCATGCTAAATACACCAATAATTGTTTATCTTTGTCGTTGGCAATCCAATGTCCTTTTTTTACTAAGGCACTCTGAAAAACCGAATAGGGCATAAAATGTTTGGTGATAGAATACGACAAGCCCGACACCAACATAAACGGGATAAGTAGGTCGTAGCCGTTGGATATTTCGGCTGCCAAAAAGATAGCCGTTAAAGGGGCATGTAATACGCCGCTTGCCAAACCCGCCATACCTGCCAACATAAAAGCAGGCTCGGGCAGGCACAACTGCCAAGGCAAAAGATTTAGGGCATGGGCAAAAACATAGCCCGTTAGCGAGCCAGTAAATAAAAAAGCTGCCCATAGCCCCCCATTACCGCCGCCGCCCGACGTAAAGCTACAGGCAAATGTTTTAAGCAACACCGAACCCGACAAAAATACCAGCAAAGCCACCTCGTTAAAACTATATGCCGCATACAGGGTGTTTTGCATCGTTTCGGCAGATTTACCCTCCATCAATAATTTTATTACATAATAACCCTCGCCAAACAAAGGCGGAAACAAAAAGATAGACAGCCCCAACAATCCACCACCGATTAACGCTCGGTTCAAGCGGCTAGTCATGCTTTTAAACCACACCTCGAGGCGCAAATTTGCCTTACCAAAATGCACCGATACCAAACCGGTTATCACACCTAGCAATAAATAATAAGGTAATTGTTGGATAAGGAATTGGTCGGTTAGGGTAAAATTAAACAATATTTCTTCGCCAAACAACCATTTATTTACTATCACACCCGTAATAGAGGCAAACAATACGGGTATGATGGTGGCTACCCGCAACTCGATGTGCAACACCTCGACGGCAAAAATAACACCCGTAATGGGGGCTTTAAAATTAGCCGATGTAACAGCAGCCGCTGCACAAGCTATTAATATGGTGCGGTGTTTTTGGGTTAAACCCCACCACAAACCTAAATTGGCTGCCAACGATGCGCCCATAGCCACCATTGGTCCCTCGAAACCTGCCGAACCACCAAAACCCACCGTAGTAAATGCCGTTAAAGGTTGCAAGTACATTTGGCGTTTTTGCATACGACTACCATTTTTAAAAACACTATACATTACGCTGGGTATACCTTTGCTTAAATAACCTTTGTTAAGGTATCGCACCAAAAAACCAGTGATAATAATACCCATAAATGGCAAGGTAAAAAATAAGTAGGGAGTAACGTTTGGCACAAAATCGTTGCTTAAATAAGCCACTACTTTATGGGCAGCGGTGCGTACCAATACATCTACCAAACCCGACAAAAAAGCTACCACTACACCCAACACCAACAAAAAATTATTGGGCGATAGGTGCTTGCGTTGCCACCGCAAAGCTCGAGTGCGTAGTTTTTTACCAGCATTTTTTTTCATAAAAAAAAGAAAGTTGTTGTAAATAAGCTAAATAAGCTATCTTTGCGGGAAAATACATACAAAGGCTATGTACTTACCAGATTGCAAAATTACAACATCGCCACTTCATTTTTTTCACCATTTCACTATTTTACCTAAAACATGCAATTTTTCGCACATTTTGGCAGATATATCCTATTATTAGTGCAGATTTTTCATCGTCCCGAAAAAATGATTATGTATTGGCGCGAATTAATGCGTCAAATGACCGTTATTGGCATAGAATCTATACCGATAATTGCCGTAGTATCTGTGTTTATAGGTGCTGTAACAGCCCTTCAGTTTGCTTATCAAATAAAAGATTTTGCGGTTCCGTTGTATTATATTGGTTATATTGTGCGCGACACTATGATTATTGAGATGGCTCCGACCATGTCGTGTTTAATGTTGGCGGGCAAAGTAGGCTCGAACATGGCAAGCGAATTAGGCAATATGCGCACAAGCGAGCAAATAGATGCCCTCGAGATTATGGGCATAAATACACCCGGTTATTTAGTAGGCACTAAAATATTAGCTACCTTGTTAAGCGTCCCGTCGTTGGTGGTAGTAGCTGCATTAGTGGGCATATTGGGTGGTTTGCTAGCCGTTTTGTTGGGCGGTTATGGTACTTTTTCGGACTACGAGCGGGGGCTACATGCCTTTTTTATGCCCATAAACATTAACCTAATGCTTATTAAAGGCGTTGTTTTTGCTTTTATACTATCCTCTATTGCTTGTTATCAGGGGTATCATGTAAAAGGGGGTGCTGTGCAAATTGGTCAGGCAAGCACGCGTGCAGTAGTACTTGCCGATATCCTTATTTTGGTATCCGATTACGTCATTGCCCAAATCTTTTTGAGCTAAATTTGTTGGATGATACCTTATTAAATAAAACATAAAAAATATTAAGCCTGCCAGCTTATCACTCACAAATATAATAAAATGAATTTTTTAAATCATTTAGGTAGATATATGTTCATGTTGCGCGACATGACCGCCCGCCCCGACAATTGGCGGATGTATCTTTTAGAGGTTTTTAGGCAGATGAACAGCATTGGTGTGGGTTCGTTGATTATTATAGGTATCATTTCGTTTTTTGTGGGTGCCGTAACAGCCATTCAGTTTGCCTATCAGCTCGAAGCATCGTTTTTGCCTCCCTATATTTTAGGCTTTATTATCCGCGACTCGGTTATCATCGAGTTAGCTCCTACTATATCGGGTTTGTTGTTGGCGGGTAAGGTAGGCTCTAATATATCTGGCGAGTTAGGCTCTATGCGCATCACCGAACAAATAGATGCCCTCGAAATTATGGGTATTAATAGTCGCAATTATTTACTATCGCCCAAAATAATAGCCAGCCTGCTTATTGTGCCGCCACTTATTTTAATTGCTGCCTTTTTGGGTATCTGGGGCGGATACTTAGCTGCCACAAACTACGGCATATCGCCGGCAATGTACGAAAAAGGATTAAGCTATATGTTTAAACCTTATAACGTATTTATTATGCAAGTAAAATCTGTTGTATTTGCTTTTCTTATCACTTCGGTGTCGTGTTACCAAGGGTATTTTGTAGAAGGCGGCGCTATAGATATTGGTAAAGCAAGTACACGTGCTGTAGTATTTAGCAGTATCTTAATTATACTTTTTGATTACATTATAACTTTATTGCTTACATAATACATAGTAATTAAATGTCAATTAAGCAAACAACTGCACAGTCATACATATAAATACAATTGTAAAATCAACCCAAAGGAAATTTTTTCAAATATTAATACATCAATACAATGATAGAAGTTCAAAATATCACCAAATCTTTCGACGATAAACAAATACTAAAAGGCATATCTACCATTTTTAGCCCAGGCATTATCAACATGGTAATTGGCACAAGTGGCTCGGGCAAAACCGTATTTATGAAATGTTTAGTGGGTTTGTTTCAGCCCGACACTGGCTCTATTCTATACAATGGAATAGATTTTACGCGCATATCTATCAAAGAAAAAAAACAAATTCGCACCCAAATAGGTATGTTGTTTCAAGGTTCGGCTTTGTTCGATTCGATGACAGTAGAAGAGAACGTGCTTTTTCCGCTTGATATGTTTACCAACATGACAGCTAAAGAAAAAATGAACCGAGTAAACTTTTGCTTAGAGCGCGTAAATTTAGTAGGTGCTAACAAAAAATATCCGGGCGAAATAAGCGGCGGTATGATGAAACGCGTAGGTATAGCTAGGTCTATTGTGTTAAACCCCAGGTACCTTTTTTGCGACGAACCCAACTCGGGTCTCGACCCACAAACATCTTTGCTCATAGACCAACTTATTAAAGAAATTACCGCCGAGTACCAAATGACCACCATTATGAACACCCACGACATGAACTCGGTGATTGGTGTTGGTGGTAAAATTATATTTTTACACAAAGGTAACAAAGAATGGGAAGGTACAAACAAAGAAATTTTGACTAGCGATAACCAAATCCTAAACGATTTTATATTCGCCTCCGAATTTTTGAAAGAAATACGGCGCGGAGCCACTAATCCCAAATAATTAATCGCAAATTGTGCGCTAAATAAAAAAACGACTAGTCTAACTAGTCGTTTTTTTGTGCCTATTAGTGACAACTCTACTTAAAAAGCGTCTTCTTAGTGCTACTAACATAGCATACTATACAAGCAAACTAGCTCAACATATTACAATCCCCTATCAATCAATCTTTAGCAACTGCCAAAAAGTGTACACCATTTGTTAATTACAATAGCCGTAACTTTGCAACGTCTTAGCTATAGTTCTTAAACACCTCCGTAAATTTTTAAATTACACACTAAAAAGCCCTTCCAACTATCTTAATATATTCCAACTATTCCATTTCATTAACAGAAAACTCCGCTTCTTTAGTTTCATTTCATTCCTTTTTTTACTTTCGTTGATATTCCTATCAGACCTTTCATAGTGTTTTTTTTATTTCATTCTCTTATTTTTAACATTTTTTCTGTTATGAAAAAACTATTCTTTAGCATTGTTCTGCTAATGGCAACAAGCATAGCCTTGTTTGCACGAAGCGAAAGAAGTGCGAAAGGTTAGTCAGTAATTATCGCCACACGACACCTTACCGCTTTATAATCAATAAAGCACAAAAAATCCCTGCTAACCGAAAAGTTAGTGGGGACTTTTATTATAATACTAACTTGTTTTTCACCATTTAAATCCTATTATAGTCAAACTATCAAACCCTTTGGGTTGCCCAAATAATTAAATTTTACTAAAAAAGCGTATTTTGAGCAAATACATCGCCCAAAAAGTTTTTTGCATACGGTAAATTAAGTGCCAAAATTAAAAAATGGCTCTAAAAATAAAAAAATGCCAAATAAAGCCTATTTTTACGCTTCGTAAAAACATTTTCGCACACTTCAAAAAAGTTTTGTTTTATGTTAGCAATACAAAAACAGTTATCTAATTGGTTTTATGCCTTGTTAAGCCTACCCGCTACGGGCATGGGTTTTGCCTTGTCGGTACAAATTTCGGCATTAAGCTGGATTTTGACCACACAATACGGTTTAAAAATTGACGAAGTAGGTTTTGTTTGGCTGTCGGGTCCGTTGGCGGGTATTATTGGGCAGTTGGCGGTTGGGTCGGTTAGTGATAATACGTGGTTTTGGGGCGGTCGTCGTCGTCCGTACATGATTATTGGCGGTGTATTGGCAGCCTTTATGTTGTTGTGTTTGCCCAATCTCGACAAAATTGCTAGTGCTTTGGGCATTGCCAACATGATGGTAGTGGGTTTGGCAGTTGCGTTAACCCTCGATTTGGCAATCAATGTAAGTTTTAATCCAACCCGCTCGGTTATTGCCGATGTTACCCCCGAAGGCAACGCCCGAACCAAAGGCTATACTTGGATGCAAACTATATCGGGAGCATTTGGGGTATTGGCGTATGCCATTAGCGTGTGGTTTGGCAACTATGCCCTCATTTATTTTGGGGTGGCATTGGTATTGTTGTTCTCTATTATTCCTACCTTTTTTATTACCGAGCCGCGCACGCTTAAACCCCAAGCCGTTACCACCAACAAAGTAAAAGAAACAAACCGCACTGAGTTGATGAAAATTTATGTAGCACATGGTTTTACGTGGTTAGGTGTGCAAACTATGTTTGTGTTTATGTTTGCCTTTATACAAAGCACTATGGGCTTAACCGACAACAACGAAATGGGCAAAACCATTTCGATGGCTTTTTTGATTATGAATGTGGTGGGATTTGTACTACCCAAACTAGTGCTTGAGCCTATTACCAAACAACTAGGACGCGTGCGTACACATACCGCTTGTATTGCCCTAATGGCAGGTGCCTACGGAGCTATTTACTTGTTTGGACACACCCCAAATATGTTGTATGTGCTAATGGCATTGGTGGGCATTGGTTGGGCAGCCACCGTTAGCATACCTTTTGCTATTGCTACCGAAAAAGTAAGTAGCGACAAAATGGGCTTGTTTATGGGTATTTTTAACCTGTCGGTGGTAATACCACAAATTATTGTAAGTGGTTTTTTTGGCAAAATTATTAACGATGCAGCCGACAAAAACGTTATTTTTATCATCTGTACCCTATCGCTGGCAATATCGGCGGCGCTGTGGTTGTTGGTTAAAGATGATGAAATTAAACAAATTGACGGTTAGTTTTTATTGTTTATAAGAATAACTGTCACGCATTCGCATTTGTACCTTTTAGTTATGTCTATATCCTCATTTTTATCAACAATAGTTGTTTTTTGTTGCCTAAGTTTTGCGTTTGTGGCGCAAAATACTAGCTCCCAAATGGCAGCACCAACAGATGATAGTTTGCAACAGCAACTGTCGAAAGCCAATGATTTTGCTAGCAAAGGCGAGCTAACACAAGCCACCGATTTGTATGTGCAGATGCTTGGCGTGGCACAAAAACAGCGCGATTCGGTGAGCCAAAATACCATTTTGTTGCGTTTAGGCGAGTTGTATTATGCCCAAAAAAAATACGAACAAGCCGAGGTTCAGTTGCAACAAGCCCTTAAATTGTCGCAACAATTGGGCGATAAATACAACGAAGCCAATGCCTTAGCACGCCTTAGCCAAGTGTATGCCGCCCGCAACGAGCCACAAAAATCGTTGGAGTACAATTTTAAAAGCCTAGAAAAAGGCAAAGAGTTTTACGATGTGCTGCGCAACAACTACGACCAAATGGCAAACATATACGCCAATAAAGGCGATTTTAAGCGAGCTTATGAGTATCGCGAAAAATATGTGGCAATAAAAGATAGTTTGTTAAAAGCCGACAAAGCCAAATCGCTAACCGAGCTACAAATGCAATACGAAATTGCCGATAAGCAAAAAGAAATTGAACTGCTAACCAAAGATAATAACATAAAAGCACTGCAAACCAAACAAAGCCAACTAACAGCAGTGGCATCGTTGGCGGCGTTTTTGTGTATTTTGGTGGCAGCGGTAGTTTTGCTCAATCAGTTTAACATAAAACGCCGCAGCAACCAACAGTTAGAGTTAGCCAATACCCAAATTAGCCAAACCGTTGCCGAACTAGAACAAGCTAACACACAAATAAGCCAAACTGTTGCCGAAAAAGAAACTTTGTTAAAGGAAATTCATCATCGGGTAAAAAATAATTTGCAGTTGGTGTCGAGCCTGCTCGATTGGCAAACCGAAGGCATCAGCGACCCACAAATACATAAAGTGGTTGACGAGGGCAGGTCGAGGATACGCTCTATGGCATTGATGCACGAATATTTATACAAATCGGAGAGTTTGGCACATGTTGATGTACATAAATATTTAGCCGAACTTGCCGACAGTTTGATGCGCTCGTATCGCCCACATACGGGCATTACCCTCGAAAAAAACATTACCCATGCCTATTTTGATGCCGATACAGTGGTTCCGTTGGGCTTAATTGTGAACGAGTTGGTATCAAATGCTTTTAAATACGCTTTTGTGGATAAAACCGAAGGAACCGTACATATTGCCTTAGAGCGCCTAAACAACGAAGAATTTAAGTTGACAGTGAGCGATAACGGCATTGGCTTACCCGATAATTTTGATAAACTATTACACAAATCGCTGGGCATACAATTGGTTAAAACCTTAGTGCGACAGATGAAAGGTACTTTGCAATCGTATAACCAAACAGGGGCTGTGTTTGAAGTGCAGTTTAGTGCCAAAAAGAAAACAACAAATTGATGGTGGTTTGGTTTAGACATTTTTTATACTTTGATGCACAAAAATGGTGGCTATCTCAAAAGCTTTTTTTGAGATAGCCACTTGTTATACCAAACCTATACCCCAATGTGCCTGCATTGGCTACATCGGTGGGTTCTGGCTCTTTAATGTCGGGTACTACGGTGCGTATGTTGCCTAGGTGGTCGGTTAGTTCGTATTGTTTGCTGCCGCGGGCTTGGGTGGCTAATAGCTGTGGGGGTAACTTTGAGGTCGGGGCGGTAAATTACTAAGGGTTGTATGACTATTTATTGTATGCT
The DNA here is from genome assembly GCA_016718845.1 of Sphingobacteriales bacterium. Taxonomy (GTDB): domain Bacteria; phylum Bacteroidota; class Bacteroidia; order Chitinophagales; family UBA2359; genus JAEUUX01. The sequence continues at coordinate 90,872 of JADKCK010000010.1, forward strand.
TTACGTAAGTTTTTCCATCTACTCCTTTTAAAATCCACTATTTTAGCAGAAATATTGACATTACCAGTTAAAATTATTTTAAACTTAGCCTTTTTTATTTTATCTTTTTTGATATTAAACATAGATATACACCATTCTCCATCAAAAACAGCCATATCAATAGTATTATTGAAGTCAAAATCTCCAAAAAATATACCAAATTCTGGATAATCATCTTGTAATTTTAAAATACTACCCCCCTTAATTATTGCGATTTTTTGATATGGAATTGGTTTGTACACTGATGCTAGTTTTAGATAAAATACGTAAATTGTGTCCTTTGTGTTAAAATATTTAACACATTCATAGTTCCATATGGAGCTATCAATATTAAATTCTTGTTTTTTGCTATTCACAATAATATAACACTTTTTTATTGAATCATCGCAAGAAAATACCATAGATACTTGTTGATTATTAGCAAGAAGTAAATCAGGAGAAAAAACACTATTATTTATAAGGCTATCTTTGTAAGATAAGTCTCCCGACCCTGTTCCACCGAATTGATATAGTGTTATGTCTTGTGCATAACTCCATGTATTACATAAAATTAAAATATACAATAATTTATTCAATATTTTTAACATTTGTCTTGATTGGTTTATGTTCATTATCTCGTTTATAAAAAAAAGTAAATGCCTTGTATCCAGATGAACGTGCCAAACCTTCACCAAATACAGTAGTATTAGGTTGATATACTTTTTCAACGTAGTTTAGTATAGTATCATAATTTTCTTTTTTACCCAAACTGGCTCCTACCCAATCAGCAGCACCTTCCAGTATATCAGATTCGAACAATAATACATTTATGGTAGCGGCAATTATTTTTTGGGTATCCTTAATTGCCCAAAATTTATTCAAAGCTGATTCTCGTTGCTTTGGTGTAGAATATTTGTAATCACTAGCTTTTTTATAAAATTTTTGTTCACTACCAATTGAAAGGTTAGTTATTAGAGTATCTAAATTAGTTCTAAATAATTGTTTAAATGTTATGTATTCTGGATTGACTTTTTCTCTAATATCAGTAGTTGTTTGGTCTAAATAGATGGCTATTTGTGTTTCTGCGGTAATAGACTCTCCACCGCTAGTTCTGGTTGTCATTTTTTTGTACCATTCCCGTTTCACCGAGTTGTTTACTTGAATTGTTTATAGCATGAGCTAAACCTCTTAAGGACGTTCCGCCAGTTTCACCAAATTGCCAGTGAACTCTATTCATAAAGTCGTTCACGTTCAATGACAAAGTTTGTCCTTCAGTATTTCCTACATTAGCAACTACTATTACAGGAACTTTTGCTGATTCATCACTTCCCCAATGATCAAAAGTACCATTATTTAAAAAAAATGCCTCCAACCCATCCATATCAATACCATCAATAGGTCTATTACTGGCAAACTGATACGTCGACAACATAGGATATTGAGCAGCAATAGGGTCTATTCTTTTAAATCGAATGCTCCAAGGGTCGTAATCGCGGTTTTGTAGTCGTAGAAGGTGCCTTGGTTGTTAAAAAATACATGTAAACTATTTTGGAAATATATAAGCAGGTACGGGTTTTATCTTAGGCGCACCAATTAATTTGTGAAACTCATTTACCATTTCAAGAAATTCCTTTTCATAAGAATTATTACATTTATCTAGGTAATATTGTGGGGAATAATCCGAATTACCAAACATACCAAGGGAATTTTGTATGATTAAATGATAATTTAATCCATCAAGCAAACCAAGCTCTACTGTGGTTCCACAATTTTCTTTATCTATTATTTTTTTATTTAAACTAGTATTATAGTCAAGTATTTTTTTGGCAAAACGAAAAGACCTTGCTTTTTTAATAAAAAAACGCGATGTGTCAGACATCTGGAGCAAAGAATCGCTCCCAAAATCAGCCCAAGAGTCTCGTGTAATTAGATGTCGTATTTCAGAAGCATTTTTTTTGTAAATACACACTTCTGCACACGAATCTATTTTTAAAAAAATTGTCATGGTATCGTTAAGTAGCCAATACTTACCAGTTAGAGCATTTTTTGTCATTATGTTTTCTTTAGAACAAATACATCCTATTGAAAGTAACAATAAAATCAAATAAAAATATTTCATGGTATTTAATTAAGGTTTTACTTCTTTTGTTTCAAGAGGTTTTATTAATTCAGGAGCTGGTTTGCGAAAATCAAAAGCTATTTTTTGCCTAACCATTTCTGCTTGTTTTGAGGTTAAAATAGTTCCAGTATTCGTATGAACTTTATCTATAAAATCAGCGTTCAGCGGGCTTTTTTGTAAGGTCGAAAAATCTAAGCCCTCATAAAGTTGGCTACCACAAAGGAAACTTGGGCTAGGTGGTCGGTTAGTTCGTATTGTTTGCTGCCGTGGCGGTAAATAGGGGAAACTTAGCTCTTTTGAAGTTACTATACTTGTTTAAATAATGATATTTATTTTGAATACATACCAGATAACCCCCAAAGTATTCTATCTGTTTTTATTTTTCCTTTGTCCCACACTTCGTATTTATCCAGTCGCCCATTTAAATTATAGCGTAAATAAAAGCCATCCTTTATTCCCTTTACATAACTAATTATCTCATAAATTCTTCCATCGGGAAAATAATTAGTAATTACATTGAAATTTTTTGAGCATTTTTTAACTTTATCTATTGGGTAACCATCTGATTGTGCATTATAGCTTAGAATATCTCCAGTCATAAATTCCCATAGCTTCTTCAATTTTCCTTTATACCACATTTCGCATCTTTCAAGACGGCCATCTGTATTATAACTCAAATAAAATCCATGCTTTATTCTATTAGGATAACCGATATAACTGATAATTTCATGAATTTTTCTATCTTGAAAATAATTTGTGGTTATTTTAAAATTATCTGTCCCATGAAACAACGTATTGTCACATTTAAGTTTATTATCCGAATAAAAACATGCTATTTTTAAACTAATTCCATTATTTTGATAATCATCTAAAATATAACGTTCCTCCCTTAACAACCATTCTTTGTAAAAAAGTAAGGTATAGCGCATTTTGTCAAAGCTTACATGATCATTAGGGGGAGTTAATCTAATGATGGTATCACATTTGACTAAAAACATAGAATCGTTTATTTGCTCCCATTTACCATGGATAGGTATTCCATTGGAATAAAAACTATTTATAATAGTAAAGGTTCCATTAGTATTGAATTCAATCTGATTAAAGCAACTACTGTATATTCCAGTAATTGAATTTTGGGCATGTAAAATAATACTCAATAATAAAAGGATACTAGTAAATATGATTTTAATTGTTTTTTGTTTATTAATATTTATTTTCATTTTTTATTTTTTTAGGTTTACTAAGTGTTAATCGTGTCCCAATACATTACTATACAAAATAGGATTTCCTCCAAACACAGCATAATCACTCCAAGCAGGGTTAGGTTTAGGGTCGGTGTTCCACCTTTTAACTGCCCACGTATCATACTCCCAAAACTGGGCGGTGGTGTGCTGCCCCAAGCCCCCAATTTTGTTGTCTGCCTCTTGCCCTTGGAAGCCAAACCTATACCCCCCCGCATTTTTAGTACGCCCTGCCTGCAACATGCCGTAGGGGTAGTAATTGTTGAGGGTTAGGGTGGGTAGGCGGAAGTTTTGGTTTTCGGTGAGCCGGGGGGGTGGCTCTTTAATGTCGGGTATAACAGTGCGTATGTTGCCTAGGTGGTCGGTTAGTTCGTATTGTTTGCTGCCGCGGGCTTGGGTGGCTAGGAGTAGGGTAGTTATTGTATTTTAAAACAAAAATACTTAGAATTAAAAACCATAAGCAAATATATCATTATGAATCATCTTGCCTTTACGCCATTGCTGATAAATACTAAGCATGCCTCTGGAATTATACTTTAAATAAATACCATGCCTCGATTGTAAAAATCTTTTATTTCATCAACTTTTGCCATTTTTGTACTAGTTACAATAAATCTTCCATGCTTATTAATTCTTTTTTTTATTTCATTTGAATTAATAGTGTCTAATGTGGTGTAATTAAACTTTTTTTCGTAAATCTTTTTACCCTTATCCCATTGTTGGTAAATAACAAGTCTACCTATAGTATCATATTTCAAACAAATACCACTTTTTAGTATTTCATTTTTTTTATCATTAAAACACTCTTTTATTTCATCAACTTTGCCATTTTCATAGTAAGTTGTGGTGAAGATGTTTCCAAATAAAGTATATTTGCTCTCTATTTTAAGCGAGTCTGTAGCATAAAAACAAGCTGTTTTAATGTATGCCCTATAATTAAGTTGCCTATCTAAGTATTTATAATACACATGAAGAATGATGTCATCGTCTCTGACAAATGAAGTACAGTACAGTCCAGTTACACAAAAATTTGTGGCGATTACGCTGCAATGAGTAGTATCGAATTCAACAAAAATGGTATCGTTGCGTTTTTCCCATTTTCCAGAAATTACCTCCTCTTCATTAAAATTTTTTCTTGACATTTTCATCCTACCATCGGTTCGAAATTCTATGCCATAGCTCCATTCTGGGCAGTAAAATCCAGCTATATCATCTTTGTCGCAGAATGATAAGATACTTTGGGCATGCGAATAGTACGAAAGTATGGAAATAAACAGTAGTAATGAAAATTTTGTAGTTTTTTTTATAAAATTCATGGCTGTTTTTTGTTAATATTTCGATTTTTCTTCTTCCTTAATTTCTTGAGGTTTACTTAATTTACTAGGAACACGTGGTGTTACAAATGTTACTCCTTGTTCAAATACAAAGTTTCGTTTAAATTGAGGAATTCCATTTTCGTATGTTATCCATAGCCCAGTTTGGTTATCAACCTTATCAAATCTCCTATCGTATATAAAAACGGATTTCTTACTGCGGAAACAAGATATCCATTTGCTGCAGTAACTGTGTTTTGTACATTAAAAGTTGATAGAAATGCTGAAAATCTTCTTGCAATTGGATACTTATAATTGGTATCTTCTCCTTGTCTATTAATGCCATTCCCTTCGCCATCGTCATAACAAGCAGTATAACAAGCGAATAACATAACTTGAACTTTATCTCCATTAGTTACTTGTTCTTCATATGATTTTCCCTTGTATTTATACCGACCATTTTTTTTGAAATTTTGTTCTCTGTCGGCTTGATAAATTACAGATTGTAACTTTTCTGGATCAGTGAAAACTTTTTCATTACCATCTATAACCCCGAAAGGAGCTCCATGAGTTGCAATAATAAATACGCCATCATTTTTTTGTTTTTTAATTATATTGTTAGCTAGACTATGATTTTTATCATTTATATTATATAAATTGATTAAAATAGTATCTCCCAATACATCACTATACAAAATAGGATTATTAGCAAAAACAGCATAATCACTCCAAGCAGGGTTAGGTTTAGGGTCAGTATTCCACCTTTTAACAGCCCACGTATCATACTCCCAAAACTGGGCGGTGGTGTGCTGCCCCAAACCCCCTATTTTGTTATCCGCCTCTTGCCCTTGGTAGCCAAACCTATACCCCCCCGCATTTTTACTACGCCCTGCCTGCAACATGCCGTAGGGGTTTAATTGTTGAGGGTTAGGGTGCAGGTTCCGACCAAGTTAAGATTTACAACTCAAATTGCCTTTGTTTTTTCGTAGCCCAGTTGTTTAAGCAGCTCTACTACTTTCTCTTTAAACTCGCCTTGCAGTATAATATCGCCGTCCTTTGCCGAGCCGCCCACACCACATTTAGTTTTTAGGGTTTTGGTCAGGGTTTCTAACTCTTCGTTGCTGCCCACAAAACCCTCTACAAGCGTAACGGTTTTGCCTTTGCGCTGTTTTCTGTCCAAACGCACTTTTAGGGTTTGTTTGTTGGCGGGCGGTGTTTCTATTTCGGGTTCGTCTTGCTTCATGGCATCGGGGTTGGTAGAGTATACCATGCGCAGGCTTTCGAGGTCGTTAAGGGTGTTTTTTTTATTTTTAGACACAGTTAAGTTGATTGTTAATTATTAATTATTAATTATTGACTAATATTACGCAACTTATTCCAATAACAAGCTGTTTTGCATTTTTATACCCAGTTTTACTCTTAATTTCTTCTGAACCGGCATTATAGGAATTGGCGTTAAGAAATTTATTGGGGCATAAATGTAGCGTTAAGAAAGATATACTGTTTGAAGCACGCCACACCAAACCGAGAAATAAAACCGACAAACAAAGCGTTTGGCGTGCGAGTTTATATCTTTTAGCGGAATGTTGCACATTTTAGCCAATTCCTATACAGCCTTGACTTTTTTGGTTACTTTTTTTGTCAAGAAAAAAAGTAACAAACTTTTAAATGGTGGTAGGTAATAGCAAAATAATAACAAATTACCGTCAAAGCCCCATTCCACTTAATTAGACAATACTCATACTTAATATAAATTGTTTATTATAAATTACAAAGTATGTTAATCGTCAATAAACACCTTATCGGGCAATGGGTCTATAATTGTTGGTGTTGGCGGTTTCATCCAGCCAAATTCTAGCATTATTTCTTTCATAATTACCCTAAAAACCGTATAACACGGAATGGCTAATATCATACCCAACACACCGCCCAAAGTGCCTGCTACCCATATCAGTATAAAAACCTCTAATGGGTGGGCTTTTATACTGTTCGAAAAAATAACGGGCTGAAAAATGGCATTGTCTAACAAATGAACTGCCCAATAAATGATGTTCATTTTTATAAAAAGCGGAATAATTTCGGCATACAAACCTTGCGTTTCTATGGTGGTGGTAATGCCCACAAACAAGCCAAAAACAGTACCTATTATGGGTCCAATATACGGAATAATGTTGATGATAGCCGCAAAAAAGCCCAACAACAAGGCATATTTAATGCCCAAAAACAACATACCAATGGTTACTAAACAACCAATTAACGTTAATTGAATAAGTATACCAATAAAATAACGCGAAATTAAATGTTGTGTTGTTGTAACAATGTGGTCAAATTTTTCGGCAAATTGGGTGGGTATCAACAACAAAATATTGCGATACAGTAGTGCATGGTCGGTTAAAAAAAAGAAAGTAATGAAAGTAATAGAAAAAGTTGCCGCAAAAATATTGCCCAATGCGCCTAATATACCACCAAATAAAGTAGATATAATATCCATATTAATAACCGATGTTATTTCGTCGCGCAGGTAATCGCTAATGTGTTTTTTATTAGCAACTAAGTTGTACTTTATGAAAAAGTTATCTAAATTTTTCAGTTTTTCGGCTAAAGTATTATTAAGGGCTTGCAGGTCAATAGAGGCAATCATTTTTACCTCTTGCAAAATAAGGGGTAAAAACAAGGCAACAAACCCAAACACAATACCATAAAATAAAATAATAACCAACAAAGCACAAATAGCACGTGGCAATCTAAATCGCCCAATGTGTATTTTGCGTAATAGGTTAACAAATGGATAACCCATTAAGAAAAAAATACTAGATACTAATATGTATGTAAATATAGTATGTAAATATACTATACAAAACACCCCAACAATAATAGCAACAATAGCAAGTATAATATTAGATAGGTTTTTCATGCCTAATATAAAGTAGAGGTTAAATCAAAAAAAGGGTTATTGCACACGGTGCATTAGTTGTTGCGTAATTAGCCGTAGGTTTGTTTTTTGTTGTTCGGCAACGGCAATATCATCTAAATATTGCGTCGCCAAGTTGTAATGATGTTGCATTTCGGCTTGTGCCAATTGCAGTACACCTAATTGTTGGTAAATTTGGGTAACAGCCGCAATTTTTTCTTGCTCAACTGGCTTAGGTTCATTAATCCAAAAATGCAGTTTGGTTTGGGTTGTTGGGTCGGCTAACTCAAGGGCTTTTATCAACAAAAATGTCTTTTTATTTTGCAAAATATCGCCCCCAATTTTTTTACCAAACGTTTTTTCATCGCCAAAGGTATCTAAAATATCGTCTTGCAACTGAAAAGCAATACCAATATGTCGCCCATACTCGTACAACATTTGCCTATTTCGTTTATTTGCACCCCCAACAATAGCCCCCATCTGCAACGATGCCCCCAACAATACGGCTGTTTTTAGCTCAATCATCTGCAAATATTCTTTAATACTTACCTCCTTAGCCGTTTCAAACAACATATCATACTGTTGTCCTTCGCACACTTGGCGGGCGGTGCGGTTAAACACCTGAAACAAATAAGGCAGATATTTATCTATATTTTCAGTCAATTGTTCGTAGGCACACACTAGCATCACATCGCCACTCAAAATGGCGGTGTTTAGCCCATAGCGTTCGTGTATGGTTTGTTTGCCTCGTCTAAGGGCGGCATTGTCCATAATATCATCATGCACCAACGAAAAATTGTGAAAATACTCCACACATTTAGCCACCGAAAAAGCATCGGTAGCCCTACCGCCAACCAACTCGGCGGCTATTAAGCACAACAGCGGGCGTACGCGTTTGCCGCCCAACGACAATATATAATTTGCAGGCTCGTACAAGGCTTGCGGCTCCGATTGTATTGCCGCCTCTGCCACCAATTGCTCAACCAAAGCCTGTAATTCGAATAATGAAAGCATTTTTGCTGATTATTAATTATAAATTATTTATTATAAAACGCCACTCCCAAATATGGGCTGCTATTTAAATTGCCCAAACTAAAAAACATTACCTCATTAGTTAGTTTTAGCCCTTTACACAAAGGTTTGCGCCAGCCCCGCTTGACGCGGAATATGTCTTTTTTGGGGGTGATGTTTGGCTTTCCATACTTTTCGCAGTTGCGGGCACCCCCATAACATTTTATGCGCAGCATCACCCACAAACAACAGCTTGTCTAAAACCCACATTAAAACCAACACAACCGCAATAAATGCGTACTTAGTTTTTGCAAAACTTACACACAAGCAGCAACTTGGCACAAATATACGCTTGTTTTGCAAAAATGTAGTGGTTTTTATGTATCTTTGCCTCAAAATACATGCATTTATGACAACATACATCAAACAAACCAAACAAACACGTATACGAACTTTAAACGAATATATTTTGTTTGAAGAGCAAAGCAACATACGCCACGAATGGATTAACGGAAAATTAATTGACATGCCCGGAACCACCGACCGACACAACAAAATTTGCCTAAAATTAGCGTTTAGCTTTATGCAATCACTTGCCAATACAACTTGCGATGTATTTATGGAAAGTGTAAAACTAGAAATATCCGAATTAAAAGATTATACATATCCAGACGTTTTTATTACTTGCTCCGACACTGACAAAAACGACAATTATGTAAAACGACAACCCATATTAATTGTAGAGGTGTTGTCAAATTCAACAGCCTACTACGACAGAGTAGACAAGTTTTTACGTTATCAAAAACTAAAATCGCTGCAATATTACTTAATTGTAGAACCCGAAAAGCCAGTAATAAATCTATATTACAAACAAGACAACCAATGGCACTCGTCCACTTTTGTAGGTTTAAACGACACCGTACCATTACCCGAACTAAATATCACTTTGCCTTTGTCGGCTATTTATGCCTAAAAAATTTAAACGTTCCGAAATTTCCTCAATTTCGGAACGTTTTTTTAGTTCACAACGGAGACACGGAGAACACGGAGTTCTTTTTAGATGGCTTTTGCTGCTTTTTAGTTTGTACTGGAAACACTGAAGAACATAAACTCCTTCTTCTCTGTGTTCTCTGTGTCTCTTGTTGTTGTTGTTTTAGCTCACAACAAATAAAGGCACTCATAGCCAGCTTGCCATAGTTCGACAAGCTCACTATGACCACGCCTTATAAATAAAGCTGACTACTTTTCAATGTCCTTATCAAATTACACCAAATTAGGCTTACGTTTAATATATTTACCGTATCCCTTATCTACCAAACATTTATTATTGTCAATAGCCACTTTGCCCCGCAACAAAACCGTTTTGCATTTGCCCGTTAGTTTCCAACCCTCGTATGCCGAGTAATCTACGTTCATGTGGTGGTTTTTGGCAGATATGGTATGCTCTTCGTTGGGGTCAAAAATAACAATATCGGCATCTGTACCTACGGCAATAGTGCCTTTTTGCGGAAACATACCAAACAATTTAGCCGGGTTAGTAGCCAGCACCTCCACAAATTTGTTGGCGCTAATTCGTCCTTTTTTCACTCCCTCCGAAAACAACAACTCTACCCTATGTTCAATAGCGGGGTGTCCGTTGGGTATTTTCGAAAAATCGTGTTCGCCCATCAATTTTTGTTGCCATTTAAACGGGCAATGGTCGGTGGCAACCACCCGCACCAAACCTTGGTTAATACCTGCCCAAAGTGTGGCTTGGTCTTTGGGTTCGCGCAGCGGTGGGCTCATCACCCATTTAGCCGATTCAAAACCTTTGTCGTACAAACTGGCATCAAGCACCAAATATTGTATGCAAGTTTCAACAAACACCGTTTGGTTACGGAAAGTAGCTTCACGAACCGCATTTAATGCCCCTTCGCAGGTTAAATGCACAATATATGCTTGTACGCCTGTATAGTTTGCCAACTCTGCAAAACGTGCCGAGGCTTCGGCTTCGGTCACTTCGGGCTGCGAAATATAGTGGTAAAGCGGCGACAATTTGCCTTCGGCGCGATGTTTGGCAACCAAATAGTCAATCACATCGCCATTTGTAGCATGAACAGTCACCATGCCACCGCATTTTTTTACCTCTTGCATCAAACCCACCATTTGGCGGTCGTCAATCATCAAAGCACCTTTATATGCCATAAATGTTTTGAACGAGGTAATACCTTCTTGTTCTACCATTTCGCGCACTTCGGTTTTGGTGTGTTCGTTAAAGTCGGTAACAGCCATGTGAAACGAGTAATCGCCAACAGCCGTACCTGTGGCTCGGCTTTGCCAATCGGTTAGGGCATGGCGCAACGACTTGCCTTGTGTTTGCAGCACAAAATCGATAACCGTAGTTGTGCCGCCAAACAAGGCAGCGCGTTCCGGTTTCGTAGCTATCCGACGAAAAGTACCCATAAAAGGCATATCTAAATGCACATGCGGGTCAATAGCTCCCGGAAACACCAACATTCCGTTTGCGTCAATTACTTGGTCGGCAGTTACGTTAAGGTGTGTGCCAATTTGGGCAATTTTTTCGCCCTCGATAAAAATATCCGCTTGATAGTTGTCGGTGGCAGTAATAATTCTGCCATTTTTTATAAGAATAGACATGGTTTATGTTTTTTGAAAAGTATATTTTGTGTTTTTAAATAATTTAATTGCATTTTTAAAATAATAAAACAACCACTGTCTTTACAAAATGTAAACGCACACACATAGGTAATTCGTGTTCATCGAAATGGCAACGCACTGCATCGGCAATTTGTATTTTCAATTCGGCGTAAGTATCTGCTTCTGTAAAAATAGATTGCCCAAGCGCTTGGGCAGTATAGCCACCTTCGGGAGCTTCTTGTATTAAAAAAATTAATTCGGTGTTCATGTAATTGTATTTTTATGATTGCATATTCAACAAAAAAAATTATTTTTCGCACTTACTTTTAACGGCAATAAATTTTAAATATTTGGCACTAATGTTTTTATGTACTCGTTATTTTTCGACTTTAGTTCATTCGCACAAAATAGCATTGATTGGGTATTGTTAGCACCATTTTACCAAAACCATTTGTTGAAGGGTCGGAGGAGTAAATGATTATTTGGTTAGTAATCAGGTTAATTTCTTTAACAATTCCACAATGTCCTATATTGTAAGTTTTGTCGGTATTAAACCACATTTGAAAAAAATCGCCTGGGCGCACTTCTTTCAGGTCGTTTATAGCCGTGCCTTTGTTGGCTGCAACCAAAGCATATTGTACACCTTTTATAATGGGCGATTGTTGTTCGCGAAGTTTGCCTATATCTTGGTTGGTGACAATATTAATGCGTTTTTTATCAAGTTTGGTCAATGGCGTAAAATGTTCGATTACTTTTACCACAAACTCGGTACAAACTGCTGTATAGTACGTTGGTGCAATATCGTAGCCATGTTGTGCTACATAATCTAAAATTTGTTGATTTTGCGGTGGTATCGGTGGGGTTTCTTCTATTGAGATTACTGTTTGTTTGGACTCTACCTTATTGGTGTTGTTACAGCTATTTAAGATTATCATCAACAATAAACCTAAAAGTATTTTTATGTTTTTGGCAGATTTAGGCGTAACTAAAACCATTAGATAATCAATGTTTTCAAAAAATTCAAATTTTCTTGTTGGTCAAAAATGCTTTTTACAATACCTGTTTCGGCTTTTATGTGCAGTTCGTAGGTGTCGTTTGTGGTCAATAAATACTGTTCAATGTGTTCTTGGTCGGGGTAAATAATCCAATATTCTGGAATTTGGTGAGCAGCATAATCGCGCATTTTTATGCCATAATCGTAGTTTTTGGTTGATGGAGATAACACCTCAACAACCAAATCGGGAGCAGGAAACTGCATTTGGTCGGGTGTAAAATGTTGGGCTTTTTCGTTACTAAAAAAGCAAATATCGGGTTCGTAATCGTTGCGCGTCAGCGAAATCAAGCATTTTTCGGACGCAATTTTGCCTAAATCATGTATCAATACATAAGTGTTTAACAGCTTCGCCAAATTTAGCCCCGCCGTAAAATGTTTGTTTTTAGCAGGCGACTGAAAAATAATTTCGCCATTAATAAATTCTACTTTATCTGTTTCTTGAATAGTTTCGTAGAAATGTTGCCGTTTGTTGGCTTCTTCCGCATTTCTTTTTGTATTCGTTCCAATAACAAAATATCGAAGGGTCTTCGCGCAGTTGTTCTATGGTAATGGGCATAATTAACTGTTTTTTGAGGATAATGTTACGATTTTTTACTTTTTGTTTAGATGTAGGTTTTAAATCAAGATTAAATCATTTTTTAAAATCCGTGTTTTCTTGTGCAACTTCAGTTATTTAGCCATAATAGCCAATTGGCGCACAAAAATAAACATTTTTTCAGATAGATAGTTCGGAAAAGCCACTATTGCTCAACAAATAGTAGTCAAATAGCTAATGATAGTACCTAAAATGACAATGGGATAAGCTTAAAATTTTATTTCGGTGTTTTATCGCTCAAAAATAACTATCTTTGTGCGATTTTTCGGCAAGTTAATTTTTTGTCGATATTTACCAACTATAATCATATTTACCGATTATATCTTACAACACAGAACTTAATTTAAAATGGCTTTGAAATGTGGAATTGTAGGCTTGCCCAATGTAGGCAAATCTACCCTTTTTAATTGCTTGTCAAATGCACAAGCCTTGGCAGCTAACTATCCGTTTGCAACCATCGAACCCAACATAGGCGTAGTAAATGTACCCGACGAGCGCCTCACCAAATTAACCGAATTGGTTACGCCACAACGCGTAGTGCCTACCACCGTCGAAATTGTAGATATTGCAGGCTTAGTTGCTGGGGCAAGCAAAGGCGAAGGTTTGGGCAACCAGTTTTTGGGTAATATCCGCGACACCGATGCCATTGTACACGTAGTGCGTTGTTTTGAAGACGACAACGTTGTGCATGTAAGCGGAACCGTTGATGCCGTGCGCGATAAAGAAATTATTGACACCGAATTGCAGTTGAAAGACCTAGATTCTATCGATAAAAAACTACAAAAATATCAACGACAAATAAAAACCAACGACAAAGATGCCATACGCGGCACCGAAGTATTAGAGGCACTTAAAGCACACATCGAGCAAGGCAAATCGGCACGAACTGCCCAAATTGACGAAAAAGACCGCGTTTATATTGACGATATGAACCTACTAACCGCAAAACCCGTTTTGTATGTTTGTAACGTAAACGACTCAGATGTGGTATCGGGCAACCAACATACACAGGCATTGATAAACGCCATAAAAGACGAAAACGCCGAAGTATTATTTATCTGCGCCCAAATGGAAGCCGAAATTGCACAACTTGATACCTACGAAGAACGTTTGGAGTTTTTGCAAGAAATGGGCTTAACCGAACCTAGTATCAGCAAACTAATTAAGGCTTGCTACAAAATGCTAAACCTTATTACGTACTTTACCGCCGGCGTAAAAGAAGTACGAGCTGGACAATACACCGGGCGACAAAGCACCACAAGCAGCAGGTGTAATTCACACCGATTTCGAAAAAGGTTTTATCCGCCGAAGTAATTAGCTACAACGATTACGTACAATATGGCTCGGAAGCCGCCGCACGCGAAGTAGGTAGGCTGCGCGTAGAAGGCAAAGAATATGTAGTGAACGATGGCGACGTAATGCACTTTAGATTTAACGTATAATATTTGCTACCTTAATGGTTTTGGGCTGATGGCTGTATCTAACAGTTATTAATAAATAAATAAACTTTGATAAAACCATCAGCTAAAAGCTTAATAATCCCCCTTTTTACTAAAAATCTCTACCAACTATTTTATACCTTGTTTTATGAAAATTACTTCCCTCTTATGCTTGTCCTTTGTTTTAACTACTATATGTGCTTGCGGTTTTGTAAAAGAATCGCGCAAAGCAACCGCTAACGTTGAGGTAGCTGTACCCCCCGACAGCAACACCAACGATAGTATAGTAGAGGTAGTTATTGCCGAACCTATCGAAATTACCCCTCAAAACGATAACGGCAAAACCTATCACCCCGCAGAAACCAAAATAAACGACTTGGTGCATACCAAACTTAGCTTACGACCCGACTGGGAAAAACGCTATTTGTATGGCACGGCTACCATCACCCTAAAACCGCATTTTTATCCAACCGATAAACTTACCTTAGATGCAGTAGGGTTTGAAATAAGAAAAGTAGACCTTATATCGCCACAAGGTATAAAACCACTAACCTACACCTACACCGACGATTTGACCCTAAACATACAACTAGACAAAACCTATACCCGAAACGAACAATACACCGTTTTTATAGATTATACCGCCAAACCCGAAGAATTGGTAAAAAGCAAACCCAATTTGTATAACTACGAAAACAAAGGCTTGTATTTTATTAACCCCGACAACGACCCTAACCTACAAAAACCTCAAGAACTTTGGACACAAGGCGAAACCGAATCGGCGCCTTGCTGGTTCCCAACCATTGATGCCACCAACCAAAAATCAACCCAAGAGGAGAGATCGTAACCGTAGATAACAAATTTAAAACCCTATCCAACGCACTTGGGTTGGCTCAAACCTAAACGACAACGGCACACGAACCGATTACTGGAAACAAGACCAACCCCATGCACCTTATTTGTTTGCATTGGCTGTAAGCAATTATGTAATAACCACAGATACCTGGAAACGACCAAGCGACAATAAAGACATTAAAGTAGACTATTACCTAATGCCCGAATACGCCCCCTATGCCCGCAATATTTTTGGAGCAACCCCCGAAATGCTAACCGTTTTTTCAAAAACATTAGGCGTTGATTATCAATGGGATAAATACTCGCAAGCTGTTGTACACGACTTTATTGCCGGCGCCATGGAAAACACCACTTGCACCTTTTTGTACGACCAACTCAACCAAACCGCCGACGAACTAAAAGAATACAACCACGAGGACATCATCGCCCACGAATTATTCCATCATTGGTTTGGCGATTTAGTAACCTGCAGATCGTGGGCTAACCTATCACTCAACAAATCGTTTGCTACCTATGGCGAATATATCTGGTTTGAGCAAAAATACAACAAAGAAAAAGCCGACGAACACCTAGCCGAAGACTTGCGTACCTACCTAAACGAGGCTGTTAGTAAACAAGAACCCATCATACGATTTTATTACACCGACCCCGACACCGACCTTTTTGACCGACACTCGTACCAAAAAGGCGGGCGTGTTATACACATGTTGCGCAATTATGTGGGCGATGAAGCATTTTATGCATCACTCCAAAAATACCTAAAAGCACACCTATTTGGAACCGCCGAAATCAACGACCTGCGCCAAGCCTTTGAGGACATAACCGGCGAAGACCTAAACTGGTTTTTTGACCAATGGTTTATGAAACCCGGACACCCCATTTTAGACATCTCCTACGCCTACGACTCAACAACCCTCGAAACAAAAGTGCACGTACAACAAATGCAAACCAATGGGGTAGTGTATAGGCTACCAACATCGGTGGATATTTACGAAAAAGCAAATAAAAAACAACGCTACAACATTACCATTAGCACCGCCGATACCACCCTGCGATTTAAAACCCCACAACGACCTAAATTGGTGAACTTTGATGCTAATAAAATATTGCTGACCGAAAAAAACGAAAATAAAACCATTGGCGAATACCTATTTCAGTACAACCAAGCACCTAACTTCTTAGACCGCTACGAGGCAATATTGGCACTCGAAAATATACCCTATAACACCACCGAAGAAAAAAACAACATCAACCAATTTTACCTAAACGCCCTAACCGACAACAACGCTTTTTTGCGAAAAAACGCCATTGACAGGCTTAATTTAACCGACAACGCCCTGCTTAACCAAACCAAACAAAGCCTTGCTAACTTAGCCACCACCGACACCGACGCCAACGTGCGCTCGGTAGCCATAGCTCGTTTAGAAGAATTAGCCGATGCCCAACACTACCAAACTACATTTATAGCCGCCCTAAAAGACCCCTCGGATATGGTGGTTAGCAACGCCTTACATGCCCTATACAGCACCGCACCACAAGTTGCCTTTGAACAAGTAAACAACCTAGAAACCAACAACAACGTACAAATGTTGGTTGCCCGTATTTATGCCGAATTAGGCACCGACAAACAACAGGCTTATTTCGAAAAATACCTAAGCACCAATACTAACAACACCTATTTACTAATTGATTTTTATGGCGACTTTTTAAAACGCCAAAACAACAACCAAACCGTGCAATTAGGCATTCAAACCCTCGAAAACATTGCCCGTAACAACCCCGATTGGTGGCTGCGCGTAAATGCCGCACAAACTATCAAAAAAATAAAAGCTAATTTCGAAGAGCAAAAACAACAACTACAAACCGAAAAATTAACCCCAAACAACATTGTTGTTAAACGCCTTAACGACAGTATCTCTGCGATAGAACAAGTTTTGCAAAACATAAAAAAAGGAGAAACTAACGCAAAAGTACTAGAATATTACAATGGCGATTGGATTAAAAACACCTCGTTTAACGGGCAAGGCTTAAAAGCAACTTTTAAGCACCTTATCTGTAAAAAAACTCCACTATACCCAATAGTGGAGTTTTTTTATGTTTTATTTGAGCTTAATACAGCCGTTCAACAACTACATCATCAATATATAATGGATAAGGCGTAGAGCCATCGCCTATATGTAAATTAATTTGGATAATAGTTGTTGTTTCGGGAATTTTAGTATCAAACACAATGGGTGTCCAAACGCCACAATCTATAATAGGCACTAAACGCAGTTGTGTACTTTTTACCTCGTGTTGTTGTTGCATAAAACTAAGCCAAACTGTGTGGTTTTACCAAAAATTATACTCGGGTTGCAAACACAACACATTTAAATGTACCCATATCCAAACTTTTTGTGGTACTACAACAAATTGTGTGGGTAGCCGTTGCTTGTGTCACACAAGCAACAAGCATCTGACAATCTCCAAATAGGCAGTTTTATAGTTTAGGGTATAAAGAATATGCCATATTGGTTTGTGTATTTTCCAAAATGCTATTATACGCAGTATAACAGCGTTTGTATTTTCCGAAATGCTGCTGTAAGAGTTACAGCCATGTATGCAGGTGTTTTTTTATTTTTATATAATTGCTCGAAAAAAAATCTGTAAAAACCTCTCCAAAAGCTTGCGTAAACAAAATAAAACACCTTATATTTGCAACCGATGAAGAACATTTGCTGTTATAGCCAACAAAATTTAGTAGTGCGTACAAAAAGTACAATATTTGGGGCGTACATAGCGGAAATAAACGCACTTTTTATTAGATAAACGCCAGATTTGCGTTTATACAAATGTTGATAACAAATTTTAAAAATCTATCATTATGACAAAGCTAATTTTAACACTTATAACATCACTAATAATTTCGATAGCTTCTTTTGGACAGACAATAACTTATGAAGATTTCAAAGAAGTAATTCCATTTTTGCAAAAAGAAGACTTTAAAGGAGCATATGAAAAAACTAGTGCAATTTTAAACTCGACTAGTAATGACAATTCTGATTTACGCGGAATAGTAACTTATATGAATATATTCTCTGCGGCAGGAATGGTTACACTTGATCAAATGAGTTATAAAAAATTCAAAAAAAACACGAAAAAATTTGTCGGAGAATATGTAGTTATGTCTGCTCACCCTTGTATTGACAGTACATCTAATGGATATAACTCGCTGAAATTTAAAACAAATGACAATGGAAAATTGGAAGGGATAACCATAACATCAAACAACAATAACACAAGTATTCTTTGCTTTGAATATTTTGACTATGCTGACAAAATAAATCCAGATGATATGGTAGGTAAAAATGTAAGATGTGGAGGGACTTTAACATCAATCGAAACAAATCCTAATCAATCAAAAATTTGGGTTGCAAGACTTAGAATTTCAAACGCATTTGCAAGAATAATGACACCAAGATAAAATAAATCTGCCACTAATATGCCATTTTAACAAACAAACAATGCAACTAAGTAAGCACACAAAAGATATTTTTACAATTGACAATTTTTGGACCAAACAAGAGTGCGAAGACTTCATTTTTAAAAGTGAAACAATTGGCTATGAACCTGCGACAGTTACAACTGAAAAAGGACAAAAATTAGTTAAGGAGGTTCGTAACAACAACAGAGTTATTTACAACAACCACACACTTGCAGACAAAATTTGGCAAAAACTAAAACCATTTGCACCAAAACATTTTGGAAATAGCAAAGCCATTGGACTTAATGAGCTATTTAGGTTTTATAAATATCAAACTGGGCAGCAATTCAAAAAACACCGTGACCAAAGTTTTATTCGTAACGATATAGAAGCAAGTTACTTCACATTTATGATTTATCTAAATGATAATTACGAAGGTGGTGAAACAAATTTTAACGACATAGCAATTCAACCTAAACAAGGAATGGTACTTATTTTTCAGCACGACCTAGAACACGAAGGTAGTTCTGTTAAACAAGGAATAAAATATGTCCTACGGACAGACATTATGTATCGACTTGACGACTAAAATCAAAGAAAGAAATAGATAGTTGAAACAATAGTACGCCAAATTTGCTGTGTTTGCAAATTTGGCGTATCTTTGTATAGTAAAATAGCCATTAAATCGCAATAGTTTCAAACACAAAAATGCCGTTGCCTGTTTCTTGACACAGGCAACGGCAAGTAAAATTTGGGTGTTTATTGTTTTTACCACTAATGCACTAAGAAGCGTTTCGTGTTCTTAGTGCATTAGTGGTTTTATTTTTGGAGCTACTTTTTTACCCAACATAGCTTAGTCCAAACGTTCTTTCAAATCTAATCGGTGTTTGCGGGCGGTATCTTTGGCAATATCGTAGCCTGCATCGGCGTGTCGGATAACACCCATGGCGGGGTCGTTGTGTAGCACGCGAGTTAATCGGTTTTGTGCGTCGTCGGTTCCGTCGGCAACAATAACCATACCTGCGTGTATCGAGTAGCCCATGCCTACGCCGCCACCCTGATGCAAAGACACCCAACTAGCCCCACCTGCGGTGTTGATAAGGGCATTAAGAATGGGCCAGTCTGCTACGGCATCCGAGCCATCGAGCATAGCTTCTGTTTCGCGGTTTGGCGATGCCACCGAGCCAGTATCTAGGTGGTCGCGACCAATAACAATAGGTGCTTTTACTTTGCCTGTGCGCACTAGTTCGTTTATGGCTAATGCCGCTTGTTGGCGTTCGCCCATTTCGAGCCAGCAAATACGGGCAGGCAAGCCCTGAAAAGCAATGCGCTCGCGAGCCATTTTTAGCCAACGTACTAAACCCGGTTTGTGTCCAAAAAGGTCGAGCAGTACTTGGTCGCAGGTGTAGATGTCTTGTGGGTCGCCAGATAGGGCAGCAAATCTAAACGGACCCGAGCCTTTACAAAACAATGGGCGGATATAGGCAGGCACAAAGCCCGGAAAATCGAAGGCATTTTGTACGCCGCGTTTGTCTTTTGCTTGCCCACGTAGGTTATTGCCATAATCAAAGGTAATGGCTCCGCGTTTTTGTAGTTCAAGCATTAGTTTTACGTGTTGTGCCATAGTATCTAGCGATAGTTGGCGATAAGTTTCGGGGTCGGTTTGGCGCAAAACATTGGCTTGTTCGGCGGTTAAGTTGGCAGGCACGTAGCTTAGTTCGTCGTGTGCCGATGTTTGGTCGGTAAGGGTATGTGGTATAATGTTTCGGTCTATGAGGCGCTGTAATAAATCAACGGCATTGCACACTACACCTATCGACAGTACTTTTTTATGTTGTGCGGCATCGAGTGCGGCATCGATGGCTTGGTCAATGTCGTTAAATTTTTGGTCGAGGTAGCGTGTTTCTATCCGTTTATCAATTCGCCATTCTTCAATTTCGGCGGCTAGGCACACGCCTTCGTTCATGGTTATAGCTAGGGGTTGGGCACCACCCATACCACCTAAGCCTGCTGTAACGTTTAGGGTTCCAAGCAAAGTACCGTTGTAGTGCATGTTTGCCAATGATAAATAGGTTTCGTAGGTGCCTTGAACAATGCCTTGCGTGCCAATGTAAATCCACGAGCCGGCGGTCATTTGCCCGTACATCATCAAACCTTTTTTCTCTAATTCGTTAAAATGTTCCCAGTTAGCCCAATTACCTACCAAATTAGAGTTGGCAATAAGTACACGCGGGGCATCTTTGTGGGTAGGCAAAATAGCTACGGGTTTGCCCGATTGCACCAATAGTGTTTCGTCGTCGTTTAAATCGCGGAGGGCTTTTACTATTAGGTCAAACGATTCCCAGTCGCGGGCGGCTTTCCCACGTCCGCCGTATACTACTAAATCTTCGGGGCATTCGGCAACTTGTGGGTCGAGGTTGTTGTGTAACATACGCAAGGCAGCCTCTTGTATCCAGCCTTTGCAGCTAATTTGGGTGCCTGTGGGTGTTTTTAGATTAAAAGTGTGCGTTGACATTAATTATTGATTATATTTGATAATTGCAATTTGTTTTCTTTGAAGATTTTTTGTGTAGATGAGTTTGGTTGATTGGTTGGGCGCTTGCTTTGCTATGGGGGTGCCAAAGGCTGTGCTTTTAGGGCAAACCAATCATCACCCCCAAAAAAGACCTTTTCCGCGTCAAGCGGGCATTTTGATTATGCTTTATGACCCTTATAGTGTTTTATTTGGGTAGGCAGTTGTTTTTGAGGAGTCAAAGGTACGAAATTTTGTTGGAGAGGAGTTAAAGTTTTTGTTTTCTAATTTATCTACCCAAATTAATAAAACATAAACACCTCTTGCCTGCTTTTGTTTAGCAAGTAAGAGGTGTTTTGGTAGGATATAAATATTTGGCGATGATTGGCAAATGTTAAACCATCAACGACATAGGGTTTTCGAGGAGTTTTTGTAGGGTTTGTAAAAACTTAGCGCCTGTTGCACCATCAACAACGCGGTGGTCGCACGATAGGGTAAGTTTCATTTGTTGTTGAGCCACTACGGTTCCGTTTTCTATGGCGGGCATTTCTTTGATAGTACCTACGGCTAGAATGCAGGCGTCGGGTGGGTTGATGATAGCTGTAAATTCTTCTACATCAAACATACCTAAGTTAGATATGGTAAAAGTATTGCCTTGCATATCGGGGGTTGATAGTTTTTTGTCGCGGGCTTTGGCGCCTAAATCTTTGGCTTCGGTAGATATTTGCCCCAACGATTTGTTGTCGGCAAAGCGGATAACAGGTACTACTAAGCCGTCTTCGAGGGCAACTGCCATACCAATGCTAATGTGGTGGTTGTAGCGTATTTTGTCGTCGAGCCACGATGAGTTAACGGCTGCGTGTTGGCGCAATGCCATGGCACAGGCTTTAATAACAATGTCGTTGAACGATATTTTAACGGGCGAAAACTCGTTTATTGCCTGACGGAATTTTACTGCCTCGTTCATATTAACCGTTAGTTTTAGGTAGAAATGCGGAGCGGTATTTTTGCTATCGGTTAGTCGGCGGGCAATAACTTTGCGCATTTGCGATACGCGCACATCGTTGTATTGTTCGGTGCCTATATAGGTAAAGGCGGTGCGTATTTGCTCGGTGGCTTGTGCGGCAGGTGCAACTGTTTGGGTAGTAGGCTCTACAATAGGTATTGTTTCAACGGGTGGGGGTACTATTGTTACAGATGGGGTTATCTCTACCACTTTGGTTTCGGTGGTTTGCAATATAGCTTCTATGTCGCGTTTAATAATACGTCCATCGTCGCCCGTCCCTTTTACTTTTTTAATGTCTATATGGTTTTCGGTAGCCATACTTTTGGCAACCGGCGATACTTTTAAGCGTCCGTTGTCGTTGTTGGTATCTACTACTTCAACTGCTTGAGGTTCGGGGATGGGTGTTACATCGGTGTTTGGTGGTGCATTTTCGGTGGCGTTGTCGTTTGTACTTTCGTTTAAGTAAGCCGATATATCTTCGCCCAATTCACCAACAATTGCTAATACAGCATTTACGGCAATAGGTTTGCCTGCATCGGCATGGTAAAGTAATACGCCTTCTACGGGCGATTCAAATTCCATGGTTGCCTTATCGCTTTCTATTTCGGCAATCAATTCGTTTTCTTTTACTTTATCGCCTACTTTTTTATGCCATTCTGCCACTACGCCCTCTTTCATGGTATCGCTCAAAAGGGGCATTTTTATTACTTCTGCCATATACTTTAAAGTGTGTTTTTTTGTGTGTTTTTTACCAAATTTGGTGATGTGGTACGTTGTTTTTTTCAAAAACTAATAATTATCAGCCCAAATGCACCATATTTAGATTAGGCTGCAAAGATACATCAAATTAATGGTTAATAGGCAATACTTGTCAAAATTTTTGTGTATTTAGTAGCTATAGCAAGCCAAAATACGTTGAAAAATGCCTTTTTTAGCCTCAAAATGGCGACAAAAAGCCTTAAAAAGCCACTTTGCCAAATTTTGTAACAAATTTGCTAAATTTTGTAACTCGTGTTATCAAATACCCCCCTATATTTGCGGCATGAAAGGCAGATAGTTATTTAAGGACGTGCTTTTTATCAACAAAAGAGTAATAGTGGGTTTAATAATGAGGTTACAAGGTAGCGGGTGGTCGAAAGGCCCTCGCTACTTGTATTTTTGTCTATACCCTAACAAAAGCATCAAGTTAAGTGTTACAGCAATTTTTCGATGGCTGCCCATAATTGGTTGGCGCTGTTTTGCCACGTAAATTTTTGTACTTGCTTGGCTCCTTGTTCTATTAATTGTTTTTGTAAATTTGGGTTGTGGTAAATTTGCTGCATAGCTTGTGCAATGTCGGTGGGTTGATGAGGGTTAACTAATAATGCCGCCGAGCCTGCTACCTCGGGCATTGACGATACATTGGCTGTAATAACAGGTGTGTGGCACTGCATAGCCTCGATGATAGGTATGCCAAACCCCTCGAACAGCGAGGCGTACACCATGGCTGTTGCGGCAGCTACTATTTTTGATAGCTCGGTAACTTGCAAATGTCCCACAAACACCACATCTGCTTTAAAGGTCATGGCTTCGTAGGCATCAAACGCATCTTGGCTATGCCACGCTTTGCGTCCGGCAATCAGCATTTTTATAGGGCGGTCGGTATTTTGCTGTTTAAATTGGTCGAAGGCTCGCAAAATATTAGCTAAATTTTTGCGCGGATGAATGGCTCCTACAAACAAAAAATAATCAGCTCCGTTGGCGTATTGTTGTTTAATGTGTGTTTTTTGTTGGCTGTTTAGGGGCGTATAGCCATCGGTTACGCCATTGTATACAATGTCTATTTTATTGGGCGATACCTTATATCGTTGCACTAAATCGTTTTTGGTGTATTCCGAAACGGTTGCCAAACGCTGGGCGCGGTGGGCATATTTGGGCGAAAAATGTTGGTAATAATGGCGGGCTAAAAAAGGCACTTGTTCGGGGAAATGCTCAAATGCCAAATCGTGTACAACCATAAGGGTGGGCGTAGTTGCCGATAACGAGCAATAACCATCGGGCGATACAAATACATTGGCTTTACATTGTTGCAAGGCGCGCGGCACCGATTGCTCGAACCACCAATACCACAACAGCGGGTGTCGGGTGGGCGGAAAAACAACTTTGGGTGTAATATTATCGGCAAATAAAAATTCGTTGCTATATGGACGGTCGAACAAAAAAACAAATTGATGTTCGGGATGTTGTTGGGTGATAAGCCGCAGGGTTTCGGTGCTAAATCTGCCAATACCCTCTAAACGGTTGGCTAACAAAAAACGGGTATTAACGGCTATTGTTTGACTTTTCAAAAGCTATGAATGTGAAGGTTGAATAGAAATATAAAAAACGACATTATACTAAATAATTGATATTATGCAGGAGTGTTACCTAATTAAATGGCAGGAAGCTTTGTTGCTACTTTGTTGTTGTTTTATTACCGCTTATCCACCCATTAAAAGTTTGTTACTTTTTTTCTTGACAAAAAAAGTAACCAAAAAAGTCAAGGCTATATAGTAATTGGCTAAAATGGGCAACATTCCGCTAAAAGATATAAACTTGCACGCCAAACGGTTTGTTTGTCGGTTTTATTTCTCGGTTCGGTGTGGCGTGCTTCAAACAGTATATCTTTCTTAACGCTACATTTATGCCCCAATAAATTTCTTAACGCCAATTCCTATAATGCCGGTCCCGAAGAAATTAGCCGCACAACTGGGTATAAAAATACAAAACACCTTGTTATTGGAATAGGCTGCGTAACATCAAAGTAAATAATAAACCAGTGTTTGCCCACTAAACGCTATGATTGCCTAATGAACAAAGATTTTTTGAGAAGTGCCACCTTACTAATAGCGGTTAATTTATTGATAAAACCATTGTATATTTTTGGCATCGACCGTACTTTGCAGAACGTTGTTGGTACTGCCGAGTACGGCATTTATTTTGCCCTGTTTAATTATACGTTGTTTGGTCAGGTGTTACTCGATTTTGGCATTAATAATTTCAACAACCGAGCTATTGCACAACAGCATCATTTATTAACCAGCTATCTGCCCACTTTTTTGCGCTTAAAAGTACTATTGGCATTGGCGTATATGGGCAGTTGTTTTGTGGGTGCAATGTTACTCAACTACAACCTGCATCAGCAACAATTATTGTTTTGGTTGGCATTAAGCCAAATATTGGCATCGTTTGGGGCTTTTTTTCGGTCTAATTTACAAGGTTTGCATTTGTTTGGCAAAGACAGTTTAGTGTCTGTTACCGACCGCTTGTTTTTGATTGTGGTAGTAGGCAGTTTGCTATTGCTGTACAAAGGCATGGATATACTACAATTTGCGTATCTTCAAACTGCGGCTTATGCTATAACAGCAGGTGTAGGTGCATTGTTTGTTTGGCAGCAAATAAAAACGCCTTTGGTATGGCGATACAATAGCGGAGTGTTTGGGGGAATTATCCAGCAAACATATCCTTACGCCTTACTTATGCTGCTTATGTTGCTTTATAGTCGTGTAGATGCGGTACTTATCGAGTATCTTTTACCCGAGCCAAGTGGTGCCGAACAAGCGGGTATTTATGCCAGTGCATATAGGTTGTTAGATGCGGCTAATATGATAGCCGTTTTGTTGGCAACCATTTTGCTGCCTATGTTTGCCCGATTGCTGCATCAACAAACCCCCGAATTGTATGCCTTAACTGGGTTTAGTGCTAGGTTGATGTTGGTAGGTGCAGTGGCTTTGGTAGTGCCTTGTTTATTTTTTGGCGATGAAGTTATGCACCTTTTGTATCATCAAACAAGCGATTATGCGATACAGGTTTTTGGTTGTTTGTTGTTGTCGTTTGTGGCTACTTCGTCGGTGTATATATATGGTACACTGCTAACCGCCAACGGCAATATTTGGTTACTAAATGGCATTGCCTTGTTGGGTATGGTGCTAAACATATCGCTTAATGTGTGGCTGATACCACAGCAAGGTGCTTTGGGTGCGGCTTATGTGGCACTTATTACCCAATTTGTGGTTGCATTACTGCACTTAGTGGTGGCAATACGAGTGTGTAAATTACCCATAATGGCAGTAAATGTGTTTAAATCGGTGGGGTTTGTGGCGGCTTGTATGGTAGGTACTTGGTGGTTGGCTAATGCAGATTGGGCAATTTGGCAAATACGTTTTTTTACAGCCGCAATAGCGTGTGTAATGTGGGCTTTTTTATTAAAGATGATTGATGTGCGCATGATTTGGAAAGTGCTGCAACGTTAAATATAACCCAGCAGTGACAAGTTTGGGCAGCGATAGCTAATAAACAAGCCAATTAAAATGTCTTTTTTGCACACTACATTAAACCCTTTTGCGTTATTTATGTCCATTGCTAAAAGGCATTTAATCACTCAAAAAAAGTAAAAACCATGCAAAAAATTGCGCAAAAATTAATCCTTGTATTTTTAACGGTTACTACGCTTGCATCGGCGGGTTGCGAAACATGCGGGCAAACCAAAACCTTAGCCGATTTGCTATTCAGAGCCGCCTCGTTTGTGGTGCCCGAAATTACGTTGGTACAATCGTTTGTGATTAACAACGTTATCGAAAACCTTGCCCCAAGCTGCGAAGCCGATGGCAGCGACACCGCCGAAACAGCCGAAGATAGTAACAAAGGTATCTCGGCAGAGTACCGCCCCGACGGAAATGGCACTTGGCAAGATGCACAGTTGGCACAAGATGGAATTCCTACCTATCAAGTTATCTTAGCAACCGATGATTTAGCCAGTGGCGAAACTGACGAAAGCCAAGAGGCATTTCAATTTACTACGCCCGGACAATATCGTTTTAAATACGATACCGATGTGGTTAACGTGATAGAAGAGCGTAACGAAGCCAACAACTCGGCAGCTGTTAACAATGGCAATATTAGTGGCAAAAAAGAAGGCAACGAAATAATTGTAACCGTAAACGACCCCACCGGAAAACGACAACCACAATACAATAGCCGCCAAATAGTAACCATTAACTATTTAGGTACTTGTAAAATTACACACTAAATTTAATAATACCTTTAGACAAAAATTAAAACACGGATGCCGATATGGGTATCCGTGTTTTTTTTACCCAATACAAATATTATTTATTTATAATAATAGGTTTTTGGGCAGATGAAGGTAATATTTCTTTTTCTTTGTTAGCAGGCATATTTGCTGGCGTGTTTGGGTAATCTACCGTCCAGCCGTTTTCGGTGGCAAGGCTAGTTATCAAGCCAAACATTTCGGTGGCTTGTTCGCGGGCAGATTGCATCATTTTGCTACGCAGTGCCGTTTGTCTGATGGTATCTTTGGCTGCGGCTTGCAGTTTGGTTAACTCGCTGGGGGTAAAACTATTAAACATGCCATTCTCTAAATCATAATAATTAAGGTCAGTGTCTATAGATAATATTTGAGGCTCGGGCAAATTTTCGATGTGCATTATTTTATTGGTTTTATCTAAAGTAATTTTTAGGTCTTTAAGGTCGTAGCCCACCGATACCTTTGCCTTTACCTTAATTAAAGCACGTTTGCGCAGCCCGGGTAGGTCAAAACCAACATACTCTTTGTGGCTAATAATGTCGGCAAACTCGCCCTCAACTACTACCATTTTGTATACCTTGTTAATCTTTTCCAACAACACATCCGAGTCGTGTTCTACATGTTTTACCGATGTTTCGTTCCAACTTTTATAGGCATAGTAGGCTACACTAACCCCCAAAAACATACCTATTAGTATAGAAACCACAAAAATGTACGTGCGTGTCATATTAATTATTGATTATTGACTAAGTGAACTCATTTTTCGGGCGCAAAGCTACTCTTTTTTTTAATAAAAATGGCAGTACAAACACAAAGGTTTTGTACTGCCATTTTATTTTCAACCAAAACTGTTAATTGATTATTAATTACTAATTATTGATTATTAATTATTGATTATCTATTATATTTTCAGATAACGACTTCTTAGTAATAAAAACAATAATTATTGTAATAATCAACGGACAGCTTGCAACGGACAGCCGATAGTGCTATTGTTTAATCCAAGGTTGCGTAATGCGTCCTTCGGTGGTTTGTATGCTCAACAAATACATGCCTGCTGGATAATGTCCAACCTCAATACGTTGTACTTGTGGGCTACCGCTTATAGTACTTAGCTGTAATTGTTCGATGGTGCGCCCGTTTAGGTCAATGATACTTATTTGTGCTTGTGTTTGTTGGGTAGTAAATCGCACAAACAAATCGCTACTTGCCGGCACTGGCGACAACGAATGAAGTTCGAGGCTTTGCTCAATGCCATTATTTGTATATTTTCCGCCTTCGCCGTCGGGGCATTCGCCTACGTGCATTAGTGCCATAACAGTATCACACGCACCCAAGGCATTGCACCCAATAATTTGCAAAGTGTCGGTTCCGCTAAACAAAGGTAGGGCGGTATAACGCACGCAAGCGCTGTTGGCGGGCAGGTAAACACTGCACGAAAACTGCGAAATAACGTTGGTTATTGCCACGTCGGTGCCTGTTAAGTTGCAAAACTCGGGGCATATCCATTCGGGGGTAATAGGTTGTGTACAGATGTGTATTGCCTCGTTTTCGCATGTCGGAACCACATTGTTACTCACATAAATCGTTACGGTTGCTGCATCGCACAAACCATCTTCGTCGCAAATTTGGTACTCAAAGGTATCGGTACCCTCGAAGCCAGCATTGGGTGTATAAACAAAGCTGTTGTTGTTAAGGGTAAGTGTGCCGTTTTGCGGTTGTGTGTGGGTGCTAATGCTAAAGGTGTTTCCTTCGGCATCAAAATCGTTGTTTAGCACATAAATAGGGGTGGCTGTTGCTCCTTCTATCCAAACGGTATCGTTAAGTGCTACAGGCGGCTGATTGCAAATACCCGTAAATATGTTGTAATAAATGGTATCGCATAGGCTACCTTGGCAACCTATAATGGTTACTATTTCGTTGCCATAAAACAAGGGTACGGGTGTATATTCCACGCAATTGTCCTCGATATTAATAGAGCAGCTAAAATATTGTGGGGTGGCAGTTATGGTATAATCGCCATCAAAACAAAACTCGGGACATAAGTTAATAGTAGTTATGGGTGGTGTGCAAACATACATCGTATCGGGGTGGTCGCACAAAGGTGGTGTTTCGCCACAAGCTCCCTCTGTCCAAGCAACGCCTGCACAGTCGGCTTCGCAGCTATTGCCGTAGGTTATGCCATCGGCACCGCAAACGGGGGCGTAAATATCGGGGCAATTGCAATTAACACTTTGTGTCCAAATGGGTGATAAGTTGCTTGGTGTGTCGCAATCCTCAACAGGCATCATTCCACCAAACGAGCAAATAATGGTTCCGTCGCAGCTATAAATAAAGCTAGGTGCATCGCAGGCGTTGTTGTATTGTGCATAGATAACCGTTTGTCCATTAAATGTGCCCGTATAAATGCCTAATAATGCGCTACAATCGTTGGGCGATTGGGCGTTGCCTTGTGCAATTAGGTTGTTTAGCCACTCTAAACTGTTTAGTGCTACGCCGCAGGGTAGGGTTGTTGTGTCGCAATTGGCATCAATGCTAATATTGTATTGGTAATATTCGTGTGTCATACCAATGGTGGTAAATACATCTAACACATAAGTGGTGTTTTGCGATGGGGCTACCCAAATGGCACGGCATTGGCTATCAAAACAAGATAATTGTCCTGTGTCGGGCGACCAGTTGTAGGTGGTGTTGCCAATCATCATGCCATCGGCAAAACCAATCAGGATTGAGTCGCCTAAGCAAATGGTGTAGTTAAAATAAGTGGTGTCGGTTGGAGAGGGATTACAAGCCCCATCTGTCCAAGGAACGCCTGCGCAGTCGGCTTCGCAGCTATTGCCGTAGGTTATGCCGTCGGTACCGCAAACGGGTGCGTAAATATCGGGGCAATTGCAATTGATACTTTGTGTCCAAATGGGCGATAAATTGCTTGGCGTGTCGCAATCCTCAATAGGTATCAATCCACCAAACGAGCAAATAATGGTTCCGTCGCAGCTATAAATAAAGCTAGGTGCATCGCAGGCACTGTTGTATTGTGCATAAATAACCGTTTGTCCATTAAATGTACCCGTGTAAATGCCTAATAAAGCGCTACAGTCGTTGGGGGTTTGGGCGTTGCCTTGTGCAATTAGGTCGTTTAGCCACTCTAAACTGTTTAGTGCTACGCCACAGGGTAGCGTTGTTGTGTCGCAATTGGCATCAATGCTAATGTTGTATTGATAATATTCGTGTGTCATGCCAATGGTAGTAAATACATCTAACACATAAGATATATTTTGTGTTGGAGCCACCCAAATGGCACGGCATTGTGGATTGTAGCAAGATAATTGTCCTGCATCGGGCGACCAATTGTAGATGGTGTTGCCTATCATAAAGTTGTCGGTAAAACCAATAGCTATCGAGTCGCCGGGGCAGATGGTGTAATTGTAAGTAGCTTGGTAAATGGTGTCGGTTGGTGTGGGGTTACAAGCTCCGTCTGTCCAGCTTACACCTGCGCACTCGGCAAAGCAGCTATTATCGTAAGTTATGCCATCGGAGCCGCAAACGGGTTGGTAGTATTCGGGGCAGAGGCATGGGGCTGCACAACCTGACAAGTTTTGCACAAAAACAAGGTTGTTTAAATTAACCAACGAGTCGCAGGTTGGTAGCATTAAACCGCCCGATTGACAGAGGTAATTGCCCATTGCATCGTAATAACGTGTTGGATAATCTAAACAAGGAAAACCACCACTTACCACCATTACGGCATTGTTGCCATCACAATATAAATCTATCGAGTGGCTACAATCGCACGAGATTTGGGCAGCTAAATTTTGGACGATAGAGTCGGCGGGAGCGGTGCATCCACCACAATCGTTTACCAAAACAATATATTGGGTGATGCTGATGGTATAACTTTGCCCGGTAGATATATCAAATCCACTGGCAGTTACTACAAAAGTATCGTTGCCTGTAAAGCCTGCGTTGGGTGTGTAGGTTAATACTTGACTAAATTGTGCATCAAAGTTAATGGTTGCGGTGCCATTAGTGGGTTGTGTAGTTACCGTTGCTCCTTCTTCATCGCCAAACGAACCTAAGTTTTGGGTGTAAGCGTAGTTGTTACACACGGTAATGCCCCATGTAATGGTATCGGGTTGGCTGGTGTTGCAATTTGTCCAATCGTATACGCCCTCGCACTCGGCAAAGCAGCTGTTGCTGTATACTTGCCCGTCGGGTCCGCAAACGGGAGCGTAAATTTCGGGGCAGATACAGCCGCCAGTATTACAACTCCAAAGGTTTTGCACAAAGTTTAGGTTGCCAAAGTTAATTAAGCCATCGCAGGGCGATACATAGCCCGGTGGAGGGAAGCCGCTTTCGGTGCAAATTTGGTTGCCGTTAAGGTCGTAGTAATAAATAGGAAAATCGGCGCAGATGCCCGTTGATGTGAAAACGATGATGCTATTTAAGCCATCGCAATATAAATCGAGGTTTTGGGTGCAGATGCTACAATCTATTTGAGCAACGATATTAGCAATAACCGAGTCGGTGGGCATTTGGCAAGTTGTGGTGTTGCCACATTCGCCCTCGGTAAACGAAACTCCTGCACAGTTGGCAAAGCAAGCATTGGCATAGGTTATGCCATCGGAGCCGCAAACGGGTTGGTAATATTCGGGGCAAAAGCAACCTTGGTCTATTATTTCGTAACAGTTGATGATAAAATAAAGTGTCCCGCCGCCGCAAATGTCAACCATATCGCTTGGTGTGCCTGCAAAATAAATGGTTTGCCCTATTTGTGTAGTATCGAGGATTATTGTTTCGGGAAAATAGTAAGTGCTGGTATCTTCGGTTAATTGAATAGCCAACTGACCACATCGTTCAACAATAGTTCCGTAGGTATTGGGCACACAAACTGGTGGCGGGTTGTTATCGCTGCAAGACCAAAGCATTTCCACAAAAACAAGGTTTTCGAAATCAATACCGCTGGTATCGGTGCATGTACCGCCAATTAAGCCACCTGCATAGCAAATTTGGTTGCCTGTTGCATCGTAGTAATAAGTTGGGATATCGGAACACACAATCATGGTTCCATCGGGTAGTGTATATGGAACAGATGATACCTGCAACAAGGTTTGACCATTATTGCAATACCAATCGAGCTGCCAGCCGCATACATCGCAAGGATATTCGGCAATGATGTTTTGGACGATAGAGTCGGCAGGAGGTATTAAGTCAACAAGGTCGCAAAGGTTGGTGCTAGTAGCTTGGTATTCCCAAATAAGTGTTCCACTCGATATGTCGAGGTCGGGTAAGACGTTGGCGCAAAGTTCGGGTGCATTGGCGGGCATAAATCCGTTAAAGCAAACTTGTTGTCCGCTACAATTGTATACTACAAGGGGTAAATCGGTGGGACAAAGTAAGCCCATGCCGGGTGCTGTTGCAAACAAATGTTGCCCCCAATAACTCATTTCGTTACCATAGTATACGCCCAAATCCACAATTTGAGCAACCGCACAACCATTGGCATTATTGGCAATGTTGGCAAGCCAAGGTAGTGCATTAATTGGGTTGGGGTTTAGTTGCCACGTATTAACAAGCTCGCCTAGTTGGCAAGGTTGTGCATTGGGGTCGGCTGTTGGCGATGTATCTATTTGGCAAATTACCGAGCCATCGCAGCTATATACATTTTGTATGCTAGGTGGTGGAACCTCGCAGGTATAATATTGTTGTAAGACAAATGCGGGTTGCCCATCAAGGGTGTACTGCGATACTTCGTTAGGATAAGAACAGCCACATATCTCTACATTAGCAAAAATAGTAGATAGCCAAGGTAGGTCGGCAATGGGGTTAGAGAACAAACAAGTATCTTGTTGTAGGGGCAAACAATTTGCTTAATTTGTGCTTAATAGGTGTTTGATAATGAGCATTGGTGGCAAAACTAAGCCCACCCGCCATTACCAACAGGAAAAAGGCGAAGATTTTGTAGTTATTTTTCATAGGAAAAAGATATTTTTAGGTTATTTTTAATTGGCAATTTATTTTTTACGACAAAATATAGCACAAATATACGCAAATATTGGCAGAAAATAGGCATTTTAGCACGTAATAAATCAAAAACTTGGTGAGTTAATAGGGCAAAAATATTAAATAGGTTGTGGCTAACTAAGGGGCGTTAAGTAGGCTGTATTTACTTTGATAAACTTTATGCACACTAATTGTTACCAAAAATCTTTATTAATCGCCAAATAACCCTATCTTTGTACTCAGATTATACAGCCATTTTATATGCAGCCTATCAAACAGTTTGTTTTTTACTCCATTAGCTTATATGCCCTATATTTTGGTGGGTGTCTTTATGTGGGCGCAGCCCAAGTCAACTACATTGGTCAGTAGTTTTGCGCCTGCCATAAAAAATTTAAATCCGCAACATAAAAAGTGCGCTTTATTGTTGGGTATAAACGATGGCAACGAGTACCAAACCGTATTGCTGTCCTTTGACCCCAAAACGCAAAAAATTGAACAAACCGCAAATTTACCACTTTTGGCAAGTCCGCAAGGTAAGCAGTTTCATTTTATTTACAGCCTGTTAACCGATACTTTGTATAACGAACAACGCACACAAACCGTTGCCACCACAAAAATTAAAAAGCAAACAACCGTAACAAATTGGTGGCACAAAACCCAAACAGTACTTTATTTAAGCAACAACCGCAAATATCTGGCAGATATTATTGCCCAAATAAACAAAAATAGGCAGCCCCAAGCCAATAAAGCACTACCCGATTGCTCGTCGTGTACTTATTTAGAGGCTAACGACATACAAACCATTAATTATATCATACCCAAATACGCCAACTTTTTACACCAAAAAACAGGTATTTATGCCAATGGCGATGATTATTTTACCCAAACCGAGCAAACCATACGCCTATCACCCCCATCGGGTCCTAATTTTAAAGGCGTGTTTAATCGCAAAAATAAAACACACCGAAACGCTATTTACGACGATTTTGAAGCCTACATAACCGATGCTTGCAAAGACGATTTACAACGAATTTTTACTTGGAAAACCACCACAGGTATGTTCGCCGACTACTCGTATGGCTTTAAAGAAGCCATTATACCCGAAACCGAAGACACCGACCTTGCCGAATTGCACATTAAATACCTGCAATTAGATACCGCCAAAGCCGAAAAAATGCTGCCCACCGATGCCAAACGTCTGCTAAAAGCCCACCGAATGAAAGAAAGTGCCGCCAAACAACGCCTCACCGATTCGTTAGCCAATACCTATCTACCTTATATACCCGATACCGATAATATAGAATGGCTGTTGTACCGATACGAAGGCAGAATACATTTGGTAGCACAATGCAAAGCCTACCCAATGCCACAATACCGCAAAAAAAACGCACCTACCTACTTATTACAGCACGATGTAGGCGCCGTTTTGCCCAATTATTCCGATTTTCCGTTACAATTTGCCGATTTTACCAAAATAAACCCAATGGTTGTTGATGTAACGGTAAGCCCCACCCACGACCTTGTTTTTGTGTACCTTGCCGATGGAACACTAATTGGCATTAACGTTACCACCAAACGCGAAATCTACCGACAAAAACTATCAGAAACCGACAAAGTGGTAATGCTCGAATGGGCAACAGGTATTTATACCGATATCTGGAAAAACGAATTAAAAATAAAATAAATACTCAATATTTCATTTAGTTTACTGCAAAAAGGTCATTTCTTGAACACTTTAAGTAAAGTCATAACTTATAAATACTTATATTTCAATACATTACAAAAATAAAAAAAATAAATTGATGGCTTTTTGCCTTTTTGCAGCAGCCTCTTCATTTAAATACTAAAGAAAGGTTAACTAATCATCTTTAAAAAATCCGTGTCCCCTTACGCCAATGTCAAAAAGTTAAGAGACAGGCTAAAAAGCTCCGTTAGTAGCCTAATATGGGTAGCATAAAGCGTAAATGACCGCATTTTAGCTCCTTTAGGAGTGTAATATGGGTAACACAATGTGTAGATAACCGTATTTTTAGCCCGACTAGGAGCGTAACTTTGATGACACAAGATAAAACGGTCGTGTTTTCAATGCTGCCAAGCGTTTTTAGGCAAGATATAACCCATCTCTCACTCCTACGGAGCGAAAAATACCCGATAAATGGCTCTCTTCTACCCATATTGAGCTCCTACGGAGCTAAAATACAACAATCCGCTAACTTCCTTAACTTTTTGATATTGCCCCTTTGCACTCAATAATCAATAATTAATAATTAATAATCAAAAAATGAGTATTACTAATTTCAACTACCCAACCCCTATCCGATTTGGAGCAGGTGCCGTCAACGAACTTCCCGAATACCTACACCAACAACGTTTGTTTCGCCCCTTGATTGTCACCGACCCCATTATTGTCGAGTTGCCTTTTTTTGAGCAGATACTCGACAACCTAGAAGCTACGGGCATAAAAGTATCGGTTTATAACCGTCTACATAAAAATCCCATAAAAACCGATGTGTTAGGTGGCGTAAAAGCCTATCATGCCTTTGATTGCGACTCAATTATTGGCTTGGGCGGCGGTGTAGCCATGGATGTGGCAAGGGCAATAGCCTTAAAAGCACATCACACCCTCGACTTGTTTGAGTACGAAGACAGCATAGACGGCTGGAAACACGTTACCGAAAAAATCCCACCGTTTATTACCATACCCACCACCGCAGGCACCGGCAGCGAGGTAGGGCGCAGCACCGTTATATCGGACGATGAGACGCACCAGAAGAAAATTTTGTTTTCGCCTCGTTTGTTGGCACAACAAGTTTTTGCCGACCCACTGCTAACCATGGCTATGCCCCCACACGTAACTGCCGCCACAGGCATGGACGCACTAACCCACAACTTAGAGGCGTTTTTGGCAAAAGGCTATCACCCCATGGCAGACGGTATTGCCTTAGAAGGTATTTACTTAATTGGCAAAAATTTAGCCGATGCTGTTAACAATCCAAGCCTCGAAAACCGCACCCAAATGCTATGTGCCTCGTTGATGGGGGCAGTAGCTTTTCAGAAAGGTTTGGGCGTTGTTCATTCGTTGGCACACCCCCTATCTACCATGTTCGATACGCACCACGGTTTAGCCAATGCCATTATGTTGCCACACGGTATGGCGTTTAACATAGCAGGCAACCAAGCCAAATTTGCCCGCATAGCCCAAGCCCTTGAGTTAAACACCCACAGCGGCGAGGCAGTTGTTGCGCATCTAACACAACTAAACCTAACAATTGGTTTGCCAACCAAACTAAGCAGCATTGGTGTCGAGGCACAACATATCAATGCATTAGCAGCCTTAGCCCTTGCCGATGTGTGCCATGCCAGCAACCCCACA
>JADKCK010000011.1 GCA_016718845.1 Sphingobacteriales bacterium
TTCATGGGGCGAGCAACTAAGCCAATATTGCCGTTGATTGGAAGCATTTGTAGGTTTGAATACCTAAAAGCACTGCACAGTCTAAGCGATAGTTTCCCATAAATTCGTAAGGGAAATGTGAGACTAATAATACAACAAAGATAGCACTTTTACAAATGCCCAAGTGTTTTTTGTAATTAGCGATTGTTACTTTTGCACAAGGTGCTACAAGTTCACCTTTAGGTGCTTTTTCGTTCATTTATCTAGCAGCCATGTTTTTTGTTCCTCAAACCTATTTGTGGTGTCTATTTTCTTTTTAGTAAATTGAAACTTTGGTGTCCGGGTTTACTAGTTTGTGTAGGCGTTGCAGCAGTTTAATAAACTATAGGCATCGTTCGGCATGGCTTTTTCGGGGGCAACTAGTTTGCTGCCGTTTTAAATAGGTGGCAAATAGAGCAGCTATGTGCCTCAAAGCATCGTTTCGTTTGGCTCATGGTAGGTGCAGTAGCAACATGCAGGCTTCGGTGTTGTAAAACATCATCCCGAAAACTACCTGATGCAACAAGCCAATGTTGGCAGAATATTGTTGTTGGTTAAACCTAAAGTATCGCCAAATTATAGTAGTAAGCATTGTGCCTAAATTGAGCGTAATTTGGGTTGCTATAGGTTGCTATAAAGTCTATCTGTCCAAGCAAAATCTTGGTTTCAGATGGTTATCGGTTACAATATTCATATGTCATGGCGATAGATGGTTGTTTTCGTCGAGTAATAATTGGTTGGCTAACAGGTGTTTATAAATCTCAAAAGTTCATTTAGCGAATCTTTGCTGTTGGCTTGGTTTATTTTTCTTATGCCGTAGTTAATCAAATAGGCATACATGTCGCGTTGTTCGGTGGTGCTAAACTTGGCTGCATGATGGTACAACAATTGCTTTAATTGTTCAAAATATTGCTCGTGTGTGCTGTTGTAGGCGGCGATAAATAGCAGCATAAATGGCTGGCAGGAGTATCTTCGATGGCAGGGTGTGTATCTAGGTAATGCTAAATTTCGTTGATTAAGCCTGGCTCGTAGTTTGCAAAACTACCTTTTGTCGGTTTGGCATCTCGCGGCTGTATTTTAGTTTTAATGCCAGGTAATGCACATCTGTTGAGTCGATGACACCTGCAAACTTCCGTCGAAAAGATGTTTTTGTTTGTCGAAATCGGAGTTCTCGTGCTGATGCAGTAAAAACTGATTGCAGTGATAATTGGCATCAAGCGCTTGTTGACTCTGATAAATTTGTGCTTCGCTTAGGCCGCCAAAAAAATGTTTGTCTAAATTAAATTTGTTGTAGTAGCTCAATAGGTAGTTGTAGTTCGCCATTTGGTCGTTTTTAAGCGCTGTTTTTAATAAACTGCTCGGCAAGTGTTAATAAATTGCTCGTTAGATAATACAAAGTGGGAGCATGATAAATTTGACCTTCCCATCTGCCCAGGCCTCACTTTGGTAATTGCCACTTTCGCAGTCGGGTTTACCAACAACAAAGTACTCTCAGGTGTACTACATCGGCTTTTTGTGTTAAAATAGGGCGTTTGATAAAATCGATATGAAATTTTGCGAAGCTCTTTGTCCAAAACGTACACATAATAAAACCAACAATTTACTATCGCGCATAAAATACAACTTTTTGAGAAACCCATTTTTTGTTCGTTTTTATGCTAAAGGTAAACCTAAATTGTAATAAATGGGCATTTTAGGCTTTTTGTTTAAGATACACACGTTTTTACAAAATAAACTGAGAACGGAAGCCAAAAGTGTGTTTTTGCCTTTACTGCAAGCCTTCTGCGGCAGAAAACAACAAACAACTACTACCCTATCTAAGACAAATAGCATGAAAAATAAAGTCTTCTATCCTAACCAACTTAATTGTTTTTATCAATACCAATTGCGTGACAACAAAAGGCCTGCCAGTTGTTCGGGTGGCTGTGTGTATCGGGCGATGTGGATAATAATGGCATAATAAATATGCACGACCTGCTGCCTTTTAGCCTACAATTTAATGCCGAAGATGCCAATACCTTCGAAATAAATTTCCCGCAATCGTTTATCAACAACGACACTAATGTAGTGGCTATATACCGCCGTATTAACAACACCCAAATTGATGTGGGCATTACGCGTATCAACCAACAGGCAGCAATTGGCAATGGTATTATTAGCCGCATTAAATTTGTGATGGAGGATATTATTGACAGTGGAAAAAACAAAACAAGCGCCCTCAATAACCTGCAATGTAGCATCAACAACATACAGATACTAACCAACGGACTTGTTTTGCAGCAAATAGCAGATGTTACCGCCAACACCATTGACCAAGCCGTTGATATACCCGCAAAAATAACCACAGTGCCTAACCCAAACAACGATGTGCGCATCTACCCTAATCCTGCAACAAACGTGATGCAAATAACAACACCCAACAACATAGCTATCAACACTTTGCAAGTGTTTAACCTAAACAGGCAAAGCATCTACCAAAAACAACTGCCACAAAATAGTAACACCGCTACCCTCGATGTGCAAGACTTACCCAACGGTTGGTACGTATTGCAACTTGTTACCAACGCCAAAGTAATAAACCAAGCGTTTGCTTAGTAGCACATTAAATGTGGCGATGTTGCGATGTAGTGATGTTGCGATGTAGTGATGTTGCGATGTAGTGATGTTGCGATGTAGTGATGTAGTGATGTTGCGATGTAGTGATGTTGCGATGTTGCGATGTAGTGATGTTGCGATGTAGTGATGTAGTGATGTTGCGATGGCGATGTAGTGATGTTGCGATGTAGTGATGTTGCGATGTAGTGATGTTGCGATGTAGTGATGTAGTGATGTTGCGATGTGGCGATGTGGCGATGTAGTGATTAGCCTGCAGCTTGTAGCCTGTAGCCTGCAGCTTGTAGCTTTGAATAACACCTAAATTCATAATTTTCAAAAACTTTCAGTCATGAAAAACTTAATTTTCCTTTTCGTTTTCTTCTGCCTTTCGGTTGCTGCTACGGCGCAAAACTGCAACACAATTGTTTCGTTCAATCAAAACCCCGATGGCTCGTACCAGTTTTACGGTTACACCACCGACTCCACATTTTTAGGAGCGCCTGTGTCGTGGGCGTGGTCTTTTAATCCCAACCCAACCACCTCTACCGAGCAAAGCCCCGTTGTAGCCTTTAACGCTCCGGGTATTTACCAAGTATGCTTAACCATTACTACAGGCATAGGTTGTACAGGTACAGGTTGCACCACATTAGCCATTGCCGAGCCACCTGCTTGCTCGGCATCGTTTACCAGCACTGCCGCCGGGGGCATCGTTACCGCAACATCAACATCTAGCACCTTAGACGGCACTATTAGTAGCTACTTTTGGTTTGGCAACGGGCTTGCTTATGGCAGCAGCAACACCGCAACCATTGATGCCAATGGCTTAGACTCGCTTTATTTGTGCTTAACCATTAACACCAGCAATGGTTGCTCCGATACGTATTGTAGTGGCGTTTATGTGGGCGATGGACCCGTTTGTAATGCTAATTTTTATGCAGCCGTAGAAGCCAACACCGTTAGCTTTACCAATACCTCAACAGGCGACGACCTTACTGCTTACTTTTGGGATTTTGGCGATGGCTCTACCGCATCGGTGCTAAATCCTACACACACTTACCCAACCGGCGATGCTAATTATATTGCCTGCCTAACTATATACGGCAGCGGAAACCCCGCCACAGGTGGCTACGACTGTACTAATACCACGTGCCAAAATGTTACAATAGGTAGCGGCGGCGGAACCGAGTGCGAAGTGTCGTTTGGGCAAACTAGTACCGACGGATTAACGTTTTTGTTTGGCGTTAATTCGGGAGCAACCGATGCTGTTTCTTGGGCATGGGACTTTGGCGACGGAACAACGGCTAACAACCCCTATCAAGTAGCTCACACCTACACAGCAAACGGATATTACTCGGCTTGTTTAACCGTAACTTTTGTTAACGACTCAATTGCTTGCACTGCCTACTATTGCGACAGCTTACAGGTAACAGGTGCAGGTGGTAATTTTGACACTTCGTTGTGTGGAAACATCTACCCTGCAACTGCCGACTCAACAGAGTGGGTAAATTTATACGGTGCAACGGTATACCTTATCGAACACAACACAGCCGAAGGCACACTTACCGCCATTGCTCAACAAGATGTGTTCTCGGCTCCGGGCGCAACAGGGCTAAACTATTGTTTCGACAATTTAGCTGTGGGCAACGAGTATTTGGTAAAAGCAGCACTATTGCCCGAAAGCCCGTTTTACGCTAATTACCTACCAACTTACAGTATTAATAGCCTAACATGGATAGATGCAAACCCTATTGTGCTGGGCGATTTCATACCTAACTATGCTCAGATACAGCTTGTGGAAGGCGTAAACCCAGGTGGGGCAGGTTTTATTGGCGGCAACATATCCGACGGTGCAGGCAAGACAGAAGCACGGGTTTAGCGGGCATCGAGGTAATTTTGTACAATGCCACCCACCAAGCAGTAGCCGTAACTTATACTAATGCCGATGGTAACTACTCGTTTGCTAACCTAGCTTATGGTACTTATTATGTAGCCGTAGAAGTTTTAAACCACACATCGGACGAAATAATGGTTGTGTTGTCGGGCAGCAATGCCAGCTCGGTAGCTAATAGTTTTGTAGATGCAGGCGACACTTTTGAGGCACAAGCAAGCAGCGTACAAGCCAATACCGTTTTGCTAAACAGTCTAAGCCTTATGCCAAATATTGCCAACACAAACAGCGTGGTTATTATCCGCTCATCTAAAAACACCCTAAGCCAAGTTAATGTGTACGATATTACCGGTAAATTGGTGGCATCGCAACAAGGCAATGCTACCCAAATAAACCTTAGCACAGCAGGTTTAATACAGGGCATGTACTTGTGTAATGTGGTTGATGCCAATGGCAATACAGCTACTTGCAAGTTAATTGTGCAGTAATAAGGCATTAAGCCATTAAAATAATACAAACGCCCGCATCAATTACCGATGCGGGCGTTTTTTACATACACTAATGGCAACTTTTTTGTTGGGTAGATGCTTATTTTACGGCTAAATAAGATGCCGTGTTTGTTTTCAAAAAACACTACCACTGTTCAAAAAACAGCAAGACGGCAAAAAAAGCGCCAAGTAATGACAGCAAAGCATCAAGACGCCAAAAATGAGCAGCAAGACGGGTCAAATGAGTGCACAAACGTAAAAAATGAGCAGCAAGACAGGGCAGATGAGTGCACAGACGCAAAAAATGAGCAGCAATACGGGACAGATGAGTGCACAGACGCAAAAAATGAGCAGCAAGACGGGGCAGATGAGTGCACAGACGGCAAAAAAAGTGCACAGACTGCAAAAAAGAGTAGCAAGTAATGACAGCAAAGCAGCAAGACGGGTCAGATGAGTGCACAGACGGGTCAGATGAGCAGCAAGACGGGTCAGATGAGTGCACAGACGGGTCAGATGAGCAACAGACGAGATGAGTGCCCGACGGGTCAGATGAGCGGCAAGATGGGTCAAAAGGCACAATAATTACCGAAACTTGGCACTAACACTTAACTGCTAATCTTGTACTATTGGTGCATTTAGTTTAAAATATCGAGTAAGGCGACCACAAACACAAATCCCCGCCTTAAAGGGCAGGGATTTGGTTTGTAAAAGAAACTGCTTCTTTTATCAGTTTCTAAAAAGTAAATAATCAAACAACAACTTTATACCTAAGTAGTTTTTCAAGCTAATAATGTTTGGTGTAAATGTTGAGTTTGGGCAAATTGGCACATACTCTTGTTTGTTTTTTCATCGATAAATAACCATATCGCACCCCTAACGGGGCTTAAAATACCCTTATCTACACTTTATGCTACCCATATTGCACCCCTAACGGGGCAGAAACGGATTTATCTGACCATATTAACCTGAAAGGCTACTAAGCAGTCTTTCAAGTTAATAATGTTGAGTAGAATAGGCATTTTTAGCCCCGTTTGATATGGGTAGCAGAAGAGGTGTATAAACGTATTTTAGCCCCGTTAGGGGTGTAATATGGGTAGCATAAGAGGTGTATAAACGTATTTTAGCCCCGTTAGGGGCGTGATATGGGTAGCATAAGAGGTGGATAAACGTGTTTTAGCCCCGTTAGGGGTGTGATATGGGATTCATCAATCGTTGCTCAACAACAAGGGCTGCATCTTTACTGAATTACAATTTGTTGGGTGTCGATAACTACTATTTCGCGCTTGCTTCGCACTTCGGTCATTTGGCTTAATCGGGCAATATACATGCCTTTTGGCAAGCCCGATATGTTGATGGTTGCGTTATCGGCGGTTAATTTACGCTCTAAAACTGTTTTGCCAGTTGTGTCGCTTAGGGTAAAGTAGGTGGGTATGCCATTGTAGTTGTTTAGGCTTACGTTTAAGGTGTGGCGGGCGGGATTGGGCGAAAATGTAGCTACTTTTGGAGGTGCTATATTGCTTGTTTGGTTAGCATAATCGGCAAAAAGCCATTGATGAGCATCGGGGAACTCTCTTTTCCAAAACCACTCGCTGTGTTGCCCGTCGGCGTGTACTTCGTAGGCAATTTCGTTGGCATCGAAACCAGCGCTAAGTAAGGCGTTTTTTAGGTCAAACATATCGCTCACCATGCTGCTGCTTTCTAATTGCCCACAAAGGAGGTAAAATTTTTGTGGATACGTTTTGGCGTTGGCTGCTACATAATCGTAGATTTGCGGTTTGTTGAACCACAATGCCGGCGAAAAAACGCCTACTCGTCCAAACACATCGGGGTGTTTGGTGGCTGCATACAGCGATATTAAACCGCCCATAGAGCTGCCCATAATGCCTGTGTTTTCTTGATTAGGCAGGGTGCGGTAGTGTTGGTCGATATAGGGTTTTAAGGTACTGACCAAAAACTCCACATATTCATCGCCCGAACCGCCTTCGTTGTATTCGGTGTTTTCCCAGGGGGCGTATTCGTCCAATCGGTCGGCGTTGCCATTATCTATGGCTACGGCAATTACGCCCCTAAAACCGTTTTGTTCTAAGGTGGTGAGGCTTTCGTCAATTCCCCATTCGCCGGCAAAGCTGGTGTAGGCATCAAACACGTTTTGCCCGTCGTGGAGGTACAAAACGGGGTAATTTTGGGTTGATGAAGTGTAGTTTTGGGGCAGATATATCCAAACGCGGCGCGTTTTGTTGAGTTGGGGTATGTAAAAATCTTGGGCGATAATGCTTACTTGGGCGTTGGCGGTGTGCTGTGGCGGTGTGCCGGTCAAATCTTTCCAGCTCAACACTGTTAGGTTAAGTGTGGCGGCTTGCCCAGTGTAGTTGTAGGTTCGGTTAGCCATTTCGCCTCCTGCTGCATCGCCCTCTACTGTTGTCCAGGTGCCTCGTGTAAACTTAAACTCCATTACGCCAATAGGTGGGTTTAGTGTGATGCTGTACGTACCGTTTGCGTTGTTGGTTAGGGGCGTGCCTGCGGCATTCCAACTATTGATATTGGAGGCAAGATAGACCAATGCGCCTTCGGGGGTGTTGTTGGGTATTGTTAGGGTGATGTTTATCTGCCCAAAAACACAAACCGATGCGTATAAAAGGACAAAAAGTAAAGCGGTGTTTTTCATGGTGTTTTAGGTGGAGGGAGTTATGGGGGTTTTAATTGTTGCTGTAGTATCTTAAATCTTGCGGTATTCGTAGGTTTCTTTGCTGTTGCCTTGTCCGGTAATTTCTAG
Source organism: Sphingobacteriales bacterium (assembly GCA_016718845.1). GTDB lineage: Bacteria > Bacteroidota > Bacteroidia > Chitinophagales > UBA2359 > JAEUUX01. Next base: position 7,763 of record JADKCK010000011.1, read on the forward strand.
TTTTTCGCTGTTCGATAATCGCACATCTTTATCGCGGGGTTTATCTATGGGCATGCCCGATATAAACATGCGTTCGTTTTGCGAGTTGCGGTCTATAAAAACATGGCTGCAACGGCTACCTGCTTTAAACTCAATGCCGCCAACTACTTGTTTTTCGGGGGTGTATGGTATTAGGTATCGTTTTACAAAACCATTGGGCAGCAAATAGCTTTTGGGTTTGCGCTCAACAAGGGGTGTAGTTTTGGTGTATACCACCTCGGCACCTTTGCAAAAGCGCGGTTTTTTGTAGATGCCAAACAAGTACCACAACAAAAACAAGATAATGAGTGTGGTTAGGATAATAGTTCCGCATTTAGCCCAAAAGCTATCGTCGTCTATGGTTACTTGTATGTCTATTTTGTTGTTGGCATCAACGGTAATGTTTTTGTTTTTTGATTTTAGGGCAAGAGTTAGTTTGTCGGTTCCGGGTTTTGGTAAAACAAGCAGATAAAGGTGCTTGGTCGGATAATCATTTGCCGTCGGTTTCTGTTACGTCAATACCAATGTTGGTATCGTTTAGTTTTTCGAAGTACAAGTCTTTTAGTTCTTCGGGGGTGGCGGCTCTTGGGGGCAAGTCGCCCACTTTAATTTTGGGTATTACGGTTATGGTTTCGGCGTGCTGCATGTCGGTAACTTTGGCGTGCAGTGTTTTTTTCGATGCCTCGATAAAGGCGGTAGGAGTGGGGCAAAACTCTTTTTGCACCACAAAGATACTGCTTTGGTAGTTAAAGTATCCCTGATACTCGGCAGATGCCGACACCGTAATACGTTTGCTGTTTAGGGGTATCGATGCCGAGAAGTCGGCGCTAGAAGGGTTATATCGCAGGGCGATGGTTTTTTTGGTGTTTTCGTCAACAAAGCTTACTTTGCTGCCTTTAAGTACCGCCTCGTCGAGGGGTTTATTGTTTAGGTCTAGCAGTTTGGCGACAATAGTAATGTTTTTTACGGTATCGCAAACGGTGTAGGTATTACCTGTTTCGGCTTTAAAGCTGCCTTTAATTTGCACATCGAGTTTGGCGGCTACTTCGGGCAGAAACTTAATTTTGCTTACGTCAACATTTTTATCGAACAACAAAGTTAGCTCGCCTTTGGGTATCACCCCTTCGCCTTTCCCCGATTTTACGTGGGTAACAATGCCCGTCATTTGGTAATCGGTGCTTTTTAGTTTTTGGGCTTTGTAGGGTTCTTCGATAAACAAGCTGGTACCGTTTAAGTTGGCTTTTATTAAGTTGGGCAGTTCGGCATTTTTGCGGGCATCTTGTGCCAACACAATCATTTTTTTAAGTGGCACGGGCGTGTTGATGGTTATTTTTGTGCCTTGTGCTTGTGCCTTTACGCCACCTTTTGACAGGGTCATTACATTACCTGCAATTTCCTCCATGGTTTTAATAATTTGGTCGAAGTTGCCTTGTGTGCGCAGCGTATTGTTGGGCGTATTGCTGTTATCTAGGTATCGGTCTAGTTTGCTTTGTATGGTATTTACGTTCAAAAATATCACCCTTCCGCCGGTTGTTTCCACAAAATTGCGGATATTGCTACCTGCTGCTTGCTCAAAGTTGGTGTCGGTAATATCGCCGTCCGACAACACTATCAGCCATTTAAACTTTTTATTGCTGGCAGCCAATTTGTTGCTGGCGGTGGTTAGGGCAGCAAAAGGTGTTTTACGCGCCGAGCAATCGTAGCTTTGGGTAATGGCAGCGATAGACGATTTTTTTTGGTTAAGATTGATGTCTGTTCCAACGGGTGGCTCCATTTTAAACACCGATAGTTCGTCTTGTGGGTGCAACAAGCCCACCATTAGCTGTAGGGCATAGTTGATGCCTTCGCATTGTCCTGCCTGCTGCATACTGCCCGAGTTGTCGTAAACAACGGCTACGGCACGGTTTTGGGCATAAACACCTGCCGAAAAAAGAAACAAAACAAGGGTAAATAAGTATAGACGCATAAATGGTGAAGTTGTTTCGATGTTGTGATGTTAAGATGTAGTGATATTGCGATGTTGTGATGTTAAGATGTGGTGATGTTAAGATGTGGTGATGTTTTGATGCGGCGAAGTGGTGATGTTTTGATGCGGCGAAGTGGTGATGTTTTGATTGTAGAGACGTAGCAGTGCTACGTCTCTACTGTTGAAGTGTTAATCGTCACGTTGAGCGTAGCCGAAACGCGAAACGCGAAAGGTGGTGTTTTGAGGAGCGAAAATAGGGCATTTAGCTGAGATTATGAGCTAAATTAGCACATTTTTTATTGATAGTGCCTAAAAAAGTGTTTTTGTGGGTATAAAAAGCAAAAAGCCACTTCTGTTTGTAAGAAATGGCTTGTTTTTTTAGGCTTAAATGGTTTGATAAAGTTCGTCCATTAGTTGTTTAAAATAGAGTAGTACGGCGTAGAGGTCAAAGATGTAATCGGGAGTTAGTACATAGGGGTTGCTAACGGCATATTGGTTAGCTTCGAGTGCCACTAAACCAGTTTCTACCATTAACATAAATACCGTAGATGGGTTTGTCGTCGAGGTTAAGTTTTTGTGCGGCAACCATAGCAATTAGCAGTTGTCCGAGTGGGTCGTTATCGCGGCGTTTTTCGGGTTTGTATTCGTGTAAAAAGAAGTGTGGTTTTCGGGGTATTTGTCTGCCTTTTGCCAGCATAAACTCTACTAAACCATCGCTTGTTTTTTGGTCGTTGTCGTATTTAACGCTCATGGGGCGTTGGGTAAATACTTTGTAGTTAACGCTTTTAAGGTTAACCAACTTAAAGAAAGGACTAATGAACATAAATTTATACTCATCTTCGTTCCACGAGTCAACCAAATCAAAGGCTTCTAATCGATAATCTTCTAATATTGCCTTGTTTGGGTGATTTTCGGGTAGTTTTATGCTTTTCAGATGGTCGATAAACGGCATACTGTGTAACCGATTGATACCAAAAGTAAGCTCTACTTCTTCGGCTTCCCAGTCTTTAAACGATTTATTTGCTTTTGCTTTAGCCATAATATTGGTTTGTTGTTAAATTTGTGTGTAAAGTTCGTCCATTAGTTGTTTAAAATAGAGTAGTACAGCGTAGAGGTCAAAGATGTCATCGGTAGTTATTACATAGGGGTTGCTAACGGCATATTGGTTGCCTTCGAGTGCCACAAAAAACCAGTTTCTGCCATTAACATAAATGCCGTAGATGGGTTTGTCGTCGAGGTTAAGTTTTTGGGCGGCAACCATAGCAATTAGCAGTTGTCCGAGTGGGTCGTTATCGCGGCGTTTTTCGGGTTTGTATTCGTGCAAAAAGAAGTGCGGTTTTTTGGGTGTTTGGATACCCTTAGCCAACATAAAATCTACCAAGCCATCGGTTGTTTTTTGGTCGTTGTTGTATTTAACGCTCATGGGGCGTTGCGTAAACGATTTGTAGTTGGGGTTACGAAAGTTGACCAAACCAATAAACGTTCCGATAAACATAAATTTGTACTCATCTTCGTTCCACGAGTCGATAGATTCAAAAGCAAATTGTCTCATATCCTCCAACGCTTGTCGTTTCGGATGGTTTGTAGGTAATTTCATGTTTTCAAAACTATCAAAAAGTGGGTGTTGGAATAGGCGTTTGAGTCCAAATGTATCGCCTACTTCTTCGTAAGTCCAGTCTTTAAACGGTTTATTTGCTTTTGCCTTTGCCATAAGATAGTTTATTTTTAACAACAGGGGTTTTATGATGCAAAGATAGCTTATTTTTGCCTAACTTTGTACACAAATTACAGTTAAATTTGTTTTCTGTGCTTATCATCATCACTTAAAAATGTTTCAAAATGAAAAAATTAGTGCTATTTTGTTTGTTATCGGGTATGTCTATGGTGTTATATGGTCAGGTGGCGGGCAATGCCGTTTATAGCAACACCACCTTGTACAATACCACCACACAAATGCCCCGCGCGGTATTTGTAAGCGATACAGTGATGCTTTTATCGGCAGATGTGCTGATGAATGTAGCCGCCAATTCGTACACACTAATTATTGGTACATCGCAGGTCGCCGAAACTTTGGAGCAGTGCAATGCTTTGCTCAACGAGCGTTTGCAACAATTTACCAAAAGTCTAAAGGGTTTAGGTATTAATGCCCAAAACGTAAATGTTGATTTTATTTCGCAGGTGCCTGTGTTTGAGTACGAGGTAGAAAAGAAACTGTTTAGCAGAACTTACAACGAAATTCCGCGCGGTTTTGAGCTTAAAAAGAACATACACATCAACTATGCTCGCTCTGAGCAGTTAGCCGAAATTTTGACCGCCGCCGCCCAACAAGAAATCTACGATGTGGTAAAGGTAGATTATGTGGTGGATAACATAGAGGCTGTTTACGATACTTTGCGGGCTACGGCAGTGCGTATCATCAATAAAAAAACAGAAAGCTACCGCAAATTAGGCATCAAGTTTGACCGCAACGATTACCAACTGGTGGCAGAAGATAGCCGCAGCTTGTATCCTGCCGAGCGATACAAAACCTATACGGCGTATAACAGCCCGTCGTTGTCGGCTGCAAAAAAAGGGGCGGTGGTTAATGCCCCAAAATCGCAGACTATTTACTACGAAAAAATGGCTAACAACGATTTTGATGCCGTTATAAATCCGAAAGTTATTGAGCCTGTTGCACAGTTTATGTACAGCGTACAGGTAAAATATGTGCTTAAAAAACAGTAATGCGCTACTCGGCTGTCTTTGCTTTGGGGGTGCCACCTACTAATCGAGTCAGGGAGTGCTAATCATCACCCCCAAAAAAAACATTTACCGCGTCAAGCGGGGCAAGCGCAAGCTACCAAAATAAGTTTTTGTTGTTCGATTAAAGGCAAATTTGTTTTTGGGGAGATGTGGACATAAAAAAAGCCGCAGTTATCCCAACTTGCGGCTTTTGTGTGTCCAATAAAGCAACCAAAAAAAGTTTTACGAACTTTACAGCACAAAGATAGGGTAGATTATCTGCCGAAAAAAAAAGAAAAAAGGGCGTTTATCGCGCCTTTTTTTTGTGGTGTGTGCCAGTAAAAGTAAAAAAAACGCCAAATACAAAACATTCTAAGCATAATGCTGTTTATTTATTGGGCAGATGATGTGCATTATCTGCACCCAAAGTGCTACCTTTGCAACAATTTTTAGGTGCAACTTTGCCATAAACTAACAATCAAATTTAAATTTTACAACAAAAAACAAAAAATAAGCATGGACATGCAGTACAGACGACTTGGCAATTCGGGTTTGCAAGTTAGCACCCTTTCGTTGGGGTCGTGGGTTACTTTTGGCAACCAAATTGGCGATAATGTTGCCGAAGACCTAATGAAAATGGCATACGACAATGGCATCAACTTTTTTGACAATGCCGAAATTTATGCTCAAGGTAAATCGGAGATTGTGATGGGCAATATCCTCAAAAAAATGGGCTGGGACCGCACAAGTTATGTGGTATCGAGTAAAGTATTTTTTGGCGATGGACGTAAAAAACCTAATCAAACGGGTTTAAGCCGCAAACATATTTGGGAGGCTTGCCACGATGCCCTACGCCGTTTGCAGGTTGATTACCTCGATTTGTTCTTCTGTCACCGCCCCGACCGCAATACCCCTATCGAAGAAACCGTGCGGGCAATGAATACCTTAATTGAGCAAGGTAAGGTGTTGTATTGGGGCACGTCGGAGTGGAACGCGCAGCAAATTACCGAAGCCCATTTGTATGCCCGCCAAAACTACCTTATTGGTCCTTTGATGGAGCAACCGCAATACAATATGTTTCATCGCGAGCGTTTTGAGGTAGATTATGCCCCCTTGTACAAAAACTTTGGCTTGGGTACTACTATTTGGTCGCCTTTGGCATCGGGTTTGTTAAGTGGCAAATACAACAACGGCATGCCCGAAGATACCCGACTAAACCTAAAAGGTATGGACTGGATTAAAGACATTTGGATAACCGACGAATATCTAACAAAAGTTAAAAACTTGGCTGCCTTAGCCGCCGATTTAGGTACTACTATGCCTTGCTTGGCATTGGCGTGGTGTGCTAAAAACCCCAATGTTAGCACGGTTATTTTGGGTGCTTCAAAGGTAAGCCAGCTCGAAGAAAACCTAAAAGCCCTCGATGTGTTGCCCTTCCTTACGCCTGATGTAATGGAAAACATTGAAACTATTTTAGGTAATAAACCTAAACAACCTACGTTTTAATAGGTTTGATGATAAAAAAAACGCCTGCTATGTTATCCAAAACATGGCAGGCGTTTTTTAGTTTTTGGTAGGATTTATCTTTTCTGTTTAAAAAAATCGCTCATCAAAGCGGCACATTCGGTGGCTAAAATACCCCCAACAACTTGTGTTTTGGGGTGAAAAACGGGTTTTTGTAGGGTTGTAAAACCACGTTTTTCATCGGCAGCGCCATATACTACTTTACCTAATTGTGCCCAATACGATGCCCCGCTACACATTAGGCATGGCTCTACGGTAACATAAAGTGCACAGTTGGGTAGGTATTTGCTGCCCAAATAGTTGGCGGCGGCAGTAATGGCTAATATTTCGGCATGGGCGGTAACATCTTGTAACAACTCGGTTTGGTTATAGGCTTTGGCTACAATGGTGTTGTTGCACACTACTATAGCTCCAATAGGCACTTCGTTGGCTGTAAAAGCTAAGTTGGCTTGCTGTAGGGCAAGGCGCATAAAGTATTCGTCGGTGAACATGTGTGTAGATGAATGGTAGAAAAGCTAAGTTTATGGAATTAAATGTGGCTCAATTTAAGATAAATTTAGTAGATTTTTCAAAAGGTTTTGAGCCTTTGTAATATCTTCGTTTTGATTAGGGTTCGACTTTTGCTCAATACTTGCCAAATAAACGATTTTTTGAGTTTCGTTAAAATACACCCTCAATGCTATTGGCGTGTATATTCTTAATTCCCAAACTTTGCAGATAGATTTATCAAGTGATACATCTTTTATTACTTTAGTATCGGGATAAAATGGGGTTAACAAGTGTCTGTTTTTAGCTTTTTCAAACCCTTCGATAATGCTTCTTTGTGCATCTTTAGATAAACTATCGAAATCTTTTTTAAAATTAGGTGTATATTTATGTAATCCTACCATGTTCAGTAATTTATCGAAATTAGTCGAAATCTCCAGACACCATTTTTTATATGCCGCATCGTTGGTAATTTGTTTATTTGGAGAGATATTTTGAGTTGAAAAATCAATTCCTAAAAAAGCATTTGTTTCGTTGGGGTATTCGCTATCAAAAAAAGCTTCGTTTGAGATATAATTTGTTGTGGGGCTTAATTGTTCTATGAAAGTAGAAATAACTTGCTCTTCGTAGCCGAAATTAGCGTACAAATTACCTATGATGGCTAAATGGTAAAGACTTTCGTGTTTCAAAAAAGTGTCATTGTGCTGTTTTTCGATAGCAATTAGTTCAGATATTCCCGATTTGAAGTCGTTAAAATTAGTAATATCAATGGCTTCGTTTAGTAAAAAGAAGTTGTTCATCTTTTTCTGATTTTAAAGAGTTCGGCAAAGTCTATTTGAGTTTGGTCGAAAAAGCCACGAGGCCATTTTGATAACTCGCCTTTTGAATTGATAGTTATGTTTTCGATATTAGGCTGCGTATTTGAGTTTTCTTGGCTAAAAAAATTGACGGTTACTTTGTTGTGAGCTATTTCGTTTTTTGCACAGGCTATTTGTATGCCATTTAAAACATGGTCGCTATGGGTTTCTACAATAACGTGTACACCTGCGTCTGCTACCATTGCCAAAAAGCGCCCAATTTTAGATTGTGCAGAGGGGTGTAAATGTGCTTCGGGGTTTTCTACTATCATGTAACTATCTTTTTGTGCAATAAGTCCGGTTGCAATAATGGGTAATACATAACTTATCCCAAAGCCGATATTAGGTGCTATGGTTGGGCTACCTTTTGTGTAGAAATTTTCGACTTGAATTTGAGCCGTTAGCGTCTCGATACTTCGTTTGGCGCTAATATTAACTCCGGGCATCAATTCGTCTAACCAGGCATTAATTTGTGCCTCTAATCGGGGTGTTTTGTTTTTTTGAGGATGTCGTCGTTTTTCATCTATGGTTAGGGTATAGTTTAAGTCGTCTATCATTTGCGCCACGTTTTCGCCCTGAAAACCTGCATTCGGAAAATTGTAAAATTGAATGGCTTGACTCACCCTTGGTCCTATTCTTTCGGCATTTAAATAGTAAAACTCTTTTTTGATAAGTGGAGAATTAATGTACCCTTTAGGAGAATATTTTGCTATCAAAAACAATTGTGTTTCGGTATCATCTGCAATGTAGTTTATTTTTATTTCGCTGTCTAATCCAACAGTTGTATCATAAATACTCAACGAAATTTGGTTGGTATCAGATAAGCGATTTGTGATGTACGAGCTGTTGCCTAACGACAATAAATAACCTGTATTTAAAGCCATCGAGGTTTCAATATTGCCCGATAAAAGGTACTTATCATTATTGCCATTTAATTTGTAATTTTCTTCGATGGTTTTGCGCAGAAACAATAGTGCTTGTATGGCTGTACTTTTACCATTTCCGTTAGCTCCTGCCATTATAGTTAATTGGTTTATGGGTATAGTTACATCGTTAAAGCATTTAAAGTTGCTTATTTTTAGGTGTTGCATTGGTCAATATTTAAGATTTTGGGTAATTAATTTTTCGATAGAACTAAAGGTATACTGTAGATTAGCTTTTCCGTTTGTGCCAAACGACAAATAGTTGTATAGTGTTCTATCGGTGTCTATTAAATGAGCTAAGGCTTTACTTAGCACATTGCGTTCGTTTTGGGCTGTAACTGTATCAAAATCGTATTGGCTTAGCAAAACAGAACAACTAAGAAATAAGGCTTTATTTATTAGTTGTTTATAGGCATCGGGCATTAAATGCTTAGGCAATATTTTTCGGAAAGCGTGTTTCCCAAATAAATATTCTGCATTTTTCATAGCGTTAGAAAACGAAACCACGTATCTGCGCAAAGTCTCTTCTTTCTCTCGCCCTAATTTTTCGGTCATATCGTCCAACGTAAATTCCATATTTCCATTGTAATTATTCAAAGCGTTATCTTTTTCTTCAAAATAATATCGATAAAAACAAATGAAACGTAGGGCAACTTCTTTGTCTTCCATCCGTACAGGTTTAATACTGTTGTCAGTTGCTGTTTTGAATATCGGTAAGTTAGTCATATCACTCAATATTTTACGCAAATTTTTGCTTGCCAAGCAATTTCGTATTTCTTGGCTGTTTAGTGGTTTGCCACCAGTATTAATTCGTTTAAAAATATCGTACTTTACTTTTGTGGGCGATGAAGGATCGATAACATTTACTGTAAATTGTGTCATGTTGAACCATCTGAAATATTTCGATTCTATTGCTTTTTACCATTAGGTGTACCATCACTGTTTTTGTCAGAATAATATCTACCTTCGCAACTTCCTGACAGATACTCTAATCCCTTTAGTGGAAATTTGTTGTCCATAAAATTTTTAATAGCTGTTAGGCGCTGCAGCCCATCCACTACGGTAATTAAACCCTCTGCATCTTCCGAAAAATAAAACATAGGTAATGGAATTCTCAATAAAATAGATTCGATAAGTTTTGAATTTTGCAAAGAATTCCAAACAGAATTGCGCTGAAAATCGGGACTTAAGTCAATGTCTCCATTGTCTATCATGTCAGAGATAAGCTTTACATTAAACGCTTTAGTATGCACCTTTATACTTTCGGGGTCGTAAGGGCTAACTTCTAACACAACCTTTTCTGTGATTTCTACACCCGATTGTTCTTGTTCAATAACTTGCAGTACTAAATCGTTTAATAAAATCGTTATGTCTTCTTCCGAATCGGAAATCCTCGAGTCTTGGTAGTTTATAGCGAACTGATTACCCGTAAACTTGAGTTTCACCCAAACATTTTCTTGTTCATCTATCAAATGATAAATTTGTGGCGTTTCGCCTTCTTCTGATATTTTTATAGGGTTGAGGTAGATTTCTTCGTTGTTATTGGTTGTTAAAACAATCATGATTGCTTGTGCCGTTTGTTGTTTAGGATTATTAATTGTTATTTCGCTGCAAAGGTAAGCATTAATGTTAAAAGATGAAACAATTACCCGTTTTTTAGGTGTTAAACTCGTACCCAATCCACCCCAAAAGTACTATTTGAATGGCTAAACTGCCTAATGCGACTGCCCAAAAATACCATTTGCGCCGTTTGTGGTACAAAGGCGTTTGCATACCTAACAAAATGCCAAGGCTACCAAAACACAAGGCACTTAGCAGTAAGTTTTGCTCGGATATGCGCCATATTTGCTTTTGTGCGCGTTGCTTGTCGGTATACATAAGGTAATAGGCACGCAAATTTAAGACAAATAAACCAAGGGCAAGCCAATTTATTAGCGTCACGATGTAGTGTTTAGATGGAAAATTGGGCAAAGATAGACAAAAATTGCCACCTTGTGCTTATCTAATCCAATTTTGAAAATTTTTGCGATTAAAGGGTATCATCTACCCAAAGAGTTGACAAAAAAAAGGAAATGTGTTTCCACATCTCCCTTTTCAATTTCTCCTCGTTCTTCTTCGCTGTGAGAGAAGGACTTGAACCTCCACAGAGTGGTTAGGCATTGCTGCTTTGTTCCATTATCTCCGCCCCCGCGACAAGGGGGTACGTCTGCCTGTTTCGTCACCTCACAATATTTTTGGTTGGCTGTGAGGAGTGAGAAAGGACTTGAACCTCCACAGGTGGTTAGGCATTGCTGCTTTATCCCATTATCTCCGCCCCCGCGACAAGGGGGTACGTCTGCCTGTTTCGTCACCTCACAATGTTGATATGTTGGCTGTGAGAGAAGGACTTGAACCTCCACAGAGTGGTTAGGCATTGCTGCTTTATTCCATTATCTCCGCCCCCGCGACAAGGAGAGTACGTCTGCCTGTTTCGTCACCTCACAATGTTTTATTGGCTGAGAGAAGGACTTGAACCTGGGTTGGCATCTGCTTTGTTCCATCTCCGCCGCGACAGGGTACGTCTGCCTGTTTCGTCCTTTGTTTTTCTTGGCTGTGAGGAAGGGACTTGAACCTCCACAGAGTGGTTAGGCATTGCTGCTTGTTCCATTATCTCCGCCCCGCGACAAGGCGTACGTCTGCCTGTTTCGTCACCTCACAATGTTTTTATGTTGGCTTCGTGAGAAGGACTTGAACCTTCACAGAGTGGTTAGGCATTGCTGCTTTGTTCCATTATCTCCGCCCCCGCGACAAGGGGGTACGTCTGCCTGTTTCGTCACCTCACAATGTTTTTTGTTGGCTGTGAGAGAAGGACTTGAACCTCCACAGAGTGGTTAGGCATTGCTGCTTTGTTCCATTATCTCCGCCCCCGCGACAAGGGGGTACGTCTGCCCTGTTCGTCACCTCACAATGTTTGTTTTCTTGGCTGTGAGAGAAGGACTTGAACCTCCACAGAGTGGTTAGGCATTGCTGCTTTGTTCCATTATCTCCGCCCCCGCGACAAGGGGGTACGTCTGCCTGTTTCGTCACCTCACAATGTTTTTTGTTGGCTGTGAGAGAAGGACTTGAACCTCCACAGAGTGGTTAGGCATTGCTGCTTTATCCCATTATCTCCGCCCCCGCGACAAGGGGGTACGTCTGCCTGTTTCGTCACCTCACAATGTTTTTTGTTGGCTGTGAGAGAAGGACTTGAACCTCCACAGAGTGGTTAGGCATTGCTGCTTTGGCTGGCCCCCTTTATCCCATTATCTCCGCCCCCGCGACAGGGTACGTCTGCCTGTTTCGTCACCTCACAATGTTTGTTATGTTGTCTGTGAGAGAAGGACTTGAACCTCCACAGAGTGGTTAGGCATTGCTGCTTTGTTCCATTATCTCCGCCCCCGCGACAAGGGGGTACGTCTGCCTGTTTCGTCACCTCACAGTATTTAGGGGGATATTTTTTGTGGTGTTTTATCCCCGTTTTGTTGATGCAAAGATACGGCGACTTTCAATTCTTTGCAAATTTTTCAACAAAAAATCTAAAACTTTACATTTTGTACAATTAAATTAGCTTTTTGTTAGATTTTTTTCAAAAAAGAGGACTAATACGAGCTTTTCGTTAGATGATTCGCAATGGCTTTTTAGGGTTTTGCAATAAAAGTGACTAAAAAATGCTTTTTTGCAAAAAAAAAGCACCCTATTTTGATAAAAAACCAAAATAAGGGCGTAATTTTGCGGAAAATTTAAAAATAACTTGCAATGGAGAACAAAAATTATGACATTGACAATTTAGACTTGCAGATTTTGTCTATTTTGATGGAAGATGCCAAGGTTCCTTACACTAAAATAGGCGAAGTACTGTTTGTTTCGCCCGGAACGGTGCATGTGCGCATGAAAAAGATGGAACAAATGGGTATTATTAAGCGCCATCAGTTGGTGGTTAACCACGAAAAATTGGGCTACGACATTACTGCTTTCTTGGGTATCTATCTGCAAAAAAGCTCGTTGTACGACGAGGTTGTGCGCGAATTGCAAAGCATAAAAGAGTTGGTGAACATCAATTACACCACAGGCAACTACAGTATGTTTGTAAAACTTATTTGCCGCGACACCAATCACCTAAAAGAGGTACTGCACGACAAGATACAAAGTATTAATGGTATACAACGCACCGAAACGTTTATATCGCTTGAAGAAAGTGCTAACCGACCCATAAAATTGCTGGACGAAGAGATTGTTATTCCTGCCTAAATTTGCACAAACTACATACAAAACGCCCCTTTGCTCATTTCTTAAAAACGAGTAAAGGGGCGTTTTACTTTTTATTCAAGTTTGTTTTTAGGACTTATGTTACCCTACCTCCACACCACCACTTTTTGTTGTGCCAATGTGTTGCCCGCTTTTATTTGCAGCATATACATGCCCACCTGCAAGCCCGCCACCGATATAGTAGTGTTGTTTGTTGCGGTTCTTGTTGCAACACCAACTGCCCTGTTAGGTTATGCAGCTCTACGGTTTGGGCGGTAGGGAGGTTTGGTGATTGATACTTAGGGTGTTAGCCGCTGGGTTTGGATATACGCTAATGGGTACAGTGCTTGTGCTATGCGTGCCTAAACCTTGGTAGTAACCTGTGGAGTCGGTTTTGATGACATACAATCTATGATCCTCATTGCCAATTATCATCAATGAATTATCGGGTAAAACTACTACTTTTGATAGATAATCAACATCTGGATATTCTCTTTGCCATAAAACAGCACCGCTGGTATCTATTTTTATAAGCCCATAATGATAAGCTAATAAATACCCATTAGTGTGTCGAGTTATGTCGTAACCACCTTTACCGCTACCATATTGTGTCCAAATTACACCACCTTGGTTGTTTAACTTTCTTACAAAACCAGCCCCACATACCAACATTTCATCGTTGGGTAGCATTTCTATGTCTATGGCTATAAAGAAATCTATTGGGTTGCTATTCCAGAGTTCCGTACCTTGTAGGTTGGTTCTGATAATATAGGTGCTTCCCGAAAAACGAGAATATCCATCTGTGCCATAATACTAAAATAATATAACCATCTTGGGTAGAAACGGGTTTAATTTTTAGGGGCTTGGCTTACTGGTAAAACTCGCTTTGGTAAAGTGCATTAAAATAGGTGGTTTGGGATGGCGCATTGCCATTTGCATAATCTATGCGTATCAAAGGCATCTGCCATCATACGCCGTTTTCGGTATTGCGAAGTTGGTTTGCCCCGCTAACCATAAGGGGTTGCCATCGGGGTATAGTAAAACAATTTTGTATGTTATAGGGTAGGGCTTTTGTCCAAATGGTATCGCCTGTGCCTGTAAATTTCATGATAAAACCTATATTGTCTTCGCTCAATCCGGTTGCCAAAAAATTACCATCGGGCATGGCAAATAAACTCCAAAATCTATTGAATTCACCAACGCCAACAGCCTCTAATGGGTAGGTTTTTTGCCAAATAGAGTCGCCATTTTCATCTGTTTTTAATACCATAAAATCACAGGCTGAACGTCCTGTTACAAGAAATCCATCATCAACCTGAATAATATCTAAACCGTTAGAACAAAAAGTAGAGTACGTATGTATTTGAGCTATCGCTACATATTGTATTCCCAATAAAATGCAGGCGGTTATTATTAAATTTTCAGCTTTTAGAAGCTTTTAAAGTGATTAAAGATTTTTCCATTCCTTTAAAAGTTAATAAACCATCTTCAAGTACACATATCCACGATGCAAACCGCAATTCAGGTTTTGACATATCGGGGTTAATGTTTAGCAGTATGTCACCTACTACGGCGTTGGGGTAGTTTTCTATAAGGGGTGCAATACTTGTATTAAAATCATTTACCCACACCTGATTTTTGCGTAAATCATTTGGTTGTATGTTGCCTACAATAAAAGGTTTGTTTAGGAATATGT
>JADKCK010000012.1 GCA_016718845.1 Sphingobacteriales bacterium
GCCATTGTCGGCAATGAAGGTTACTGAATTACCCGACAGGGTATTATTGGTCAGCGTGTTCGTGCCAAAAAAGGTGTAAATGCCGCCGCCGCCTTCACCGCTTGCCCTATTTTTCGACACCGTATTATTGCTGATGGTGTTTGTGCCGCCGTTGGTGTAAATGCCGCCACCGCCGTTGCTTGCCATATTCCCCGATAGGGTATTATTGCTGATGGTGTTCGTGCCATCTCTGGTGTAAATGCCGCCGCCGTGGAAGCGATAAATGCCACTTATATTGCCACTGCCATTTGCGTTGCCGCCTATAATGGTAAAACCATCTACGGTTATGCCTAAGCCGCTGAATGTTGTAGAAGCAAACACAACGTGGTAGGCGTTTTCGGTATTACCTGTAATAGAAAGCGTACTGCCACTACCTGTTACTGCGTCATCTCCGTTGAAGTCGCCGCTTAGGGTGGTGATGTTGGTGGGAATATTTCGCACACCGCCGCCTGCGGGATAGCCGCCCCAAAGCACTAAGCCATCGGGTAGGTGGAAGGTGAGGTCGCGGGCAAAGGTGGTGGTCATTTCGGTACAGCCGTTGTAGGGCTTTTTAGTGGGTATGTAAGTACCTGTTGCGACCTTAATGGTATCAATGATAGAACAACAATGCGCTACGGCAAGGGCTTCGTCTAAGGTTTTGAAAGCGGTAGCCCACGATTGCCCGTTTCCGCTGGTGGCGATGCTGGCATCTACATAGAGGGTTGGTACAGTGGGGCATACACCGCCTTCGTAAGCACCCATATCTATGCCAGTACCTTGTGGGCGAGCAGTGCCTAATATATCGGTGGTAGGTGCGCCTATGGTAGTGCCTGTATTAAGGGCAGGACTACCATATACCAAACGCAAACCATCATCTGCGGTGCGGTGTATATTGTCTGCACCGTCTATATTGTCTGCATCTACAAATAGTGGGTCTTGGGCAAAGATATTGCCGCTTGCGCTTGCGCCTAAATCATAATTTCCAGTACCTACGGTTGTATAATTGCTTGCCGCTAATTGTAAAAGGTTATTGGTAAAGGTATTGCCATTGGTGCCAATGGCATAATAATCTGCACCTAGTATAGTGGTATTCGTTCCTCGTTTGTTGTCCCAAAAGATATTATTAGTCAGCGTGTTCACGCCGTTATTGGTTAAAATGCCGCCGCCATCGTAGGCTGCCGAATTTCCCGACAGGGTATTATTGGTCAGGGTGTTCGAGTTGTCGTAGGTGTAAATGCCACCGCCGTTGTTTGCCGAATTGCCCGACAGGGTATTATTGATGAGGGTGTTGTTTGTGCCGTAGTAGGTGTAAATGCCGCCGCCAGCACCCGCCGAATTGTCCGACAGGGTATTATTCGTCAGCGTGTTGTTCGTGCCGTAGTTGATGCAAATGCCGCCGCCGCCGCCGCCCGCCGAATTGCCCAATAGGGTATTATTCGTCAGGGTGTTCGCGCCGCCATTGGTGCAAATGCCGCCACCAACGCCCGCCGAATTTCCCAATAGGGTATTATTCGTTAGGATGTTCGTGCCATTATTGATGTACATGCCGCCGCCGGAGTTGCGAATAATGTTATTTCCATTGATGGTTATGTAACTATTGAAACTACCACTTGCATTACCACCCACAATACTAAAACCATCAATGGTTACGCCTATGCCGCCAACAGTTGCAGCAGCAGCCAATACCACGTGGTAGGCATTTTCGCCATTGCCTGTAATAGAAAGCGTACTGCCACTACCCGCTACCACATCATCGCCATTGAAGTCACCGCTTAGGGTGGTGATGTTGGCGGGTATATTGCGCACACCGCCGCCTGTGGGATAGCCGCCCCATAGCACCAAGCCATCGGGTAGGTGGAAGGTAAGGTCGCGGGCATCGATGGTGGTCATTTCGGTGCAGCCGTTGTAGGGCTTTTTAGTGGGTAGGTAAGTACCTGTGGCGACTTTAATGGTATCAATGATAGAGCAACAATGCTCTACGGCAAGGGCTTCATCAAGAGTTTTATAGGCAGTTGCCCACGATTGCCCGTTGCCGCTGGTGGCTATGCTGGCATCTACATAGAGGGTAGGTACAGTAGGGCATACATTGACGCCGCCCTCATACGCGCCCATATCTACGGTGGTATTTTGAATGCGCACTGCTCCTGTGATGTCGGTAGCGGTTACGCCTGTATTATTGCCTGTATTGATGCAGGGGCTGCCTATTTGCAAACGCAAACCGTCATCTGCCGTGCGGTGGATATCATCTGCACCGTCTATATCCGTAGCATCTACAAAAAGCGGGTCTTGGGCAAATATATTGCCGCTGGCGGCTGTGCCTATGGCGTAGTTGCCAGTATTAGATAAAGGGTAATTACTACTTGCTAACTGTAAAATGTTATTCTTTAAGGTGTTGCTGTTTGTACCTTGTGCGTGATAATCTGCGCCTCCCACGGTACTGCTTGTGCCTTGGAAATTTCCCCAAAAGATATTGTTGGTCAGGGTGTTTGTGCCAGTGCCATTGGTGTAAATGCCACCGCCGCTGCTTGCCGAATTTCCCGACAGGGTATTATTCGTGATGGTGTTCGTCCCTAAATAGGTGTAAATGCCGCCGCCGCTACTTGCCGAATTTCCCGACAGGGTATTATTTGTGATGGTGTTCGTGCCGCCAAAGGTGTAAATGCCACCGCCGTAGGTGTTTGCCGAATTTCCCGACAGGGTATTATTGCTTATTTGCGTGTTCGTGGCGCCACTGGTGAAAATGCCACCGCCGCCGCCGTTACTTGCCGTATTCCCCGACAGGGTATTATTCGTGATGGTGTTCGTGCCACTTTGGGTGTAAATGCCGCCGCCGTTGTCGTTTGCCGAATTTCCCGACAGGGTATTATTCGTGATGGTGTTGTTTGTGCCGCTAAAGGTATAAATGCCGCCGCCTGAGTTGCGAATAATGTTATTTCCATTGATGGTTATGTAACTATTGAAACTACCACTTGCATTACCACCCACAATACTAAAACCATCAATGGTTACACCTATACCAGCAACTGCTGGAGCAGAAGCAATTAGAACGTGGTAGGCATTTTCGCCATTGCCTATAATAGAAAGCGTACTGCCGCTACCCGTTACTACATCATCGCCATTGAAGTCGCCGCTTAGGGTGGTGATGTTGGTGGTGCTATTACGCACACCGCCGCCTGCGGGATAGCCGCCCCAAAGCACCAAGCCGTCGGGTAGGTGGAAGGTAAGGTCGCGGGCATCGGCGGTGGTCATTTCGGTGCAGCCATTGTAAGGCTTTTTGGTGGGTTTGTAAGTACCTGTGGCTACTTTGATGGTATCAATGATAGAACAACAATGCGCTACGGCAAGGGCTTCGTCAAGGTTTTGTAGGCGGTTGCCCACGTTGTCCGTTGCCACTTGCGGCTATGCTGGCATCTACATAGAGGGTTGGTACAGTAGGGCATACATTGACGCCGCCCTCATACGCGCCCATATCTACGGTGGTATTTTGAATGCGCGCTGCTCCTGTGATGTCGGTAGCGGTTACGCCTGTATTATTGCCTGTATTGATGCAGGGGCTGCCTATTTGTAAACGCAAACCATCGTCTGCGGTGCGGTGGATATCATCTGCACCGTCTATATCCGTAGCATCTACAAAAAGCGGGTCTTGGGCAAAGATATTGCCGCTGGCGGCTGTGCCTAAATCATAATTACCGCTGCCTACGGTGGTATAATTGCTTGCTGCCAACTGTAAAAGGTTATTAGTAAAGGTATTGCCGTTTGTGCCATTGGCAAAATAATCTGCACCTGCTACGGTTGCACTCGTTCCTATTTTGTTGTCCCAAAGAATATTATTTGTTAGGCTGTTTGTGCCTTCGTAGTTGAAAATACCGCCACCATATCTAATTGCCGAATTGCCCGACAGGGTATTATTATTTAGGTTATTTGTGCCGTAAATGATAGCTATTCCACCACCATCATTATTTACAGAATTTCCAAATAAGGCATTATTGTTTATAGTAGTAGTACTAGTAAGGGTAAAAATACCACCGCCACTACCTGCATTATTTCCTGATAGGGTATTATTGTTTATAGTAGTTGAGCTGTATGCAATGTAAATACCACCGCCATTGCCTGCATTATTGCCTGATAGGGTATTATTACTGATGGTATTCGTGCCGAATTCGGTGAAAATACCGCCGCCACCAACTGCCTTATTTACCGATAGAATATTATTGGCGACGATGTTTGTGCCATTATTGGTATAAATACCACCACCATTATAATTTACAGCGTTTCCGTGTAGGGTGTTATTCCTTAAAGTATTTATACCATTAAAACTGTAAATACCGCCCCCATGATTTCTTTCTATCGTATTTCCGTTTACGGTTAAATTACTACTACCATTGGCATTGCCCCCTCTAATGGTAAATCCATCAATGGTTACGCCAATGCCGCCACTAATAGCTGCGGAAGCAAGGACAACGTGGTAGGCGTTTTCGGTATTACCTGTAATAGAAAGTGTACTGCCGCTACCCGCTACCACATCATTGCCATTAAAGTCACCGCTTAGGGTGGTGATGTTGGTGGTGCTATTACGCACACCGCCGCCTGCGGGATAGCCGCCCCAAAGCACCAAGCCGTCGGGTAGGTGGAAAGTAAGGTCGCGGGCAAAGGTGGTGGTTATCTCGGTGCAGCCGTTGTAGGGCTTTTTGGTGGGCTTATAAGTACCTGTGGCTACTTTAATCGTGTCTATGATAGAACAGCAATGCGCTATGGCAAGGGCTTCCTCTAAGGTTTTGAAAGCAGTAGCCCACGATTGTCCGCCTCCGCTGGTGGCGATGCTGGCATCTACATAGAGGGTAGTAGCAGTAGGGCAAGAATAAAACCACTCATACGCGCCCATATCGATGCCCGCGCCTTGTGGTCGAGTCGTGCCAAGTATATCTGTAGCAGGTGAGCCTGTGGCAGAACCCACATTTATAACAGGGCTGGTAGCTTGTAAAAACAAACCATCATCTGCTGTGCGGTGTATATTGTCTGCACCATCTATATCGGTTGCATTGACAAAGAGCGGGTCTTGGGCAAAGATATTGCCGCTTGCACCTGCGCCTATACCATAATTCAAACTTGCATCGGTAGGGTAATGAGTGGCTGCCAACTGCAAAAGATTATTGGTAAAGGTATTGCCATTGGGCCCGTTGACATAATAATAATCTGCAATGCTACTACCACTTCCCCAAAGGATATTATTGCTGATGGTGTTTGTGCCTTCAACGGTAAAAATACCAGCACCGTTGTTAGCATTGTTATTGTAAAATGTATTGTTGATTAGCGTATTGTTGGCATCAGTGGTATAAAATGCACCGCCACTAGTTCCGTTATTGTTGTAGAAGGTATTATTTGCAAAGGTATTGATAGCATTAATACCTGCTACATGTACTCCACCTCCTCTGATGGCTGTTTTATTGCCGTATATGGTGTTATTTGTTACCATATCGGTACCGTTAGTTGTAAAAATACCCCCACCATTAATGCTTGTTGCATTGTTATAAATAGTATTGTTGCTGATGGTGCTGTTTAAGCCATTTCTGGTGAAAATACCTCCGCCATTGGCTGCTGCATTGTTGTAAATTAGGTTATTGGTCAAGGTATTCGTGCCGTTAGTGGTAAAAATACCACCGCCGTTGTCTCGTGCTACATTATTTCCGTTGACCGTAACAACTGTATTAGTATTTGCATTACCACCTATAATGCTAAATCCATCAATAGTTACGCCTGTACCGCTGACTGTTGTAGAAGCCAATACAACGTGGTAGGCATTTTCGGTATTGCCTGTAATAGAAAGCGTACTGCCGCTACCCGATACTGCATCATTGCTATTGAAGTCGCCGCTTAGGGTGGTGATGTTGGCGGTAATATTGCGTTCGCTAAGTAGTGTCTCTGTACCTGCAAAACCGCCATAGATTTTTACGCCATCTTTGACATAAAACGTCTTGTCGCGTGGGTCGGAAGGCACAACGCCAAAGGGCCCGAGCGTGGGCTTGTAAGTGCCTGCGGCAACCCATACGGCATCGCCTGCTGCGGAGGCATTGATAGTTGCCTGTAAGTTGCTGCTGGCATTTGCCCAAGAAGAGCCGTCCATTGTACCTGCTCCTGTGAGCGTGACGTAACGGGTGGTTTGGCTTGCCGCCGAAAGGCTGCATAAAAAGAAGGCTGCTACCATACAAAATCTTTGTAGGTTTTTGTAGCCGAAAGAAATGTCTAAGTAAGTCATAATTTTTACTGTATTGGTGTTGTTAGGAGAATAATTATTGCGATTGATGCCACAAAAGTAGCATGTTTGCAAAGCGAAATCAAGCCGAATGTAGGTGAATTGACTAAATTAGCGGCTGAATGAGCTAAATTTAGGGGGTGAATTGTGTGGGAAGCAAAAGGGGAAAACTAACAGTGTAAAGAATGTGGTTTAAAGTCTTTTCCTCGGTAGGGTTTAAATACTATGGAGCTACGGAGTAGGGGTTTACTATGCGCTTTCCATCCAATTTAAAAAAAGCCTTACTTTTAGGCGTGGCACAATGATTTGTTCAGGCGCAGAGACGATTAGATGTAGTACAAGCCTTTGGTTAAAATAGGGTGCTATTTCTTTGATAGCTTTTCGGTTGATAATCGTTTGGCGATTAATACGGTAAAATTGTTGTGCGGGAAGTAGGTTTTCCAGACAGTTTACCGTTTTGTCAATACTATGTTTATTGCCACTAAAATCAACTAAATAGGCTGTTTCTTCCTCTAAATAGACGCAAGCAATATTTTCAACTAAGACAAAATAGATTTTGCCCTCTGCGCGAATAGTAAAACTGATTTGGGGTTTATGTGCGGCTTTGTCAATGGTTTGGTCTTTCATTAGGTACGAATTTTTAAGGTCATTTGTAAGTGCTGTTTGTTGTTTAATAATTTATTGACTACATGCTTGTATGTTAATGATTAAGCCATAGCCCTGCTAAACGTTGGGTAAGTCAAAGGTTGTTCAAAAAATGCAGCACGTGGCAAAGGGTTGGCATACTTTTTATTTGGGTCGAACAGTTCGGTGATGAGTTTGACCGAACCATCTGCCGTTGCTACTTCAAATGTGCCGTTGTGTTGTTTGATAATGCTGCCAGCAGGTTTATTATTGAGGTTTGGCATATAGTGGGCTGCGTGAATTTTGTAGGGTTGTCCGTTTATAAGCGTTTTTGCCAAGCCTCCTGATAGATTAAGGGCAAATGTTTTGCGCAAAATCACGCTACTTGGTTCGTCAAGATTAATCCATTTTTCATCTTCTGTAAAAGGTGCAGCGTAAGAGGCTTGT
This sequence comes from Sphingobacteriales bacterium, assembly GCA_016718845.1. Lineage (GTDB taxonomy): Bacteria > Bacteroidota > Bacteroidia > Chitinophagales > UBA2359 > JAEUUX01. The sequence goes on from JADKCK010000012.1 coordinate 7,340, forward strand.
CTATCGTCTTGCACAATGCCGGGTTTGCCCCAAATAGCTCTTTCCATGCCATCTGCAATAGCTTTTTTAATCAATTGCCCCCATCTTACAGCCGTATTTTGGGTAACGATACTGGGCATTTCTTCATATTCTTGGCTCAATATTTCTCCTGTGTCGTAGTCGTCTGCTATGCGGTGTGCGGTTGCTCCAAACACTTTTGCCCCTTCGTAAAATTGGCGCATAGGGTTTGGTCCTCGGTACAAAGGCAGTACAGATGGGTGAATATTAACGGCTCCGTAGGTTGGTATTTGGCACAGTTCTGCTTCGAGCCGATGGGCAAAAGTGAAACACAAAATAATATCGGGCTTTATTTGCTGTAACATAGGTGTCAGCACCGATTTCATTTTTGAAGTAACCATCGCCGTTACATTTCTATCTACCAACCGTAACATATCTTGGTAAGAAGGGGTTGCCCTTGTTTTAATGCCGGGCGACGTAACTGCCAAGATATGCTCATGACCATTTTCGGCTATCCAGTCTGTCGCAAATTTGTATGCCGAAGGCAAATAATTAAGCGTAACAACCCGTAATTTTTTGCTATTGCTGTATTGGGTATTTGTATTTTGTGGAAAAGCAACTGTGTTCATAATGATATTATTTGTAGAAGTTAATAAAATGATGATTAATAGGAAATGGATAATTGAAAGTAAATAGCTACATTTTCAGCCGACTGCATTTGTGTTCTACACTCCAACTGCTGAATGATAACACAAAAATAAGGCACTCAAATACCATAAGCAAGGCGAATATTGCCGAATGAACTAAATTGGCACTTGAATCGGCTAAATTGAGGGGTTGAATTGTGTGAGGCATTTGAAAAAAAACAACAGCTAAAGCACCCAAAAATAAACCCACCCAAATACTAAGCTGCTTTTGGCATACTTGGTACTTGGGTAGGTTTTGGATGTTAGGAATGGTATGGTAATTTACCTATTTAGATATTTGAGGCGAGTGTTAGCTGTCATTATTTGGCTTTTGCCTTTGTTGTACCAAAAACAGGTCGGATAAACATACCAATTTTGGCATACATATACCCATCGCGACCTTCTCCTGTAAAAACCTGATTTGACAAGCCAAGGTAGGAGGCATTTAAGGTTTCTTTAAGACGCTGATTGTAGCCTAGCTCGCCATGAAACCATAAATAGTTATTTACGGCTTTTTCTACATTTAAATAATACTGCATATTTTGGCTATTAATTGCTAAGGCATCGTCGGGGTTTTGCAAAATAGGCATTTCTAAGCCCATAAACGGAGCACGATTAGCTATTTTTGCGCCCAACAAAACAGCACTTCGAGGAGAAATGACATAGCGCAATTGTGCAAAAACAGGAAAAAGTAACTCGACATTCAAATGATTGCTTACTCTTGTGAAATAAACTACAATGGGCAAAACAGGAAGTTGGACATTTTTTCCGACAGTCCCAACTGCACCTACTAACAACATATTGTCTTTTGTCATTTTTAAGGGAAATGTGGCGGTAAATATACCTCTTTGGGTTTCTTTTTCAAAATGGGTGATGCCTCGTCCCGAAATATTGTAAGATGCAGCAAGTGTTAGTTTTTTATTCCATTTTTTGAACAAAATTTGTTGAGAAAGATGTAATGCTACATTTACGCTTGAGCCAAGTGCTTCGGTATTATTGGCAATAATGCTATCATTAGAGACCATTGTGCCGATGTTGTCTTTGAATACATTATACCCAAAATTGGCTTTAGCCGCAAATCCTTTTGTCCTTTTAATAATTGGCAATGAGCCATAAATGCTATAAACTTGACAGTTTTTCATGGATAAATTCAAAGCATCATCGCCAATGGTTTGATACTTTTTTTCGTGCGGAAAGGCATTTTCGGCACTCAATCCCACTAAAATAGGCATGGCTGCAAAAGCCTGAACGGGCAGTTTTTTTTGAGCGGTGCTGTCGTTTAGCACATCTTGTGCGGTCAAATTTGGGGCAATAACCAATGCTATGGCAGTCAAAAGGCATTTAAATTTGTTCATGATAATAGTTGTTTAGATGATTTTATTTTTGCAATTTAAGCAAAAGATAGGAACAGCATGGTATTTGGTAATTATGACATAGATTTTTCTTGGCGCATTGAGTAAATTGGAGGTTGACAAAACGGCAAATGGCATTTTTGCCTAAATCAACTATGCACTTCATGCATCACCGATGATGGTGCGAAGGTACGCAGTTAAATGACGCAAGAAAAACGAAATGCGGGCGAATTGACTAAATTGCTGCCTGAATTGACTAAATTTAGGGTTGAATTGATAATCCGCAAAATTAGATTGAGTAGGTTTATTAAATACTTAACCCTAAATAAGCAAATGCCGTTATTAGGGCTGTATAAGCAAACCCCAATTAACGGCATTCTTTTTTTGCTTTTAACCAATAAACAGCTACTTGCAAGCTATTTCGGGCGTTTCGGCTCCACCAATCCAGCCTGTCGGCAAACCACTCGACATGACTTGTCCGTCGGCAAACTGACCTTCATAGCCTGCTTTTACTTTTAAACTATACGTAACGTTTACCCACAATTGATTATCCACCATTTTTGTACCTAATACTTTTAGGAGTTCTCCTGCAAAATGTTTGCCCTCTACTTTGCTATCCAAACGGGGTTCGGTGTGCAAATCCATCACTTTGTTGGTTTGCCAGCAATAGTCATTGGGGGTAATTTGGGCGTATTTTGCCGCTACATCTTGCGAATTGGTGACTTGGGCAGCAGTAATATTTAGTATTTCTTTGACCATCAATTGTTTAGCATCGCCCAAAGTAGATGGAACACCTTTGAAACTTACATTATCGCCAATATTACATTGTTTGTAATTTGCTGGGCCACCTACATTAACAATAGACACCAAAGCGGCATAAATACCTTCTTTTTCGGTTGCTACCTGTGCTGTGTAACCGTCTTTGCCAAACACGATTTCCTTGACCGTTCCGTTGATAACAATCGTTTCGGTATTTCCCTCATCGGCAACTACATTTTGAGTTGTTTCGTTGGAATTGGGATTATTGTCCTTTTGATTAGAACAAGAATAGGTCAGGTTTATTGCCGCCAATAGCAATAACATTTTGAAGAAAGTTGTGCTAATTTTGATACAACTTGTCATGATAAAAAAGATTATTAAAGTGATTAGTACTTTTGTTTTTTGTGGGATTAATAGGCTCGATTAATGCTGCAAAAGTACAGGATTTGTGGAGCATTGGCAAGGCAAATGTTGGTGAATGAACTAAATTATCGGTTGAATTAGCTAAATTTGGGGGGTGAATTATTATACAAATCTGTGTCTGATTCGTAAAATCCGTGTCCTTATCTGCGTAACAGTTAGCATACACCCCAAAAACTCCGTGTTTTCCGTGCCTCCGTTGTAAATTTAAAAACACGTTGGTGTAAATGGAGCAGTTATTTATTACTTTTCAAGGTTAGCATCAACGTAAGAAAAAGGAGCTATATTTTACCCATTCTCCACCCAATTCAAAAAAGGAGCTACTTTTAAGCGCGGAACAATAACTTGTTCGGGTGTAACGATGGTTAAATGTACCACAATTCTTTGATTAAAATAGTTTTCAATTTCTTTAATTACTTTTCTATTGGCAATCATTTGGCGATTGATGCGATAAAATTGATTAGGCGAAATGACGGCTTCAATGTCGTCGAGCGATTTAGATATGGGGTGTCTTTCGCCTTTAAAGTTATACAAATAGACACTTTCGTTTTCTAAATAAACAAAAGCAATATCTACCACCAAAACGGGGTATATTTTGTCACGAAAACGAATCAAAAAACTCGTTTGATAGGTTTTTTCTTTGACAACCAATTCTTTCAGATTCAAGTTCTCAAAAGATTGCCTCACAAAACTGTTCTTTAGCTCTTCTACCTTGAGAATGGCTTGGTGGATATCCTTTTCATTAAATGGCTTTAAAATATAGTCAATGCCATTGTTTTTAAAGGCTTTTAGCATATACTCATTGTATGAAGTACAAAAAATAACGGGTAATTTGACCGCAACTTGGTCAAATATCTCAAAACTTTGTCCATCAGACAACTGAATATCCATAAACACCACATCTAAATGGTGTTGGTGCAACTGCAAATAATGCACAGCACCATCAACGCTGTCGCAAATAGCCACAACGGTATAATCGGAACGCTCCTCAATCAGTTCTTTGAGCAATTGAGCGGTTTTATGCTCGTCTTCTACAATTAATATTTTCATTTTTTAGAATAATTTTATGGTGGTTTCGTAAATACTATTGTCTTGCTTTATCACAACACCTTGTTTTATCCCCGCCAAAGCATAGCGTTTTTTTAGGTTGGCAATGCCAATGCCAAACGATTCTACTTTTACATTTTTGGGCTGATAATTATTGGCAACCGTAATGCTTTTAGGGTCTTTTTGATAAACACGTATAGACAATGGTTTTGCTTCGGAGGCAATATTGTGTTTGATGCAGTTTTCGGCAAGCAATTGTAAGGTATAAGTAGGTATTTCATACGCCAATGATTCATCGGCAATATGTACTTCTAAAAAAACAGACCGTCCTTGCCGCAAGGTGATGAGGTACATATAGGAGTTAAAAAAAGCCAATTCTTCTTTTAGCGTAACCATACCTTCTTCATTCTTTAGGGTTTGTTGATACACTTCTTTTAGTTTGATGATAAACTCTTCGGTCTGTGCATCTTTTGACCGAATCATGGCTTGCAGGGTGGTCAGGCTATTGAACAAAAAATGTGGGTTAATTTGTTGTAGCAACAAATTGAACTGCGCCTTAACAGTTTCGCGCTTCAAATGAATATTATCTGTAATGAGCTTTGAACGATCATTAAAGGATTTAATGCTTTCTAACATGGCTGTCATCGTAATAATATTCGAACTAACTCTTAAACCTGTTATCCAAGGGTTTGGATTAGCAAATTTGCTTGTAAAATGCACAAAATTGTACTCCAAAAATAGATAAACAAAGATGATACAAGCACTAACCAAAGTGGCAATTAACCATCTAACGGCTTTATAATAGGCTGTTGAATAGACTGCCTTTTGGATTACCAATAAGATCATCAATTGCAAAAATCCTGTAAACAAACAATACCTTATAACATCTTGGATAGAGGATATAGGTATTTTGAAAGAATTTATGGTGAAAAGCGGCATTAATATCGGATAGATAAAAGGCAAATACCTTTCCATCTTTGATAAACGGCGTTGTTCGTTGGCTGCGTCTGTCATGGTCAAAATAGTTGTAGGGTGGTGGTATAGGTAGTTTTGTTTTGTTCTGTAGTTACGCCATCTTCTATACCTTCGAGGAGGTAACGCATTTTTAGGTTTTCAATGCCTATACCTACTGAGGGCGTTGGGGTGGGGTTGGGTTGATAATTATTAGAAATGCTGATGCTGTGGGCATTTTTCTGAAATATGCGAATATATAAAGGTTGGTCGGCTGAAAAAACATTGTGCTTAAGACAGTTTTCAGCCAGTAATTGCAACGAAAAAACGGGTAAGCGATAGTCTAAAGATTCCTGCCTGATAGTCATCTCCCAAAAAATAGCCTCTTCTTTTCCGTACCGCATTAAAAATAGGTACGACTGCAAAAAAGCTAATTCTTCTTGCAGGGCAATGGGGACTTTTTCTTTTTTTAGGGTTTGCCGATACACATCTGCTAATTTCAAAACATATTCTTCTGCTCGTGGGTCGTCCGACCTGACCATGCCTTGTAAAGTATCGAGGCTATGAAACAAAAATTCGGGGTTTGTTTGCTGAATCAACAAATTGAATTGTGTTTCCATGTTTTCGGCTTGCAAGTTTAGGTTTTCTATTTTAGATTGTTCGCGTGCTTTTGTCCATTTTCTACCCTCTATTATAGCGGAAGAAATGATAGTAGTCAGGAAGAAGCGGAAACAATAATTCAGGGGCGAAAAACCCGAAAATGGCAGGAGTATGTGAAGGACATAATAATCAAGAGCAAGAATTGTAAGCGCATATAGGTTGCTGCCCAAAATAAGGGTTCCCCATTTCACCAATAATTTGTCTGAAAGACTTAATAATTTTTCATTCAAATGCCACAAACCCAAAAGAATAGAGGAATAAGTAACCCAAGTGAGCATAAGCCCCGGCTTGAACAATAAATTGTTCGTCAAGGCAGCGTAGCCCGGCATGAGTAGGGCAAATAGGTAGGGGGCGTAGTCGATGGGCTTTTTCAAAATGTAAAATTTCATTACGCTTTTTTTTAAAAAAATTTGATTACGGCACCGTTTGCACCACATTTACTGTACCCGCCACGCCGTTGTTCCAAAGTACGGTAATTTGGGTTGTTCCTTGCCCGCTTTGTATGGTGCCGCCTGTTACTGTCCAAACATAAGTACTGCCTGCAATGGCAGGTACCGAGTAATTTTGGGTAGATGAGCTGCAAACGGGGCTACTGCCCGTAATAGGTGGTGTAAAGGTACAAGTTTGGTTGCACAATATTTAGTTTAGGTACGTCCAAATGTCGTTATTGTAGGTAATTGGCACTAAACTGTTGTCGGGATTGTTGCCCATACGTATCATCACTAGGTTTTGGCTAGGTACTATGTTAATAATCTGCCCATTTTTACCTAATGCCGATACCATGTCGGTGGGTGCAGCGGGGTGTATTGCCTTCGGGCTGAAAAGGTATGTTGTTGTCGGTAATGGCGCCCAATATGCTAATATCGTTGGTTAGTTTGCCGGCAATTTGCAGGTTAAAATTAGAGTTAGCCGTTAAATCTTGGCTATTACCTACGGCAATACTTCGCCCAAACGAGCCACTATACTCCAAACCATTGTTGCTACCAAACAATCGGTTTTCGAGTTCTTGCTGTTTTTTGATTTGGTATTGATAATAGTTGGTAATATCATCGCCAATGGTTTTTATTTGTTTGGGGTTTTTGTGCGATGCGGTTTGGCTAAACAAATACGGAAACACGCGGTATTGCAAAGTAATCGAATCGGGGCGAGGGGCGGTTTTCCAGATAAGTAGGGCTTTTTCGTAGTGTATACTATAGGTACTCGTATCGAGGCGGGTTTGGGTACGCAGCAGTGTTACTTTGAGCGAAGCTGGTACTATAGATAAAGTATCGATGCGCAAAGTGTCGGTGCTTAGGGCTATGGTGCGGGTGCGTAGGTTAGATAAGTTTTGTGCCGATGCCCCAAAACTAAACAAAAGCCAGATAATACCTATAGTTTGGGCACTGCATGCAATACGCAACACTTTGTGTACGATAAAAAAGAGGTTTATTGGAAAAGGCATTAGGTATAATTAGCAATTTAAAAACTATTGGATAAGGATAAGACGCTAAACACCCCGCAAAAGTTGTACGAGGGTAAGTTTTTCTGTAGTATTTAACTCAAATCATACAAAATACAAAATAATTCATAAATTTTTAGCTACCTATGTGATGGCTTGTTTGCACACAATAGTTATGTAATAATAACCCTAAATAGCTATTCAATCTAATCTTGTCGGGTAAAAGTGGTATTTTAAGCCCCGTTAGGGGTGTGATATAGGTAGCTTAAGGCGCAGATAAGCGTATTTTAAGCCCCGTTAGGGGTGTGATATGGTTATTTATCCATGAAAAACGTTACCAATTTACCAAATAATGGCGAGTTTGCCAAGAACTATAATACCCGACAATATTAACCTGAATGACCACTAAAAGACAATTTGCCAAAACCTTATTGTTTAGCAAATTGTTTTTGATACTGTAAAAAGTGTAATGATACTTGCGGCTACAATGCCATACAAATATTGCCTAGGCGATACAAGTATCGCTGCTACCAGTACTGCCACTTCACCACTTCACCACTTCACTCTTTCACCACTTCACCCTTTCACCACTTCAAAACATGCAATTAAACGGTTTAATACTTTGCGGTGGGCAAAGCAGCAGGTTTGGCAGCGATAAATCGCAGGTGATAATAGACAATATGCCGCAATATCTACGGATAAAAAACGCCTTGTTGCCCTATTGTCAAAACGTGTTTATATCGTGCCGAGCCGAGCAAACCCACCTTTTTGAGCAAGAACAAATTATTTTAGACACACAATCGGCAGGACCCATGAGTGGCTTAATAACCGCTATTGCCCACAACAACTTGTGTGGGTGGCTGTTAGTAGCCTGCGATTGGCTCAATGTGTCGGGCAAGCACATAGAGCAGTTGTGCGCACACCGCAACCCTAAGTACCCAGCCGTATGTTATGAAGATGAGCAACAACGCAAACAGCCATTACTAAGTATTTACGAACCCAGCATTTTTGATGCCGTAACAACAAGCTATACCCAAGGCAACAAATCGCTTAAAAGTGTGCTGGATACCGCAAATTGCTATTGCCTAAACAGCCCATTATTGTTTTTTAATAGGGTAGATGATTTACCCCCGAATGATAAACCTTAGACAATCAACAGCACTTGCACAATCAACACAAAAAAAACGCCCTGCATACATTAAAGTACACAAGGCGTTTTGGGCAGAGTGGGCTTATGCCTCCACTATCATATCTTCTACGGCTTTTACCCAACGCGGGTGGGTGTTTAGGCTTTCTACCAATTGCACCTTTTCGCCGCCCCAAGCAATAAATTCTTCTTGGTATTCGGTGGTAATTTCGTAGGTAGTTTCCAAACAATCGGCTACAAAGGCAGGGCAGAACACCAAAATGCGTTTTATACCCTTGTTTTTAGCCAAATCTTCGAGGGTTTTTACGGTGTAGGGCTGCATCCAGGGGTCGTTGCCCAAGCGCGATTGATAACTAATGGTGTATTTGTCGGCTGGAATTTGCAGTCGTTTTGCCAATTCGTGTGCCGTAACATGGCACTGATGCGAGTAACAAAATCTGTTGGCAGGGCAAGCCACCTCGCAGCAGTTGGGTGTAACTAAACAATGTTGTTTCGATTCGTCGGCTTTTTTCATGTGTCTTTCGGGCAAGCCATGAAAACTAAATAATACATGGTCGTAGCTATTAGGGTCATACGTTTGTCCTATTTGTGCAAAAGCGTCTAAATAACCCTCGTTGTTGTGGTAGCTATTGATAAACGTAACAGGTGGCACAGTCTGCCATTGGCTCATTATGTCCATCACTTTTTGGTGGGCAGTGCCTGTACTCGACGAGGCGTAATGCGGAAACATAGGTACAATAATGTAGCGTTGTGGGTTTTGTTTTCGCAACTTTTCAAGGGCTTCCTCAATGCTTGGCGACTGATAGCGCATTGCCAACTCCACCACATATTGCGTAGATTCGGGGGGATAAGTAGCAAAGCGTTGTTTAAGGGCTTCGGTAAAATCTTGGCTATGAAACTTAAGCGGCGAGCCTCTGTCTGTCCAGATAGCCTTATACGATTTGGCAGAATTGCCTGCTCTAAATGGGGCTATAATACCACGCACCAACAACTGACGCGGCAGCCAAGGTATGTCTATCACGCGCCCATCGGTTAAAAACTCTACTAAATAGCGGCGCACATCGGCGGTTGCTGGGCTATCGGGTGTGCCTAAGTTAATTAATAAAACGGCTATGGGTTGTTTCGATTTCATGGTGCAAAGTTACGTCAAAAAACGATAAATTAAGCTATTTTGATAACAACATTTATTAGACACTTTTGTTTTTGGTTAAACCCATGATGTGCAAAAAAGGACTTGTTTGGATAGGTTTTATCCAAACAAGCCCTTTTGAGAGGTTTCACTATTACTATCAACACTAACGGGTGTGGTTCTGGATTGACTTTGCTCTGGGGGTGCCCGCAACCGTGCAAAAGATGGAAAGCAAATCATCACCCCCAAAAAAGACCTTTACCGCGTGAAGCGGGATTGGTGCAGGGCATGGTGTTGGGTGTATTGGATTTTGGCAGGCTTTGCTTGAGCTAAGGTTAATGCTGCACCAACATTTTTTGCGTAACTCGGCTATCGTTATAATCGATAGTTACCAAATACATGCCATTGGGCAATGTTTGGGTATCAATATTGGTTTGGTTTTTGCCTGTGTAGATGCTAATTGTTTGTTGAGATACGGTACGCCCGCTTAGGTCTGTTAAAACAATTTTTGCTTGACTGTTATTGTTGGCTATTAGTTGCAAAGTAGCTGTATTGTTTACTGGATTAGGGAATACCGTAAACTGGCTTGTTAGGTCGGTTTTGTTGGCATCGTCGAGGGGCAATAAGGGGTTGGCAATGCTTGCCAACAGGTTGTAGCACAAGGTGGCGTTGTATTGTCCGTTCCAGCCATACACCCCAATATAGTAAGTACCCGATGTGGCATTGTTTAAAAATACGGTTTCGTTGTAGGGATACGAATTTTCGGAGATACCCACTTGTGTGGTGCCTTTGTACACCACCATATCGTAATCGGCGGCTACGTTGCTTAGGGTAATGGTGATGTCTTTGGTAGAGGTGGTCGAAAATTTAAACCAATCTTTGTCGGTGCTGCTGCCAATTTTAGCCGATATAGTGGTGCTTTTGGGAATAGTTTTGGCGGTTGTTCTTTTTTCGTTGCTTTCGTAAGTGTCGGTGCAAGGCTGTGGGTTGCTGCCGCCTGTGCCGCTTAAACAACTTGCTGCCCCAACGCGCGAGCGTATAAGGTTGCCCGGTTGTGTGCCAAAGCCATTATTGAGGTTAATACCATAAGATGTTAGGTGACAGTAGCTCATGATAGTACCGCCATTGCTAGGTGCCGGTCCCGAGCTGCAACTGCCCTCGGTGGGATAGCAATTATCGAGGGCTTGGTTGCTGTTTGTGCCCCAAACACAAGCCTGTGTATGTGGCGAGCCTAAATTATGCCCTAACTCGTGTGTTACGCACTCTACCGTCCACGAAAAAGTAGGTACGGTATAATAATAGGTATTGATGTTGCTGTAGCCTACTGCCCAATATTTGTTGTCGCATAATACATTTAGATAGGCTACCCCGCCGTTTCCGCTTGGTTCGGTGGATAACAGATGGGCTATATCGCCATTGAAGTTGCCATTTAATTGAGCCTGAAAAGCATCGAGTGCCGCCGACGACGAAGATGTGGTGTAGGGGTCGTTGCTTGACCAAACATAAATTTCGGAGATGGCTATGTTTATGTTTTCGTTGGCATACAAAGTAGCTACTTGATTAAACAAACCTGTGGCGTAGTTAGTAGCATTGGCTACGCTGCCTTTGTTTTGATACATGTGGTAGTCGCACTGAAAATAAATCATTACGGTATCGGTTAGGGCGCGGCTGTTGTCTATTTGGTGTGGGTCTATGCCCAAATCGTTGGGGTTGTAAAATGGTTGCGGAATATTGTCGGTTTCGCAGTTGTAGTTATTGGCAATCAACAAATTGCGGTCGTTGTACAAAATATAATCGGTTCGGCTGGGGTGTCGGGCATCTTCTATTTCGCCCAAAACATAATTACTACCATCGGCAAGCGTGATAAGCCCCATTACCATATCGCCAAAAATACTAATAGTTACTATGCTTTTTGTTTCGCCCTGCACTGTACCCCTGTAGTACAAACCTTTTTGGTAAGCTACTTTTTGGCTATTGCCCGTTTGCACATTAAACCCTTTGGCTAATATGTCGAACTGTTGCAAATTTAAGGTTAAATTGCGGTTTCGGTTGATGGGTAAGGTGAAAACGGCTGTTTGTTGATTGGCTTGATACGCCTGCTTAAGTGCGGCGGTGTTAAGCGTTAAATAAGTTGCCTCGTGCACTTCTTTGGCATAAGTAAGCGGCTGATTGGCAATATCAAACAAAGAAACATTGCTTGCTTGTGCCGTTAAGGTACAAATACAGGCAAAAAACAAAAATAGGATACGGTTGAACAAGTAAGCCATAGTAATTGTGTTTACTGTTGATGATGTGTTGTGTTATGTTAGTTTATGAGCGGTAAATGTAATCAACTTGCACAAATATTTACTCATCTTGTAAAAAAAATGACCTTAATTTTACAAAACCTACCTTTTTGTTTTATTTTTCGTAACTTTGCCTTTATTTTAACAAAACGTAAAAATAGCCCCTAAAAAACCACCAATCCGTTAATAATTCGTTAATTACCTAGTTTTTATTTCGTTTTTTTGTTAGAAGGTTGTATTTTTGCGCAGCGAAAAAGCAAGCTGCCACAGATAAAAAAAACCTTACCTAATCTATCCCCAAAATATATCCACCAACAAACCATTAACTTGAAAGATACCGTAACCTTATACGACGATGCCTTGGCACATTGCCGAGCTTTGTTTGAACAAAAAACCACCGATTATGGCACGGCATGGCGCGTTTTGAGGCTACCCTCTTTAACCGACCAACTTTACATAAAGGCTCAACGCATACGAACCCTCGAAGAGAACGGCTCGTCGGCGGTGGGCGAAGGCATAGAACCCGAATTTGTGGGCATTGTTAACTATTGTATCATGGCATTGATACAGCTAAACTACCCACCACAAACCGAAACCGACTGGCAAATATCGCCCAACACCGCACTGCAATACTACGACCAGCAAGCCAACTATGTGCGTCAACTAATGCTGGCAAAAAACACCGATTATGGCGATGCATGGCGATACATGCGTATTAGCTCTTACACCGACCTAATACTGATGAAACTGCTACGGGTAAAACAAATCGAAAACAATAAGGGGCAAACGCTTGTTTCTGAAGGCATAGAGGCTAATTATGCCGACATGATGAACTACGCCCTATTTGCTTTGATTAAATTGCACCAATAGCAACTCAAAACCATTTTTACCGCCTTAACCACACCTAATAGCCAAAACCAAACAACACACCTAAACTTCTAACTTTTATCTTCTTCATCAATGAAATATTTCTATCAAATTATCCGCTTTTTAGTCGGCGGTTTCTTTATCTTCTCGGGCGTAGTAAAAGCCATAGACCCAATGGGAACAGGCTTTAAAATGGAAGAATACTTTGAGGTATTTAGCCAAGCCCTACCCTTTATGTCGGGCGTATGGGAGTTCTTTGCAGGCTTTGCCCTACCCATTGCCATAGCAATGATCGTGTTCGAAATTTTCTTGGGTGTATCGCTACTCTTAGGCACACTTCCCCGACTTACCCTTTGGGGCTATGCCGCCCTTATAGGCTTTTTTACCATCTTAACAGGCTACTCGGCTTATACCGGTAAAGTAACCGATTGCGGCTGTTTCGGCGATTTTATGAAACTAAAACCCATCGAAACCTTTACCAAAGATGTAGTACTCTCTTTCTTAACCGTCTTTCTGTTCGCCTTCCGCAAGTACCTAACTCCGCTTTTTAATCCTAAAATAGGGCTTAGTCTGGTAATAGCCGCCACACTTTGGGCACTCTGGTTCGATATGCGAAACGTTTGGGACCTGCCCGTTGTTGATTTCCGCCCCTATAAAATTGGCGCAGACCTAAACAAAGGTCGCTCAACCGAAGGACTCGACGAAGGACTTATCCAAACCTTCTATACCCTAAAAAATACTAAAACCGCCGAAACCAAAGAAATAGAAAGCATGGAGTATACTAGCTCGGGTATTTGGAAAGACAAAAACTGGGAAATTGATAAAGATAAAACCCGACAAGTTACCGTGCGCGAACCACAACTACCCAAAATCAAAGATTTGATGATTATAGACCCCAATGGAGTAGAAGTTACCGACTCGCTGCTCGCTATACCGGGCTTCCAATTCTGGGTTACATCATGGAACCTCGATAAATCGGACCGACAAGGCTACGCAGCTATCAATGCCGTAATGAGCAACGCCAAAGCAGCAGGTGTACCTATCTTCGGCTTATCTAATGCACCCTTTGAGCAAAGCAACGCCCTTGCCGATAGCCTCTACACCTTTTACAACCTCGACCCTACCCCGATAAAAACCATGATGCGCTCAAACCCAGGGGTAATGCTTATCAAAGATAACGTAGTGGTAGATAAATGGCACTGGAACCACCTACCAACTTACGCCAAAATGAAAGCCACCCACAAAATGCCTTAAACAATTGCCAATTGGTAAATGATGAACAATAACTAACGCCAACAGCTTACAAACTGTTTGTTTGTTTATTGTTCATCATTTTTTATTTTGGATAAACCATTTACGCAAAAATTTTACTTTGCCTAAAAACCTTAGCCTTAGCAACTGTTTTTAAAAATGATTTACGCTTTATTTAAAACCTAAATCTAAACAAATTTGCGGGTACTCGCAATTATACGGTGCTACTAAAAAGCCAATACCAATCAACCTAAAATCAATCTGCCTGTATCACCAAATAAAAATCTACCTTAATCCGTATTTAATTTGTAAAATCTGTGTCTTAAATAATGCTAAAACAGTCAACACATAAGTAACTTTTCCGCCACCTTTACTATATAAAATCCCGCTTTTTTGCACCACAATTTATCATCTATCGTTCATCGCCCATAATTTATCTACCATTAATACACAAACAACACGTATAGCCTTTGTTGCCCCTTACCCCTTCGATACCGTTGGCGGGCAGCGTTTCCGGTTCGAGCAATACCTCGATGTATTAACCCGCGAGGGCATAAGCTATCAAATATTCCCGTTTTTTGACCCCAAAACCTATAGCATTTTGTACAAACAAGGCAAAATTGTACAGAAAGCCATAGGTTTATTGTTTGCCATTGCACGCCGCTTTTTACTGCTTTTTACTATCTGGCAATACCACTACATATACATCTACCGCGAAGCCATACCCATTGGTCCACCAATATGGGAGTTTATAGTGGCTAAGTTGTTTAAACGCAAAATAATAATAGATTTTGACGATGCCATTTGGCTGCCACCTCAACAAAGCAGCAACGCATGGCTACAACCGCTGCGTTTTTACCACAAACTAAGTTTTTTGTGCCAATGGGCGTATAAAGTATCGTGCGGAAACACTTTTTTGGCAAACTATGCCCTGCAATACAACCGCAATGTGTGCCTTATACCAACTACCCTCGATACCCACCAACAACACAACCAAGCTAAACACCACACCAACAAACCCCTTACGGTAATTGGTTGGACAGGCTCGCATACAACGCTGCCTTATCTAACGCCCCTTTACCCTATTCTGGAACAATTGGCACAGCAATACGCCATTGAGTTTAGGGTTATTGCCAACCAAGCACCCGATACTAAACTGCCCTTTGTAAAGTTTGTTAAGTGGTCAAGCAAAACTGAGGTTGCCGACCTGTTATCCTTCGATATTGGCATTATGCCCCTTACCAACACCCCTTGGGAAGAAGGCAAATGCGGGTTTAAAGCCCTACAATATATGTCGTTGGGCATACCTGCGGTGGTGTCGCCCGTGGGCGTAAATAACAGCATAGTGCAGCACACACAAAACGGCTTTATTGCCCATAACAACCAAGATTGGCTGTATTACCTAAGCCAGCTTATCCAATCGGCAGAGTTACGCAATAAATTGGGCGAAGTAGGTAGACAAACCGTTGTCGAGCGTTTCTCTAAACAATCGCAAATAAATTCATTTCTTCATCTTTTTCAATAAAAACGCAAACATGTCTATCCAAAATTTAATAAACGAGCCAAACTCGCTAACCATTACCCAATTGCAAAACACCGTACACCAATGGATAAACACCATTGGCGTGCGATACTACAACGAACTAACCAACACTGCTATTTTAATGGAAGAAGTTGGCGAAGTAGCTCGTATTATGGCACGTCAATACGGCGAACAATCGTTTAAAGAAAGCGAGCAAACAGTTGATTTAGCCGACGAACTTGCCGACGTGCTTTTTGTGCTAGTGTGCATAGCCAACCAAACAGGTATTGATTTGAACCAAGCTGTCCACAAAAACCTTGACAAAAAAACTAAACGCGATGCCACTCGCCACGCTAATAACGAAAAATTAAAATAACACACCCTAATTTCATCAACCATTTATCCCAAAAAAAACTTTTACTATGCCCAATATTATTGTAACAGGTGCCAACAAAGGCATTGGCTATGCCCTTGTGCAAACCTTAGCCGCTAACAGTGCCAACACCATTGTGGCACTGGCTCGAAACCTGCAACCTTTGCTCCAACTACAAACAACGCACCCAAATGTAATACCTATTTACGCCAACTTTAACCAAACAAACTTTACCGATACCATTAACCATATCGCCCAACACATTAGCCACATAGATGCGTTAGTTAATAATGCCGATATCTTAATAAAAAAACCTTTTGTAGATTTAACCGCCGCCGATTGGCTCGACAGTTTTACCGTTAATTTTTTTAGTGCCGTACAACTTATCCAGCAGTTGTTACCTCGTTTTGCTCCATCGTCGCACATAGTTAATATTAGCAGCATGAGCGGGTTTCAGGGCAGTACCAAATTTGCCGAGATGACCGCCTACTGCACCTCGAAGGCTGCCCTAAGCAACCTAACCGAATGTTTATCCGTTGAGCTGTTGCCACAAAAAATTTCGGTTAATTGTTTGGCATTAGGTGCTGTACAAACCGAGATGCTGCAAACAGCTTTCCCCAATTACAAAGCCCCACTAGATGCTACACAAATGGCTGCTTTTATAGCCAACTTTGTACTAACAGGACACCAGTTTTTTAATGGGCAGATATTGCCCGTTACTTTATCTAACCCATAAATTGCCCTAAAAAATTTACTGAAAAAAGCATTTGCAATAATTACTTGCAAATGCTTTTTTTGTTTTGGTTGATAATGTTGTTTGTTTGTTATAAATAGCTAATTATCTACCCATAAAATAACCCATTTAAGCCCTATTTGGGCTTATTTTACTAAATTTTACAGAAGCTTGCACAATTCCCTTCGTAGGGAATGGCTCAAAATAAAATTCGGAGCAATTCCCTTCGTAGGGAATACCTCAAAATAAAATTCGGAGCAATTTATTTCGTGGGGAATACCTCAAAATAAAATTCGGAGTAATTCCCTTTGTGGGGAATACCTCAAAATAAAATTCGGGGCAATTTCTTTCGTGGGGAATGCCTCAAAATAAAATTCGGGGCAATTTCTTTCGTGGGGAATGCCTCAAAATAAAATTCGGGGCAATTTTGTTTGGAAAAAGCAACTTAAAACTACATTTTTATCTATTTATTTGATTATAAAAATAAAAATTTATTTAGCAAAGATGCTTTTTTGCAAACTTTTATCAATAAAGATGTATCTTTGCACTATCAATAAAACACGTAGTAATAATTTGTTTGTTTTGATAATTAGCTAACTACATTTATTTACAAAATTTAAAAAATTAGCCTATTTTAGTATGAGTAGAGAATTATATCCCATAGCAAATACCTTTGAAATAAATACACAAGGTAGTCATCGAAAAGCCTTTAGAGTATTTACCGACACCACAGCAAAACTCGAAGCCGAGATAGCCGACCCCGACATTGCGGTTATGTACAACGAGTTTCAAGCAGTGTCAAAAGTATATCAAACCATTTATTCGCAATCGAAGCAAACAGGTTTTACCTATCATGGCAAAACGGCTAATTTAGAGCAAGTGCTAACCGCAGAGCTACCAATTGAATTGCGAAAATGGGAAGCAAAAATCCGTTATCATTTTTACGAAGATAGCCCCACCGAACAAGAAATTTTTTACAACAAACGTAGCCCCTTTTTAAGCGGAACCTACGAAGACCGCATAACTGCCATATCGGCACTTAGCGAAAAAACCAAAGAGTTTGACGTTTTAGCCGATGTGCAATTGCAAATAGAAAGTTTTTATAACTTAGCTCAATCGGCAAGACTTGTGCAGCAACAAAACGAAGGTATGGTTGGCAAACTATCCGATTTGCTTGAAAACCAACGCGTTTTAGTTTGCGATGTGTTGTATGGCGTTTTAGGCTTATTGATGCACAAATACCGCCACAACCGCCACCAAATATTGCGTTATTTCGATTGGAGTTTGTTGCGTTCGTACAGCAACTCGTCGGCAAACGACGAAGATAATACCGACGAAGAAATTGACACCACAGACATGGCGTAAATTGTCTTGTTTATTTTTTTTAAAAAAAACGCTCAATGGCTATTTATCTACCCTATAAATAGCTATCGAGTGTTTTTTTGCATTATAAAAGCCCTATAATTGCTTAGTTTGTGGGGTATTTTTAAGGTTTTAAAATGCGTTTGCTTCGCGCAGTTCCATGTTCGGTGCTTATCGCACCTTTTGTCTGCCCACAATATGTTTGGTTTGCGCTCGCTACAAAAAACTAATCAAAACCTTACTACACCTCTATTAGTTATCATCCATCAATCCCCCAAAAAATCTTTTAAATGCTGCTAAATTTTGCACTAATTAATTGTTTTTTTGTTACCTTTTATAGTATAAAAAAGCGTAATTTTGTGCATCATTCTAAACTATCCTTAACAACATGGACAAAAAAGAGGTGCTTTTACAAGTAGAAGGCATGACCTGTACAAATTGCTCGCTTGGCATCACTAAATACTTACAAAAACAAGGCTTTGAAGATGTTTACGTTGATTTTACAACTGGCGAAGTACAATTTACATCGGTTTTGCCCAATATAGAAAAAGCCAAACAAGGCATTACTCATTTGGGCTATACCGTAATAGACGAAAGCATTGCGTCCTCCCCTACCCTACTACAGCAATTAACCCAAACCGATACACTTTTTTACGTTTCGGCAGCCTTAACCTTGCCTTTGTTATTGGCAATGGTGTTGCCCTTTGGGTTTTTACATGTAGCTTGGGTACAATTTTTATTGTGTTTGCCGGTTATTGTAGGTGGGTGGCTATATTTTGGGCGTAGTGCGTGGTCGTCAATCAAAGCCGGCATACCTAATATGGACGTATTGGTGGTACTTGGCTCAAATGCAGCTTTTTTTTACAGTTTGGCAAATATCTTTTTGTATCCCGCCGAGCATGTTATACATCAACTATACTTTGAAACCGCTGCAACTATTATTACCCTAGTTTTGTTGGGCAATTACTTAGAGCATCGAGCCATAAAACGCACTACATCGGCAGTAGCAGGGCTAACTAAATTGCAAGATACCAGTGCCAAACGCATTGTAATACGCAATAATGCGGCTATTACCGAAACAGTAGCTGCCAATCAGTTAATTTTGGGCGATAAAGTTTGGTTAAATGAGGGCGACCGCATACCCGCCGACGGCTATGTGTACGAAGGCGAGGGTTTAGCCGACGAGTCTATGATTAGCGGCGAAAGCCTATCTGTCGAAAAAAAAACAGGCTCGATGGTGGTTGGGGGTACAGTTGTTGTTAGCGGAAACCTTAAGTTTAGGGTGTCGGCAACTGGCAGACAGACTACCTTATCGCAGATTATTGCCATGGTAAAGAAAGCGCAAGCCGATAAGCCCAATATACAACGGCTTGCCGACAGTATTAGTGCTATTTTTGTGCCTGCTATTGTGGCTATTGCCTCTTTAACTTTTTTGGTAGCTTATTTTTGGTTTGATATAGGCTTGCATCATGCCCTAATGAATAGTATTGCGGTGTTGGTAGTGGCTTGCCCTTGTGCTATGGGTTTGGCTACCCCTACGGCAATGGTGGTTAGCATTGGCAAAGCTGCCCGCAAAGGTATGTTAATAAAAGGAGCTAACACCCTCGAACAATTGGCAAGTGTTAAGCAAGTGGCGTTTGATAAAACAGGCACTTTAACTATGGGTTTGTTAAAAATTGAGCGCGTACATTTATATAGCGACATGCCCGAAAGTGAAGTACAATCGTTATTGTTTAGTATCGAGCAGCACTCGTCGCACCCTATTGCCAAAGCTATTGTAGCCCAATACAAAGGCAGTGTTGTGCAGCTATTTAACAAAACAGTTGAGCAAAAAGGTTTTGGTTTAACAGCCACCGACGAGCAAGGTAATGTTTTTGTGGTGTCGTCGGCAAGTGGTGTAGCAAACATACCCACCAACACCAACCACGATATTTATCTGCAAAAAAACAAGCAACTGTTAGCTGCTTTCGACCTTTCGGATACGCTACGCCCCGAGGCGGCTTTGGTTGTTGCCAAACTAAATGGCTTAAACCTAAAAACGCTACTTATTAGCGGCGACAAGAAAGAAAAATGCACCGCGATAGCTCAACAAACCAATATCAGCGAGGTATATGCCCCCTATATGCCACAAGATAAGTTGGCTTTAATAAACAGGATTAAAGAACAAGAGCCTATTGCCATGGTTGGCGACGGCATTAACGATGCACCCGCTTTGGTTGCTGCAACAGTTGGCATATCGTTGGGCAATGCCACACAGATAGCTATACAATCGGCAAAAGTTATTTTGTTAAGTGGCGACTTGCAGCAGTTGCCCGAATTGATTGCGTTAAGTAGACGCACGATGCGTATTGTAAAGCAAAACCTATTTTGGGCGTTTTTTTACAATGTGTTGATGGTTCCGTTGGCGGCAATGGGTATGTTAAACCCTATGTTGGCGGCAGCGGCTATGAGCATATCGAGCGTGTTTGTGGTACTTAACTCGTTGCGGCTTAAGCAATAATTGATGATTGATGATAAGCCAATAGGCAGTAAAAAACGCCCTTACTAATTGTTTAGTAAGGGCGTTTTGTTGGGTATATGTTGTTAGTTGGTGGTTGTTATGGGTTGCTCGAAGATGCTAAATGCGGTTTCACCGTAGTTGCGTTTTTGTATAAAATTTGGGTGATTGTCAAAATTTTGGTTAGCACTATGTTCGAGAATTAGCCAGCCGTCGGGTTTTAGTAGTTGGTGTTCAAAAATTAGGTTTGGTAGTGTTGGCAAGGCGGGCAGTGCATAAGGGGGGTCGGCGAAGATGAGGTTGTATTGGGTTTTGGTGGTGGCGATAAATTTAAACACATCGGCTTTTAGGCTGATGATGGGCATGTTTAGCCGTTGCGTTGTTTGTTTCACAAACTCGATACTGCGTTTATCTAGCTCAACAAGGGTAATGTTGGTGCATCCGCGCGAAGCAAGTTCGTAGCTGATACTACCGGTTCCGCCAAACAGGTCGAGTGTGTTTATTTCGCTCCACTCAAAGGTGTTGTTTAGGATATTGAAGAGGGCTTCTTTGGCTAGGTCGGTGGTAGGTCGGGCGGGGATATTTTTTGGTGGATGAAACTGGAAGCCTTTGTTACTTCCGCCTATTATTCGCATGGTTTGTGGGGGTAAGTTATTTGGGGATAATTTGGACATCTAAGGTAATACCTAAAGCGTTTGCTATTTGCTCAAGTGTAGCTTTTTTACCTTTCGTGTCAGTATTGGTCATTACATAGTAGTTATCAACTTGATTTTGCCCATAAAATTCGTGTTTGGTAGTTGAAATTAGCGGAACGGTGTTACTTACTATCTGTAATGCCCTTACTCTTTCGATGCCAATTTTTTCGATGGCTTTTGCAAACGCAATTGAGGCTTTGCGGTCGTCAAGGATAGTTCCGTCTGCAAAAGTAATTTTTAGTTTAGTTGCAGCTGCTCGGGAGTTTGTTGGAAAGGGGTTAGGGGTTTCATCTATTGGGTTGGGGTTGAGTTCGCTTTCATTATCTTCTCCATTAGTGGGGTTTGTTTCGGTTGTTGGTGTTGGCGCAAGATTAAACAATAGGTCGAGTTTTTTTTGCAGGTAATTGTCAATTTCTTCGGGTTTAAACTTTAGGGTTTTGTTTTCTTTTAAAAAAGCCTCTTTTGCGCTTGCTTTGCACCAGTTAAAAAAGGCGTTTTGGTTGGCGGTTATTGGCTCGAAATAGCTTTTAAGTGCTTTTGAGCGTTTAAGTTCGTCTTCGAGGTGTTCTACATTATTATGAAAAAGCAGCGATAGTTTTTCGATTGCCTTTTCGGTGTTCTGTCGTATATCTATGTGCCAAACTGTTCGTTCGGCAATATTTCGTTCAAAAGTTTTAAACAACAGCCATTCAACGCCATTAGTAAGCAAACCAAAATCTATGGAACGGCTATGGCAATAGCTACCTAATTGCGAGATTACCCTATCTTGCCTTAAGTCAACACCTATATGTTTGCCTTCGACAATCAATTTAATTTGCTTGTTTTTCATAAGGCTATAATCTGGCACTTTGCCATCTCTGCCCGGTTCGTTGGGTAATACTATATCAGGGTCGGTCACATCCCACCCCAAGGCGTGTAAAATGGGGTTAATGAGTTGGTCACGCACCGCAGTTTCGTTTCGGGAATAAACATCGGGGTATCTTTGTACCTTTGCGATGATGTTATTGATGGTTTCTTGTAATGAGCTATTTGGCATGTTGGTTTGTTAAAACTGGTTTTAAGATTTAATTTAGTGGATGCAAAATAGGTTATAGTGGTAATTAGTTGGCAGCACGCTTAGTTCGTCGCAGTAGCCATAGTAGGCGGGTCGGTCGCCAAATTTTACGTCGCTTATATATCGGTGGCAGACTTCGTATTGTTGGTAGTCTTCGGTTACTTCGCCCAGCAGCACGCATTCGTCGGTATATGGGTCGAAGTTCATTTGTTTGGCGGTATTTAGGGCGTAGTAGAGGAAGTCGTCGGGGGTTTGGTAGTAATAGGTGTTAGTAAAAACTAAATTAGTTTTATCCAAGCCAATTACGTCGGTATTATGTTTTTGTACATTTAGGTACATTACTTTTCGGCGGTTAAACACGTTTTCGCTTAGTATATCTTCGAGCAGGTACGAGGTGGCGTGTTTGATGGTGTATTCGCTAAAAGTAGCGTTGATAGTTTCGAGGAGGAAGCTGTCTATGCTATAAATGTTGACGGTTTTAGCCGCCCCGATGTGGTCGTGGCGCAACACAGCCGAGCCGTCGTAGGGGTAGTTGAGCGAGTAGTATTTTTCGATGTGTGTTTCTTCGAAATAGCGGGTGGGGATTAGGGTGTATGGTCCCGCATTGATACCAATACTTACGCTTTTAAATCGGGCTTTTAGGAGTTCTTCTTGCTCAAAAAAATCTTTGACCGACAATTTGTAGGCGAAAAAGTTACCTGCTTCTTTGATTCGCAACGATTTTAGGAATACGACCATGCAATCTATATCGTTTATGATGGCGTAGGAGATTTCGTCGCGCCCGATATAAAGGATAAGCGAATGGTTGTTGATTTTGTTTTTGTCAAAGAATTTGTGTTTGACGTTTTGGTTTACTTGAATTGCGTCCACGGTTTATCGATTAAGTTTAACAAAAATGATGATTGTTTGTGTTTTGTCGGGAAATGCCCTTACTTTTGTTGCTGGTTTTGGGTTGTTAGGTATTGGTTATATAAAGCAACATTTAGGGGTATCTACTTAAGACCGCAAATTTATCACTTTTTTTTGTTATTACAAGCTACAGAGGCACTATAATTTATGTCAGAAACATTAAAAGGCACAATTTGGCTATTATCCGACCCACAAATAGTGGATAGGATGGTAAAAAAGATAATAAGTAATCGTTTTTCGGACTATATTGGGTTGCGATACACGAGTATTGGTTTGGGAGTTGTAGAGGCTATGTTGCCTATGCAAGATAATTTACGGCAGCAAAACGATTTTTTGCATGGTGGTGTTACGGCTACCTTGTGCGACATTGTGGCGGGCTTTGCTGCTTATACTTTGTTGCCTGTAACAGAGCAGGTTGTTACTGCCGAGATAAAAGTTTCGTATTATCATCCGGCTATTGGCGATGTTTTTTATGCTAAAGGTTGGGTGGAGAAGCCGGGTAAAAAGCTACATTTTTGCGAGAGCGAGGTGTATACGCTTAACGATGGCGTGCGCAAAGTGATTGCTAAGGCTACGGCTAGCATGATAGTTATTAGGTAATTTTGGGGAGGTTAGGTTAGGACAAAAAAAAACCTGCAAAACCGTAGTTTCGCAGGCGTATATATTAAAAGGGACAGAGGGTGATGGATAGTTACTTAGAGTTTGATATTTTTTCTAAGAGCCATTTTTTAAATTCTTTTTCGGCTTTGGGCAGTTCGTTGACTTTTGTATCGGGGATAACTGCTTTTAGTTTATCGGTATATTTTTTACGCAAGTTTAGTTTATCTTGCTGATAAGCTACATCGTCGCCGCTATCGTCGCCGGCTGCATCTTTGCGCAGTTTTGATAATTCTTTGAGGTATTCGTTGTAGATGGGCCAAAATTTTTGTGACTCGTCGGAGGTTAATTTAAGCTCTTTGGTGATAAAGGCTACGCGCAGGGCTTCGAGGTCGTCTTTTTGGTTTTGAGCTGCTGCCGAAGAGGGCAGGGACATAAACAGTATCACTAATATGGGCAAGATATAGCGAGTTGCGAATAATGTTATTTTTTTCATAAGAATATAGAGATTTGTTAGGTTGTAATATTTTGTTAGGGGGCAGTAGTTAAGTTTAGTCTAGGTCTTTGAGCATTTCTTGTGCTTCTTTGGGGTCGATGTTGAAGTCGGATAATGAAGATTTTTCTATATTCATTTTAGATACGATATCGTCATCTTCCAATACGTCCTCAAATTCGTCCATATTTTCGAGGATATAAGCTTTGGCTGTTTCGGCGGATACGTTTTTGTCCATAAAATCGAGCAAATCGCCTTGCGACATATCAGCGAGGTTTTGGTCGTTGAATGCCAATAAAGGGGTGTTGTTGTTTTCTATTTGTGCCAAGTTGTTGTTATCGGGCTGATTTAGGAACTGCATACCTACCACAAACATTGCTAACATAGCGGCTGCCGAGAGTGAATAACGGACGATGGTACGGATATTAGCGGTGGTGCTATTTTGTGTAGCTCGTTGTGGCATGGATATTACTTTGGTACCCAAGTTTTGTATTTGCTGTTCTATTTGTTTAGCTGCTTGGTCGAAATAGCCTATTGGTACGGCAAAGCCTGTTTTTTTGCCTATTTGGTCAAGGTTTGGCGTTGCGGGTTCGGTTTCGGCTTCGATGGTTTGTATTTTGTTGAGCAAATTGCTTGCAAAGCTGTCGAAATAGCCTTCGGGTACTTTGAATGATGAATTGGCACTAAGGTTTAATGGGGTTTCTATTTTTTCTTCCGAAACCTGTATCATCACCAATTCGTGTAGTTCGTCGAAATAGCCTTTGGGTATGTTCATGCCGTTTTGTTTGCCCATTTGTTGTAGTAATGGGGCATTTGGTTCGTTGGGCAGGGTATCGGCGGCAAGGGTTAGCAGTATTTGGTCGTGCATGTCGTCGAAATACTGTTGTGGCACAGCAAAAGCGGTTGTTTTACTAGACTGTTCGAGTTTTTGGAAGACGGGGTCGGTGGCAATTAGGTCGTCGTCGAATGGTTGTTGTGTACTTTGGAAATAATTTTTAGGTACGCTAAACGGGTTGCTTCGGTCTAATTGTGCCAAAAAAGGAGCCAGCTCTTGCAGTTCATATAATATGTCTTGATTTTGGAATTTCATAGCGATTAAGTTTGTACGTCTTAGATGTGCAAATAGAGGAAAGGTTTAACCTTCGGTCAGATATTTTTCGATTTTCTTGGCAGCATGATGATACGATGCTTTTAGTGCCCCTACCGAAGTATCTAGCATTTCGGACATATCTTCGTATTTTGTTTCGTCGTAGTAGCGCATCAAGAATACTACTCTTTGTTTTTCGGGCAAGGCGGCAATAGCTTTTTGTAGTTTTACTTGTAGTGCGTCGCCCTCAAAGTAAGGGTCGGCTGCCAATTGTTCGCCTATGTCGTAATCGTCGGTTGCTAAAGGTATAGAGTCTTTTTTTCGCTTTTGGTTTAAAAACGTTAACGATTCGTTGGTGGCTATTCGATAGAGCCAAGTATATAGTTGCGAATTTTCTTTAAATTTATCTAAGTTTGTCCAAACTTTAATAAATATATTTTGGCATACGTCGTTGGCATCGTCGTGGTCTACGACCAGACGACGAACATGCCAATAAATTTTTTCTTGATATTTACGCACCAATAAACTAAAGCCTTTTTCTTTGGTGGTATCGTTTTTAAATAAATCAAGAATTTCTTGGTCAGATAGCTTGATAGACATATATTTTAATTGTTTTTTTACAGATAAATAACTAATGGCTAATAGTTTTTAGTTATCAGCCATTAGGCTAATGAACTACTTACGCGACAGTACCTTTAACGCTGCGGCTACTATATTTGGTGTGTCTATTTGGTATTTGGTCATTAATTCTTCGGGTAAACCGCTTTCGCCAAACGAATCGTTGACGGCTACCATTTCGATGGGTGTTGGGTTATTTATTGCCAACACTTGTGCTACGGCATCGCCCAAGCCGCCGTTTCGTTGGTGTTCTTCGGCAGTTACTACACAATGTGTTTTGGCAGCCGATTGTAGAATGGCATCAACATCTAGGGGTTTTATGGTGTGCATATTGATTACCTCGGCGCTAATACCTTGTTGTGCCAATTGGTCGGCAGCTTGAATGGCTTTCCAGACCAAGTGTCCGCAGGCGATAATGGTTACATCGGTGCCTTCGAGCAGTATTTGGGCTTTGCCGATAGTAAAATCTTGGTCTTCGGTGGTAAAAATAGGTACTTTGGGGCGTCCAAATCGCAAATAAACTGGACCATCTATTTGAGCAATAGCAATAGTTGCCAATTTGGTTTGCATATAATCGCATGGCACCACAACGGTCATGTTGGGCAACATGCGCATCATGCCTACATCTTCCAAAATTTGGTGAGTAGCTCCGTCTTCGCCTAGTGTAACACCTGCGTGCGAGGCGCATATTTTTACATTTTTGTGCGAATAAGCCACCGATTGGCGGATTTGGTCGTACACTCTGCCTGTTGAGAAATTAGCGAAAGTACCTGTAAAAGGTATT
The DNA here is from genome assembly GCA_016718845.1 of Sphingobacteriales bacterium. Classification (GTDB taxonomy): domain Bacteria; phylum Bacteroidota; class Bacteroidia; order Chitinophagales; family UBA2359; genus JAEUUX01. The sequence goes on from JADKCK010000012.1 coordinate 34,053, forward strand.
TTTCCGCCAATGGTTAAACCTGCGGCAATGCTAATCATGTTTGCCTCGGCAATGCCTGTGTTGTAGAATCGAGATGGAAAATTTTTCTGGAATTTATCCATTTTCAACGAGCCGGTAAGGTCGGCGCAAAGAGCTATTACGTTAGGATTTTGTTTGCCTAATTCTAGCAAGCCATCGCCAAAGCCGCTGCGTGTGTCGCTTTGTCCTGATATAGGAAATTTGTCTAAAACCATTATTTAGTTGTAATTGATTGTTTTTGGTTGATGTGGTGTAAAAAACTGCCTTATTTTGGTATATTTCAGTTAAATCGCACAAAGATAAGCCAATTTGGTAAAAAAACAGTATTTTTGCGTGCCGTTCAAATACGGAAAGCATGATTTTAGACAAAAAATATTTTTCGAGGCATTTTTTAGGTGTTTGTTTGTTGGTATACCTATTAATAGGCACAACAATGGGTAGGGTTTTGGCGCAGTCGGTTACAACAGATTCTACGCAACGTATACCATTTTTGCGGTATGCCAACATGCCTAATAAGGGGCGTATTATTGGGGTATCGGCTGTTGGTGGGGTGGGTTATACGGCAGGTATGGCGGCTGTTAGTAGGCTTTGGTATGCACAGTATCCCCAAACATCGTTCCATTTTTTTAATGATAACAGTGGGTGGTTACAAATCGACAAAGTTGGTCATGCTTGGACAGCCTATAGCGAAGCCCTATTGGCGGCGCGTTTGTACCGTTGGGCGGGCGTAAAATCAAATACATCGGCATGGATTGGGTTTGGCTTGGGCAATTTGTTTCAGGGTGGCATTGAGGTATTAGACGGATACTCGGTGGGCTGGGGTGCCTCGACGGGTGATTTAATTGCCAATGTATCGGGTACAAGCCTTATGTTAGGGCAAGAGTTGTGGTGGAAAGAGCAACGAATTGCATTCAAATACTCGTCGCGGAAGCCTGTTTATAGCAACTATCCCTTGGCGGTACAAGAGCGTGCCTTAGACTTGTATGGCAACAGCCTAGGCGAGCGCTTGCTGAAAGATTACAACGGGCAAAGTTATTGGTTATCGGCTAATGTAAGTTCGTTTATGCGCCGCCGACCTGCTGGTTTTCCGCAATGGCTAAACGTGGCAGTAGGCTACGGAGCCGAGGGCATGTTGGGTGCCGAGCGCAACACTTGGCAAAATCCAAGCGACAGTACACAAATGTTAAATTACAGTTATATACCGCGTGTTAGGCAATATTATTTGTCGTTAGATGTAGATTTTACGCGCATACCTACCCGCTCGAGGTGGCTAAAAATGTTATTTTTAGGTTTAAATACTTTAAAAATCCCTTCGCCAACTTTAGAGTATAATAATAGAGATAAATTTGTGTTTCATCCGGTTTATTGGTGATGATATGAGCTACTGACTTTGGGTTATAAGGCTTTCATGACCCCAAAACTTCTTCAGTTTCTTAAATCCTCAAAAAATTTCTTTAAAATCAAATCCTATGTCTAACATTTCAACGCTTATACAAAAATACGATGTTCCTACACCGCGCTATACTAGTTATCCAACCGTTCCGTATTGGGACGAAAGCACCTTTGATGCCCACACTTGGCAGCAACTAGTGCGCGAGGCTTTTGAGCGCAACAGAACAGGCGGGTTAAGCCTTTACATACATCTGCCTTTTTGCGAAAAACTTTGTACCTACTGCGGTTGTAACAAACGCATAACTACCAACCACAAAGTAGAAGAGCCTTATATTGATAGCGTTTTGCGCGAGTGGGATATGTATCTTGCCCTATTTGACCAAAAACCGGTACTAAAAGAGCTACACTTAGGTGGTGGCACACCCACATTTTTTTCGGCACACAACCTACAGCATTTGTTGGGCAACATTTTACAACAGGTAACACCTGCCCCCGAACACGAATTTAGCTTTGAGGCTCATCCCAATAACACCACCGCCCAACATCTGCAAACCCTTTACAACTTAGGTTTTAGCCGACTAAGCCTTGGTATACAAGATTTTGACGAACGAGTGCAATTTATTATCAACCGCCCGCAAACCTTCGAAAAAACCAAACAAACTTTTGACGAGGCTAGACAAATAGGCTACCAATCAATTAATGCCGATATTATTTTTGGTTTGCCGCTACAAACCGAAGATAGCATACGCCTAACCATTGGGCGCGTATGCGAGCTAATGCCCGAACGCATTGCCTTTTATAGTTACGCCCATGTACCCTGGAAAAGCCCCGCACAGCGCCGCTATACCGAAGCCGACCTACCAAAAGCCGAAACCAAACGCCGCTTATACGAGTTGGGGCGCGAGCTATTACAAAAAGCAGGCTATATAGAAATAGGTATGGATCATTTTGCACTGCCCAACGATGCCTTATTTAAATCGGTTAACAATGGCACCATGCACCGCAATTTTATGGGTTATACCACCCAACATACCGAGTTGATGCTGGGCTTAGGTGTATCGAGCATTAGCGACACTTGGACAGCTTTTGCACAAAACCACAAAGAAGTAGAAGAATACGAAGCAATAGTTAATAGCGGACAATTGCCCGTAGTAAAAGGACATATTTTGAACAACGAAGACCAATATATCCGCCGCCATATTCTTAACCTAATGTGCCAAGGTACTACAAGCTGGGATACTAACAGTACTTATGCCCCGCTAATGCAAGAAACCTTGCAACGCCTACAACCATTGGCAAACGATGGCTTGGTAACATTAAGCACCAACAACATCCCAAACCAAGTACAAGTAACAATAACCGAAAACGGTAAATTGTTTTTGCGCAACATAGCCCTTCAATTTGATACCCGATACTGGGGTAAACAAGCCAACGATAAACCCGTTTTTAGCAAAAGTATCTAAAATAAATTAGCTATGGATAATCTAGAAATATGGCGTTTTTTAGCAGGTATTGGCTTCTTTATCCATGGAATGGGGCAGATAGAAAATGTACTAAAAAACGTATCGGGTAGGTCGTTAAAGCTTTTTATTAGCCGCAATACGCAAAATTTATTTAAAGCCATTGCCATCGGAGCCATTATTACCGGCATTGCGCAAAGCAGTTCGGTGGTATCACTTATTGTGCTTGCTTTTGTCGAGGCAGGTGTTATTACCTTCCGCAATGCCTTGGGGCTTATTTTAGGTACCAATTTAGGTACTACTTTGTCTAGCTGGATTGTTGCCACCGTTGGCTTTAAAGTTAACATAACTGGTTATGCTTTCCCCATTATTGCCATTACAACCATTGGCATGTTTTTTTTCGAAAAAAAGAGAAACCTATACAACCTGTTTTCTTTGTTTTTTGCCATTGGTATCTTGTTTTTGGGTTTAGGTTTTATGAAAGAAAGTGCCGAGATACTTGTCAGTCATATTGATTTAAGCGCCTACACTAATCACAGTATAACTTTTTATGTATTATTTGGTTTTGTACTCACCACCATTATCCAATCTAGTGCAGCAACAGTAGCCCTAACCCTTACAGCCATTTACACGGGTGTTTTAACGTTTCCGTTGGCGGTTGCTATTGTTATTGGCTCGGAGGTAGGTACTACCATAAAAATATTATTGTGGGGCGTAAAAGGCTCGGTTGATAAAAAACGAGTAGCTTGGGGAAACTTTATCTACAATATATTCACCTCTATAATTGCCTATCTATTTTTATACAAGATAGTGTATTTCATAGAAAACATAGTAGGCATTACCGACCCATTAATAGGTTTGGTATTTTTTCAATCGTTAATAAACTTCATGTCTATATTGTTGTTTGTGCCTTTTTTAAACCTATTTTCCAATTGGTTAGAGCGCAAATTCAACGCCCAAAATCAAACACAAAATTCGTATATTAGCCCCAACTTACCCGTAACGCCCACACTCGCCACCGATTTGATGCAAAAAGAATCAGAAAATTTGCTCAACAAATCGCTTTTATTTAGCCAAAATATATTACATACCAACACTACCAAACCCGAAGGATTGGTTCAAAATTTAAAGTCGTTTACCAAAACATTCGAAAATATAGAAAACGAATACCAACGCCTAAAACAAACCGAAGGCGACCTACTGCACTACATAGCCACCGTTATAGAAAAACACAAGGTAAGCAAAACAAAAACTACCAAACTGCTCAGGTACGCCCACTCTGCCCGACAATCGGTTTATGCCGCAAAAACCATAAACGATATTGCCCATAACCTTACAGAGTTTGAAGCATCTGCCAACAACCTATTACACCAACAAGGCGCTATTATCAGCACCGAATGGAGCGATTTTGAGCAACAATTTAAACAACTAATGTTGTACACTAAACCCAACGATTTATCATTGCAAATTGATGCCTGTATGATAGAAATAAAAAAAATGGACGAAAAACAAAAAATCGAAATATTTGATTGGCTAAAAAACCATCAACTAACCGAAATAGAAGCCTCTACACTCATGAATGTGCATCGCGAGATACGCTCTTGCAAAAAATCTTTGCTAAAAGCATTAGCCAACCTACGCATGGACACAAGCCCACATAACTAAAAACATATTTTCGTTTAAATCACCAATATCATCCACCCCACAAAAGCCTGCACCCGCCCCGCTTGACGCGGAAAATGTCTTTTTTGGGGGTGATGCTTAGCACTCCCTGACTCGATTAGTTGGTGCCACCCCCATAAAAAAAGCAAGCGCAGCCAACCCAAATTTTAAGCATTGGCATCAAACAACATCATCTAACAAAAACACCTAAAAATTACTATGCAAAAAACATACCGCCAAGGAGCCATCGGCGCCCTACTCGACGAATACGAAAGAGCCATTATTGACCTTCAACAAGTAATTAGCCACCTATCCAACACCCAACTAACCACCATTGCCGACCACAACACCACCGACCCCGATTGCGTATCTATCCAAACAGTGCTACACCACGTCGTAAATTCGGGATTTGGCTATGCCACCTACATCCAAAAACTTAAAAACCCCGATGTAATCCGCCCCAAAACAAACCTACGCCCAAGCACCACCGATTACTACAACGACCTAAACCAAATGTTTGCCTTTACCCTTGATACCTTTGCTAACATGAGCGATGAAGAAGCCGAAAAAAGCGAAAAAATACATAGCCCTTGGGGCATTATATACGACATTGAACAACTAATGGAACACGCCATTGTACACATTTTGCGCCATAGACGACAAATAGAAAAATTTATAATTCACTTATCTAAATAAAAAATTCAATACAAAACAATAACTTCCGCTTTTTTTGTTGCGGAAGTTTTTTTGTGTGAAAAAATAGCTATTTTTGCCCCCAATATATCATCAAACAAGCACTTTAATTAATGTTTTGACCAAGTAGTATTTTTACGTCAAAATGCCATAACACTAAAACAAGCAAACCATGAAACGTATCTTTACACTCCTCCTCTCTTTGTGGTTAGTAACCAACGCATCGGCTGCCCAAAATGGCACACTTAGCGGCACTGTCACCGATGCAAAAACCAACGACCCCATACCATTTGCCACCCTCACTACCCTATCGGGCAATACCATACAAGGTATACAAACCGATATCGATGGCAATTACATACTACCACTGCCCGAAGGCACTTATCTACTTAGCATTAGCTCGGTAGGCTACGAAAAGCAACAAATTGCCCAAACCATAAAAGCAGGCGAAACTACTATATTTAACATCGCCCTAAAATCAACCGAAACTATTTTAGATGCAGTTGTGGTAACAGGCAGCAAATTTGAACAACGTTTGGGCGAACAAACCGTATCACTCGAGGTAATTAAACCCTCGTTGGTAGAAAATACCAACAGCACCTCCGCCGACCAAGCCATACAACGCGTGCCGGGTGTAGTAGTCATAGACCAACAAGCCAACATACGCGGAGGCAGTGGCTTTTCGTATGGGGCAGGTAGCCGTGTGTTGTTGTTAATGGACGATATGCCCATGCTAACCGCCGATTTGGGCTTTCCACGTTGGGATTTTATGCCCATCGAAAACCTCGAACAAATAGAAATTATTAAAGGAGCAAGCTCGGCATTGTATGGCTCGGCAGCAATGAACGGCATTATTAATATGCGCACCGCTTATCCCAAATCGGAGCCTGTTACCAAATTTGCCCTTTTTAACAATATCTACCAAAACCCACGCGATAATACCGTAATTACGCTTAACACCGACGGCTCGCCACGCGACACCCTACAAAAATCGTGGTGGGGCAACGAACAACCTTACGAGCGTGGAGCATCGTTTGCCCATCGCCAACGATACGGACAATTTGACTTGGTAGCAGGTGCCTATCTCTACGACCATAAATCGTGGCGAGCCACCGAATTTAGCCGTCGCGGACGTGCCAACGTAAATATGCGATACAGATTTAAAAAAGCACCCGGCTTGTCGGCGGGCTTAAATACCAATTATCAGGCAATAAAAAGCGGTACCTTTTTAATATGGAACGATATAGGAAAAAGCACAAGTGATGTTGAAATGTACAGAACATGGATAGCAAATGATACCATTGTTAACCGCACTTATTTATTAACTGTTGACCCTTTTGTAGAGTATTTTAATGCAGCATCGGGTATTAAACAAAAATTAATAGGACGATACTACAAAAATAACAACCACACCACCCAAAACCGCACTACCTTATCCGACCTATATTATGGCGAATACCAATTTCAAAAACGTTTCGAAACCATTGATTTGGTGCTAACCACAGGCGTTGTGAGCAACTATGCCAAAGTTGATGCCGAACTATATACAGGAGGACATCACTACCTTGTCGAATGTAGGGGCATACTTGCAGGGCGATAAAAAATTTATGGACAAGATAAATGTGTCGCTGGGGGTAAGATACGAACGCAACAAAATAGATACCCTAAAAGCCGAAGCCAAACCAGTTTATAGGGCAGGTATTAACTATCAACCCGCCGAATATACTTTTATTAGGGCATCGTATGGCGAGGCATACCGATTTCCGACCATCTCCGAAAAATATTTAAGTACCTCAGTCGGTTTATTTGGCGTATATCCTAATCCCGATTTAGTATCCGAAACAGGTTGGAGTGCGGAGGTGGGCATTAAACAAGGTTTTAAAATATCGGAATGGACAGGCTTTGCCGACATTGCAGGCTTTATTAGCCAATACGACCGAATGATGGAATTTTCATTTGGATTAAACTATCCAGGTGTGGGTTACAAATCGTTAAATGTAGGCGACACCCAAATAACGGGCTTAGATTGCTCAATAGCAGGGCAAGGTAAATTGTTTGGTATGCCCACCAATTTGTTAGCAGGTTATACCTACATAGACCCAATATACCGAACATTCGGAAAATTTCAGAAAGAACAAAGTAGCGATAGCACCCAAAATGTGCTAAAATACCGTTTTAGACACATGGCTAAACTAGATGCCGAAACAACCGCTAACAAAGTAACCGTTGGCATAACCGTGCAATACAACAGTTTTATGGAAGCTATTGATAATGCATTTATGATTTTTGCTGGTAATTATCGCAGAGACCACCAAGGCGAAAGTACCATGGTTTGGAGTGCTCGTATTGCTTATAATATAGCTAGCAATGCTAGTATCTCGTTTTTGTGCAACAACCTAACTAACCTCGAATATGCCCTAAGCCCCGTAAAAATAGAAGCTCCACGTAACTTCACATTACGTTTTAACTACAATATAGATTACTCAAAAAATTAACAAGCAACAGTTAATAATCAAAAATCCCCCAAATGCCATTTTGCTTTTGGGGGATTTTTTTGATAGTCGCTTTTTTATAATTAATAATTAACAATCAATAATTAAATCATAGCCATTTTCGATACCTGAAATACCCCACCATACTTGCCACCAATAAAACCATAACAATCCAAACGGTGTAATAACCATAATGCCAATGCAGCTCGGGCATATACTCAAAGTTCATACCATACACACCAGCAATAAAAGTAAGCGGAATAAAAATGGTAGATATAACTGCCAACACTTTCATTACGCCATTCATTCGGTTCGATATATTTGACATATACAGGTCAACAAGGTCAGCCACCGAATCGCGGCAACTTTCAACATTTTCTATCACCTCTACACAATGGTTATAAATTTCTTGCAACAGCCACCGACTATCATTGTTGCTTTGGTAATAACTTTCGCGTACCAATTTAGAAATAATTTCGCGCATTGGTGTTACAGCTCGTTTTAACACAATTGATTGTTTGCGCAGATGATAAATTTGCACCAAAGTTTCATCGCCTATATCTTTGAGCAAGTTATCTTCAATTTCTTCCACTTCTTCGTCCAATTGTTCCAAAATCAGAAAAAAATTGTCAATAATAGCATCAATCAGCGAATAAAGCAAGTAGTCGGCGGTATAATTGCGGTCGTTTTTTGTGGTTCGTTTATTATTTGTATTTCTAAGTTTAGCTCGTACTTCTTCAAAAACATCGCCCTCGCGTTCTTGTATCGAAATAACATAGTTATGTCCGGCAATAAACGACAGTTGTTCTACCTCAATCGTTTCATTTTTTTCGTTGTACCATAAATCGCGCAAAATTAAGTACAAGTAATCATCAAAATCTTGTAACTTTGGGCGCTGTTCGGTGGCAAACAAGTCGTCGAGCACAACAGCATCTACCCCAAACAAATTACCAATGGCACGTATAGCTTCTATTTGATGCAAACCTATAATGTCAATCCAGTATAAAGTGTCGGTATCGGTGTAGTTGCTACTTACTATTTCGTTCCAGTCAAGCACTTGTTTTTCAACACAATCTTGTTTGTTGTAAATAATAAGCCTAATATTGTTTTGCTCCGAAATAGTTCGGTTTTGCGATATATTAGCCGCTAAGGGCTTATTTGAGGTAGGTAACATGGCTATTTATACTTGGTTTTGTACAAAAAAATGATGGAAGACAAAAAAATCGCTCAAAAGTCGTTATTTTTAGGCAATTTGTATAGACATCGAAAAAGTTTTTCTAAATTGCAGGCGTTTTTGGGCTTTATATCAATGCTTGCCTCTTTAAGTGACATAAAAAGTATCCCTACTTTTCAACAAACACCATAATTGTTCATAAATAATGAAAAAAAACGAAAAAGATAACTTTGTTATAGACTTTGATGCCCGCTGGAAAGAACTAATACACAGCTTCACCGAAGATTTCATTGCCTTTTTCTTACCAACATTATATCCACTTGTCGACTTTACTAAACCTCCCGAGTTTTTAGAACAAGAATTACAAAAATTGTTTCCGAACGAAGAACTTGCAGGTAAAAAAATTAGTGATAAACTAATAAGATTGTACCTAAAAGATGGTCAAGAATGGTTTGTGTTGGTACACATAGAGGTAGAAGGCGATGCCCCAACAGCTTATTCGAAAGAGGTTTTTAAGTATTATTACCGCATTTTAGACCGACACGAGGTAGACATTACCACCATAGTTGTTTATGTAGGCGATAAAGTACCTAAACACCACAACATTTACACACGTAGTTTTCATGGTACCGAACTCATCTTTAAGTTCAATACCTATATCGTAAAAAAACAAGACCCCGCAAATCTATTAGCCTCCGACAATGTTTTTGCACTGGCTATATTAGCAAACTTGTATGTACTACAAAGTAAAAATCAGTTCGATAAACGTTTTGCGTTTAAGTATCAACTATTAGATTTGCTACTTCAAAAAAACTATCCCAAGCAAACCATTAAGGAACTCTTTGTGTTTATAGATTACTTAATGCTGCTACCCAAAGAACTTGAACAACAATTATCCATTAAAATCAAAAAAGTTATGACTTTTATACACAAAGGGCATCGCTTGCTCATAAACGACCTAAGTATCCAAGAATACGGCAAAAGCGTTGAGCAAATGCTAAAAGAAATTGAAAACGCTGTTGCCAAAGAAGAACAACTATTGGCTCAACAAAAAGCCAAAGAAGAACAACTATTGGCACAACAAAAAGCCAAAGAAGAACAACTATTGGCGCAACAAAAAGCCAAAGAAGAACAACTATTGGCACAACAAAAAGCCAAAGAAGAACAACTATTGGCACAACAAAAAGCCAAAGAAGAACAACTTATCGTCAATATGCACCAAAATTTGCACATCGATAGCCAAACAATAGCCACCATTTGCAATATCCCCCTCGAAATTGTGCAGCAAGTATTAACACAAAAAGGCTTAATCTAAGCGTTCATACCTCATGACTTTTATACACAAAGGGCATCGCCTGCTCATAAACGACCTAAGTATCCAAGAATACGGCAAAAGCGTGGAGCAAATGCTAAAAGAAATTGAAAACGCTGTTGCCAAAGAAGAACAACTATTGGCGCAACAAAAAGCCAAAGAAGAACAACTATTGGCGCAACAAAAAGCCAAAGAAGAACAACTATTGGCACAACAAAAAGCCAAAGAAGAACAACTTATCGTCAATATGCACCAAAATTTGCACATCAATACCCAAACAATAGCCACCATTTGCAATATCCCCCTCGAAATTGTGCAGCAAGTATTAACACAAAAAGGCTTAATCTAATCGTTCATACCTCATGACTTTTATACACAAAGGGCATCGCCTGCTCATAAACGACCTAAGTATCCAAGAATACGGCAAAAGCGTGGAGCAAATGCTAAAAGAACAACTTATCGTCAATATGCACCAAAATTTGCACATCAATACCCAAACAATAGCCACCATTTGCAATATCCCCCTCGAACTTGTGCAGCAAGTATTAACACAAAAAGGGTTAATCTAATCCCTTACATCTCTCCAAATTTAAACAATTTATCAACAGTAAATCATAATTCATAACTCATTCAATGAAAATACTTGAAATTAGAGCTATGCGCGGACCCAACTATTGGTCTATCCGCCGACACAAATTAGTGGTTATGCGCCTCGACTTAGAGGAGTTAGAAGACCGCCCTACCAACCAAATCGAAGGTTTTCTTGACCGTATGAAAGCTACCATGCCCTCGTTGTACGAACACCGCTGCTCTGAGGGTTGCGAAGGCGGCTTTTATCACCGCGTCGAAGAAGGTACTTGGATGGGGCATGTTATCGAACACCTTGCCCTTGAACTGCAAACATTAGCAGGTATGGACACAGGCTTTGGTCGTACCCGAACCACCGGCGAACATGGAGTTTATAACGTGGTGTTCTCCTACATCGAAGAAGAATCGGGTATCTATGCCGGTAAAGCCGCCGTAAAACTTGCCCAAGCTTTGATAGACGGAACCGAGTTTGACATGGACGCAACCGTACAAAAACTGCGCGAAATACGCGAAAAAGTGCGATTAGGTCCTAGTACAGGTGGTTTAGTAGACGAGGCAGCCAAACGCCACATTCCATTTATCCGCCTCAACAAACAATCGTTGGTGCAATTGGGTTATGGCATCAACCAAAAACGCATACGCGCCACCATTGCCAGCACCACAGGTAGTATTGCCGTAGAAATTGCTTGCGACAAAGAAGAAACCAAAAACCTGTTGGACCAAATGAATATCCCAACACCAAAAGGTAGAAGCATTTACGACGAAGAAGATTTACAAGATGTAATTGACGACATCGGCTACCCATTAGTGATAAAACCACTTGATGGCAACCACGGACGTGGCTCGACCATTAACATCAACGATTGGGAAACCGCCGTAAAAGGATTGCATCGAGCCAAAGAAATCTCGAAATGGGTAATTTGCGAACGCTTTGTACAAGGCGATGATTACCGCCTATTGGTTATCAACTACCAATTTGTAGCAGCCGCCAAACGAACACCCGCCGCCGTTGTTGGCAACGGAACTTCAACCATTCAGGAACTAATTGACGAAGTAAACAAAGACCCCCGACGTGGCTATGGACACGAAAAAGTATTAACCACCATTAAAGTAGATAACGAAACCCTGCGCATCTTAGAAAAACGCGAGCTAACCCTCGAATCTGTTATCCCCGCAGGCGAAATGCTGCTGCTTAAACGCACCGCTAACTTATCAACAGGTGGTACATCAACCGATGTTACCGACATGGTACACCCCTACAACATTTTTACCGCCGAACGTATAGCCCGAGTAATTGGATTGGACATCTGCGGTATCGACATCATGTCAACAGACCTAAGCGTGCCAATGGTGGATAACAACGCTTGTGTATTGGAGGTAAATGCCGCACCGGGTTTCCGTATGCACTTAGCCCCCTCCGAAGGTCTGCCTCGAAACGTATCCGAGCCCGTCATAGATATGCTTTATCCGCCCGGCAAATCGGCACATATACCCATTATAGCCGTAACAGGCACCAATGGTAAAACCACCACCACCCGCCTAATTGCCCACATCATGAAACAACAAGGGCATAAAGTAGGCTTTACCACATCGGACGGCATCTACATACAAAACCGAATGCTAGAAAAAGGCGACTGCACCGGACCCAAAAGCGCCGAGTTTGTGCTAATGGACCCCACCGTAGACTTTGCCGTGTTTGAATGCGCACGCGGCGGCATATTGCGCTCGGGCTTGGCTTTTGCACACTGCGATATAGGCATTGTTACCAACGTAACCGCCGACCACCTTGGGCTAAAAGACATTAACGACATAAGCGACATGGCAAAAGTGAAAGCCATTGTGCCCGAAAGCGTTTACCCACACGGTTACGCCATACTAAACGCCGACGACGACCTAGTGTACAACATGAAAGATGCCCTAACGTGCAAAGTGGCTTTGTTTAGCATGAACGAACACAGCGAACGAATACAAGAACATTGCAAAGATGGCGGATTGGCTGGCGTTGTCGAAAATGGTTTTATCACCATTATCAAAAGCGGCTGGAAAATACGAGTAGATAAAGTGGTTAATATACCCCTAACCTATGCCGGTAAAGCCGCCTTTATGATACAAAACATTCTGCCCGCCGTATTAGCCGCCTTTACTCGCGGCGTTAAAATAGAGGATATGCGCATGGCATTAGGCTCGTTTAGCCCATCGGCAACACAAGCACCCGGACGCCTAAACTTGTTCGAGTTTAAAAAATACCAAGTTATGGTAGATTTTGCACACAACCCAGCAGGGCTAAAAGCCGTTGGTAAGTTTGTTGAAAAACTCGACAACACCCACAAAGTAGCCATCTTGTGCGCCGCCGGCGACCGACGCGACGAAGACATCATAGAAATTGGACACCTTGCCGCTCAAACTTTTGACGTTATCTACCTACACTCTGGCGACCACCTACGCGGACGTACCAAAGACTCCTTGATTGCACTACTTAAACAAGGCATTGACCAAGCTAACCTAAGCCGTACCGTACATATTGCCAACAACGAAAAAGAAGCCTTCGCCACCGCCACCCGCCGCGCCCGAAAAGGCGCTTTAGTGTTTATTTTTAGCGATTATGTAATGCCTACCATAGACATGGTGCGCACACACGTAGAAGAAGAAGCTAACTTTGAACTTACACACGACGATATACCTAACCTAAACGAATAGTTAGGGCTACTTATTACACCAAACAAAACGCCAATAGGGTTGCAAAACCTTATTGGCGTTTTTTGTGCGGGTATGTTATTGGCAAACTGCTTGCTCCACATCGAAACAAGCTACAGGCTACAAGATACAAGCTAATTGTCACATCGAAACATCACCACATCGCAAAATAGCACGCAGATTTTTCATGATTAGTCATCATTTTAATCTGCGTAAATCATGATCATCATGACCAATCTGCGTGCCATGTATTATGGTATAAAGATTGGTCATGATTTTTTCCGCCACATTGCCACATCACCAATAAATGCCCTTATTTGCTTTCTTCGATAAGTACCGCTTGGTATCTGCCAATTTCGTCGTTCATATTAACTACCATTAAAAAGCGTGGATTAGCTGTACCATCGCTAAGGTCGGACAGGGTATAAGATTGGCTTTCTTGTGCATCAAGCAAAGTAATATCGTTTGGGGTAGCAGCGTTTTCGTCGTTGGTAATAAAAAACCCTAAACTATTATTGCCTACATTCGAGATTTGTAGGGTTACATCGTTGGTAAAATCCCGCTCAATTACCTTGCTGCGGCTGTTAGCCGATACGGTACGTACAGGCGCTTTGGGGTCGCGTTTAGCGGCAGTAAATTGTAGGTAACGCATATCAAAAAAAGTTTCGATGTGCGCCGTGTCGTGGGCATACAACTGTATTAAACCACCAAATACACGGTGCATAGCTACTGCCAAATCAAGGCGGGCATGTTCAAGCTCTTGACGCAACTGTTTGTCGTTTTGTTCAAAACCTTGTTGTGTAGTACGGGCAGCCTCAATGTCTGTTCTAAACTGTTGCACATCAAGCAGTACCGTGTTTAGTTTTGGATAAGCGCCCAAAGCCGTTTCGAGGGTAGCCACCGATTTAAGGCGCATCTCGTAAGGTCCTTTATTAAAATCTGCTCGTCCGTTGGGCATTAGCGATAGATACTCAGGTGAATCATCGTCGAACTCGGTTAATATCCAAGCCTCCCAACGTTTGGCTTTGCGTGTAAGTTCTTTAAACAATTTTCGACTGTTAAGGTGTTTGATTGATACAATGCCCAATTGTTGCTTACTGCCATAAAACTTTTGTTAAAAAGCATAAACTCTGCCAACATCAAATTATACAGCACTAAAATAGCTGCATCAGCTTTTTGGCGCAGTAGCTTGTCGTGCAAATCGCGAGCCATAGACACCATGCGCTTGTAATTGTTTTTGGTGACATTGTCAAACATATTGCGCAAATAAAGCCAGCTACTTGTGATACTTGCCATGATAAAAATGTTTTTTTGAATTAAATAATGAATTTTAGCCTAAAAAGACGCGCAAAGATAAACTATTTCTTAAAACAAACTGCATTTATCTGCCCAAAAAATAAAAAAATGACACTTTTTTTACACAAAATATGCCTCATTTTATATTTTTTGAGATAAGCTGGCAAATTAACGTGTCTATTTGCCAGTGGCAAGATGCCAGTGGTCGGTTTGTACATTAACCATTATCTGGCAAAGTGCCAGATAGCGGTTGGTATACACACCAATAGCGGGCACTTTGCCGGCAGTAGTTAGACATGCTCACTAATAGCTGGCACTTTGCCGGCAGTAGTCGGATATACGCACCTATATTTGGCACTTTGCCGGCGGCAGTCGGATATGCGCACCTATATCTGGCACTTTGCCGGCGGCAGTCGGATATACGTACCTATGCCTGGCACTTTGCCGGCGGCAGTCGGATACACGCGCCTGCATCTGGCACTTTGCCGGCGGTATTCTTGTATATTTTGGGGTTTTTGGGCTGATATAGGCATCTTTGCAAAAGCGTATCTAATCCCCTAGCCCCCCTTTTTCTAATCCCCCTCAGCCCCTTTTTCTAATCCCCTAGCCCCCTTTTTCAAAAAGGGGGGACTATAAGCTGACTTGCAAAGCAAGTTTGCAAAGCAAACTTGCTTTTCTTAGCCTCCCCCTTTTTCAAAAGGGGACGATTAACACTTTTGCAAGCAAAAGTGTTAATCAGGGATTTTAACACGCCCTACATAAACAATTAAATTTTGGGCAAATAAAGTCGTTTATGGGGATACAAACAACAGAACAATATCACCAAAAAGGTTGCTAATGTTTTAAACATTAGCAACCTTTTTGGTGTACTCTGGTAATATATCGGTGAAAAAAAATGATAATTGTGCAATAGGCAATACATTACCGTTACTACCAAATAAAAAAACAACAAGGAACTTTCGAGATAGCTATCCGGCTACCCTACTAATACCTTGCTGCTATTAAACTATTTATCGCTACACAAAAAGGTAGCGAATGGTGCAATAATCTGTTCGACAGAACGCTATCCGGCTGTTCGTTTGAGCTATGGGACACATACAAGGCGGAAGCCGTTGTTGTTGTTGCGATTGCTGGGGGTGTTGTTGTTGCGGTTAGCCGTCCGGCAGTTCTGCGCATTGTTGTTCCAACTGCCACCGCGCAACACGCGGTTTGCTCCCTTGATTATTGACCTTTATTTGTTGTAAAACCTGTTGGGCGTACAAAGTTGTGCAAACAAGTAGCTTGTTGCCCAAATTGGGCTTGTGACATTTTGGTGTTTTGCAAGCTATTGTTTAGGGCTATCATTTTGCTGATGTATCGTTTTTTGCTGCGGGCGGTAAGCCTTGTTTGATGAGGAAACAGCCTATATCCCAAAAAACTAAGCCCATGCGCACAAGTGTTTTGTGTTTTTGTTTTTAATTGTAGCTGTAATGTTTTGTGTAATTGTGTGCTTATATTTTGTGCTATGGCACTAAGTTGGTGGGGGTTGTTGTGCCAAACCACAAAATCGTCCATATAGCGCACGTATGCTTGTAGGTTTAGTTGGCTTTTTATGTGGTGGTCTGTTATGCCTAAATAATGGTTGGCAAAGTATTGGCTGGTAAGGTTGCCAATGGGCAAACCTTTATGAGGGCTTACCCGATACGAAGCTATAATTTGGGTAAAGATGTGCAACAGTAAAGTGTCTTTAAATTGCCGATGTAGCAATTGCAATAAAATGGCGTGGTCTATACTGTCAAAATATTTGCGCACGTCCATTTTTAGGTAGTATTGGTAGCGGGCTTGGTATTGTTGGGCTTTGGCAAGCGCTTTGTGTACCTTTGTTGATGCGGGTGGCGTAGCTGTGGTAAATCTGGAACTGCTCAAACACAGGGTGACACACGTTCATTAGGGCATGATGCAACACACGTTGTGCAAAGGGGGCAGCACATATTTGGCGTTTTTTAGGGTCGTAGATGTTAAACAAATGGTAGTTGCCCACTACCACATTGCCCGTTTGTATTTGTTGCTGCAACAACAGTAGGTTTTGAGACAGATTACTACCATACTCGCGCACATCGGGTTTTGCTTCTTTGCCAAGTTTGGCTTTATAGTATGCCAAACGCAGGTTGTCCATATCAGCTATTTTCGGTATTAGATTGCCGGCTCGTTTCATGGTGTTGTTTGTTTAGTAGGTCTATTAATAGTTTGCCGTATTTGTCGGCTTTTTTATCGCCTATACCCTTAATGCTTTTTAGCTTAGCTATACTTATTTCGGGTAGTTGGGCTATCTCGGCAAGTTCGGCATCGGTAAATACAATGTATGCCGAAACGCCCTCGTTGGTGGCTATCTTTTTGCGCGCCTCGCGCAGCACCGAAAAAACAACAAAATGAGCAGGGCTTAGTACCTGCCTATAATCTACCCGCTCTTTGGGTGCCTGCTCTACCAGCGTAGGCATTATGTAGCTAATATACATACACCAATATACACCTACTGGGGTTTGAATTAGCTGTTTTTCTATTTCTATTATCTTGTGCGAGCGCAAAAAACGGTTTAACTCCTCGTTGTAGTCTTCTACGCTGTTGATAGAAATGGTAAATAACTTTATTTGCATACTGTATTGTTTTTTGAAAAAATTTTGCCGCCGTAGGCGGCATTAGCTTACCCTTAGCTTATCGGTTAAAACCTCTTATTGGCTGCAGCCCGCCTGCTACCGCTTGGCGGTCTGCTACCAATAAGCGGCTTTAACCTCCTTTTTTCTTTAGCTCAAACGAACAAACCAAATAGGCGTAACTGCCAAAACTATGGGAGGAATACAAGGCGGAAGCCGTAGTAGATGAAGCGATTGCTGGGGGTGCCGTAGTTGCGGTAAGCCGACCGGCAGTATCGCGCATAGCTGCTCCAACTGCCACCGCGCAACACGCGGTAGGTAGCAGTAGTGGTGTTTTCGGGATTACGGCTTGGGCTTTTGCTGTAATAATCAGCGGCATACCAGTCGCGGCACCACTCCCATACATTGCCCGTCATGTCGTATAAACCATAATCATTTGCACCAAATTGTCCTACCGGAGCGGTAGTGGCGTAACCATCAGTATATCCCACAAAAATATTGCTTTCATTTTTCGTCCAGTTAAACTTGTTTGCACCTGTTTCATCTGCCACGTTCCCTCCTTTGCTATTTGTGGGGCTACCATTGCCCCAAGCATATTTAGTGTGGCGGCTGCCGTTGCCTGCCGCATATTCCCATTGGGCTTCGGTGGGCAAGGTGTAGCTTTTACCCGTTTTACGGCTTAACCATTTGCAATATTCCACCGCATCGTTCCACGATACGTGTATAACAGGGTGCTGCTCGTTGGTTTGTATTTTACCTTCGGCATCGTGCCGCCAATTGATGCCGTCTTTTTTGTTCCAACTACCATTTTCGTACACATAACTCCCATAATCGTCCGTCCTTTTTCTGCATCGGTTTTGTAGCCGCTGTCCTTCACAAAAGCTTTGAATTGAGCAAGCGTTACTTCGTATTTGCCCATATAAAAGTCGTCTAAGGTTACGCTGTGGGTAGGTTTTTCGTCACTTCCGGCTTCGGTGTCGTTGCTACCCATTGTAAAGGTGCCGCCTTTTATTTTTTGCATAACAATGCCTAATCCGTTTGGGTCTTCGGTGTAAGTGTCGGCGGTGGCGGGTGGTGTGGGTGGTGGTGCAGTTTTGGGGCAGCCATAGTTGCTTATGTCACCATATTGGGTGGGGCAGTGGTCTTTGCTGTCTATTATGCCGTCGTTGTCACTGTCGGTGCTGGCGGGTGGTACGGGTGTGGGTTTAGGTGTTGGTGTAGGGTTGCCGGTATAGTTAAAATAAAATTCGCCTGTTAACGAGCTGTTTTCCCATGGTTCTTGTCCTTGCTGTTTTAGCTGTTGGCGCACCACTTTAAAAGTTTGCTCTATGCTTATGTCTGTTTTGTCCATTGCCGCAAGTAGTGCAGCCGTATAGGGCGAGTTTCGCTTTTCGGAGCCATCGGCAGCCGTTGTGCCGGGTGCAGTAGAGTACGCAATGTAGGTGCCTGTGGCAGCCTTAACTTGTGCCAAACCACGCGTATTGCCGCCCCGCGTAGTTTGTGTTGCCTGAAACGGATTATCGCGGCAGGCATCTAAAATAACGACTTTTAGCGCCGTATTGTTCAGGTCGTTCAGTAGGCTACTAAGGGCATAACATTCTGTTGTCACGTCCGATTCGGTTTGTAGGTCGGCATCAACAGGCACCAGGTAGTTTTCGCCATTAACCTGCACGCCGTGTCCTGCATAAAAAAACAAGGCAACTGTTTGGCTACCTTTTGCCTTCTCGCGGAAAGTACGGACAGCAGAAACGAGGTTTTGGCGGTTGGCATCGGTTACAAGTTGGGTGTCGAAACCCAAATTGCGGAGTTTGGCTGCCATGTCCGTAGCATCGTTTTTGGGGTTTTTGAGCCGTCCTTGTTGTTCGTATTGGCTATTGCCAATCAATAAGGCTACTCGCTTTTCGTTGGCAGCCAATGTAAAATTGCCGTTGTCGTCGGCAATTTTTAGTCCTCGTATTTGTGCCTGCGTACCAACGCATAGACACAAAAGAAGATAGCATAGCAATGTGTGTGTTTTCATCTTGGAGGGGTATTTTTAATTTATTAAGGTGTTGTTGGTGGATTTTTGAGGGTCTGGCAATAGGGTATTAGGCATTTTATTTGCCTAATTGTGTGGCAACTCTACTACAATAGGCACAACGGTACCTGTTCCGTAGCTTTTTACCTCAAAACGCATGCGCTGATTATAGTAGCGCAGATGCTCTCGATGCACCAATTTGTCTTCCATTATTTTGTATAGGCGTTGGAAAAAAGTACCTGTTTCTTGCTCTAATTGCCTATTGATAGATTCAATATCTAGTGCTTCTTTGGAATACAGCAGGCAGAAAATGTCTGTACCTTTTACATCGTCCATAACAATGTAGCTACTTTCGGAGGGCATTGCTACTTCGCTTTTTTTGTAGTTTAAAATGGGACTAATGCTGGGTTTGTGCGGAAAAAGGGTAACAGCGTTGTTGGTGCCGTCCATACTAATGGCATAAACGTATGCCGCTTCGTTGTTGCGCAAATAGACTCTAAATTGTGTACCTTCCGAGTAGGCTTGGTCTATGCGATAGGCAATAAACTTACCTGTGGTGAGGTTGGGGTCGGGCTTAAAGTTGTCGGGGTTATTTTCTTTTTTCTTCCGATTTGGGTTGGGCGCTGGCTCGTCGTTATCAACAACATACAAGCCACGTACTTCCTCAATACGTGCTTTCATTTCGGTACCGTCTTTGAGCACAAAACGCATGTCACCTGCAAAATCATAGTCCATAGTTGGTACCGGATTGGGTTGTGGCTTGGGTGTTGGCGGTGGCGTAGGTGGGTCTATTTTGTTGTTAGGTTGCGGTTTGGGTGTTGGCGGCGGCACTACTACTACGGGTGCAGGTGTTGGGTTGATGTTGTTTATCATCTCGAAGGCATAGCGCGTAAAACGGGCATAGTCGTTGTATTTAACCCAAACAAAACCCTTGTTGCCCCATTTTTCGCCCCAACTGTTCATTATCTCAAATGCTCCGCCGTATTTGTTGTTGTCGTAACCTATCACACACATAGCATGACCGCCGCCAACATTAGGATTAGCTTGTTCGTTGGCGGTTGGTGTCCACAAATCCTCTCTGCACACCTGAAACGACTCTGGCACTACCATGCCAATCACTACGGGGTTGCCCTCCGAAAGGGCTTTTTTGGTGCTGTTCAGGATAGTTTCTTCTGCGTCATAGCTATCAAAAAGGTGTGCGTAATTTTCTATCCGATAGCTTTCGGCTTGTTTCATCAAGCTATTATCAATTTCGTTGGGGCAAAGGGGATCGTATTGTTGTTTGAGTACATCGCCAATTTGTTTGAGGCATTCAAGGGCATCGTCCAATTTAGCTCCGCTTGAACAAATAGGATAGTTGTTTGGAACAATGTTGCGATACAAAAAACCGGGTGAAAAAGCGGCTGTGGTAATGTCCGATGTATTAGTAATACCTTGTTGTCGAGCCCACAAAATAGTACGAGCCGAATAGCTACACGACCAGCCTACACAAGTACCATAGTTCCCTTGGTCGCCTATGCTAGGCCAGTATTGTTTAAGCGATGCACTACTTGGCATAGAATTGTATAGCCCACGTGTAAGCGTTGCTTTGAGTGGTGTGGAACTATAGGATGTGTTGTCCCATATTAGCCCTGTGGCATTAGGTTGTGCCGATGCAAGTATAGATACTGCGCACAACAGCAAAAAAAGTGTGTTTTTGTACATGATTACAATTGTTTTTTTTAGTAATGAAATGATATTTTGGTGGTGTTTAGTATTGAAGCGCAAATATAGGCTTTTTTGTTGGGTTTTAGTTTATGAGTAAGTGTTTTTTGTGTGGGATGTCAATAAAACTAAGTACCTTTGAGCCTCCCTCCGGCTCCCTCCAAAGGAGGGAGAGATTTACCTCCCTCCGGCTCCCTCCAAAGGAGGGAGAGTTTATGGCTCCCTCTTTTTGGAGGGAGAATTTATCTTAACTCATCATTTATTATTACTACTGTGCAGCGTATCGTTTTTTTAGGTTCAAAACCCTTGGGGTATCAGTGTTTGCGGCATATCTTGGAGCAGCAAAGCCAGCTTGGGGTGCAAGTAATTGGCGTTGGTACAAACACCAAAGCCATGCTCAACACCCCCGACCAAAGTATTTTGTTGCTTTGCCAACAGTATCAGTTGCCCCTCATCGAGCGTTTAGCCGACCTGCCGCCCTCCGATTTGCTTATTTCGGTACAGTATCACCGCATTTTGCAGCAAGCACATATCAACACGGCACAGTTGGCGGTTAATTTGCACACCGCACCACTGCCCGAGTATAGGGGTTGTCACCCGTTTTCGTTTGCTATTTTAGATGATGCCAAAGAATATGGCACCACTTTGCACCGCTTAGAGGCAGGTATTGATAGCGGCGATATTTTGTTTGAGCGGCGTTTTGCTATCCCCGAAGGGTGTTTTGTGAAAGCCTTGTTTGATAAAACCCAAACCGAATCGGTGGCAATGTTTAAACAACACTTGCCCGATTTGCTGTCGGGTAATTTTACGCCCCTGCCACAATCTGCCCGCAAAGATACGCACCCAAGTAGCTATCACTACCGCCACGAGATGAACGAAATTAAGCAAATAAACCTCGATTGGTCTGCCGAACAGATAGAAAGGCATATTAGGGCTACCTATTTTCCGCCTTTCGAGCCGCCTTTTGCACTAATTGGCAATAAAAAAGTGTTTTTTACCCTAGAAACGGAATAAAAGCACGGGCTGTAAGGTCTAATTTGGGGCTGTCGGCTACTCGCTGTTGGCTGTTGGCTGTCGGCTGTCCGCTACAGGCTGTCTGCTGTCCGCTACTGGATTTTGGAGGTGAATTTAGGGTGTCCGCTGGACGGAGACAGTTTGGGGCAATATTTGCATCTACTACTTTTCACTCCTTCACTCTTTTCACTCCTTCACTCTTTTCGCTCCTTCGCTCTTTCACCACTTACTAAATACGCATGCTTGATAGGCTCAAAGATACACCCGACGACCAACTTATCGCCCAGACGCTGGCAGGCAATCAGCAAGCATTTGGGGTGCTTGTGCGCCGATACGAGCGTCAGGTGGCGGCTACGGTATTGGGTATGTTGGGCAACTGTACAGAAGCCGAAGATGTGGGACAAGAAACTTTTGTGCGATTTTATAAAGCATTAGCCTCGTTTAGGGGCGACTCGGCGGTTAGCACTTACCTTACGCGCATTGCCATTAACCTGTCGCTTAACGAATTAAAAAGGCGGAAAAGACACCGCTCGTTTTTCTTTTTTTTAAGCTCAAACGATACCGAAAAAGACCAACCCGAGCTACATCTGCCCGACCCAACGCTGCAACACCAGCAATACGAAAACAACGAAACGGTACTAAAAGCCCTTCAACTGCTCGACGAAAAGCTGCGCTTGGTGGCTGTTTTACGCCTTATAGAGGGTTACTCTACCAAAGAAACTGCCGATTTACTAAACATTCCGCTTGGCACTGTGCTGTCGAGGTTGTCGAGGGCACAAGAGAAATTGAGGCAGATTATTATTAGGTTATGAGTTATTGATTATTAATTATTAATTATGGACACTTATTTACAATCGCTTTTGTGGCGTTCTTTTGAGGGGGCGTTAGATGCCCATGAGCAAATTTTATTGGACGAAGCTCTACAAAAAGACCCCGAATTAGCGCTCGAAAAACAAGAAATTGAGGCGTTACGTGTGCATTTATCAAAGCAAACATTTACTTTTAATCCGCAATTTGCCAATGATGTTACTAATCGCATCTATCAAAAAACGACTCAAACATCTTTGTCTATTGATGGCACTCTAAGGCGTTATTTCCCGCGTTTGGCGCTGGCGGGCATGGTGGCAATTGCATTTTTAATGGCACAAACCTATCGCGATTCGGGCAAGTTAAGTTTTGATACGTTAAGTGGTAACTACGAGGCTTTGTACGATGAATCGGGGACGATATGGAGCCTAAATATGTAGCTGTTGGGCTAAACTAGGCTTTGGTGGCATAAATAAAAACGGTAGGTATTGCCCTTGTGTTGCTTTGATAGCGGGGGTGCCACCTACTTGTCGAGTCAGGGAGTGCTAAGCATCACCCCCAAAAAAGACATTTACCGCGTCAAGCGGGGCAAGCCCAAGCCAAGTCTTTGAACGAGTAATTAGGCAAACAGTGCCCTGTCCTAATTATTTTTTACTAAACTTCTAAGTCTTCTTATTAATTTTTACTACCCATGAAATTTACTTCTATTGGTATCCTATTTACGACCTTATTAATGGGTTTTGTGATTGGTTTTTTAACCAATGGGTACTTTGTGCGCCAGCGCATTGGCAATGTTCGTGAGTTTACCACCGAAGAAGGCTATAATAACATGTTGATGCATGATTTGGGCATTACCGACTCGCAAAAACAAGCTATTTTGCCACTTGTAAAAGAAAATTTTGAGTTAATACGGATGATAAACCAAATGCATTATGCCGACCTAAAAGACATAAACGATAGTTTATATGCACAAATAGCCGAGCAATTAAACAACAGTCAAAAGAGCAAGTTAGAAAACAAACGCACAGAATTTAAAGAGACCATACAAAAGCTACAGCCTGTTTCTGTTAAGAAAAATGTGCCATCAACACCTATCATAAAAAAACCAGGCAATAATCAAGGCACTGCTGCTGCCCCTCAACGCGATACTGCCTACCACCAACCAACACCTATACAAATAGATAGTATTAGACAACACCCACCTAAACAACAACCGCCGCGCAGAATAAAACCCCTACTTGATTGGGAAAACCTAAGCGAAGAACAAAAAGATAGTATCCAACAATTTAAAAAATTACAACGCCAACGCTTAGCCCGTAGCAATTTTGATAGTTTGCGAAACTCGGCAGAATGGAACACCCTAAGCCCTTACCAAAAATGGTGGCTCGAAAAACAAAACCGCGAACGCCAAGGCGATACTACCGCCATGCCACCTCCACCTCGACGTTGGAACGAACAACCTAACCGAAACAGACTACGACCACCAAATGAAAACGATGAAAGGCGCTTGCCACCACCCGAACAACGCCCATTTAGACCTCGACAACGATTTGAACCTCGATAAAACACAAAAAGCACTGAACAAATGTTCAGTGCTTTTTGCGTTTTTTGTTTTTGGGCAGATGCGGTTTATTTAAAATTGGCATCTACACCGCTTTCTCTATCTCGTTTTTTGTCGCGTTTTTGAGCATTGCGCAACGATTTTTCGGGGTTCGATACGTGTTTTTCGTCAAAATGGGCTGCTACGCCACTTTCTTTGTCGCGCATACGGTCGCGTTTTTGAGCCATTCGCAGGGCTTTTTTGGGGTTCGATACGTGTGGTTTTTTATCAAACATTTCGCTTACACCCGATTCATACTCTCGGTCGCGGTCGCGTTTGGCATATTCGCGCACTTTTCGTTTCGATTCGCGTTCCCATTTTTTGGTTGCATCTTGTCCAAATGTACGCTGTATCCAGTTTGTTTGTGTGTGTTTCTTTTTAGCTGGTGCTTTTTTCGGTGTTTGACCACCTGCTTGTGCATACAAATTAGTGCCCCAAAGCAATAAAATAAAGAAGCTGGTTAATAATCCTAACTGTTTCATAATCAAACATTTTTAATGGTTAAACGATTAATTGTGTAACTGTTTTTTGTGGATAGTATAATAAGTTTAAGGTTTATTAAATTTAATTAGTTGTCAGTAACTTCGATGAGATGTCGATAACAATTTGTTTGAGCGATTTTAGGATTTGCAGAATGGTGCCAATATCATCGGTAGTAGCCGAATAGTTATTGCTAATGGCATATTCTTTGCCTATCAAGGTCATAAAATACCATTCGCGCCCAATAGCGTAACAGCCATAAATGGGTATGTCTGTATTTTCGTTTAATGTTTGCCCTACTAACATGGCTGCCAAACATTGCCCTGCTGCTTCGCCATTAGGGTCGCTTTCTCGTTTATACTCCTGAAAAGCAAAAAAAGGTATTTCTGGCTCGCCATACCCCGATGCTATCATGCCGTCGGGTTTGCCCGATAGTTCGTAGTTGCCAACAGTGGCAGTTATGGTACGCTGTGCAAAAAAGCCGTATTGATAAGGTTCGGTAAAATTAACGAGCGAAAAGATTGGTCCAATAAAATTTAGCGAAAGTTCTTGCTCGTTCCAATACTGCACATTATCCTCTAAACTTTGTTTATAAAGTTGCAGAATTGTTTCCTCGTGTGGTAAAATTTCGGCAGGTGTTGTTATCCATTCGGTTAAGGCAGGTTGTTTTCTAAGGCGCCTTAATCCAAAAGTTCGGTCTAAAAATACTAAGGTACAATCTCTAAAATTTTTCTGTTCCATGGTGTCAAAATTTAGTGCAAAGATACGCTAAAAACGCCTATCATGTCAAGTGTTTAACACTATTTAAGTGTTTTTATTTATGTAGGGTGTTGGTGATAAAATCTTCGAGGCAAGTGTAACGTTCTGCCGAGTAAGGGTGTGTGCGTATCATTTTTTCGATGGTGCTGTAATTTTCTTGCGATGACATGGTTTTGAAAAAGCGCAATCCTTTTCGCACATCATAGCCCGATTTGTTGACCAATGCTGCCCCTTCGCGGTCGGATTCGTACTCGTCTATTTGCCCAAAAGGTTGGGTAAGCAATAGGCTAACATTGGCAGCCAAAGTACCATACTCGCCAAACAAACTTTGCCCTACCATGCTTTGTTGTACTTTTCGCACGCCGTGTCGGTTATCAACGTGTGCAATTTCGTGACCAATAATAAAAGCCAATTCGTCTTCGGTGGTGGTGTAATCAACCATTTTTTTGGTAACATACAAATGCCCGCCCGCAATAGAAAAAGCATTAAGTGTTTTGCTGTCGTCTATCACATGAATTTTGTATGGAATGCCTTTGCGTTTGGTATTAGCTATCAAGCGTTTTACTATTTTGTCTAAATAGTCTTGTTTAGCATATTTTTTATCCAACACATACTCGCTGCTCATTTGAGCATGAATCGAATCGCCAATAATAATTTCATCTCCGATTGATATTGGGAAATAATCAACCGCCGAGTTTTGCCAACTTTTCGCCCAATTGTACCACGAATCGATACTTTGAGCATCCGGATTACATTGTGCCATAAGATTAGCACTACCAAAGATAAAAATAGCCCCGAAAAATAGTTTTTTCATGTTTTGTTCGTAATTTTGAGCGTTCAAATACAGTAACGCAATTTTGTGTAGATTTAGTACGTTATTTCAACTAATTTTTGTCGAAAAGGTTTAATCTTCGATTATAAATTATTAATTACAAATTATTTTTTTCACACAAACATAACCGTGCTTTATTCAAATAAAGCCATTGTTTATACAGCTACTTTACCTTCATTAAATATCCACATCTTCAATCATCAGCCTTTAATCACCTCATTTTATATTTTTTATGCCTAACGAA
This sequence comes from Sphingobacteriales bacterium, assembly GCA_016718845.1. Lineage (GTDB taxonomy): Bacteria > Bacteroidota > Bacteroidia > Chitinophagales > UBA2359 > JAEUUX01. The sequence continues at coordinate 60,921 of JADKCK010000012.1, forward strand.
GAACAGCGTTTAGCTCGCTTATTGTTATATAAAGACAATCAACTGCTCCGCAAAATTGCGGTGCGTAACGACCTATCAGGTGCTATAACCGTTGGGCGTACTGGCTTTGGTGCCATTATAGATATAGACGAAACCTACATTTCGCGCAAACACACCGCCATATTTGTCGAAACCCAACAATATTTAGTAGTTAAAGATTTAGATAGCAGCGGCGGAACCTATGTAAACGGCATACAAATTACCGAAAAACGACTAATAAACGGCGATACCATTACCTTTGGTGGCAACCTAAACACCTATAAATTGGTGGTCGAGTTTGTAGACCCTAACCAAACCTATCGCACCGAATGGATACAGCCACCCGCCGAAACAGACGTACCCGAAGGCATGGTAGTACAAAGCCAAACATCGGATTATACCTCGGATATTGCCGTTTTGTTGGCTGCCAAAGACGAAATAACCATTGGACGCTCGAAAGAGTGCGACATACGCCTGCCACAACTAACCATTACACGCCAACATGCCGCCATAAAAAAATACCCCGACGGACGCATTACCGTGCGCGACCTTGGCTCAAAAAATGGCACTTTTGTTAATGGCAAACGCATAACCGAAGAAACCGCCCTTACTAACCGCGACGATATTAGCATTGGCGCCTTTAAGTTTAAACTTAATCGCCCCGCCGAAGACATACGCCGACACAGCGCCATTGTTGCCGAAGGGCTAACACGCGAAGTAAACAACGGACATTTAATTTTGCGCGATTTATCGTTCAAAATTCCTGCTCAACAGTTTGTGGCAATCATGGGACCATCGGGCTGCGGAAAATCTACCTTGCTAAAAGCCGTTAATGGCGATGCCCCTGCCACAAGCGGAAAAGTATTTATACACGGCTTAGAGTTGTATGACAACTACGATTATCTGAAAAGGTTAATGGGTTATGTACCACAAGACGATATTGTCCACCACGAGCTTACCGTTGAACAATCTTTGTTTTATGCCGCCAAATTGCGCTTATCGGGCGATGTATCGCAAGATGATATTCGTGAAAAAATTGCGGAAGTACTCAAAAACCTAAACATCGGCGACCCCGAAATTCGCAAACGCAAAGTAGGCGACCTGTCGGGTGGGCAGCGCAAACGCGTGTCTATTGCCGTTGAATTGCTCACCGACCCCTCTATCTTGTTTCTCGACGAGCCAACCTCGCCCCTCGACCCCGAAACCATCGAAGAATTTTTGATGTGTCTCAAAAATTTAGCCTCAAAAGGCACTACCATTTTAATGGTTACACACAAACCCGACGACCTTTATTATGTAGACAACGTACTATTTTTGTCGAAAGGTGGTTTTTTAACCTATTATGGAGCTAAGACGGGCTACTTAGAGTTTTTTGGTGCCAAAAACGTGATAGAAGTGTATGCCAAAAACGGCACACTTGCCTTAGGCGAGCAGTGGTCGAACCGCTGGCGCGAGCGCAACCCAGCATCGGGTATTGTTCATTCGCAAAACAAAGAAATTGAAAAACAAGAAAGCGAGCCATTTTTTAAACAATTGTTTTGGCTTACCGCACGCTATTTTCACATAAAAATAAGCGACCGAACTAATACCCTTATCTTATTGTTACAAGCGCCTATTATTGCCGGTTTGCTGGGTTTAATTTTTGATGAATTAGAGCTAAGTGTATTGTTTTTTATGACCGTTTCGGCAATATGGTTTGGTACCAACAACGCCGCCAAAGAAATTGTGGGCGAGTTGCCAATTTATCGCCGCGAGCGCATGTTTAACCTACGCATTTTACCCTATGCTTTATCTAAGATATTAGTATTGTCGTTTTTTGCTTTTTTGCAAGTTGTGTTATTTGTGGGCATTGTTTATTTTACGGTGGGCAACGATGCCGTTTGGGTCAGTTCGTATTGGTCGTATGTAGGTGTTATGTTTTTATTGGCATTTTCGGCTACCTTAATGGGTTTATTGGTATCGGCGGTGGTTAGCAACACCGAAAAAGTAATGACCATTATACCCATTGTGTTAATTCCGCAAATTATTTTGTCGGGGGTTATTACCAAAATACCCGAAAAAAGCCTTGTCGAAGGGGTTAGTTATGGCATGTTATCGCGTTGGGGAACCGAAAGTTTTGCCTATGTGCAAGACTCTATCCGCAGTTACCACATTGCCATACCACTACCCGCCATCGATTCATCTGCCCTAAAGTCTAGCTCGGCTACTCCCCTACCCTCGCCAACTGCTACACAAAGCAAAACCGACGATGCTTATGCCCCCTCGAAGTTTAATAAAAAACGCAAGATACGCACCAAGCCGTTTCCGGTAGATTCGAGCAAGTTAAAAACATCAACCGAAACTTTTGACCCCAACAAGGACAAAGAAAAAACAAGCAAACAAAGTAAAGACAACGAAGATGCCCCAGCCGACTCGTTGGTCTACGAAACCATAGATGCCATTAAATTTATGGATTTACCCAATAGCCTTGACCTACCCAAACGCCTATCAACCAATTTATATGCCATAGGTATCATCAATTTGTTGTGTTTTGTGGCGATGCTCATAGCCCTAAAACGCAAAGATAGTGTGTGATTTTAGTGGTAAATTATAAATGGTAAATTATCATATATATATAACGTTTCTTATTTGGCATAATGCTTTGTTTAGTGTTTTAAAAAAACTCCATCTAAATTAATTTAGACGGAGTTTTTTGTTATTCATTAGCTTCGCACCACCACATCGGGGTATTTACGGGCAATTTCGGAGCATAACCAAATGCCCAAATCGTTGAGCAAGTCAGAAATAACTTTGGCATCGCTGGTCGGGAAAACAGCTAACTCTAAAGCCCTATACATCTCGGCGGCGCGGGCAGGATAATAACGAGCAAAATGTTCGTAACAAGGGTACAAATCGCGGGTAAAAACGCGGGCATCTTCGCCAATAAGTTCTAAACCGGTGCGCACAATGCGGCGCATAATCCAGCCACAAAGTTCTTTCATACCTGCAGGGTCTTGCATAAAATCGGGTATTTCTTGTTTAACCAAATTAATATCTTTGTGCAATATGGGCAAGTGTGCAAAAGCGTCGCGCCCGGGGCGATACGCAGGTAACAAACTTGTGTAGTCTTCGCCCCAAACACAAAGGCATTGTGTTTTAAGTAAAAACCGCATATTGGGTTGGTCAAACAAGGTATTAAGCGATATAGTAAATATTTCGACACCTGTGGTAAAGGGGTATTTTTGCTGTATTTCGTCGTAAAATGTCTCTCGCCATTCGCGGTCAAACTTATCGGTATCTAATACGGCAAGCGTATCAACATCCGACATATTGGGTATGGCTTGCCCCTTTGCCACCGAGCCACGCACATACACTGCTTTTAAATGTTCGCCATAATGTTGCCTATAAGCCGCTATTGTATCGTCCAGCACATCTGCCCAAGGAGCCACAATATACGCCTTTTGAGTGGGGTTAACAATACATCCATCTACGTCTATCTCAAACAATTTACCAATTGGCACAATCATTTGACTAATGGTTTCGTGCGGAAAAACGCTTGCTTTGGGTGGTTGTAATGTTTTTTCTTTGGGTAGTAAAGGTGTTATTTCGGGGGTTTCTGTGGGTGCTTTGTCTACAACAATACCTTCGTTTTGTATAAGTTCTATGCCCAAATTTTCTATTGCCTCTATTACTGGCATAACTTTATAGGCTTTATCGGTTAGGTTATATTCTACTTTGGGCGGCACTATGGCGTAAACGGTTCGGCTAATAAATCCATTTTCTTCTAATTCGCGCAGTTGTTGCGTAAGCATTTTGTGGGTAATGCCAATTAAGTTGGTTTTAAGTTCGCCATACCGCAAAACACCTTCTTTTAATTGCCACAAAATAAGCATTTTCCAGCGTCCGCCAATTTGGTCGAGGGTAAAACCTATTAGGTTGTGGTATACTTTATTTTTATGTGTAAAACTGAGCATAAATAAGTTAAATGAGTAATAAACTAATGGCGTTTTGGGTGGGCAGATGAGTTTATAAGCAAACCCGACTGCCCGAAGAGCGGCGTGAAGTCCGCCAATTGCCAAATTTTAAAATTTGGGCAGGCAGAAAACCTAAACTATTGTGGGCAATAAATAGGTGTTGAGGTGATGCTTATTTTTCTCCCTTAAATAAATTAATTAAAATACTTTACATTTACTTAGTTTGCAAAATGTTTTTTGCATAAAAAATTGCCGTATTTTAATGCAAAGATACAGTTTTTGCGTGTAAAGGTAAGAAAAAAAACGCCCTAAAACCTTTTTTGAGCAAAAGAAGTTTTAGGGCAAGCTTTTATTTTTTATCGAGAATGTATTATTAAGCATTCATGGTAGCTTCGAACTCGAGCAAGGTAGTGCGTATAATAGCTATACATTCGTACAATTGTTCTTCGGTGATAACTAAGGGTGGTGCAAACCTAATTTTGTTGCCATGTGTAGGTTTTGCCAGCAAGCCATTATCTTTTAGTTTCATGCAAAAGTTCCAAGCGGTAGGTTCGTCTTCGTGGCAATCCATTTCGATGGCATTGAGCAAACCTTTGCCGCGCACGGTGGTAATTAATTTTGAGGGGATAGCTCGCAATTCGCGGCGCAAAATTTCGCCCAAATGTTCGGCATTTTCCGATAGTTTTTCGTCTACCAATACCTGCAAAGCTGCCATAGCTACTTTACAAGCCAAGGGGTTTCCGCCATAAGTTGAGCCATGTTGCCCGGGTTTAATGCACAACATCACCTCATCGTTAGCCAACACTGCCGACACAGGCAACAATCCGCCCGACAAGGCTTTGCCCAAGATAAGGATATCAGGTTTTACGTTTTCGTGGTCGCAGCACAACATTTTGCCTGTTCTTGCCAGTCCAGTTTGCACTTCATCGGCAATAAACAACACATTGTATTGGGTACAAAGGTTACGAACGCCTTTCAGATAGCCCTCGTGTGGCACCACAACACCCGCTTCGCCTTGTATTGGCTCGACCATAAAAGCGGCCACATTGGGGTCTTTTAATGCTTCTTCGAGTGCAGCAAGGTTGTTGTAGGGTATAATTTCGTAGCCGGGCATAAAAGGTCCAAAATTGTTAAAGCTCGAGGGGTCGGTAGAGGAGGAAATGGCAGCGAGGGTGCGTCCCCAAAAGTTTCCTTCTACAAAAATTATTTTGGCTTTGTTGGCTTCAACACCTTTTTTTTCGTAAGCCCATTTTCGTGCCAATTTGATAGCTGTTTCGCCGCCTTCTACGCCTGTGTTCATGGGTAGCACTTTGTCGTAGCCCAGCAATTCGGTGATATATTGTTCGTATTCGCCCAAAACATCGTTATAAAAAGCTCGCGAGGTAAGGGTAAGTGTACTGATTTGGTCTATGGCAGCTTGCACAATTTTTGGGTGACAATGCCCCTGATTAACTGCCGAGTAAGCCGATAAAAAATCGTAGTACTGTTTGCCTTCTACGTCCCAAACATGTACCCCTTCGCCGCGGCTCAACACCACAGGTAGCGGGTGATAGTTATGAGCGCCATAGCGGTCTTCTAATTGCATGAAATACTTGGCATTGATTACCGTTTGCATAGTATAGTATTTATTTATTTTATTATTTATTTTTGTGGCAAATTATATGTACCCCAAACAATGGCAAAGTTACGACATAAAACCTAAACCGCCAAATTTTTATTTTTGACAATGGCTATTTGTTCAAAAATTAGGTTTTTAAACACTACAAACAACTTAGTTTGACACCGAATTAGGTAAGTAGTAGCTGCCAATTTTACGTCAGTTATTTAAATAAATGTATTTACCCCGCTTGACGCGGAATAGGTCTTTTTTGGGGGTGGTTATTGGCTTACCCTATTTGCACAGCATCTGGCACCCCCAAAGCAAAGCAAGCGCAAACACCCAATCAGCACTTTTCAATGTCTGTATCAAAGTTAGGAACTTAAGTTACGCATATTAGGATATGGATTTTAAGGATTAGACACATGGCTTGTACTCACTCTGCTTTTATGTTGAGCGTAGCCGAAACAGCTGTTTTCTTTTGGGGTGATAGTAATTCGACAGGTTACTAACCGTGATTAGTTTATCCTAAGTTGGCTAGTGAGTGGCAGCCCTAAATTTCGGCAAACACAACACACATCTAATACGAGTATACGAGGTTTCTATCAACTAGTTAATACACTTTTTATTTGAAAGTAATTTCAAAAATCTAAATTTAATGCCATTTTTCTACAATTCTATTATTTGGTTTTTATCAACTAGTTAATACACTTTTTATTTGAAAGTAATTTCAAAAATCTAAACTATAAGACTAACACTCTTTTCCTTCCATTCAATTATTTGGCTTCTATCAACCAGTTAATACACTTTTTATTTGAAAGTAATTTCAAAAATACGAAACTATAAGCCTAACGCCCTTTTCCTTCCATTCAATTATTTGGCTTCTATCAACTACTTAATACACTTTTTATTTAAAAGTAATTTCAAAAATCTAAACTTAATGCCTAACGCCCTTTTCCTTCCATTCAATTATTTGGCTTCTATCAACTACTTAATACACTTTTTATTTAAAAGTAATTTCAAAAATCTAAACTTAATGCCTAACGCCCTTTTCCTTCCATTCAATTATTTGGCTTCTATCAACTACTTAATACACTTTTTATTTAAAAGTAATTTCAAAAATCTAAAACCCTTTTCCTTCCATTCAATTATTTGGCTTCTATCAACCAGTTAATACACTTTTTATTTGAAAGTAATTTCAAAAATCTAAACTTAATGCCCTTTTCCTTCCATTCAATTATTTGGTTTCTATCAACTACTTAATACACTTTTTATTTGAAAGTAATTTCAAAAATACGAAACTATAAGACTAACACCCTTTTCCTTCCATTCAATTATTTGGCTTCTATCAACTAGTTAATACACTTTTTATTTGAAAGTAATTTCAAAAATCTAAACTTAATGCCTAACGCCCTTTTCCTTCCATTCAATTATTTGGCTTCTATCAACCAGTTAATACACTTTTTATTTGAAAGTAATTTCAAAAATCTAAACTATAAGCTACCCTTTTCCTTCCATTCAATTATTTGGCTTCTATCAACTACTTAATACACTTTTTATTTGAAAGTAATTTCAAAAATACGAAACTATAAGTCTAACGCCCTTTTCCTTCCATTCAATTATTTGGCTTCTATCAACTACTTAATACACTTTTTATTTGAAAGTAATTTCAAAAATACGAAACTATAAGCCTAACGCCCTTTTCCTTCCATTCAATTATTTGGCTTCTATCAACTACTTAATACACTTTTTATTTGAAAGTAATTTCAAAAATACGAAACTAACACTCTTTTCCTTCCATTCAATTATTTGGCTTCTATCAACTACTTAATACACTTTTTATTTAAAAGTAATTTCAAAAATCTAAATTTAATGCCATTTTTCTACAATTCTATTATTTGGTTTTTATCAACTAGTTAATACACTTTTTATTTGAAAGTAATTTCAAAAATCTAAACTTAATGCCCTTTTCCTTCCATTCAATTATTTGGCTTCTATCAACTACTTAATACACTTTTTGTTTAAAAGTAATTTCAAAATACGAAACTATAAGACTAACACCCTTTTCCTTCCATTCAATTATTTGGCTTCTATCAACTACTTAATACACTTTTTGTTTAAAAGTAATTTCAAAAATCTAAACTTAATGCCCTTTTTCTACAATTCTATTATTTGGTTTTTATCAACTACTATTATAAAAAAATTCGGGAAGCACTACGAAAGCACTTCCCGAATTTTTTTATGGTTTTACCCAAACTTATCTAACCAAAGTTACATTACCCGATAAGAATTTGGTGTTTTTACCCGTAAAATTATAGCTAATAGTGTAAGCATATACGCCTATTTCGCTGTCAAAACCTTTAAAGGTACCATCCCAACCATAGTTCAAGTCGATACTTTCAAACACACATACACCCCATCTATCATAAATTCTCATAGAGAGATTTTCAGGGATTTCGTAAGCATAAACAGCTCTAAATACATCATTCACGCCATCGTTGTTTGGCGAGAAAGCATTTGGTGTAATCAGTTCAGGTTCGGCAGGATTTACAACAATAGTAATTGATGCAGGTTCGGCACATTCGTTACCAGCTGTTTGGACGGTATAGGTAGTTGTTTGCGTAGGAGTAGCTACTGGGTTGGCACAATCCGTACAGCTCAACGTTGGGTTGCTTGTCCAGTTATAAGTTGTTGCACCCGTTGCGGTTAGTTGAGCACTGTCACCTGTCGTTAAAACGGTCACATCGCTACTTACAGTTATCGTTATACTTGGTATTACTGTCACTACAAAGGTATTGGTTGCGGGGCAATTGCCTGCCACATCGTAGGTTATGGTAAAGGTGCCTGCTGTAGTAGCGTCAAATGTGCCCGTTGCAGGATTGATGACCAAGCCACCTGTTGCCGAGAAAGAACCGCCATTTGTACCCGTAATAGTTGGTGTAATGTTGGTTGTACCTTGACAATATGTATCTTCATCGTATACAAAACCTGCATCGCCTACTGTAGTTTCAGTTAAAGTAGCTGTTACCGCAGGGCTTGTGCAAGTTGGATCGTTGTTGGCTATTGCTACAGCAGTATAAGTACCCGCAACACTTGGCACAAAGCTAGTGCCCGTTGCCACTTCTGTATTCGTTGCATCGTACCAATGTATGGTTGCGTTGGGGTCGTTGTTCGTCACTTCGAGTGCAGATGTGTTCGTTGTACCTTCGCAAGTGCTTAGTTCGGTTATAACACCAATAGGTGTTTGCACATTACAAGTTACGCACACTTCAAACACCACATCTACCTGTGTAGCAGGCCCTTGGCAGCCATTAGCATTTTCGGCAACCCAATATGATACGGCACCTGCTTGCACACCAGTCGATGGAGTATAAGTATTGCCCGTAGCTACCACTAAGGTTAAATCAGTATTGGCATACCATGTAATTGTACCGCCTTGATTTGGCGTAGCAGTTAATGCATCAACCGTTTCGCCCACGCAATAGGGGTTGTTTAAACCAGTTACAGTCGGAGTCACAATTACCAATTCGGCTACCGTTACTGCTTCAACAGTAAAGCAGGCAGGGTCGGTAGCATCTTCTACACGTATGTAATAAGTTCCTGCTGGTGCAGCACTTGGGGTAGCGAATAAACCTACGGCATTAGCAGCATTAGCATCGACACTATTGGTATAATATGCCGGAGCAGAGCCTGTGTTAGTTACAATGGTGGTAGCTAAATCGGCAGTTACACCTTCACAAACAGTTACATCTTGTATTGTTAAAGTTGGCGGATTTAAACAAGCACAGTTAAACGAAATATCAGCAGTTACGCTACAAGTTGTTCCTACTACTCTTACACTTACAGTATAACCGCCATTTGGCACATCTGTAAAGATATTAGCTGCTTGGTAATTCGTTCCATCTAACGAATATTCTAAGGTAGTACCCGCAGCAGCAGTTGCTGCAACGGTAATGGTTGCCGCACTATTGCTAGTACAGTTGTTAGTGGCAGATACATTGGTAGGTAATGCCGTTGCAGTAACTACCACTTGGTTGGTTGATGTGCAACCATTGTCGGTAACGGTTACGGTATGCGTACCTGCACCCACCGTAATAGTTTGCGATGAGCCACCATTAGACCATGTATAGTCATCAAAACCCGTACCTGCATCTAAGGTTGTTGTAGTTCCTTCGCAAATAGCCAACGTACCCGTTATATTAACAGTTGGACTTTGATTTACTGTTACATTTATCGTTGCTGTTGATGCACAAGCACCCGCAGCAGGCGTAAAGGTATAAGTACCACTTGCTGTATTGCTCACCAATGCAGGCAACCAACTACCCGCAATACACTCTATCGAAACAGCAGGTAAAACAGGGGCTACATCGCCGCTACATATCGCCGCTATTGCCGCAAAAGTGGGTGCTGTTACGGCATTCACCACCACTACTATCGAGCCAGCACAGCCTAAACCAGTACTATTATCCGTATAAGTTATGGTAGCATTACCCGTAAATGCACCGCTCGATGCAAAACTACCACCCGCATCTATCGCACCCGCAGCAGCAGGCACAACAGACCAAACACCACCTGCAACACCGCCTATTTGTGTATAAACAGCCGTCGCACCTGCACAAACCGATTGGCTACCCGTCACCGTAATCGTGGGGCAACCAGGTATGCAGTTCGTTGCAAAAGCCTCGCTGTCCGAGCAACCGTTCGCATCCGTCGCCACTATCGTGTGATTGCCATTGGCAACGCCCGCAAAGGTAGTACCAGCTTGTGCCGTACCACTATCCAAAGAATATGCCGTTGGCGTACCGCTCACAATAGTCACTGTCACATCGGCAGTAGCACCTGTGCAGTTGTCGCTAACACTAATTTGTGGCGATGCATTTACCGTTACATTTACCGTTGCTGTTGATGCACAAGCCCGCAGCGGGCGTAAAGGTATATGTACCGCTTGCCGTATTGCTCACCACCGCAGGCGACCATGTACCCACAATGCCTTCAGAAGTTGTGGTAAGGCTACCCCTTGCCGATTGCGCAAAGTGGCGGTTTGTGATTCTTACATTACCTGCCGTTGATGCACGGGGGGGGCGTTGCTCACCGCAGGCCCAACTACCCGCAATACCCTCTGGTAAGGCAGCAGGTAAAACAGGGGCTATATCGCCGCTACATATTGGGGCAATAGCCGCAAAAGTAGGCGTTGTTTGCGGATTAACTGTTACGTTTACCGTAGCTGTTGATGCACAAGCACCCGCAGCAGGCGTAAAGGTATAAGTACCGCTTGTCGTATTGCTCACCAATGCAGGCGACCAAGTACCCGAGATACCATTGCTAGATGTTGCAGGTAAAATGGGAGCTACATCGCCACTACATATTGGGGCAATAGCCGCAAAAGTAGGAGTTGTGATGGCATTTACCACCACCACTATCGAGCCAGCACAGCCTAAACCAGTACTATTATCCGTATAAGTTATGGTAGCATTACCCGTAAAGGCACCGCTCGATGCAAAGTTGCCGCCCACATCTATCGCACCCGCAGCAGCAGGTACAACAGACCAAACACCACCTACAACACCACCTATTTGTGTATAAACAGCCGTCGCACCTGCACAAACCGACTGGCTACCCGTCACCGTAATCGTCGGGCAACCAGGAATACAGTTGGTTATAAAATCTTGGCTATCCGAACAACCATTGGCATCCGTCGCCACTATTGTGTGATTGCCATTGGCAACGCCCGCAAAGGCAGTACCAGCTTGTGCCGTACCACTATCCAAAGAATATGCCGTTGGCGTACCACTCACAATAGTCACTGTCACATCGGCAGTTGCCCCCGTGCAGTTGTCGCTAACACTAATTTGTGGCGATGCATTTACCGTTACATTTACCGTAGCTGTTGATGCACAACTGCCCGCAGCAGGCGTAAAGGTATATGTACCGCTTGCCGTATTGCTCACCACCGCAGGCAACCATGTACCCGTAATACCATTGCTAGATGTTGCAGGTAAAACAGGGGCTACATCGCCGCTACATATTGCCGCAATAGCTGCAAAAGTAGGTAGTGTTTGCGGATTTACCGTTACATTTACCGTAGCTGTTGATGCACACGAACCTGCATTAGGCGTAAAGGTATAAGCACCACTTGCTGTATTGCTCACCAATGCAGGCAACCAACTACCCGATATACCATTGCTAGATGTTGCAGGTAAAATGGGAGCTACATCGCCACTACATATTGGGGCAATAGCCGCAAAAGTAGGAGTTGTGATGGCATTTACCACCACCACTATCGAGCCAGCACAGCCTAATCCCGTGCTATTATCCGTATAAGTTATCGTAGCATTACCCGTAAATGCACCGCTCGATGCAAAGTTACCGCCCGAATCTATCGAGCCCGCAGCAGCCGGTACAACAGACCAAACACCGCCTGCAACACCACCTACTTGTGTATAAACAGCCGTTGTACCTGCACAAACCGACTGGCTACCCGTCACCGTAATCGTCGGGCAACCAGGAACACAGTTCGTTGCAAAAGCCTCGCTATCCGAGCAACCATTCGCATCTGTTGCCACTATCGTGTGATTGCCATTCGCAACGCCCGCAAAGGCAGAGGTTCCAGCTGTACCATCTAAGGTAAAGTTTGTTGGCGTACCGCTCACAATAGTCACTGTCACATCGGCTGTTGCACCTGTGCAGTTATTACTAACACTAATTTGTGGCGATGCATTTACCGTTACATTTACACTTGCTGTTGATGCACAACTGCCCGCCGAAGGCGTAAAGGTATAAGCACCACTTGCTGTATTGCTCACCAATACAGGCAGCCATGTACCCGAGATACCATTGCTAGATGTTGCAGGTAAAACAGGGGCTACATCGCCGCTACATATCGCCGCTATTGCTGCAAAAGCAGGCAGTGTTTGTGGATTAACTGTTACATTTATACTTGCTGTTGATGCACAAGCACCCGCCGAAGGCGTAAAGGTATAAGTACCACTTGCCGTATTACTCACCACAGCAGGTAACCAACTACCCGCAATACCCTCTATCGAAACAGCAGGTAAAACAGGGGCTACATCACCGCTACATATTGGGGCAATAGCTGCAAAAGTAGGTGTTGTTGGTGGCGTTGTCACCACTAACACACTTGCAGTACCCGTGCAACCATTGCCATCTGTCACCGTAACGGTATAGCTGCCCGCAGCCGAAACACTTAGTGTTTGACCTACGCCACCCGTCCATTGATAACCCACAAATGGCTCGGCTACACTTAGCACAATACTGCTACCCACACAAAACGCTACATTACCCAAAATAGTGGGTGTAATAGTTGGGCATACAATGGTGCAGTTTTGCGAGCCAGTTAAGGGTACCGGCGGACAAGTACTAGCATCATCTATTAAATAATTATAGGGCACTCCCGATGCTAAGGTCTCGCTAAATCCATTGGGTATCGTATAGGGTGGAACCCCGCCTGTAATATTTACCGTAACCACATAATCCGTCGAAGGGCTGGGGTTGCAGATAGCCGTAGCATTGGCTTGCAAGGGAGCTATAAAATTAAATATCTTCTCGGCATAAATGGCTCCGCAAGCCGTTGGGCAAGAGGGGTCGGTACCCGTCACATCGCACACCCATCTAAACGTATAATGTCCAAAGGGTACTACATTTACCGTCACGTTTTGCGTATTGGCATCGGGCGTAAAAGTAACCGTTGCATCTGTTTGAGGTCCGTCTAAATACGTCCACTCCCAATGGCAGTTGCTCGTCGTGCCGGTGCAATCTAAACCTAATTGCGTTAATATCGCTTCGTAGGCGGCACTGCCCGCAGGGCAATCGCTTTGCGAGCACAAACTACCCACTACACTGGCAGGTGTAATACCCAAACTATTGCCACACACTTCTTCTGTCTCGGGCGGGCAAGTGCCTACAACTGTTGGCGAATCGGCAAAACCTATTTGCACCGTATCGCTGCTTTGGCATACGCCTGAAGTCTCTGTCCAAATAAATTCATATACGCCACAAGCATTTACCGTAACCGTCGTTTGGGGGTCTAGGGCATTGGCAAACACCACACTTTGGGCACCTACATACGTCCATTGTCCGTTGGTGCCATCGCTATTTAAGGCATAACTATATCCACATATAAAATCATCTAATCCTGCATTTATCGCTACTGGCACCTGTACCACTACTTGTTGCGATGCCGTTCCGTTACAACCCGCTTGGGTTACTGCCACGCTGTAAGTCGTTGTAACAGCAGGGGTTACGGTAATCTCAAAGGTCGTTTCGCCGTTGGGTGACCATAAATAGGTGTCAAAACCGTTGCCGGCACTTAATATTGCGGTCTGTCCGGCACATATCGTCAAATCGCCTGTTATATTGGGTGTAAGTGCAGTGCCTGAAGTCACCGTAATTTGGTCGCTTGCCGTGCAACCGTTTGCATCTGTCACAACCACCGTTGGGCTGCCCGAGGCACTAAGCGTAATCGTTTGTGTGTTTTGGTTGCCTGGTGTCCATAAATAACTTGCATAGCCAGCACCCGCATCTAAGGTCGTGTTGCCGCCTGCACAGAACGTGGCACTGCCCGTAATTTGTGCCACGGGACTGGCAAATACCGTTACGGTAGCCGTAGCTGTTGCCGTACAACTGCCGTTGCTCACCGTTACATTGTACGGATAGGTGCCATTGCTTAATCCGCTAATAATTTGCGATGCTTGATTAGCATTGCCAATACCTGCTCCTGCCCCTGTGTAGCTGCTACCGCCTGTGGCCGTTAAAGTAGTGCTGCCGCCTTCGCAGAACGATAGCGTACCATTGATTGCCCCAACAGGATTTGCATTGACCGTTACCGTTGTTGTAGCCGTTGAACTACAGTTGCCATTGCTTACTGTTACCGTATATATCCCCGCCATACCCGCTGTTGCCGCTGCAATACTTGGGTTTTGTTGGTCTTGGGTAGATGCCGTAATGCCCGAACCCGACCATGAATAAGTCGTGCCACCTGATGAAGTGAGGTTTATCGCATCGCCCACACACACCGTAGCACCAGATGCTGTTGCAGTTGGCAAGGCATTAACCGTTACCGTTGTGTTGGCTACTGCCGTACAGTTGTTGGCGTTTGTTACTGTTACCGTATATACACCTCCGTTTGCGTTGGTGGCATTGTTTATATTTAATGGGTTGGCTGATGATGTACCACCGCCATTGGGTAATGTCCAGCTATATGCGTTGCCGCCCGAGGCAGTTAAGGTGGTGTTATCGCCTGCACAAATGGTGTTTGTACCGCTAATGGCTGCCGTTGGCAAGGCGTTGATACTTACTGTTGTTGTGGTTGTTGCTACACTGCATTCGAGTGCGGCTCCGTCGGGGTCGTCGGTGGTGATAGTTATGGTTACGCTGCCCGCCGCTATATCTGCCGCCGAGGGGGTGTATGTTACGCTAGTGCCTGTGGTAGCACTAAAACTGCCGCTACCCGAGGTTGTCCAAGTGGCTGTTGTGGCACCGCCGCCAAGCGTTACGCTTAGGTTGGCAGGTGTCCAGCACAAACATCCACACTCGATAATCCGGATACTGTTGGTGGGTTGGGACAAGCACAGGGGGCTACTGTTACGGTGGTGCTGGCGGTAGCTGTACAGCCGTTCACATCGGTCACCGTTACTACATAAGTGCCCGACATGCCAACCGTGGCACTCGCAATAACTGGGTTTTGTTGGTTTTGGGTAGATGCGGTAATGCCTGCACCCGACCAGTTGTAGGTCGTTCCGCCCGATGCGGATAGGTTGATAGTGCTAGCGGAACAAACATTGCCGCCGCCACCTGCCGACGCATTGGGTAAAGCATCTACACTAATAACTGCACTACCCGAGGCGGTATTAGGGCAAGATGCAGGGGTTGCCGATACTACGCTTACCAAAGTGTAGGTGGCAGTAGTTGTTAATGAGCCTGTGCTGACCGTTGCCGTGCCTGCTGCATTTAAAGTTGCGGTTTGGTTGCTTCCACCATTAATTGTATAGCTCACAATGGCGTTGGGCGTGCCTGTAAAGCTAAGGTTAGCACTACCACCCGAGCAGAAACTAGTACTGCCGCTGATGCTTGCCGTCGGTAAGGGATTTACCGTTACCACGGTACTGCCCGATGCAGCAGTATTTGTGCAAGATGCTGGTGCTGCCGATACTACACTTACCAAAGTGTAGGTAGTCGTTGCGGCAAGTGTGCCTGTGCTGACCGTTGCGGTACCGCCTGTTAAGGTAACGGTTTGGTTACTTCCACCATTAACGGTATAGGTAACAATGGCATCGGTAGTACCTGTAAAAGTAATGTTTGATGCATCGCCGCTACATATACTTGTGTTACCGCTAATGCTTGCCGTGGGTAGGGCATTGACTACTACAACAGTGGTGGCAGTAGCTGTACAGGTGTTGTTATCTGTTACCGTAACGGTATAAGTATAGCTATTGGCAGGGGCATTATTGGGTATGTTGATAACTGGATTTTGAACATTGCTACTGTATCCAGCAGGTCCACTCCAACTGTATGCCGTACCCACAGAAGCATTCAAATTGACTGTTCCGCCCTGACAAACAGCACCTGTATTAGTTGCCGTTGCCGTAGGGTTAAGTTGGATAACGTTGGTTGATGCAGTACCTGTACAGCCACTGGCATCGGAAACAGTGACCGAATAAGTGCCTAGGCCTATGTTATTAACACTTTGAGTAACGGCAGCGCCCGCACTTGCTGACCATAAATAGCTCGAAAAGCCAGCACCTGCGTCTAATGTAGTGGTGGTGCCGGGGCAGATTTGGGTGTTGCCTGTAATGTTGGGCGATAAACTAGTGGCTTGGGTAACGGCTATGCTAGCAGTGCCGATACAACCGTTGTTGGTTACCGTAACGGCATAGGTGCCCGCTGTATTTACCGTAATGCCCGAACCTGTGCTGCTACCCGTAATAACGCCGCCATTGCTGGCTGCCCATTGGTACGTGCCGCCACCACTTGCCGTTAGCACCGAGTTGCCGCCTACACAAAATGTGCTGCTGCCCGATATGCTCGCCGTGGGGTTGGCATTGACCGTAATGCTGGTACTTGCTGTACTAGTACAACCATTGCCCCCTGTTACGGTTACGTTGTAGCGGTGGCTGTTGACGTACAATTATTGGCTGAGGTGACCGTCACAGTATAGGTAATGCTACCTGCTGCTGCCGTTGAAGGGGTAATAGTTGTGCCTGTGCCGCCTATGTTCCAGGCGTAGGTGCCGCCGCCACTGGCAGTTAGTGAACTTGCCACATCGCCCAAACAATAGGTATTAACACCACTTATGCTAGCTGTTGGGATAACAGTATTATTGCTTATACTAGCCGTAGTGGTGGCACTACATAAAGTAGCGGTATTTGTAACTGTTACCGTATAACTGCCTGCCGACAATGCTGATAAATCTTCGGTAGCTTGTCCGCCTGACCAGAAATAGGCATAAGTGCCTGCTGGATTAACACTCAAATCTATCGAACCATTACCCGTAGAGCCACAATTGGTGTTGTTGATAACTGTTGTGCTGGCAGTGGGTAGGTTTGGTGTGTTGCTTAGTGTTGCGGTAGCGGTGGCACTACATAAAGTAGTCGTATTAGTAACGGTTACCGTATAACTACCCGCCGACAATGCCGATAAGTCTTCGGTAGCTTGTCCGCCTGACCAGAAATAGGCATAAGTACCCGCTGGTAACACACTCAAATCTATCGAACCATTACCCGTAGAGCCGCAGTTGGTGTTGTTGATAACTGTGGTGCTGGCGGTGGGTAGGTTTGGTGTGTTGCTTATCGTTGCGGTAGCGGTGGCACTACATAAGGTAGCCGTATTTGTTACCGTTACCGTATAACTGCCTGCCGACAATGCCGATAAGTCTTCGGTAGCTTGTCCGCCTGACCAGAAATAGGCATAAGTGCCTGCTGGATTAACACTCAAATCTATCGAACCATTGCCCGTAGCACCGCAATTGGTGTTGTTGATAACCGTGGTGCTGGCGGTGGGAGCTGCCGAGTTATTGGCAACAGTTACACTGGTTGTTGTGCTACATAAGGTAGCAGGGTTAGTAACGGTTACGGTGTAAGTACCGTTTTGTACCGCAGCCAAATCTTCGGTGGTTGGGCTGTTACTCCAAACAAAATTATAGCTACCTACTGGCAATACGCTTAAATCCACCGCCCCATTAAATGGCGTTAAACAAGCTGTATTGGCAGTTGTGGTATTCGTTGTAGTGGGAGCTGCCGAGTTATTGGCAACTGTTACGCTCGTTGTTGTACTACATAAGGTAGCAGGGTTAGTAACGGTTACGGTGTAAGTACCGTTTTGTACCGCAGCCAAATCTTCGGTAGTTGAGCTATTACTCCAAACAAAATTATAGCTACCTACTGGCAATACGCTTAAATCCACCCCCCCATTAAATGGCGTTAAACAAGCTGTATTGGGGGTGGTGGTATTCGTTGTAGTGGGGGGGGGAGGGTTGGGGTGGTTGTTGTGTACATAAGGTAGCAGGGTCGGTTACGGTTAGGTAAGTACCGTTTTGTACCGCAGCCAAATCTTCGGTAGTTGAGCCATTACTCCAAACAAAATTATAGCCCCCCCCCCGCCGCGCGCCTAAACCCCCCCCCCCCCCAAAGGGGGGAAAAAAACGGGGGGGGGGGGGGGGGGGTTCAATGGGGGCCCCGGGGGGGGGGCCCTCCCCCCCCCGCCCCAAAGGGGGGGGCCCGGTTGGGGGGGGGGGGGGGTACTTGTTGGTAATGCATTAACCAACACTTGTGCTGTTGCAGTTGCACTACAACTATTTGCATCTGTTACGGTTACGGTGTAAGTTGTATTTGTTAAGGGCGAAACCGGATATGCCGCTGTCGCTGGACCACCTTGCCATTGATAACTAATGCCACTATTGGCAGTAAGGGTAGTAGGATTTCCTATACATACAGCGGTGGCACCACCAATGGTAGGGGTGGGTAATGGATTTATTGTGACCGGTAATATACCATTACAACCCGAAGCTGTATAGGTAATCGTTGCATTGATTAGTGATAGTACATTGCTGGCAGGCGTAAATACACCTGTTGCGGCATTGATGCTACCCGCTGTTGCTGGCGATACCGACCAAATCCCCCCCGCTACACCACCAGTTTGTGTGTAAGTAGTTGCTGCTGCTCCGCTACAAATACTCGCAACGCCATTAACTGTTATCGGAAGGCAACCACAGTTAACATTTGCTACACTACTTGCCGAACAACCGCTTGGGGTTTCTGTTACAACTACTGTGTATGGATTATTTGATAAATTAATTTGATTACCATCAGCATCAGCAGTGCCATTAATAGTGTAGCTTAGCGTGCCACCATTAGTAGCAGTTGCTGTTGTGGTGATTGCACCTGTATTTGGTGCTGCACCGCACGAAGTTACAACACTAATGGTAGGTAGTGAATTAACTGTAACTATTTGCGTGGCACTTGCGATACAACCATTAGCAGCCGTTACGGTTACTGTGTATGTGGTATTACCAGTAGGTGTAGTATTAGGTGTAATTACTGGTGTTGTTTCGGCGGTATTCCATAAATAAGTATTACCACCACTTGCTGTTAAGTTAGTAGCTACACTATTCAAACAGTATGTATTTGTACCACTTATATTAGCCACTGGCAAAGTGGGCGTGCTAGTGATAGTGGCAGTTGCCGTATTGTTACAGCCATTTGCACCTGTTACTGTTACCGTATAAGTACCTGCATTTTGTGCCGTGATACCTGCGGTCGTCGCTCCGCCAGTCCATGCATAAGTTGCTCCTACTGGGGCTGTTACCGCTACTGCACCCGTGAAAGGTGATGCACAAGAAGTGTTAGCTGTTGGGGCAGATAAAGTGATAACTGGCAAAGTGGGCGTGCTAGTGATAGTGGCAGTTGCCGTATTGTTGCGCCATTTGCACCTGTTACTGTTACCGTATAGTACCGCGTTTTGTGCCGTGATACCTGCTGTTGTCGATGCACCTGCATCACTCCATAAATAACTTACACCCGCATGTCGGGCTGTTACCGCTACTGCACCCGTGAAAGGTGATGCACAAGAAGTGTTAGCTGTTGGGACAGATAAAGTGATAACTGGCAAAGTGGGCGTGCTAGTGATAGTGGCAGTTGCTGTATTGTTCACATTTGCACCTGTTACTGTTCGTATAAGTCCTGCGTTTTGTGCCGTGATACCTGCTGTTGTCGATGCACCTGCATCACTCCATAAAAACTTACACCCACCTGTCGGGACTGTTACCGCTGCACCGTGAAAGGTGATGCACAAGAAGTGTTAGCTGTTGGGGCAGATAAAGTGATAACTGGCAAAGTGGGCGTGCTAGTGATAGTGGCAGTTGCCGTATTGTTACAGCCATTGCCTGTTACTGTTACCGTATAAGTACCTGCATTTTGTGCCGTGATACCTGCGTTGGTGCACCGCTCACTCCATAATAACTTACCCTGCACCTGTCGGGGCTGTTACCGCTACTGCACCCGTGAAAGGTGATGCACAAGAAGTGTTAGCTGTTGGGACAGATAAAGTGATAACTGGCAAAGTGGGCGTGCTAGTGATAGTGGCAGTTGCTGTATTGTTACAGCCATTTGCACCTGTTACTGTTACTGTATAAGTACCTGCGTTTTGTGCCGTGATACCTGCTGTTGTCGATGCACCTGCATCACTCCATAAATAACTTACACCCGCACCTGTCGGGGCTGTTACCGCTACTGCACCCGTGAAAGGTGATGCACAAGAAGTGTTAGCTGTTGGGGCAGATAAAGTGATAACTGGCAAAGTGGGCGTGCTAGTGATAGTGGCAGTTGCTGTATTGTTACAGCCATTAGCTGTTGTTACCGTTACCGTATAAGTACCTGCATTTTGTGCCGTGATACCTGCTGTTGTTGATGCACCTGCATCACTCCATAAATAACTTACACCCGCACCTGTCGGGGCTGTTACCGCTACTGCACCCGTGAAAGGTGATGCACAAGAAGTGTTAGCTGTTGGGGCAGATAAAGTGATAACTGGCAAAGTGGGCGTGCTAGTGATAGTGGCAGTTGCTGTATTGTTACAGCCATTTGCACCTGTTACTGTTACCGTATAAGTACCTGCATTTTGTGCCGTGATACCTGCTGTTGTTGATGCACCTGCATCACTCCATAAATAACTTACACCCGCACCTGTCGGGGCTGTTACCGCTACTGCACCCGTGAAAGGCGATGTACAAGAAGTGTTAGCTGTTGGGGCAGATAAAGTGATAACTGGCAAAGTGGGCGTGCTAGTGATAGTGGCAGTTGCTGTATTGTTACAGCCATTTGCACCTGTTACTGTTACCGTATAAGTACCCGCATTTTGTGCCGTGATACCTGCTGTTGTTGATGCACCTGCATCACTCCATAAATAAGTTACACCTGCACCCGTTGGGGCTGTTACGGTTGCTGCACCTGTAAATGGAGTAAGACATGCTGTGTTAATGGCAACTGTGGTAGTTATGGTTGGTGTAGCTGCTAGTGTTATGTTAACCGTAGCCACACTACAGCAACTACCCGATGCATCGCATATTTTGTACTGAAACGAAGTACCTGTAAATCCGGGTAATGGTGTAAAGGTGATAGTACCAGTAGCTGTATTTACACCTGTAATAGTCCCATCTGTGAAAGGTGGTGCAGAGTAAATACTTAAAGTACTGTTGCTAAATGTACCACTATCGTTGGTTAATACAGGTATATTTATACTTGCTGCCGAACTACATATTGCAGCAGCATCGTTAACAGCGGTTGGTGGTGTACCATTGGTAAGCGGTGCTATAGTAATGTCGTCAATTGCTATATCGTACCCAACAGCTCCAAAATTGCTATTATCTATACAAAACAGATAAGAACCACCTGCTCCGCTATTAAACGAATAACCATAATATCCCCATTGTTCGTTTTCGGGGATATTGCCGCTATTGCCTAACAATGTGCCATTAGCCGTAAAGTTTACCGCTGGTAAGCCCTGATTGGTGCCTGTTGGTAAAATGTTAATCATATAAGCACCAAAACAGTAGTTGGTAGCAGGTGCTAATGTAACTGTTTGACACCAAATGTGGTTAGCTATGTCAACATTACCCGCCGGATAATCTACCAACATTAAGTTGCCCGAACCAGTAGTGTGGTCGTGAATATTAGCACTGAAATCGGTGTTACAGGAGTTGGGGGATGTTTGTACCGAAAAATCGTATTGGCACAAAATGGGCGCACCCGTTGCTCCATTGGTACATATTAAGCCAGGGCAAGGGCTATAGTCGTAGCTGCTAGTAAAAGTACTAAATGGTGTAGCTGCATTAAAACTCTCGAAATTGCCATTTACCACCAAATTAGTACCTACACAACCAATAGTATTGCACGCAACCGGAGGCGTACAAGGCGGTGCCGAACCACCTACGGTAGCAGGTAAGCAGGTAGCACCAGTGCTGTTGATGGTAAAATTGTATCCTGTTCCTGTATTAATAGGATTACTAGTAAATAGGTTGCCTGTTACGGTACCCGAGCCTGCTGGTGTAACAGTATAAACACCCGTTCCACCACTCATGTTAAAACTAACTACATATTGTGTACCTGCTATATTACAGTTTGCGTTAAAGTTGCTAGTTGTAATACCCGCAACTCCGTTTACCCTAATTTGTAAAGTATCGGAGCAGCCTGTACCCGACACGGTTTCGGTGAGGGTGTAAATAGTTGTTCCGACGGCAGAAACAGGTACATTTGAGGGCGACAAAACAGGGTCGCCGATGGGGTCGGTAAAAAATTGAGTACCTGCCGCACCCGAGTTGGTGTAGGTTACATTGTTTAAATTAGCTGTTGAGCCTACACAAGCTGTTATTGTTTGGCTTGATGTGGCTGTTAAGTTAGGATTAGCGGTTACCGCTACGCTGATATTGTCTGTTGCCGAGCAACTTATGCCATTCTCGTTTTTTGTTACCGTAACATTATACGACAAAGAGTATGGGGCAGGCAAGTTGGTACCCGTGCAAGTAGGTGCTGCAATGTTGGTAAAATCTAAGCCTACCGCAGGCGACCAAGCATAGGTATCAAAACCTGTACCTGCATTCAAAATAATACTTCCTCCGGCACAAAACGAAGCAGGGTCGGGGTTAATAGTTACCGAAACTGGATTATTTACCGCAACACTTATTGCCGTGGCACTTTGGCAGCCGTTAGCATCTGTTACTGTTACGGCATAGCTACCTCCAATACCGTTTATGGTTTGATTGGTCGAACCATCACCCCATAAATAACTACTAGCAGCCGATGCGGTTAATGTATTTGTTGCTGCTCCGCTACAAACTACTGTATTGCCACTTATACTTGGCGTAGGCAAAGCATTTATGGTAAAACTTACCGGAGTTCTGGTACTTTCGCATCCACCTATAGTATTGGTAACATAATAGGTATAAGTGTTTGATGCTGTAACAGTTGGTACATACGAAGAGCTAGTTGCACCCACGATAGCCGTAGCCGCCGCAGGCGTAGCTGCCGGTCCATACCACTGATAAGTGCTAACTAAGGTTCCGCCTGCTGTAGCACTAAAGGTTGGGTTAGATGCATCGTTGCCCGTAAAACAAATAGCCGAAACAGCCGCTACTGTTGGCGGTGGTGCTGTAGCTATAAAGGTAAGATTGATACTTGCATCTACAAAACAGTTTGTAGCTCCATTTATAAATCTAAAAGTATATTGACCTGCTGCTAAATCGGTAACGGGCGATGCACCTGTTACATCGGTATTAACGCCTGTATTAAATGTTGCACCTGTTGAATATAACACTTGGGTTACGCCCGCAGGCGTAGTAAATGCTATCTGCCCATTAGCTGCCGAACAAATAGCCTGTGTTGGCGTAAGTGTACCTGCCGTTGGATTGGGATTAACCGTTACCACAAAATTTGGTGTTACGGTACAAGGACCATCTGTTACCGTAACCGTATAAGTTACTGTTGCTGGTGGTGCAGTAGGCGTATAGGTAGCGCTCGATGTGCTTCCGCCGCCACCCGACCAGTTGTAGGTTGCCCCAGCTATATTATCGGCATCTAAAGTAATAGATGCCCCCGAACAAACATTACTACCCGATGGCGAAGTAATGCTTACCACTGGTGGGTCTTGAACAGTAATATTAACAGATGCTGGCAAACTTTCGCAACCAGCTACTGTATTAGTGACATAAAAAGTAGTTGCTCCGGCAGTAGTATTATCAACTAATGCTGCTGGGTTAAAAGTGACATTAGTTGCACCAGCAATAAGGGTAGCCGAGTTGTTGGGACCATACCATTGCCAACTAGTACTTGCCGCTCCGTTGGGCGAAGCTGTTAAAGACGGCACACTGCCATTTATACAAATGGTAGATGATGCTGGATTGATTGTTGGCGTAGGCGGCAAGATAGTACTAGACCCCACATTAACTGTTACATTGGTAAAACAACCCGTAACATCATCGGTGTATACTAAGGTATAGTTACCCGAACCCAAAGCCGTAAGTGGCGAGTTGCCTGTTATATTGGCACCTCCAATCAAAAAGCCCGAACCCGTTTCGACGGTTACACCTGCTGGCGATGGGAATGTAATGGTGCCATTATCTACCCCACAGTTTGATGGCGTAGTGCTAAGGTTGGCAGCCGTTACTGCTGGTGGTTGATTGATGGTTATTATTACGGCATCGGTGCTTATGCAACCACCGCTGTTAGTTACCGTAACGGTGTATGTATTTGATGTAGTTACATTAATGGTTTGGGCTGTTGCACCCGATGTGCCATTTGACCACTGATAGTTGGTAAAGCCACCACCTGCATCTAAATCAATACCCGTAAAACCTGTACTGTTGCAATCAATTTGATCTACGCCTAAATCTACCGTAGGTAATGGGTTAATTGTTACCACCACATTATCGGTGGCAGCACAGCCCGATGCCGTATTTGTTACCGTTACCGTATAGGTATATGTACCTGCTGTGGCTGTAGATGCCGACAAAGTAGCCGCATTGTTGGCTATTGGCGTAACGGTTGTGCCATTGTCAACTTCCCAAGCATAATTGTAGGGACCATTGGCTACGGGCGCAGCTTGTGTGGGGGTAGCAGTAAGTGTTGGTGCAGTGCCATTTTCACATACCGATGCCGCCGAACTACCCAAAGCCACTGTAAAATTGGGGGCTGCGTTTATAGTAGTTGATTGTACATAAGTACAGCTATGTAAAATACGCACATTATTGATAGCACAAGAGATAGTGGTGCTTGGCGGAGCCGAGGGCTTACCTGTTAGATTATCGCCATTATTTACCCAAACAAATGCAATTTTGTTGTTGGGATTATTGTTGGCACTTACGGGTAAGTTAACCGTCCATGTATCCCATCTTGCATTTACTATGGCACAACCAGCATTATAGGTACTAGCGGGATCGCTTAAAAATACCCAGTTTGTACCATCTGGGCTATAATACACGGTCATATTATCCACAGTATTTTGTGATACCTCCATATAATCAAACACCAACTTTAAACCACCACCCGAGCCAGCACTAAAACCTACGGTACTAAATGTGGGCGATACGGCTACTACACTAGTTACATTGTTTACACCTGCATTATAACTTGCCGTAGAGGCTGGATTAGGAACGGTAGATATTTTAAGTGTTGCATCGGCAGCAAAAGGGCCTGTGGCGCAAATTCCACCCGCCGCAATAGGGCTGGGTGGTCCTGGCTCGCCGGTACCTACAACCCATGCATTGGGGCTTGTACCATTGGTAGTAGTTGGCAATCCATTACCAATTACCGCCGTAGCCACAGAGTTACCCCATCCACTTCCAACGCTTATTGCATCGCTCCAAATAGTACCTCCTCCGGTTATGGTTACTTGGTAGTTGCCGGGTGCCAAAGCGGTTGCGGGGTTAGCGGTTTGGGCAGGTGCGGGGTCGTTCCATAAATAGGTGTGCAGGGCAGATGTTCCGCCAGTTGCCAAAGGTGTAAAAAATGCGGGCGAACCTTGTGGCACAAAATTTATGGTAGCCGTACCATCATCTGCATTAGCACAAGTTTCGTGGGTAGGTGTTACGCTAGTAGAGTTACAGCTTGACTCGCAAGTAACTAAATATACCTGCACAGGCACACGCACGGGGCATAATCCGCCAGCCAAGGTTGCCTCGGCATAGTAGGTGGTATTGCTAGTAGGCAATGGCGATGGGTTATAGGAATTGCCAGTAGCCAACGAAGCTCCACCCGATGAGGCAGCATACCAATTAACGGTTGCCCCTGCCGAAGGGGTAGCGGTAGCTGATGGACTAAAACCTACGCTTGGTTGGCATAAATTACCATTGATTATAGTAAGGGTGGGCGGGGTAGATAGATTAAAGGTAACGGGAACCGTATTACAGCGTTTCCCTGCTCCTGTTTCTGCTGCCCAAACAGTTACAGAAAGTGGAGTTCCTGAAAAAGTAAGCGATGTATTATTGGGTGTAGCAATGGCAGTAGGACTAGCGCTTTGTGATGGGTCGGCAAGATACCAACTAAGCGAAGTTACACCTGATGAGCCAATAATGGCGGTATTGTATTGGGTAAGGTCGTAGTTACTAATTGTGGTGGTGCTACTACATACGTTTTGGGCGGCAATGGGCAACAATAAACCCGATGGAGGTGTGCCGCCAGTAAATAAGGTAGCATAAGGTGCCGTATTATCGGGAGTATATGGTTGTACGCTATATTTAGTATTATAAGCAGTATTGTATGCTGTGCAACTGGCATATTGAGTCCAATTACTATTAAGGTTAATAGCACTTATCCATCCTGCTTGTGTAGCTGGCGGAGTAAAGGGGGGGGTAAGAGGGTTAAACAAAATAAAATCAGAGCCTACTGAGGGTAACATAACATTGCACTCCATATTAGGTGGCAGATACGAATTATTGTTGTTAAATGTTCCACTGGCTGCATTCCAAGCATTTCGGGTGTTAAAGCCGTATAGTAGGTTAGCTGCATCGCCATTAGCATTGCTTAAGGTTCCACTAAATATATCGGTTTGGTAAAAGAATATTTGATCACCACTTGAATTTAAATTAAAAGCATTTAGTGCTGGATATGGATAGGTAGCTGTCCAAGAACCACTGTAGGGGGAGTTAACCAAGATTGTTGCAATGCCTCCGCTTACCTCTATAGTGATAAGAGTACCCGCTGGTATGGTTGTAGCTCCGTTGTAGGTAAAACATAACGCCCCTTCGGTTGTTGTCCAGGTGTCATCATTAGTTGCTGGTGTCGCATTTGTATTATACGCACAATCAGTCATGCAAAATTGAGTATTGGTAGTAATTGGTTTAAAAAAGACGATACTTATCAAGTCATCTGTTCCAGTAGCAGCACCAGAGCAACCAGATCCATTAGTTGCATTAACGCCTACCACAGCCATATCACCTTGGCTAAGCACGGTTTGCGCCTGCAAGTTTTGGTTAGTGATAGAGAGGGTGAGGATAAACAAAAAAGAAGATAGTAGATAGAGAGATGAGAAATGTAAAATTTTATTCATTTTCGAGTTGTTTTTTTTTAGGTATGAAAGACGTTTTGGGTGGTTAGACGTGAAAGTTGGCAAATGGGTTGCATCTCCATAATATTTTGCTCTCTTTTTGGGTGCAAAGTTCGGAATAAAATCTGAATTGTAGCGTTAAATTTAGGTGTACACTTTTTGGCTGTTGTGTACACACGTATTGCTTGTATGTGTATGATAAAAACAGCTAAAAGCAAGCAAAAAAGTAATAAAAAATTGGTGCGATATTAAAAATCATCATCATCAATTTCTAAGGTATAAGTACCCATTCGGTTTTGGTTGTCGAGTGTCCATTCGGTTTTTAGGGTAAAGTTTTTGGTAGATAACACCGTATCTTTTCGTAACAAAAAATGAGGAAACGGAAATGTGTCGTATTTATTTTCATAAGTATTTACATAACCTACTGCTTGGTCCCTAAATAAGGTAATGGTTTTATTGGGTGCTAATAAAATGGTGGTGTCGTGGTTGTTTACCCAATCGTTATAATCAATTTGCACCGTTTGAGTTGTTTGGTTGCGTGCCTTAAAATCTATTTCTACAATAGGGTCGCAGGCAACAAAAACAATGAACAGCAAAAATAAAGCTATTTTTTTCATGGTAACAAAATTTTTAGTGACTTAAGCTTTGCAATAACGTATAAAATACGGCATTTATTTTGTACCTTTGCACCACGATACAATATTAATCAATCAGTAAACAAATCACTGTTCAAATTTTATGGAAAATCAAAAAGACACCACTACTGCTGGCACCGAACAAAGTTTTTCGGGGCGTATGCAAGAAACGGGTAAAAAAGTAAAATCTACTGCCCGCAAAATATTTTTGCTGTTACTATTTTTGAGTGTTATTGGTCTGGGATTGTTTTTTTGGATAAGTAGCTGGACATATAGCGAGGGCAACCGTGCGGGCTATTTAGTTAAAATATCAGAAAAAGGCTATGTATTTAAAACCTACGAAGGGCAATTAAGTTTGGGTCCGTTGGGCAGCTTTAACGCCATGAATCCAACCAATGTATGGGCTTTTTCGGCAGGTAGCAATGCCTACAAAGAGTTACAACAGTACGAAGGGAAATATGTAACGCTACACTATCGCGAAATCCTCAGAAACTTTCCGTGGCAAGGCGACACCAAATACATTGTTGACGATGTTGATTTGGTGAATCAATAGTTGGCAGCAACACATCGGTAGTTGCCATTTTCCAACCATGCAGTAATACAAATTAGCAGGCAATATTGTTCTCGATTGTTTTCGAGATGCAAAGATAATGATACTATTTCACTTATCCAATAGCTGTACAACAGGCTGTTTCAAAATACGAAACAGCCTGTTTTTCTTTTTGGCAATTAAATATACAATAATACTACCATGTGTTTTGTTTTTGTTAAAAACAACAACAATTATTTTCTTGCACATAATCGTTACATAAGTTACTGATTATCATTAAGTTATTAAGTTACCTTAAAACGGTATCTAATCAAGCAGTTTTCATAATGTTCAAAAAAAGGAAAATAAATGTGTCATAAAACTGCAATTTCGTACCTTTGTCGTAACTTTTTAACAGTTCTTACGTAAAGATACTTTTTCATGAAAAAACTCTATTATATTTTTGGCATCTGTCTGCTACATTCGTTTTCGTTGCTTGCCCAAGTTGATTTATCATTTGAAACAATCGAGCAAGAGCCATACAATTATATACCCGAAATACCTTATCAACAAGTTTTTCCGAATGGCGATGGATACGGCTACCTTGCCGCTGGGGCTCAATGTAAAGCTGTGGGTAGTATCCGCAATGCTGGCACTACTACTAGTGGCACAAACACTATTGCGTTTTATTTATCTATCGACAATACATTACAAAGCTCCGATGTACAAATTGGCACTATAAATACGACTCGCGATAAGTGCTGGGCAATATTATTTTTTGTTCAAAACACTTACCATACCCGCTAATACAATACCTGGTAGTTATCGTATTATTGCCAAAGCCGACAATGCAAATACCATAGCCGAAACCAACGAAAACAACAATGTAGCATCGTTTGGCATTACTGTTTTGGCTACCGCCGATTTAGTACCTACCACCGTTAGCGCACCCACCAGCATATCGGCAGGAAACCCCATGAGCCTTATCTGCCAAATAAAAAATCAAGGATTAACTACAGCTAATGCCACACAAGTGCATTATTTTTTGTACGACCAAAGTTTGTTAAATTTCATAGAATTGGGCTACACCGCTATTAACCCATTAGCGGTTAACACCTCAAATGTTAAATATCCAACTTTTACAGTACCCGTTAACACACCACCCGGAACCTATCAATTATATTTTGTGGCAGACGGAGGCGGAGCCATACAAGAGCTAAACGAGCAAAATAACGCCAGCACCCGAAGTATTACCATTACAGCACCTCGCCCCGATTTAACGGTATTTTCGGCTAGCGTACCAAGCACTACCACCGCCGGCAGCACCCTTACAGGCAGTACTTGTCAGGTAAAAAACATTGGCAGTGCTACCGCTAATAGCAGCCTATTGCGCATTTATCTATCAAACAACAATACCTATAGCAGCAACGATATTTTATTGTCGAGCAGCACCATTGGCACCACAACACCCAACGGCAGCTATTACCGCTATCCTACTTTAAACATACCAAATGCTATTTCGGGTAGTTACTATTTGCTTTTTCAAGCCGATGCCAACAATCAAGTAACCGAAAGTAACGAAAACAATAATATCACTGTTCGTCCAATAACTATCAATCCATCATCAAGCCGTTTTGCTAACACCGGTTCTATTACCTTAACTGCCTATCCAAATCCAACAACCGATGTGTTAAACTTGACATGGAAAGCAACCCAAAACCAAAAATCGCTGCTAACTATTTATAACGCTAATGGGCAAACTGTTATGCAAAAAGACATCAATACATTACAAGGCTCAAACACCTATACCATTAATATGCTAAACTTACCAGCGGGCGTGTATGTTGTTATTGTTGATGATATGGTTGTGCGTGTAGTGAAAAATTAGTTTATAACTAAATTTGTAAAAAAACCTTTGGCAATGCCAAAGGTTTTTTTTTAGCTCTAATCACAATAATTACCAATTACTTTATTTTGTTTGACGATAAAAGGCATCTATCGTTTCGTTTAGCCTTAACAATTGCTCTTGGCTAATGCTGTTTTGTGTTTTGATGGCAATAATTTGTTGGAACAATTTGTTAATCTGCTCAATACCCACCGTAGATTTTTGAGCCAATTGTTGGTAAAAAGTATCGGTGTAAGTAATATTTTGCAGAAAAAAACGTTTGCGGATATAATCAAACAGATAGATTATTTTTTTTTCGGCAATATCTTTGTGGTCGGCAGTTTGATAATACAACATACCTACCGTTTTGGCAAACTCAAGCGAG
The DNA here is from genome assembly GCA_016718845.1 of Sphingobacteriales bacterium. Lineage (GTDB taxonomy): Bacteria > Bacteroidota > Bacteroidia > Chitinophagales > UBA2359 > JAEUUX01. The sequence goes on from JADKCK010000012.1 coordinate 91,469, forward strand.
GTGTTTTCTAAGGGTTTTACTATGGGTATAATACGTTGTTTGCGTCGGGCTTCGAAAAGCATAAACAACAGCATACCTACTAAGGTAAGATACAAAGCCCATTTGAGTGGCTCAACAGACAATACATACCTAAAAGGCGAGCTGTTGTTAACCCTGCCTGCTTTGTAATATTCGTCCCACAAAACAGGGCGGTTTGCAGGTAAATGCGACAATACCGCCGATGCATATTGTGCATTATTGTCTTTTGTTAGGCTATAATTAGACAAGGCAATGGGCACGCTATGCAGCCAAAAATTGCCATCGCCAAAAGGCACTTTAATAAAAACAGCTTGTTTGGCAGCATTGATACCTAAAACTTGGTGGTTATGCACCGAATCGGGTAAAAAATAATACGCTGCTTGGTCGGTTTTGTACCTAAATGTTGTATCTTTTATATTGTTGTGCAGCAATTGTAAATCAACTGTTTTTTTTGTGGTGTCGTTCAAATAAAAGTTATCAAAATTTACATCCATATCTAACTTGAGGGTATCCCCTAATTTGCCAAAATCTTCGGCTGCCATAAACACATTACACCCCATATCAACAGCCCTCAACAAACGGTTTATGTCTAAGCTATCAAAACTAAGATTTTCGTTCACAAAAATGTAATTGTACTGCAACGAATCTACTGGCACTCCACCATTTTCGTCTTCGTATAAATAGGCATCTAGTATGTCGTCTAAATAATTATAAATAGGTGTATTTATATCTTTTTATGGGTTGATTAGGAAACAAATCGGATAACTGACGACGAAGTATATAGGTAGCGTATGGCTTTTTGGGATACTGTGTATAGTCGGGTTCCCAATCAATAGATTTGGGTTTGTACGCCTCAAATAGCACCTGCAAAACCAGTAAACCCACAATAACACCTATGGCAACTTTACTATTTTTGAACATAATTGAGTGATTGTTTTTGATACTAAATAGCTATATAATAGCTAGTACTTTAATTGCTTATGCTACACATTAAACTTGTTTTTGGCTAGGCAAAACGCCCTGCCGGCATAAGTTGTACGGTTGTGTAACATAAGCAATTTAGTGGTAAAAATCAGTTTTTTCGAGCAATATACTAAAAACTTGCCTTTATTTAGGTTTTTTGGCAGATTGTTTGTAATCGGGTACCATTGGCACCGAACCTTTGCCTTTACCTTTTACCTCAACGGTTGCTTTGGTTACTTTATCGTCTTTTGGGGTAAGGTTAACAGGTTTACCCGCACTTGGGGCAGGTTTGATACCACCCGTAGGCTTACCTGTGCTTGGGGCAGGTTTGATGCCACCCGTAGGTTTAGTACCACCTTTTACCTCGCCCGTTTTAGGCGCACTAATGGGTTTGCCCGATTTAGGGATACCTACTGTTTTAGGCTTTTTGTAGTCGGGCACCATTTGCACCGAGCCTTTGCCGGGTTTAGGTCCTTGTTGTCCTTTGGTGCCGGTTGTTTTAGGGTCTACTGCCCCTCCTCTAGTCTTTGGCGGCGTGCTAATAGGTGTTGCATCTTTGGGCAATGATGGTTTGTCTTTGGTAGGTTTGGTAGCACCTTTTACTTCGCCCGTTTTAGGTGCATGTGTGGGTTTGTCCGATTTAGGAGCCACTACCGTTTTGGGCTTTTTGTAGTCGGGTACCATTTGTACCGAGCCTTTGCCGGGCTTAACCGTGCTTGGAGCAGCCGCACCACCTTGTGCCGATTTCACCTCGCCCGTTTTGGGCGCACTAATGGGTTTATCCGATTTAGGAGCCACTACCGTTTTAGGCTTTTTGTAGTCGGGTACTACTTGGTCAGAGCCTTTTTTAGGCAGCGGAGCTTTTTGTTGGGCAATAGTAACATTAGCTATGCCCATGCCAAGCAATAATGCAGAAAGCAAAAGAATTTTCTTCATTTTGTAAATAAAAAATGTTTGCGAAAAATGTTTTTCAAGAACTTACGTTAATTAAGACGCAAAAGTAACGCTAAATGTAACAAATTTAGTATTTAGGCAAAAATAAAAAATAGAAATACTCGCTTTCAGTAAAGTTAAGTTTATCTTTGTGCTTATTTTTAACACACTTAAACTTTCATTATTTTATTACTATGGAAATTGAAAAAGCCATTAAACAAAAGGTGCCTTTTAAAAGCCCCTACGAAAAAGCTATTGTTAACATCTTTTTTACATCTACTTTTTGATAGAAAAGATGCGAAACTTTCTAAAACCTTACGGCATCACACATCAACAATACAATGTGCTGCGCATTTTACGTGGGCAACACCCAAATGCCATAAGTATTGGTGTTATCCGCGAGCGTATGCTAGATAAAATGTCCGATGCATCGCGGGTAGTTAGCCGGTTAATTGCCAAAAATTTGGTCGAAAAGCAAATTGGCTCCACCGACAAACGCTTAGTAGATGTCCGCATCACCGAAATAGGTTTGACCTTATTAACCGAGATAGATAAAGAAATTGCATTTACCAACCATATACTAAGTAATTTATCAGAGCAAGAAACACAGCTACTAAACAGTTTGCTTGATAAAATACGCGATTAAAAAGTACCATTTTTTACATCAACAATCTTTACAAAAACAAGTTTACTAAATTTTACCTAAAAAAAACAACTCGTTAAACGTTTCTGTTTTGCGTAGTCTAAGGGTCAACTACTTACTTGTTGCGTCCTTGTCTATTATCAAAAAAAACAATACTCTATGCATTACACTCCTCAAAAACAGCTTTTTTATTTATTTGTTTTGCTATTTGCTAGCCCCCTATTTGCTCAAAACGACCAAGGACGAGGCAGTAGCATCACCCCTATCGAACAAGAGGTGAACGATATGCGACAACAAATTAACAAACGCAAACTAAATTTTACCGTAGCACCCACCAAAGTACTACAAGCCGATATTGACAGCCGCACTACAGGGCAAGGTAATGTGCGCGGTTTGGCAGTACCCGCAGAGGTAATTAGCTCGCGAAATAAAAAAGATTCGCAAAAAACACAAAGCTCGGCTAGCAAATTTGGCACCCCACAACAAAAAAGCCTTGATTTACGCACTATGCAAGGCGTTACACCTGTCCGCGAACAAAACACCTGCGGTAGCTGCTGGAGTTTTACCGTCATTGCTATTATAGAAAGCAACATTTTGTTACACAGCAACGGAGCATCACCCAATAACTTAGACCTATCAGAACAGCAAGTTTTGGATTGCTCTAATGGCGGTAGTTGCTGGGGCGGTTGGTATGGCACTGCTTTGGATTGGGCAAAAAAAAATCAGGTAAGTTTAAGCAACGAAAAAGATAATCCCTACAAAGGTGCCGATAAATCGTGTATGAACAGCGCCAAAACCAATTTTTATGTCAAAGATTTTGGGCGCATCAACCCGTCAAAAGCTATTGCTAGTGTATCCGAAATTAAAGAAGCCTTGTGTCAACATGGTGCTGTTGCTACGGCTGTTAATGCCACCAAAATGTTTTTGGGCTACCGAAGTGGTATTTTTGACGAAAATGCCAAAGGCGACATCAATCACGCCATCGTCATTATTGGCTGGGACGATGCCAAACACGCTTGGTTGCTAAAAAACTCGTGGGGCAGCGATTGGGGCGACAATGGCTATATGTGGATAGATTACAACAGCAATTTGATAGGTTCGTATGCCTATTGGGTAGAAACCGCCGGCACCACATCGGGGGGCAACAACAACACCCCAATTGCCGACAATAAACCTAAACCCAACCCACAGCCACAGCCAAATCCTAAACCGCAACCTAAACCGCAGCCTAAACCAAATCCACAGCCCAAACCAACACCTAATACGCAACCAAATCCATTCCCACAACCAAATCCACAACCCGAGCCATCAAAAACAGTTATAGAACAACAAACGCGGCAAAGCTACCATTGCTACCCCATCTGCCCAAAACCAGAGCGTTTTAAAGCTACTCCTATTAATAAAAAAGGTAATGGCAAATCAAAAAAAACCAAAAGCAATAACAGCTCCACGGTAAAAGCAAAAACAAAAGATACCCAAACCGATGACAACACCCCAAAATAAAAGCAAAATAAAACAAGATGATTAACAAACTGTTCAAAAACCCAATAAAAAGCACCATTTATTGACACACCATATCATCTTGCAATAAAAAACTTGTTTAAGTTTGGCAAAACCATAAAGGGCATTCACTTTTAAGTTTAGATAAAAATGACATTAGACAATTTGTTAACTGGATTAAATCAAGCATCGAGTTTGATACACCAAAACAACAAAGCAAAAGGTTTTTGGGATAAAGAACGAAACATTGGCGAGTTGTTAATGCTGGTAACAAGCGAGCTGGGCGAAGCTATGGAAGCACATCGCAAAAGTAAATTTGCCAACTGGGAAAATTACGATAAGTTGCGCCTGCAATTAGGCAACAACCCAAATACGTTTGATACTGTTTCGTTTGAGGAACATATCAAAGACACTTTTGAAGACGAAATTGCAGATGCCGTTATTCGTTTGCTAGATTTGGCGGCAGGGCTTGGCATTGATTTAGAGAAACACGTATCGTCAAAGGTGCAATACAACGAAACTCGCCCCATATTGCACGGAAAATCTTACTAACTTTGTCCATTTACAGCAAATCGCCGATTATCTATATTGATAATCGGCGATTTGCTTGTTTGTGTGTGTGTTATTTGCTACGTTTTACATAAGCATCCCAACCTGCTTGCTGATACCGTTGAGCTTCTGTTTGGGCATTAGTGGCGGCATAAATGCCCTACCTACAATCATAAAATCGGTGTGTCGTTCGCCAAAGGCTATTTCCGGGGCTATTGTGGGTTTGCCCTTTGTTGTCGCCGCTTGCCGATAGATGCACGCCCGGCGTAAATTGCAGCAAACCAAAGTCGGTACTTACGCGTTGTTGTGCCACAAAGCCCATCACACAATCTTTATGTGTTTCGCCAATTTGCACCGCTTTATCTATGTAAGTTTTGTCGGTTAGGGTATCGCGCGTCGACATTTGGGCGATGATAACAAACCCTAAACCTGTATTTGCGTCGCGCATAGCCTCTATACTCGATGCACCACCTATTACATGCACCGTTACGGCATCTGCCCATTTAGGTATATCAAACAGTGGCGAGGTAAATTGCAACTGAACGGTATTGCCAATATCGGCAAATTTGCGGTCTTCGAGTATCAAAAACTGGTGTTTGTTGGCAATATCGCGCAATTGTTGGGCTACACCTGCATTAAAATCGGGTAACATATCTACATGCGTTTTAAGCATACATAGGCGGTCGCCCAATCGGTCGGCAAGTGATAGCAGTTCGGTGCTAGTTGCCACATCTGCCGATAAAATAAGGTTGCTTTGTTTTTGCTCGGCAATAGCCAATAATTTGCGATTAACGGGGTGTGTTACCTCGCGTTGAGCATAAGGTGGGATAATGTTGCGGGTGGCTACGCTAATTTGTTGTGCTTCGAGGTGTGTAGCCGTTTGCCCCAAATACTCGAGGCATTGATGATAGATTTCGTCTTCAATCTTTTTCGATTGATGCAGGTTGTATAACACTTCGGGCAGGGTAAACAACACTTTGGTGTTAATACCTTTGGCTGCTAAATTCTCGATACCGCCTTGTTGTCGGTCGATGATAGCAATGGCATCTTTGGTTACTAAACCTTCTTCGCGAAGTACCTCAACGGTTTCCCAGATGCTTGAACCACTTGTTATGGTATCTTCTACAATAACGCAAGTGTCGCCTTGTTTAAATACGCCTTCTACCATTTGTCGGTTGCCGTATTCTTTGCGCTCTTTGCGTTTCACAATCATGGGTATGCGTTGCTCCAAAGCCACGCCCGATGCAAAGGCTAAGGCAGCATAAGGCACACCACAAAGGCAATCGAAAAAGAGAACTCGGCAGTAAGGTGCGATAGCTGCGTGCAAACAGCACGTAACACATCGGGGTAAGATACCACCTTGCAGGTCGATATAGATGGGCGAGATAAGTCCACTTTTGAGTCTAAAAGAACCAAATTGGACAGCTTGAATGTCAAAAAGGCGTTCGATGATTCGCCGCTTAGTCATGGCTGTTTTTGGACTGCAAAGGTACAGCTTTTGTCCAGTTATAAAGCATCTTTTGTAAAAAAAGAAGAAAATTGTGCATTAACTAAACCCAATATTACAACCACCGCATCAAAATATCACAAAATAGAACGCTGATTTGTCATAATTTTTATGATGATTTATGATTTGTATAATCATCACGTTACAGACGTAGCTGTGCTACGTCTCTACAACCATCGCATCAAAATATCACAAAATAGAACGCCGATTTGTCATGATTTTTATGATGATTTATGATTTGTATAATCATCACGTTACAGACGTAGCTGTGCTACGTCTCTACAACCATCGCATCAAAATAGCACAAAATAGAACGCTGATTTGTCATGATTTTTATGATGATTTATGATTTGGTATAATCATCACGTTACAGACGTAGCTGTGCTACGTCTCTACAACCACCGCATCAAAATAGCACAAAATAGAACGCTGATTTGTCATGATTTTTATGATGACTTATGATTGCTACAATCATCACGTTACAGACGTAGCTGTGCTGCGTCTCTACAACTCACCGCATCAAAATATCACAAAACAGAACCGATCATCAGATGACTTATGATTGCTCACCACATCGAAACATCACCATATCACCACATAGAAACATCACTACATCACTCTTTCGCCACATCGCAACATCACCATATCACAACATCTAAACCTCTTCTATCATCAACAAAATTACTTCGTACACCCGCTCTAATTGTTGCGGGTTGATGCAGTAGGGCGGAATAAGGTAGACAATGTTGCCTAACGGACGCAGCAATACCCCTTGCTCAATACAAAAGTTATACATAAAATCGCGGAGGTGGTTAAAGTACGAACTTTGCTCGGTGGTGGCAATTTCTATAGCCATAATAGTACCCGTAATGCGGCAATCGGCTAATTTGGGGTGTTGGGCAATGCGGGTTTTAAACTGTTGATGTTGTTGGTTAATGTGTTGTATTTGCTTTTGGGTAAATGGGTCTTCTAATAAATCGAGGCTGGCAAGCGCCGCAGCACATGCCAAAGAGTTGGCAGTGTACGAGTGTCCATGAAACAAGGCTCGGCGGCGGTCGTCGGACAAAAAAGCATCGTAAATAAATTGGGCACAAGTAGTAATGCCCATGGGCAAATAGCCACCTGTTAAGCCCTTCGATAAGCAAAACACATCGGGCTGCTGCTGTAGGTAGTGCGATGCAAACAAACGCCCTGTTCTGCCAAAACCAGTCATTACTTCATCGGCAATAGTTATTACTTGGTGTTTTTTGCACAAAGCCAACATCGCGTCTAAGGTTTCGGGCTGATACATTACCATGCCCGCTGTGCCTTGCACCAATGGCTCGAAAATAAAAGCAGCTACCTCGTTGGTTTGCAAACATTGCTCTAATTGTTCAAGGGCAAGTGCTTCGTTGCCTTTTGTAGGCACGGCAATGTGCGTAACATCGAACAACATGGGCGTAAAAGGCTCGGTAAAAGTACTGCGCCCACTAACCGACATAGCCCCAAAGGTGTCGCCATGATACGCGTTTTCAAAGGCTACAATACGGGTGCGGGGTGTGTGCTTGTTGTGCCAATATTGCAAAGCCATTTTCAGCGCCACCTCTACTGCCGTTGAGCCATCGTCGGAGAAAAAAACCTTTGTTTGGTTTTGTGGCAAATGCCTCAACAAACGCGCCGCAAGTGTTTGGGCTGGCTGATGCGTAAATCCTGCAAATATCACCTGCTCTAATTGCTGCGCTTGCTCGTAGATGCGTTGCGCCATGTATGGGTGCGCATGCCCATGTAAATTTACCCACCACGACGAAACAGCATCTATCAACTCCTTGCCCTCAGTGGTGTATAATACAGCGCCCTTGCCGTAGCTAATTTGTATAGGGTGCGGGGCTGTTTGCATTTGTGTGTATGGATGCCAAATCAAAATAAAGAAGCGTTTAAGAAAATGAAAAGATATACAACAACAAGCACCATATAGCATTAAAGCACTTTAAATGTATAAACGTTTGGTTGTAAAAAAGGTTTGTTAGTAATGGTAAATGGTAAGTTGTAAATGGTAAAAAAGGCAGTTTGTTTTTTCAATGTCTCGGTTACAAATTAAACACAACAAATAAAAAAGCCCTAATTCATCCAGAAAAAATCTCTGTGTTCTTTCCTGTATTTCTTGTAAATTTAAAAAAACAAGCAATAATATTGGGTAAATTAAGCAGCCATTTACTATTTCCTCATTTTAGTATCAAATTTTATCAAAAAAAGCCCAAAAATGTTTGGTAATTTACTAAAAAACCAGTAACTTTGCCAATCAAAAACCAAGTTTTATCACCTCCAATTTCATGCTTTTGGAAAGCTACACTTACGAATACGTGCTTGGTCTGTCGCCCAGCGAAGGCAATGCCAACAATGGCAAAAAACTATCATCGGCTGCACACTGGACCGAGCAAGGCTGCACCGACCGCCTTGTTTGGGGGCTTTGCAAAGGTAGCGGCTCAAAACCATATCGGGTAAGCATCGATTTGGTGGGTCCTGCCTACAAATGCTCGTGCCCAAGCCGCGAGATACCCTGTAAACATGTAATGGGTTTATTTTTGCAGTATGTAAGCAACAAAAGCGGCTTTACACAAACTAATCCGCCCGACTTTGCCGCCGAATGGCTCGAAAAACGCCAACAACGCGAAACCGCCGCCACCGAAAAAGCAAATACCCCTACCACCCAACCAACCGCTAAAAACATAGCCGACCAAGCCAAACGCACCGAAAAACGCCAACAAAACATCGAAAGCGGTTTGTTAGATACCAAACGCTGGATAGAAGACCTAATACGCCAAGGTTTAGGCAACTTAAACACCGCCGACCACCACCTTTGGCAACAACAAGCCGCCCGACTAATTGATGCACAAGCCAGCGGCATTGCCAATCAACTACAAACCATACCTCAATCGTTTTATCTACCCAATTGGTCGGCAATAACCCTACAAACCCTCTCCGATATTTATTTGCTGATAACGGCTTATCTACAACGTCAAAATCTGCCCCTAAACCTACAAGCCGATGTGCTTAGTTTGGTAGGTATCGCACAAAAAAAAGAAGACATACGCCTACAAACAGGCATCAGCGATTGTTGGACAGTACTAAGCGTGCAAGAAACCGATTTTGACCGACTAACCACCCGCAAAACATGGCTGATAGGGCAAAATACCCAGCAATTAGCCCTATTGGTCGATTTTATTTTTCAACGACAAGCCGCTGCCCCACGTTTGCAAGTGCCTTTATGTTTTGAGCAAACCATGCACTTTTACCCTTCGTCGTATCCGCAACGCGCCCTGCCCACCAACGACCATTTTGTGCCACAATCTGCCAACCTAAGCCACTTAACCCCACATCCTAACTTCGATGCGTTTTTAACCCAATACGCCAATGCCCTTGCCATACAACCGTTTTTAGCCGCCGCCGATTTTCCGTGTTTGGTGGCACAGCTAACCCCCGTTTACCTTAACAATAAACTGCACCTCATAGACCAACAAAATGCACAAATTACCACCTCGCTGCCCTACCTTTTTATCTGGACATTAATGGCTTTTAGCGGCGGCAAACCCGTCACTATTTTTGGCGAGTGGAACGGCACCGAACTACGCCCCTTTTTAGCAATAGATGCCCAACAACAATGGTTAGTTATGTAGTTGAGGTATCTTTGGCTTCAAAGCCAGTGTTTATTAAAACAAAAGCTTGCGCCGCCCCGCTTGACGCGGTAAATGTCTTTTTTGGGGGTGATGTTTAGTTTGCCCTAACTCTACAAGTTGGTGGCACCCCCAGAAAAAAAGCAAGCGCATACCCATAACACGCCAATACTTAGTAGTTGTTCAACTTAATACTGTCGGGTATAAATAAAACTGATACATCTCCCCCTGTGGGGGGAGTTAGAGGGGGGCTAACACAACAAATACCGAATACCGACAATGTTGACATTTGGTTGCCCAATTTACCCGACAATATTAGATTGAATAGCTACTTAGGTCAATATCAAATTCAGTCCCAATTTATCCTCAAAACAACCATTATGCTACTTCGCCACGCCATTATCGGTACTGATAAATCGTTTTTCTCCCCCACCGATTTAGCTCAAATAGCACAACAATACACTATAAATACACACAACAAAAGCAAAGAAGCTTTGTTGTTGCAAATTGCTGCCATAGAAGGCGTGCAAAAAAAAGCAGGTTTTATACCCGCTACCTTTAATACGCCGTTGCCCATAGCTGCCCCCACCGAAGCACTGCCCCTTATACCCCCAAACGCCATAGCACGCCTAACCCAACTGTTGGTAACATCGCCCGAAGGAGGTGCAATAATAAGCGAACTATTAAACCTAATAGCACAAAAAGGATTTTGCGTAAATCCATCGGTATTGCCCTATCTGCTTAATTGGGCAAAAAACCGAAAAGAACTGCACCCCACCATTGCACAAGTAATTGGCGAAAGGGGCAGATGGTTGGCTCAACAAAACCCCGAATGGGATTTTGTGCAACATACACAACAGCCACAAACAAACCTTGACATAGATTGGCAAACCGCCACCCTTGCCCAACGTTTACCTTATATTATACACCTACGCCAAACACAACCACAACAAGCCACCCAACTACTGCAAAGCACTTGGCACGAAGAAAATGCAGAGGCAGCAAAAGCATTTTTAGAGCCAATGAGCATTAACCTATCAGCAAACGATGAGGCTTTTTTGGCGATGATAAGTACCGACAAACGCAAAACAGTACGTACCTTAATCCTCAACTTGTTGGCACAAATACCACAAAGCGCTTATCAAACCAAACTAGCTGCTTATGTCGATACCCTAATAAACGTATCGAAAAGTTGGTTGATGCCCACCAAAATAAACCTACAACTACCCACCCAAATTAACCAACAACTACAAGAATTGGGCGTAGAAGAAAAAACTAAATTAGTGTCGGGCAACGAGCGTATAAATTGGTTAGCACAATTAATAGTACGTTTGCACCCCAACTATTGGGCACAAAAAATAGGCGATATACCACAAACCATGTCGGTAATAAACAAAACCGATTGGGCAACCGAACTAACACAAGCTATTACCTTACAAGCTATTTTCCATAAACACGATACATGGCTAACTTTTTTGTACAGCCATTGGGCAACCCAACCCAACAACGAAACCTACTGCCAAAACATTGCTAGCTCCTTATCTGCCACCGCATGGCAACAAGCCGTAACCCAATGCCTTGGCTTCGCCGACCCACTTTTGTACCTATCTATACTAATAAATGCACAAAACCTACCACTCGATGCCCCACAAACACAAAAAATTGCCCGCTTAATGGGCAATAAACTACTTGCACACGGTGTTACTAACTATTACGAGGCTACCCGATACGTCCCTTTACTCGAAAAAATCGCCTTACACATTGCCCCTTCAAATTTGGCTGCCTTACACCACGAAATACAAACACTACTCGACAAACTAAAAGAACACCCCGACTACCTAAGCCGCCCACTTCAAAAAACAATCGAAACACTTGAAATGCGCCACCAAATAAATACGCTTTTGTAAGCATTTTAATAATCACGATTAAATAACCTTCCCCCTGGGTGGGCGTTTTTGTTTTATAATCGCTTTTTTTTTTTTTTAGAGAAAGGTTTATCTTCTGCAACACAACTCCTTCTTTTTTTTTTTTTTTCCCACCTGGGGGGAAAAAAAGTGAGCTGTCCCTTTTTTTTTTACTTACCCTCCTTCGCCGGCAAATATTTGGCGGTTTGAACCCCCAGGGGGGGGAAAAATTTTTTTTTTTTTGGGGAAAAAGGGAAAAAGGGATAATTTTTGCTTTTTTTTTTTCTTTTCGTCCCTCCTTCCCCCCCCCCCCCCCCCCCCCCCCCCCCCCCCCCCCCCCCCCCCCCCCCCCCCCCCCCCCCCCCCCCCCCCCCCCCCCCCCCCCCCCCCCCCCCCCCCCCCCCCCCCCCCCCCCCCCCCCCCCCCCCCCCCCCCCCCCCCCCCCCCCCCCCCCCCCCCCCCCCCCACACATCACCACTTCACCACATCGCAACATCACCACATCGCAACTTCACCACATCACGCCCCTCTCCTATCCAAATCATCCATTACAAATCACAAATCGCCCATGAATTTAAACGTCCTTCGTCCGCACGCCGAGCATCAATATGCCGAAGAGTTAGCCACCTTAGCCCAGTTCGACACCCACCCGCGCCCCGCACAATGGAAACTGTCGCCGTGGGCAGTAGCCACCTATTTGTTAGGCGGCAAGTTAAGTAACGGTTTTGAGGTATCAACCAAATACTACGGCAATAGGCGTTTGATAGAGATAGCCATTGCCACCCTTGTCACCGACCGTGCCTTGTTGCTGATGGGCGTACCCGGTACTGCTAAATCGTGGGTATCCGAGCATTTATCGGCAGCCATATCCAACGACTCAACCATGTTAGTACAAGGCACCGCAGGCATGAACGAAGATGCCATACGCTATGGTTGGAACTACGCCAAATTATTGTCCGAAGGACCAAGCATGGGCGCATTGGTACAAAGTCCCATTATGCGAGCCATGAAAACAGGTGCTATTGCCCGCATCGAAGAGCTAACCCGCATACCGTCCGATGTGCAAGACACGCTCATCACTATCTTGTCCGAAAAAGTATTACCCATACCCGAACTCGACTCGGAGGTGCAAGCAAGCAAAGGTTTTAACATTATTGCCACCGCCAACGACCGCGACAAGGGCGTAAACGAACTATCAAGCGCCTTAAAACGCCGCTTTAATACGGTTGTATTACCCCTACCCGACTCGTTCGACGAAGAAGTGAAAATAGTAGAAACACGGGTTTTGTCTATCGGTAAATCGCTCGACCTACCCGACGAGATGCCCCCGCTCAAAGAAATTCAACGCCTTGTTACCATTTTCCGCGAACTACGACAAGGCAAAAGTACCGACAATAAAACCAAAATAAAATCGCCCTCTGGCACACTTAGCACCGCCGAAGCCATTTCGGTTATTAATAATGGGCGCGCCTTAGCCAGCCATTTTGGCGACGGTTTGGTAAAAGCATCGGACATTGCCGCGGGCTTAATGGGCGCCGTCCTAAAAGACCCCGTACAAGATAAAGTAGTTTTTACCGAATACCTCGAAACCATTGTGAAAGAACGCGACGGCTGGAAAGACCTGTATCGAGCCTGTAAAGAACTTTTGTAATCAACCACAAAATATCTATCATGAAAAAACAGCCTAAAACAAAAGCCAAATTGCACCCCGATGAATTCATCATCATTGACGACAATAATGGCTACGAATCGCCCGAACAACTAAAACTAATTTTGGAGATTTTAGCCCAAAATCCAGATATGGACGAAAAGAACAATCCCCCCAAACGCAAAAATACCAGCACGTTTCGGTCGCACTAAACCTAATATCACAGCATCGAAACATCGCAAAATAGTACGCTGTTTTTTTAGACACATAGTTACATAGATTGACATAGTTACATAGAGCTACATATAGCTATGTCTGTTTTCGCCACTTCACCATTTCACCACTTCACCACTTCACCACTTCACCACATCTCAACTTCACCACATCTCAACATCACCACATCTCAACATCACCACATCTCAACATCACCACATCTCAACTTCACCAAATGCACGCTATTTACGGTATACGGCATCATGGCGTTGGCAGCGCCAAAAGTTTGTTATTAGCCCTACAACAACAACAACCCGATGCTATACTTATCGAAGGCACACCCGATGCCAATGCCCTTCTGCCAATGGCTAACCATACAGACATGAAACCACCCGTTGCCATTTTGGTCTATAACCCCGACCAATTACAGCAAGTGGCATTTTATCCGTTTGCCGTTTTTTCGCCCGAGTGGGTAGCCATACAGTTTGCGTTGCAGCACAATATTCCGGTTTCGTTTATCGACCTGCCACAAGAAATACAGTTTGGTTTAGATAATCAAAATGTACCTATAGATACCGACCCGCAAACAAATCCCAACACCGAAATCACCGAGTCAATATCCGAAGAAATCCATATCAAACACGACCCCTTGTTGTATATAGCACAAGTGGCGGGCTACGAAGACAGCGAAAGGTGGTGGGAGATGATGATAGAAGAACGGGCTGCATCGGGTAGTATTTTTGAGGCAATTACCCAACTAATGACCAGCGTGCGAGCCGAACTACAACTGCCCGAAGACATGCGAAGTTTGTTGCGCGAGGCATTTATGCGCCAACGTATCCGCGAAGCAAAAAAAATACACCAAAACACCGCTACCATTTGCGGTGCATGGCACGTACCCGCCTTGCAAACCGAGCAATACAAACCCAAAGACGATGCCGATTTGCTAAAAGGTTTAAAAAAAACAAAAACACAATGCCTTTGGATACCCTGGACATACCAACGCCTAAGTATGCAAAGCGGTTATGGGGCAGGCATAAAATCGCCACAATGGTACGAGATGTTGTGGAACGAGCGCAACAATGCAGGTATACAATGGTTGGTTAAAGCCGCCCATTTGCTGCGCAACCAAAACATTGATGTATCGTCGGCACACATCATCGAGGCAACCCGCACCGCTACCGCTTTGGCTACCCTGCGACACTTGCCCATAGCAGGCTTGCCCGAACTGTACGAAAGCGCCATCAGCGTGTTTTGTAACGGACATGCCGAACCCATGAGCCTGATAGAGCAACATTTGGTGGTTGGCACAACAATGGGCAGCGTGCCAGATGATAGCGACCAAACACCCTTGCAGCGCAACATAGATGGGCTTATCAAACGTTTAAAGTTAAAGCTAACACCCGAAAAAGAGCTAATAGACTTAGATTTACGCAAAGATATTGACCTGCAACGCAGCCATTTTTTGCATCGCTTAGGTTTACTAAACATTAATTGTGGCGAAAAAACCCAACAATATGGCAAAAAAGGCACTTTCCACGAGTATTGGAAGATACATTGGCAACCCGAATTTGCTATTTTGGTGATAGAAGCCAGCATTTGGGGCAGTACCCTTGACCAAGCCGCCACTAATTTTGTGTTAGATGTGGCACACAACGCCACACAACTAGATACCCTAACACCCCTTATTGAGCAGGTTTTGTTGGCAGATTTAAAAAACGCTGTTGTTGGGGTAATGGAGCAATTGCACAACTTAGCAGCTACTACCCACGACCTAAACCAACTAATGAACACTCTGCCACCACTAACCAATGTGTTGTTATACGGCAATGTACGCCAAACCGAAACAGCAATGGTGGCTAAAATGGTAGATAATTTGATACCACGTATTGTGGCAAGTTTGCCCATTGCCTGTCAATCGTTAAACGAAGAAGCTGCTACTAAACTGTTCGACTTGTTGCTTAAGGTGCATCAAAGTATAGGCGCACTTAACAACGAACAACACACCACCGACTGGCAAATGGCTTTGGTTAAACTGTCGGATATAGCAACCGTTAGCCCACTCATTTCGGGCGCTGTTTTGCGTTTGTTGTTCGAGGCAGGCGTGTACAACATCGAAACCCTTGAACAACGCATGGCATTTGCCCTATCAAGTACCTACAACGCCCTGCAAGCCGCTACTTGGCTCGACGGTTTTTTGCATGGTAGTGCCTTATTGTTGCTCAACAACCACCAACTTTGGCAAGTGCTAAACAACTGGGTTGCTCAACTCACCGACCAACATTTTGATGAGCTATTGCCCCTGCTGCGACGCACTTTTGCTAAGTATCAACCCGCCGAAAGGCAACAAATTGGCGATTTAGCAAACCAAAAACAACATTCTAATCCACAACATATCCCCCCAAACTTACACCCCGAGCGGGCTAATAAGGTATTGGTTACGCTGCAAATGTTGTTTGGCGATTAAACAACAAAAACTGATAGTTTAATACCGACTTGAGTAAGTAGTAGTTGCCTATTTCATACCTGTTATTTAAACAACTACACCTGCCCCGCTTGACGCGGAATATGTCTTTTTTGGGGGTGATGCTTGGTTTGCCCTATTTGCACAGTCTATGGCACCCCCAAAGCAAAGCAAGCGCAAGCAGCCCAATCAGCACTTTTCAATGTCTTTATCAAAGTAGCAAGAACTTCTATCGCTACTAAACAAAAATACCGATACTTGTACCGGCACTACCAGCCAAACTCTTTAAACAAAAACAAATGGACACAAACACAAAATGGCGTTTAATATTGGGTAAAAGCAGCGAAGATTGCTTTGAAGGATTATCATTATCGGGCGAGCAAATGGGCATGGACAAGGTATTAGATGCCCTTTACGATAGCGACCGACAAGGTAGTTTAGGTAGCTCGATGCCCAACGTAAATAGGTGGTTGGGCGATATCCGCAAATATTTTCCAACATCGGTGGTGCAGCTTATGCAAAAAGATGCCCTTGAGCGGCTTAATTTGCAACAAATGCTGATGGAACCCGAAACCCTCCGAACCATAGAACCCGATGTACATTTGGTAGGCACACTTTTATCGTTGCACAAAATAATGCCCGAAAAAACCAAAAATACCGCCCGCGAAGTAGTTAATAAGGTAGTGCGCGAACTAGAAAAAAAACTACACAACCCCACCCGACAAGCCATAATGGGTAGCCTTAGCAGGTCGGTAAAAAACCGACGACCCAAATACAACGAAATTGATTGGGGACAAACCATTAAAATAAACCTAAAAACGTATCAGCCCCAATACAAAACCATTATACCCGAACTGCTGCGAGGCATTGGCAGAAAAAGCAGCTCGCTGCGCGACATTATTTTGTGTATCGACCAAAGTGGCTCTATGTATACGTCGGTGGTGTATGCCAGTGTGTTTGGGGCAGTATTGGCATCTATCAACGCCGTGCGCACCAGCATGGTAGTGTTTGATACGGCAGTTGTTGACCTAACCGAACTGCTATCAGACCCCGTTGAGGTACTCTTTGGCACACAATTAGGCGGCGGAACGGACATAAACAAAGCCATAGGTTATTGCGAAACCTTAGTTAGGCGACCAAGCGACACCATTTTGGTGCTTATCAGCGACCTTTACGAGGGCGGTAATGCTCAAGAAATGCTTAAACGGACAGCTCGTTTGGTGGCATCGGGTGTGCAGATAATTGTGCTACTTGCCCTCAACGACGAGGGCGAACCCTCTTACGATCACCACATAGCCGCACAAATGGCAGCAATGGGTATCCCATCGTTTGCTTGTACCCCCGATTTGTTCCCCGATCTAATGGCTGCCGCTATCAACAAATCGGACATTAACCAATGGGCAGCACGTTATAATGTGTCAGTTAAAAAATAACAACGGGCTTACTAAATCAGAAAAGATAAAAATGATTCTCTTTTTTGGCAAATTTGCCAAAAAAGAGAATCATTTTTAATTACACAGGCAACCATTTTACACTAAATTTCGTCTTGGTAATTAAACAATTCTTAAAACTAAAACTATTGGTCTATGATTCGATTATTTTCTTTATTGAGCATCGGTTTGTTGTCTATCATCACCACAAAAACCTATGCACAAACCACCGACACCACCAAACAACGCCCTGTTGTAGAGTTGGGTATGAATGTAACATCTACCCTGTCGTCGTTTTTGGGTAGTGGCACCAACCCCAGTACCGACCCCTATTTGGTAAGCCTAAAATTTGTTAAAAATAATCAAGCAACACGCCTAGCGTTTGATGTGGATGTAAACAACAAAACCGAAGACGACCCCAATTTTGGAGGAAAACGAAAAACCTACGACTATAACTTTGGCTTTAAAGCGGGCTACGAAAAACGCATACCTATGAACAAACACTTTGGCTTTTATTGGGGTGTTGATGGTATATTGGGCTACCAAAACTCAAAGGTAGATTTTTTTAGCCAGTTTGGACAAGTAACCACCAATACCAAGGGGTTTAATGTAGGTGCCGCACCATTAGTTGGTTTTAGGTACGATATAAACCGCCGAATAGCCTTATCCACCGAAGCCTCGGTAGCAGCCATTTATAGCGTTAGTACCGAGCAAATAGATGATAACTTTAGCATTTTTGCAAGCATCCAAACAACTCGTTTTGACCTTGTCACCAGCATACCCAACACACTGTATGTAATCATAAAGTTTTAAGATACTTGGTTTATTAAGATGAACTAACTGTTTAAGACACAGGTTAAAACAGATTTTTTTTGTCTTATGATTATCAACCAAAAGCAGATAAACCAACAGTAGCTAATCATTCTTTAAAATCCGTGTCCCTTTGTGTATCAGCATCTTCTCCCAAATACATCCTATCTTATCACTCCTTAAATAGCTTACCATGAAAAAAACTATTTTGGTAGCCGCCGCGCTACTCATCAGTTTAGGTGCCATAGTTAGTTGCACCAAATCCAACGACAACATTATTCAGCGTAGCCTTCAACTGCCCGAACAAGACTACGACTATCAAACCACCAATTACCCATCTGGATTTTTGGAAAATTTAGGCGGTGGCTTTTGTGATTTTTGCCCAACGCCTAATGGTAGCGGCTTTATCAACGACCTACCCATTAACAATGCCACAGCCACACTTGGCAGGGTGTTGTTCTACGACCCGCAAATGTCGCTCAACAACTCGGTTGCTTGTGCCTCGTGCCACCACCAAACTACTGGCTTTGCCGACCCCGTAGCACATAGCGTAGGCTTTGGCGGACGTATTACCCCACGTAACTCGTCGTCTATTGCCAATGTTAGGTTTAGTAGCAACCTATTCTGGGATTCGAGGGTTAGCCTTGTCACCGATTTGGTGTCGCAACCGCTGCAAAACCACATCGAAATGGGCATGGAATCGTTGGACAACCTAACCAACAAATTGTCGAAAGTAGAATACTACCCCGAGCTGTTCCAAAATGCTTATGGCTCGCCCGATGTTACACAAGACCGCATACGCGATGCCGTTGCACAGTTTTTAACCTCGATGGTATCGTGCGATACCAAATACGACCACGAACTACCCAACAACTTTGCCGGATTTACACCCCTCGAAAACATAGGTCGTGAGTTGTTTTTTAGCAACAAAGCCAAATGTAGCCAATGCCATGCAGGTTCAAATTTTAAAGCCCCCGACAACGACCCCAACTCGCCATACAGTCTACCCACCATAAAAGGCACTGCCAACATTGGCTTAGATATAGTGTATGCCGACAACGGAAAAGAAGACGGACAATTTAAAATACCTACATTGCGCAACATTGCCCTAACAGCCCCCTATATGCACGACGGCAGATTTGAAACCCTTGAAGAAGTAGTAGAACATTACAACTCGGGCGTAAAAGCACACACAAGACTAGACGACAAACTAAAAACCAATGGCACACCCCAACATTTAAACCTAAACGATGTAGAAAAAATGGCTTTGGTTGCCTTTTTAAACACCCTCACCGACCAAACGATGATAACCGACCCTAAATTTGCTAATCCATTTAAACAATAGCAGCGGTTTATTAAGGTTCGATAATCTCCAAACACCCAACAGCAACCACCATTGATATTAATGGTGGTTGCTGTTTTGTTAGGCGCTACCACAAATTGTGGGGATAAACGATAGTTGTAGGGCACAAAGAACACTTTTAATTAGGGGGATTTTAACACGCCCTGCAAAATAAATTTGCTATTGTATACCCAAATGCTCCAAATTTGCAAAAGTTAATGTATCTTTGTACTAAGTTAAACAAGTGCAAGTTATTGTTTTACAACAAAGACCTTTTTTTATGATGAAGATACAAACGTCCTTATTTAAACAAATTACCCCCACCGAAGAAGCCAACCTACGAGCCATTGCTGCCTCGCAAACCAAAACTGCCTTTGATGCCCAAGCCCTACTACACGCCGCCCGCGGACACGAATTTGCCATACACCTACCCGACCTAAACTTAGGCGCTGGCAATAGCAACTGGCAGACCTCGTTTAAAACGTTCGACAATAAGGTAGGTAAGTTATACCCTAATCCGGCAACTAACCAAGTACAATTAGCACACTATTTGGACACCAACCAAAAAGGAGTGCTAAACCTATACGACATGATGGGACAGCAACTAAGTAGCCATAATTTTATGGGTACTGGCACACAAACTATTAATGTAGCTAATTTGCCTACAGGTTTATACCACTATACCATAGTGGTAGAGAATACTACTGTAGTTAAAGACAAAATAGTGATTATTAAATAACATTAAACAAGTCGCTTTCTGTCGGTAATACGACAGAAAGCGACTATTTTTAACCCTTAAAAACAATAGGCTATGAAAACAATAGTGTTAATGTTATTTGTGCTTATGCCTTTATTTGTGGCACAAGCACAACAAGCCAAATATTTTGAGAAAGTAATTGAATGGCATTATTTTACTAGTGCCTATAGTATTGTACAAAAGAGTAACAATAATTTTGTAATAACTGGTTCAACTTCGTTAGATAACACATTGTGGGCAAGCAGCTATTTATTAGAGGTTGATAATAGTGGAGTTTTAGTAGCTTATGATACATACTTAACCAATCAATACGAAAGTGCGGCGTTTGATATAACTAGCTGTAATGATGGCTTTATGATGGTAGGGTATGCTAATGTAGGGACTAACAACAGCAACAGTTTTTTTATTAAAGTAGATTCGTCTGGTACTTTTATAGACTCTACTTTTGTGGGCGAGCGCCTTATACAAATAATCCCAACACCATTTGCAGCGCCCGCGATGGCGGTTTTTTATTGGGCGGCGAGATACAACCCTACGACTCAACGGTAGTAGCACCACCCACACACCCCTACCTAATAAAACTAGATGCCGCAGGCAACAAACTTTGGGACACTATTTATTACCAATACGGAGCACCTTATTATGCGTGGGTAAGAGACATAAAACTGTGTCCTACGGGAGGGTATTATTTGTTAATGGCTGATAAATACAACTACTATGACGGTAATAGCGTAATTGCTAAGATAGACGAAGATGGTGTTATTTTAAACCAAGAAACAATAGATTATGGTTTAGAAGAAAACACAGGAGCCATGGCTGTAATGAGTAATGGCGACATTATATTAACAGGTAGCATAGTTAATAACGCTTCTACGCCTACACAACGAACTGGTTTAGTAATTAGGTTAAATAGCAATTTTGGAGAAATTTGGAGAAAAACATCAGAATTTAAAGGAGTAAGTGCTTGCGGCAACATTGCCCAAACCCCCGATGGTGGTTATCTTGCCACAGGTTGCAATATAGCCAATGGCAATGTGGGCGTAGAGGTAGTAAAATACAATGTAGGCGGCGGGGTAAAATGGGTACGTCACTATGGTTCGGCTACCCAAGACGATTACATTTTTGACATGATACCTACCGCCGATGGGGGTTATATATCGTGTGGCAGGGCAGTACGCACGCCAGCGGGCTACTTTCCGTACCTACTAAAAGTAAACTGCATGGGGCTTTTAACCGAGCCGCAAGCCAACTTTACCACACAAATAGACACAGCCGCCCTACTCGTTACCCTACAAAACGCATCGCAATACACCTACCCCGACAGCCTCGATGGTGGGCATTATATCTGGGATTTTGGCGATGGCACACCACCCCTACAAACCCAAAACACAACAGATACCCTACTGCACACCTACCCACAATACGGTACATATACCGTTACCCTAAAAGCCATTGTTTGCACCGACACCAGCACCCTGCAACAAACCCTTACGGTAGGTTATCCACCACCACCGCCCACCATCGAGGGTATTGTGGTTAGCCCAAACCCTGCCACCAACCAACTGTTTATTAACAGCCAAGAGCCTTTACAAGCTAACCTAGTGCTGTACAATGCATTGGGGCAAAAGGTAGGCACTACCACCTTGTCGGGCAATAGCACACAAATAAACGTAGCAAACCTACCTTCGGGCATCTACCTTTATCAAATCATCAACCCACAAAACCAAACTTTGCAGTATGGTAAAGTTAGTATTTTGCATTAAAAGCAACATCAACCCAAACTTTGGGTGTATTAACCCCTTCTCCTTCGGAGTAGGCTGGGAGGAGGCTAAATAACCCAATGCCCAACGCTTAACTACAAGTGTTGGGCATTTTTTAGCCCCTTAAATTCAATAGTTTTTTAAAAACTGTCCTTACTATTGCCCTAATTGCCAATTATTGCTTATCTTTGCCCCCTAATTTACAACACTTCATCATGCAATACGATGTAACCATTATCGGTTCGGGTCCGGGCGGGTATGTAGCCGCCATACGCTGCGCACAATTGGGCTTCAAAACCGCTATCATAGAACGCTACCCCGCATTGGGCGGCACTTGCCTAAACGTAGGCTGCATACCCTCAAAAGCCCTGTTAGACTCTACCGAGCATTATCACCAAGCCGTTCATCAGTTCAAAGAACATGGCATTAATATAGCTGGCATGAGCGTAGATTTTGAACAAATGGTACGCCGCAAAGACCAAGTAGTGTCGCAAACCAGCGAAGGTGTGCGCTTTTTAATGAAAAAAAACAAAGTCGACGTTTATCATGGTCACGGCTCGTTTGCCGACCGTCAC
Source organism: Sphingobacteriales bacterium (assembly GCA_016718845.1). Taxonomy (GTDB): domain Bacteria; phylum Bacteroidota; class Bacteroidia; order Chitinophagales; family UBA2359; genus JAEUUX01. The sequence goes on from JADKCK010000012.1 coordinate 114,135, forward strand.
CACATAAACATCACCGCCGCCGACAATAGCCTACAAACCATCGAGACCGACAAGGTAATTATAGCCACAGGCTCAAAACCATCTACCCTACCCTTTATCACCATCGATAAAACACGCGTTATCACCTCCACCGAAGCCCTAAAACTACCCAACATACCCAAAACAATGGTGGTTATTGGCGGCGGCGTAATTGGTTGCGAAATGGCATCGGTATATGCCCGCTTGGGTACACAAGTAACCATTGTAGAGTTTATGCCCTCGATAATTGGCACCATGGATGCCGAATTGGGCAAAGAACTGCAAAAATCGCTGGCAAAATTAGGCATCAAGTTTGCCCTTGGTCATGGTGTAACCGCCGTTACCAATAACGGCAACGATGTAACTGTAACAGCCACCAACCAAAAAACACAAGAAGCCGTCAATTTTACCGCCGAGTATTGCCTAGTAGCCATTGGCAGACGACCCTATACCGACAACTTAGGCTTAGATAAAGTGGGCATTACCCCCGATAATCGCGGACGTATTGAGGTAGATAATCATCTGCAAACCAACATAACAGGTATTTATGCCATCGGCGATGTTATAAAAGGAGCCATGCTTGCCCACAAAGCCGAAGAAGAAGGTACCTTTGTAGCCGAAATAATGGCAGGACAAAAACCACACATCAACTACCTCCTTATTCCGGGCGTAGTATACACCTGGCCCGAAGTAGCCGCCGTAGGACACACCGAAGAAGAACTAAAACAACAAGGACGTAAATACAAAGTAGGTAAGTTTCCGTTTAAAGCAAGCGGCAGAGCCCGCGCCAGCATGGACACCGACGGCTTTATAAAAGTACTTGCCGATGCCCAAACCGACGAAATCTTAGGCGTACACATGATAGGGCCACGCATTGCCGACCTTATTGCCGAAGCAGTAGTAGCCATGGAGTACCGAGCATCTGCCGAAGACATAGCCCGCATGAGCCACGCACACCCCACCTTTACCGAGGCAATGCGCGAAGCATGTTTGGCAGCCACCGCCAACCGAGCCATTCACATCTAAAACAATAAAGCCCAAACATTAAGCCAAACCCACCCCTAACAGCTTGCACCGCCCCGCTTGACGCGGTAAATGTCTTTTTTGGGGGTGATGTTTGGCACTCCCTAAACTCGGCAAGTAGGGGGCACCCCCAAAGCACTTAAGCGCACCACAAACATAACATCAAACCGTATCGTAAGCAAGTAGCTTATTGGCAACAATAAAGTTTGCCATTTAAATAAAATCTCTTTATCCACTTATTATCTCCCCTATTTAACCTATGACAATGACCACTTTTTTAGCCATAGTTAGCCTTTTAATGATTATGTATTTGGGTTATGGTATTCTTACCAAAGAAACTAAAAGCCCCCCAGCCATTGGCGGCAACGAAGAAGACGAAGATATAGAAGCATTGCCCGAAGGTAACACCGTCACCCAATCTATCGAAGAAACAAAGATAGAAACACCGCCGCCTGCCCCTATCATTGAGGCACCGCCGCCCATAACCACCCCACCCAAACAAAAAGCCGACCCACCCGTATCGTTTGGTGCCAACCGCCTATGGATGGCAATACGCACCACCGACCAACAACAAATAGCCCAACTACTAGAACTAGAAAACCTACACCCCGCCACTTGGTACGAAGGTTTAGAAGAACGCAGCCCTAACCAAGGCGGCATTTTTGTAACACCACCCATAGACGGATGGATATTAGTAGTAGGTTGGGGCTTTATGGCAGATACCTTAACAGAAACTATCGACATTGGTAAAAAATTAATTCAGCAATTTAGCGCAAAATTCGGAGAAGCGCAGTATTTTTGCAGCCACACACGAGCCGACTATCATTGCTGGATGCGCGCCGCAAATGGCAACATAGAGCGTGCTTATGCGTGGCTCGGCGAGGAGGGTGAAAACCTGATAGTTGAGGGAAACCCAACTGCTGCTGAACCCAGGCGTCTGGTGGACACCCTTTCTCCCGAAGCACAAGAAGACGACTACTTTGCACAAGAAGACCTCATTTACCCAAACCTAGATTTGGTATTGTATATGGCAGGCAAATGGAGCATCAACCCCGCCACCCTAAACAAACGAACCGACATACAAGGTTTAGGCTTGTTTGGCGATTAAGCAAAAAATCCTCAAGAAAATTCTTGAGGATTTTTTTATCCCCCCAAACCAAATTCTTAACCCCATCAACCCAAATAAAACCATCTTTTTAAAAATATATTAAACAACCCTAAAACCCTGCAATTTAAGCTCAAAATACCCCCAAAAAGCATAAAAACACCCCTAAAATGCCCAAAAGAAAATTTTTTTCAAAAAAAAACAAAAAAAGTTGCACAAAAAGATGAAAACCCCAAAACAATTACCTACCTTTGCACCCGCAAACGAACACTAATACGGGTGTGGCGGAATTGGTAGACGCGCTAGACTTAGGATCTAGTGCCTTTGGCGTGGGGGTTCGAGTCCCTTCATCCGTACATTATTTTTCTGTTTTGCCAAATAGGTATTCTTTTTGCACCATCAAAAAGATTACCTATTTTTTTGCAAAATAGCGTAACAAACGCAATAACGACTTACAACTTTCAAAAAAAAACTTTTCTACAACATGCTTATCCAGCCAACTTATACAGACGACCACCTCTTGCTACTAGACATAACCGTTGAGGCAGCCGACTACGAACCCGAGTTGAAAAAGAAAGTAAAAGAATTTGCCAAAACAGCAAAAATGCCCGGTTTTAGACCCGGAATGGTGCCACAACCAATGATCCGAAAAATGATTGGAGCACAAGTAATAGACGAAAGCCTAAAAAAACTACTCAACGAAGCCCTTGTTAAATACGTACAAGAAACAAAACTTGTTTATTTAGGCGAAGCCATTCAAGTAGGTGATGCAGAACGCATAGAACCCCAATTAGCCAAAGACTATACCTTTACCTTTGAGTTTGGATTAATGCCCGAGTTCGACGCACCCGACTATAGCACTATAAGCCTAACTAAATACAATATTGCCATTACCGAAAAAGACATAGACGAAGAAATAACCGAATTACGCAAACGTTCAAGCGAAGTTACTAAACCCGAAGACGCTACCGTAGAAGAAAACGATACCATAAAAATCTTGTTTCAAGAAACAGACGAAGCAGGTAATGTAAAAACCGACGGCATTAGCCACACCTTAGACCTAAACGTATCGGATTTTAAAAACGAAACCGAACGCCAAAAACTAATCGGTTTGGCAATCAACCAAAGTGCTCCAATAAACGTATTTGATGCCTTTGAACAACAAAATAACCTAATTGCACGTGTTGTTTTAGGTTTAAAAGATGGCTATACCGATAATTTACCCAACACCTACCAGGCAACAATTACCGAAATTACCCGCTACGAACTACCCGAACTAAACCCAGGATTTTACGAAAAAGTATTCACCGACCCCATTGTAACCGAAGAAGAGTTTAGAACCAAAATTAGCGAAAAACTACAACACGACTTCGCCCAACTGTCCGAAAACCAGTTTTTAAAAGACATTGAGCAACATTTAATCAAAAATACGCCACTTAGCCTGCCCGAATCCTTTATCCGAAAATACATGCAGGTAACAGGCGGTAGCGACAAAAAACCACTAAGCGACCAGGAAGTAGAACAACGCTATCCCAAATACATAGAATCAACACGCCTAAGCATCATACGAGGTAAAATAGCCTCGATAGAAGGCATAAGCGTAGAAGACGAAGACATAGAAAACTATGCATACGCCGAATTGCAAACCCAAATGATGCAATATGGCATGTACGATGTAACCCCAGAATGGGAAAAATACATCCAAAAACGCCTCGAAGACCCCAAATACGTTAACCAAGTGGCAGCAGGTGTTTTGCAATTTAAAGTAAACCAAGTACTATCCCAAAAAATAACCCCTATTGAGCAAGACATAACAGCAGACGAGTTTGCTAAACTACACGCCCAATAGACAAAATGGCTTATCCAAGATACAATTCAGTCAAAATGGCTTTATTTTATACCAAATAAGCCTTTTTTTAAAACTTGGCTTTTTTTTTGCCACATAAAACTACCTGCTCATCTTGTCAGGTAGTTTTATTTTTTTTGACTCAAAAACAGTACAATTATGCACTTCGGTAAAGAATTTAGGGACTATGCCGTAAAACATCGCGGCATGGGTGGTATACATGTAGACAAACACATAGAAGGCGTAGTGCAAGGAATACATCCTATGGCATTTACCCCCACCGTAATCGAAGAACGCCCCCTCAATGCAACAGCCATTGACGTGTTCTCTCGATTGATGATGGACCGTATTATCTTCCTTGGCGTAGGTATCAACGACTATATCGCCAATGTTATTCAGGCTCAATTGCTATTCCTCGAATCCACCGACCCACAGCGCGACGTGCAAATTTACGTCAATAGCCCAGGCGGTTCGGTTATTGCTGGCTTAGGTATCTACGACACCATGCAATACGTAAACCCAAGCATCGCCACTATCTGTACAGGTATGGCTGCATCAATGGGCGCCGTATTGTTAGCCGCCGGTGCCAAAGGCAAACGTACCTGCCTAAAACACAGCCGCGTAATGATACACCAACCAATGGGTGGCTCGCAAGGTCAAGTAAGCGACATCGAAATATCATATCGCCTTATCAAACAATTCCAAAAAGAATTGTACGACATACTCGCCATACACACAGGTCAATCTTACGAAAAAGTAGAAGCCGATTGCGACCGCGACTACTGGATGAAATCGGAAGAAGCCAAAGAATATGGATTGGTAGACGAAGTATTGATACGACCAGCAAAATAAAACACAGCTTGTGGATTTTAAACTTAAAGCTAATGGCTCTTAGCTGTTAGCTTTAAGTTTTACACAACATAAAACAACCTCCTAATAATTTAACAACCTTAATACCTCTTTTTTTAAATGGCACGAAAAAAGGAAGAACTTCACTGCTCGTTTTGCGGACGACCCAAAAACGAAGCAAACATGCTCATATCGGGTATCGAAGCACATATCTGCGACGCTTGTGTAGAACAAGCTCAAACTATCGTGAACGAAGAAATGCGCGATAGAAAAGAAAAAACCGGATTTAAATTTAGCCTAAACCGCAACCTTAAACCCGTTAAAATAAAAGAATACCTCGACGAATACATCATTGGGCAAAACGATGCCAAAAAAGTACTTTCTGTTGCCGTATATAATCACTATAAACGCCTTAATCAACGAACCGATAGCGATGTAGAAATCGAAAAATCAAACATCTTACTCGTTGGGCCAACAGGTACTGGTAAAACATTATTGGCACGCACCATTGCCCGATACCTAAACGTGCCTTTTACCATCGTTGATGCCACCGTTTTTACCGAAGCTGGTTACGTAGGCGAAGATGTAGAAAGCATACTTAGCCGCCTATTACAGGTATGCGACTACGACGTAGCTGCCGCCGAAAAAGGTATCGTATACATTGACGAAATTGACAAAATAGCCCGCAAACGCGATAATCCTTCTATCACCCGCGATGTATCAGGCGAGGGCGTTCAACAATCTTTACTTAAACTACTCGAAGGCTCGGAAGTACTTGTGCCACCACAAGGCGGCAGAAAACACCCCGAACAAAAATTAGTTACCGTAAATACCCGAAACATCTTGTTTATTTGCGGCGGTGCCTTCGATGGCTTAGAACAAGTTATTGGCAGACGTGTGCGTACTCAACAAATTGGGTTTAACAACGAAAACGCCACCGAAAGTAACAAAAAAGAAAACCTATACAAGTACGTTAGCCCACAAGATATTAAATCGTTTGGGCTGATACCCGAATTGGTGGGCAGGCTGCCAGCACTTACCTACTTAGAGCCACTCGACGCACCTATACTAAGCATGATACTTACCCAACCTAAAAACGCCTTAGTAAAACAGTACAAAAAACTGTTCGAAATGGAAAATATTGACCTAACATTTACCGACGAAGCACTCGACTTTATCGTAAATAACGCCCTAGAACTAAAATTGGGCGCGCGTGGGCTTCGCTCTATCTGCGAAAATATCATGACCGATGCTATGTTCGAACTGCCCTCAGAAACAAACGTGAAAAGCTTTACCATAGATTTGGCTTATGCCCAATCAAAACTAAGTAAAGATAAACTAAAAATGCTAAAGGTAGCAGGATAGTTGTACGATGCAGGCTTTCGGCTGCTCGCTGCGGGCTTAAATCTGTACGATACGGATTGTAAATTTGCAGATGAAAGTGACTAGCAAACAAACAACCCCAAAACCCATCCAGCCAACAAAAAAAACCCTCGAAAGCACCATGCTATCGAGGGTTTTTTTTGTGCCTTAAGGTAAAATATCAAACCTAAAACCTAAGTTGCCAAAGTAACTTAATACAACAGGTAAGGCATGTTGTAAACGAGGGAAAGCTTTTTCACTGTCGTGGAAAACAACAATTGAGCCTGCCTTTGCATTACGTACTACATTGGCAGCACATTGTTCGGGGGTGATTTGTGTGTCAAAATCGGCACTTAAAACATCCCACATAATTATTTGGTTAATGCCAATACCCGCTTCATCACCCAAAATTGCCTTTATTTGCGCCCTGCTAATGCGCCCATAAGGGGGGCGAAACAACGAACTTTGTACCAAACCGCTACAAGCTACTACATCGGCTAAATAAGTTGCCTTGTCGGTTGCCCAACCATTGCAGTGCTGCTGTGTATGATTGCCAACCCTATGCCCGCTATTTATTACTTGTTGATAAATAGCTCCATTTTTTTGTACATTATCGCCAATACAAAAAAAAGTAGCTTTGGCTTGGTGTAAAGCTAATTGTTCAAGTACCCAAGGTGTTACGTTGGGTATGGGTCCATCATCAAAAGTTAGATAAATTACTTTTTCGTTGGTTTTGTAACGCCACCTAAGCATGGGGATAAACAATGTTGCGAAGCAAAAAAGAAGAACGAACAAAATAAGGCATGCCAATTATTGATTATTAATTATTGATTATTGATTATAAAACCCCAATGCCTATTCTTTTATCCCTAACCGCTGGTTGGTTAAGCCTGTTAATATGCCTAATGCAGGCGTTAATAGGGGTAATATAATAGTTCGGTAGCGCACTATTGCCCCTATATTGTCGGTGGTTAATCCTATTAACAACAAAAAGGTAATGGATAAAGCTATGCAAAAATACCAAAACGCCACTAATTTAATGGGGCGAAAATAGTAACTTATTGTTGCCCAAAGTATCAACAACAACAAAACAAGGCTTTCGGTGGTGGCTAACTGATGTTGTATTGAGCGATAAATGCCATTTGTGAAGGGCGTAATAAGGGTATTGTACAACGCCGTTGGTACATTTACTAAAGCACTTTGCCATGTTGGTTGTAAAAAAGGTATCGATATGTCGCCCTCGCCATGTAGGTACAATATAAATACGTACTGTATCTGCATCAGTTTTCTAAACACGTTTAAATCCATTGATAGGTAGCTTAACAACACCAACAACAATGCCGACACCAAGTATGTTGCCACAAATGTATACTTTGCTTGCCACTTATACCACTCGCTTAAAAACCAAGCTATGGTAGCGGGTAATAACAACAACACCAAGTGCGGTCTAAAATAGTAAAACATACCTAAACATAGGATAATTACACCATAAAACTGCCACTTTTTATAGTCAAACAGTATTTTTTGACAAGCAAATACATACAAACCTAATGCCATTAGCGTCAATCCGTCTTTATGTACGCCCGAACCCCAAAAAAATATTGACGGTTGCAAAAATAATAGCACATACATAAATATGGTGTAATTGGGGAAATACACTTTTAATGTCCGATAAAAAGCAACTGTGCCAAGCATCGAAAAAAATACCCAAAACACCGTATGCACATAGTAATTGCCAAACGAAAACCATTGCAAGATGGCATTTATCCGTAAAATAAAGTACGTCCGCTCGTCCGACCAATGGGCAATAGGTGTAATTATCTTCAAAAACTCGGCATCGGTTGGGGTATAGTTGCACGACCCAAATACCAACTGAAAATAGTATCGCGGATTTACATAAAATGCATCGTGCATTAACTTACTGCAATCAAAATACTCCCAAGTATCGCCACCACTGTACCAATGCGAGTAAATATATCCATACGCAAAGCCGCCAAACAACTTAATGCCGTATCCTAATAATAAATATTTAGTAGTAATGCCACTTTTTGTAAAAAACGAGCATTTAGTTATCGCGTAAGCAAACAAAATAACGTAAACAAAAAGCAAAAAGAAAGAAAAAAACATTGCTTGTTTTGATTATTGATTATCAATTATTGATTATGAACAGTTAGTCGCTGATTATTGATTATTAAACAGCATTTTTTATAAAGCAGATAAAGGTTTTAAGTAAGCAGATAAAGGTTTTAAGTAAGCAGACACAAACAAATTGGCTGCATTCATAATTAATAATCAATAATCAATAATTAACAACCCTTCCTCCGTTCTTTTCAATTACTATTTTGTTGCGTTTAGTGTTATTGGCGTCTAAAATTTTTACACCTTGCCATGTATCACCACATAAATTAGTGACAGTACCACCACTAACAATCAATCGAGCATTTTTTTCGATGATGATACTCGTTTCGGCAGCCATGTTAAGCGTTCCTTCTACAATTAAATCTTGCCCTTGTTTAATTCTAATATCATTGGCGGCATTCACAACCGTTCCGACGCCGATAACACTTGTTTTGTTAATCCATTCGGGTGTGTTGTGGTTTAGGGCAGGTAAGGCGGTTTGCCACACACCTCGCCCAAAGGTGCCGGCATATAGTTGGCGTTTGCAGTAATCAATTTCGAGGTCGCTGACAATACAAACGGGCAAGTTGTGGTTAAAACAAACCCAGGTGTTAGTTGCCACATCGTACCTAAAAACCCCTGCATCGGTGCCAGCATATAGTACGTCGTTGCTGCCACGCTCGTAGATAAGCGTATTGACGGCAAAAGGGGGCAATCCGTTGCTTTTAGATACCTCATCGCTAAACATTTTACCGCCATTACTCGATACGGCAATGCGGTGTTCGCCATTAGCCTCCATTCCAACATCATCAACCCTATCCATACCCCCAAAACCTATCCACAAACGTTGTTCGTTTTTGGGGTCAATGGTTATGGTGTTAATTTGGTAGTAACTTTTGGACAAAAAATGCCAAGTTTTACCGCCATCTTTACTTCCAAACAAGGCATTTATACTCTCCCATTGCTTACCATATTTTACAATTGCCGCCAAATAAATTACGTTTGGGTTAGATGTAGCTACGGCAATAGCCCGAGCATCAAAAAGCTGTATTTTATGCCTTTTTTTATCTATCTCAATACTATCTTTATCCGTAAAATTGTATAAAAGCAAAGGGTTTTGTTCATCGGGCAACGTATGGTCAATTATTTCAAACACATTATCTTTGGCAAGATACAGCAAATTAGCTTTTTGTGGGTGTTGAGTAAGTAAAAAATCGTCGAAATTTAGCCCGTTTTGTATCGTTTCTATGTTGTTAGCTATGCTTTTACCCCTGTCAATAGATTTACAAACCAAACCTTTCGACCAATTATCCTTGAAAAAAATTTGGTTAGCATCGCTCCAATCAATAACCGTATGTCCGCCGTCGCCAGTACCTAAATGTTGCGTTTCGCCATTATCGTACCTTAAAAAACCATTATCTTGAGTGCCTCCAGCTACTAAGTTTGGCTGTATAGACGAGGTGGCAATGTCAAAAAATTCGGTGACAATCAAATCCAAACCATTAAGGCTTTCCCAAGTTTTACCGCCATCAAAACTACGCCCTACGCCGCCGTCGTTACCCACAAAAAGGGTGTCGTTAGTGCCGTTGTTGCTTGTACCATATAGTTGCAAAGCCCTAACATCAACATGTAAGGTGTTGTAAACCTGTTGGAAAACAAGCCCAGCATTTACCGATTTGGTTAAACTAACCTTGCCCGTATAGATAATAGCTGCGTTGCTGTCGCTAATTTCAAAAACGGCGTCGTTACCATCTAAGCCCGCCGATACAGCATTGGCGTTAATAATTTGCCATTGTGGGGTGGTGTCGGCAATATCATAGCTTAAAAAAGGCGTACCATACAGCTTGTAGGCAAAATCATAGTCCTTAAAAATAGCAAAAATTTTGTTGGGGCTACTTTTTGTGGTGGCAATATAATACCGATTGGTATAAAAATGTAGCTTATTGGGCTGCACCACATTAGTTTTGTTGGGCGATATATTTACCCAGTTTTTGCCCCTATCGGTTGTAACATAAATGCGTGCACCTGTGGGATACGAGCCAGTAGGCACTTTGGTAGCCGCTACAATATAGGGCGTGTTGGGGATAAACCTAATGTCGTAAAAACCATCTGGGCTACCGCTTATGTCCAATAAAGTAGTCCAATTTGTACCCCCGTTGGTAGTGCCAAATATTTTTTCGCGACTGATAGCATATACAACATCTGTATTTTGTTGGTCAATAATTATTTTAGTAGCAACGGCTCCGTAGTAGGCGTTCCAGGTAAGCCCTGTGGTTGTCCAATGTTCGCCGCCATCGGTACTTTTTAGTATGCCAATGCCAAAGTTTTGGTAAAAACCCACCGAGTTGCCCGCCGCCAGATACATAATATTAGGGTTTTTAGGGTCAGCTACCACACAATTTACCCCTAAGCCTGCCAAACGCAGCGAGTCGGTTACGCAACGCCAATTGATGCCGCCGTTAGTAGTTTTCCACAAGCCCCCCGAGTGCGAGCCGGCAAAAATAACATTTATGTTATGCGGCATAGCATATACGCACGATACAAAACCGGCATGTTGTTCGGGAGAAGTTACTATTTTTACCTGTTTCCAATCTCCGTTTTGGTTACAAATAGGTGCATTAGCTTGGGCAAATACTACCATAGGCGTATAAAATGCTACGATAAGCAGCCAAATTAGTTGTTTCATAGCTAAAATTTGAGGTAAAGGTACGCCAATTTGTTATTTTGGCAGATAAAATACCCTTGTTTTTTAAAAAAAATTATTACTTGTTTATTTTTGGCAGATGCAGGTGTAAGTTTATTTGATAATCTGGTAGTACCGATATGTCTATCAGTAAGTTTGTTTGGTAGGCAAATAAATAACTACTATTGCAAAAGCTTTTGGGTAGATGCAGTTGTAAGTTTGTTTGGTGGATAAGCAAGTATCACCCATAGCAAAAGTTTTTGGGTAGATGTAGATGTAAGTTTGTTTGGTGGATAAGCAAACATCACCCATTAAAATAGTTTTTGGGCAGATGTAGGTGTAAGTTTGTTTGGTGGATAAGCAAACATCACCCATTACAACAGTTTTTGGGCAGATGTAGGTGTAAGTTTATTTGGCAATCTGGTAGTGCTGATATGTCTATCGGTAAGGCTTTTTGGTAGTCAAGTAAATAACTACTATTGCAAAAGCTTTTGGACAGATGTAGGTGTAAGTTTGTTTGGTGGATAAGCAAATATCACCCATTACAAAAGTTTTTGGGCAGATGTAGGTGTAAGTTTGTTTGGTGGATAAGCAAACATCACCCATTAAAAAAGTTTTTGGGCAGATGTAGGTGTAAGTTTGTTTGGTGGATAAGCAAATATCACCCATAGCAAAAGTTTTTGGGCAGATGTAGGTGTAAGTTTGTTTGGTGGGTAAGTAAGTATCACCCACAGCAAAAGTTTTTGGGCAGATGTAGGTGTAAGTTTGTTTGGTGGGTAAGCAAGTATCACCCATAGCAAAAGTTTTTGGGCAGATGTAGGTGTAAGTTTGTTTGGCAATCTGGTAGTACCGATATGTCTATCGGTAAGGCTTTTTGGTAGTCAAGTAAATAACTACTATTGCAAAGGTTTTTGGGCAGATAAAACCGTCATTAACATCGATAAACGCCCAAATACTTTAGTTGATAAAACCAATAAACCAGTTACACAAGCAAATAAGCCAGATGTCCATAAAAATAGTTAAGTCTCTTAACATATTCCCCGAAATTATTAACTGTAGAACTTTTTTCATTAACTAAACGACTTGAATCATTAACTAAACACTTTTTTTCGTCATCTGGGGTACTTGACTCATCAACTAAACACTTTTTTTCATCATCTGGAGTACTTGACTCATCAACTAAACACTTTTTTTCATCATCTGGAGTACTTGATTCATCAACTAAATACTTTGGTTGTATAACTATGCAGTTTGGCTGTTTATTTGCACCTTTTGACCTTATTTTTTAGCTTTTTGTGCTTGCATTTTTTATGTACACACCTGCATCTAAATGCTTGTTGTTTGCAAAATAAAGTTTAGCTTGAAAAAGTTGTTTATTTTACGCTACATTTTATTTATTTTGGGATTTAATTTAAGCATTTGTTTTTTATTTTTTACCAAATAGTTAATTTTTTGTGTTTTTTTTGTACCTTTGCGGTTTGTTTTTTGGTGAGTTGAGGTAAATGCTTGTTATACTTACAACATATTGCCCTCCTACGGAGTGCCTGAAACAGGCAACTATTATCCTGTTACCCATATTACACTGCTACGCAGCTATTTTTGGGCTTATCTAT